>CAJTSD010000009.1:72042-81682 GCA_910578795.1 uncultured Lachnospiraceae bacterium
TCATCCGAGGATAAAAATTTATTTTTCATCCGAGGATAAAAATTTATTTTTCATCCTTGCGTTCCCTGATAATAAATTTCAGTGGTGTTCCCTTAAAGCCAAACGCCTCCCGAATCTTATTCTCAAGGTATCGGGTGTATGAAAAATGCATCAGCTCCTTATCATTGACAAACACGACAAACGTCGGCGGCTTAACGCCTGCCTGCGTCGTATAAAAAATCTTCAGCCGTTTTCCCTTATCCGAAGGCGGCTGCTGAAGCGCCACTGCCTCCGTGACAATCTCATTGACTACACCAGTCGAAATACGCAGGGACTGGTTTTCAATCACCATGTCAATCGTTTCAAACAGCTTACCGATTCTTTGTCCCGTAACCGCTGAAATAAAGACAATCTCCGCATATGTCATAAACGAAAGCGTATTTCTAATTTTCTCCGTAAAACGGTAAATTGTCTTGTCGTCCTTCTCAATCGCGTCCCACTTGTTGACCGCCACGATAATCCCTTTGCCTCTGTCATGCGCAATGCCCGCAATCTTTGCGTCCTGCTCTGTCACGCCTTCCGTCGCGTCAATCATTAAAATCACCACATCCGCGCGCTCTACCGCACTGACCGTACGGATAATCATAAACCGCTCCAGCTCTTCCTTGATTTTATTCTTTCTGCGCAGTCCAGCCGTATCAATAAAGATATACTCCCTGCCATGATACTGGATTTCCGTGTCAATCGCATCTCTTGTCGTTCCGGCAATCTCAGAAACAATAACCCGGTTCTCGCCTGTAATCTTATTAATAATAGAAGATTTTCCTACATTCGGTTTTCCAACAATCGCAATGCGCGGTCGGTCGTCCTCCTGCGCCTCAACCGCATCTTTGTCAAACAAATCCGTTACGGCATCCAACATTTCGCCAAAACCCAGCTTGTTTGCCGCAGAAACCGCATGTGGCTCACCGATACCCAAATTGTAAAACTCGTAGACATCCGCCTCATACTTTGCAAAGCTATCAACCTTGTTTACCACAAGCACGACCGGCTTATGGCTGCGCCTAAGCATGTCCGCAACCTTTGCATCGGCGTCTACAAGTCCCTGCTTCACGTCCACAAGAAAAATAATCACATCCGCCGTATCAATCGCAATCTGTGCCTGCTCCCGCATCTGCGAGAGAATAATGTCCTTGCTGTCCGGCTCAATACCGCCTGTATCAATCAACGTAAAGTTCCAATTCAGCCAGCTGATGTCCGCATAAATCCTGTCTCTTGTAATGCCGGGAGTATCCTTGACAATCGATATTTTCTCCCCCGCAAGCGCATTAAACAACGTGGATTTTCCCACGTTGGGACGACCGACAACAGCGACAATCGGTTTCTTACTGCTCTTTTCCATTCCATAAACTCCGTTTCTAATCGTTCAAATATAATATTGTGTCAACAAAATCCTTTCCGCTTGATTTTACAATATCTACCGGAACTTGTAAAGCTTTTTCAAGCTCTTTGACCGTCATATCGTCAAGAAACACGCTTTCTCCGCTCTTTAAAACATTCTGCGGCAAAAGCAGCCGCTCCCCTAAATCCTGTCCCATAAGCTGCGCTTTCAGGTCCTGTCCGGTCAACAGTCCCGACACCGTTATCAATTCCCCGAAAAAATCGTTTCGTATTGCATATACGCTGATTTTAACGGTTTCAAACGCCGCCATAAGCGCGTCCGCCATCTCTTTGACAAACGGATAGGCAAGTCTTCCCGTTGCAATCGAACAACTATGCTCTCCCATTGCCGCAATCCGCTGCCTGTCCTCTTTTGCCTCCGCAAACGCCTGTGCAAACTCATCGAGCAACAACCGTATCATACCGACACCGTTTTCCAGCTGCAAGTATCCGTCATAGCGCGCCTCCTCGGGCAGCTCCTCCTGCGCCAAAATATACCACTCGTCACTTGCATGGACAAAATGCAGACCGTACTTTGGAAAAAGCTTCTCCTGCCACCTGTGTATTATGCCAAGCACCTCTTTTGCGTCCTCCTTCGTAAACGGCTCTAACGGATAAAGTCCGTCCCTGTACTTGGAAAGCCCTACCGGAACAACCGACACACTCTCAAGATTAGGCAAATACCGCGATAAATCCCGAATGCTGCGCTCTAACTCCTTGCCGTCATTGACCCCCTTGCACAGCACAATCTGCCCGTTCATGGTAATGCCCGCCTTAGCAAGCCGCCATGCTTTTTCCAGTGCCTCCCCCGCAAAGCGGTTATTGAGCATTTTACAGCGAAGCTCTGGGTTGGTGGTTTGGAACGACACATTAATCGGCGAAAGGTTGTATTTGATAATGCGTGCAATATCATCGTCCGACATATTGGTGAGTGTCACATAATTTCCCTGCAAAAAGGAAAGCCTGGAATCGTCGTCTTTAAAATAAAGCGTTTCCCGCATTCCCTTGGGCATTTGGTCGATAAAGCAGAAAATGCATTTGTTGTGACAGGAGCGGTAATCGTCCATCAGCCCGTTTTCAAAGGAAATCCCCAAATCCTCATCATAATCCTTATCAATTTCCAAAAGCCACTCCTCGCCCGACTTTTTGCGGATTAACACCTCAATATACTCGTCCTGCGTGTAATACTGGTAATCAAAAATATCCTCAATTTTGTTTCCGTTGATTTCAAGAAGCGTATCGCCCGCCTCAATTTCGAGTTCTTCGGCAATACTTCCCGGTTCCACGGTCTGTATGACATGCAAATGCTGCTTTTTCATTCCAAAATTCCTTTATATTTCCTTGTTTTATGATACGAACCACGCTCATTATACTAGAAATTTCTTGACGTGTCACTACCTGAATGTTATAAAATATAAATATATGGAACTAGAAAGAAAGGAACGAAAAAAATGCCCCATTTAGATGAACTTAAGAATGCACTGCCCGTAGCGCCCCTAAAGCTTATGGTTTTGGACAGCGCAGCAGAGCTTGGCAGTAAGGTAAATGACTATCTTGTTGATTACCGCCACAGAGAAAAAAATGCATATACCAATGATCCTGCGTTTCAGGGATATGTGGAAAACAATTATCTGTTTCGCTTTTCTACACCGCGCTTTAACAGCGGGGAAGGAAAGGCTGTTTTGGCGGAAACCGTCCGCGGTAAGGATTTGTTTATCCTTGTTGATGTGTGTAACCACAGCCTGACCTACAAAATGCAAGGTTATGTAAACCATATGTCCCCTGATGACCATTATCAGGATTTAAAGCGCGTGATTGCTGCAACGAACGGCAAAGCGCACCGTGTCAATGTCATTATGCCCTTTTTGTATGAAGGTCGACAGCACAGACGTTCGGGAAGGGAAAGTCTTGACTGCGCATACGCGTTTGAGGAGCTTTCAAATATGGGTGTCAGCAATTTCATTACATTTGACGCTCACGATCCGCGCATCCAAAATGCCGCCCCGCTGACCGGATTTGACAATTTTACCGCGCACTACCAGTTTACGCGCGCGCTCTTGCGCTCCGAAAAGGATTTGGTGCTGGACAAAGATCACATTATTGTCATTTCTCCTGATGAGGGCGCACTTGACCGTGCAATTTATTTTTCCAGTGTAATCGGCGCCGACACGGGTATGTTTTACAAACGCCGTGACTATTCAACGATTGTCGGTGGAAAAAACCCGATTGTCGCGCATGAATTTTTGGGGAATGATATTGAAGGGAAGGACATTATCATTATTGACGACATGATTTCCTCCGGTGACAGTATGATTGATACCTCAAGACAGTTAAAGGCAATGAAGGCAAAGCGCGTGTTTATCTGCACGACCTTCGGACTATTTACAAACGGGCTTGCCGCTTTTGATAAGGCATATGAGGACGGCGTGTTTGACAAGGTTATCACAACCAATTTAAGCTACCGTCCGCCTGAGCTTCTGACAAAGCCTTACTATATGGAGGCGGATATGAGTAAGTTTTTGGCGTCCATCATCAACTTTATGAACCACGACCTCTCTATGGAAATCATATCAACACCGACAGAGCGTATCCAGCGGATTATTCAGCTTTATCATGATGATATGGAGATTTATCAGGTCTAAACAGCGTCGCCCGGCGGCGACGCCTTAAATACTATACGCTGTTGCTCTGAAAATTAAAAATGGCTTTCTGTCTTACCACTGTGAACAGAAAGCCATCCTTATTTCTGTTTTACCATACAATGCAGTTTACAGACAAATCTTCTGAAAACTCTTCTTTCCTTTCTTAACCACGAACTCATCCTCAAATGCTGCTTTCGCATAAACAGCCTTCGCGTCAGTCACCTTCTCACCGTTTACGGACACGCCGCCCTGTTCGACTGCACGCCTTGCCTCAGACTTTGATGCGGTCATCCCCGCCTTTACCAAAATCGAGAGAATGTCAATCACGCCGTCCGTAAAATCCGTATCCGCAAGTGTCGTTTTCGGCATATTCTCCGAATTTGCACCGCCTGCAAACAGTGCCTTTGCAGCCTCCTGCGCCTTATTCGCTTCTTCCGTGCCGTGCACAAGCTGCGTCAACTCAAACGCAAGAATTTCCTTAGCCTTATTCAGCTCACTGCCCTCCCATTTCTCCATCGGCTCAATTTCCTCAATCGGAAGAAACGTCAGCATTTTGATGCACTTAATCACATCTGCATCAGCGACATTTCTCCAGTACTGGTAAAACTCGTACGGCGATGTCTTTTCAGGGTCAAGCCAAACCGCACCCGACTCCGTCTTGCCCATTTTCTTCCCCTCGGAATTGAGCAGCAGGTTAATCGTCATCGCATACGCGTCCTTCCCAAGCTTGCGGCGGATTAATTCCGTGCCGCCAAGCATGTTGCTCCACTGGTCGTCGCCGCCAAACTGCATATTGCATCCATAACGCTGAAACAGCTCCAAAAAGTCATAGCTCTGCATAATCATATAATTAAACTCCAGGAAACTAAGACCCCGCTCCATGCGCTGCTTGTAACATTCCGCCGCAAGCATTCTGTTCACACTGAAATGAGGTCCGACCTCCCTTAACAGCTCGACATAATTTAAGTCCAAAAGCCAGTCGCCGTTATTGACCATAATCGCCTTATCCTCGCCAAACTCGATAAAACGGCTCATCTGCTTTTTAAAACACTCGATATTATGCGCAATATCCTCTTTTGTGAGCATCTGCCGCATATCCGTCTTTCCCGTCGGGTCTCCAATCATTCCCGTAGCACCTCCAAGAAGCACAATCGGTCTGTTCCCCCCCATCTGAAGACGTTTCATCAGACACAGTGCCATAAAATGTCCCACATGCAGGCTGTCCGCCGTCGGGTCAAAGCCGATATAAAAGACCGCCTTTCCGGAATTAATCAGCTCCTTAATCTCCTTTTCGTCCGTTACCTGTGCAATCAAGCCCCTTGCCACCAATTCTTCATACAACTGCATTTTGTTTTCCTCCTATCTGCATCATCATGTTTTATTTCACAGGGCGCGTTTTACTTTAAGGTACAAAAAAACCCGTCCCTGAATTGTTTCATTCAAAGGACGAGGTTATTTCACCACGTGTTACCACCTTTATTCACGCAGAACTCACATTCTGCGCCTCAGTAAGTACGGGATTCTTTGTCAAAAACCAATCCGATACTCCTCCCAATATAACGTTTGGGCACCCCGTCACAGCCTACTCTCAATTCTCTGATTTCGGTGTGCAGCTCTAGGAGGTATTCACAAATGCGTTCCCCTGCGTCTCTCATCAGCCGACTGCTTTCTGTAGGTTTGCGCAAAAGCTACTTTTTCCCTTCACAGCTTTTTGCTATAACGTGATTATAAACATTCCCGTTTTATTTGTCAACCATATTTTTGACATCTTTATAAAACGCATATCCGTTTTTTCCATGCTGTTTTACATAGTACATGGCATCATCTGCTTTTGCCACAAGCTGTTCCACGTCCTTTGCATCGTCGGGATACATGCTCACGCCGACACATGCGGAAAGCCCTGTATGTTCCGCACCGCACTCCTCTTTGATGCGCATGATTTCTTCCCGCAGACACTGTATCTTGTCTGCCGCAATCCTTTCATCACTATCCTTAACAAAAATAATAAATTCATCTCCGCCAAAACGCGCGACAATATCATCACTGCGAAAAATATGTCTCATGCTGCCTGCCACACCCATCAGAATTTCGTCGCCAGCTAAATGACCCATTTGGTCATTAACATTTTTAAAATTATCAAGGTCAAAGAACAGAAGAATCCCCTTTTTCCCGCCCTCCGCCATAAATTTTTTGACCAGTGTATAAAATGCATTTTTATTATAAAGCCCTGTCAGCTTGTCCCGCATGGACGCGTCGCTTAACCGTTTCATGTGGTTCACTTCATTATCAATATCGGTCATTCTGCAAAGAATCCGGTAAACGGTTCCATTCTTTTCCATACAACTTAGCTTTACCTTATGCCACCGGTTCCTGCCGTCCGCCGTCTTTAAACGCATCCGAAACTCTGGCTGTTTTTTGCCGATCTTTAACGCTTCTAATGCTGTTACAAAAAGCGTTAAGTCCTCCTGTACAATGACGGTTCCAAACGCCTCCTGCTCATTGCCATCCGCAATCTGCCTTGGCGGCTCAATCCCAAAACGCTCCTTATAAAACGGCGGCCATATATACTCGTTCGTCTTAATGTCACCATAAAATACAACGTCTCTCGAGTCCTCCATAAAAATGCGGTACATCTCTTTTTCATCTTCGAGAGCCTCTTTGAGCATCTGTTCCCTGCTAAAATCAATCAGCACACAGGTGATGTTTCGTTGACCATTCGAGTCGTTATTGCGTGTTCCGTTTAATAAAATGGTTTTTTTCTTGTTGCCATCTTTCATATTAAACTTAAGCTCAATCATCTCTCCGCCCGTCCACGCCCGTTTCAGTCCATCCGCCACCTTATTTTTATCCTCGTCACAGACAAAGTCCAAAAAGAGGCTGTCCGTTTTTGGCATCATGTTTCTTTCGCCGCTCACCACATTCCAAAAGCGGTCATTGGCATAAGTAACCCGAAAATCGTCTTTCTTCGTGATAATCACAAGACCGCCATGAATATTGTTTGTAATATTTTTAAGATACTCCTCGTTTTTGGACATCAAACGCATCATTTTGCTACGGCTTAAAAGCCTCGCTGACAGAATCACAATTACAATAAGTACAAGTATAATTACAACAATTGCAATAAATAGTATTGGATTATTTGCAATCTGCTCCGAAATAGTAGGATAATACATTCTTGTAATCGTATAATCCACAATCAATTGACGTGTATACTCTTCTGGCATCGCCAAAAGCGCTTTATTTATAATATCTACGAGAATCGGATCCTCATCAGCCACAACCGCGCACACAAGCTTCTCCTGCATTACAGAGCTATTATATAACATCAAATCACTGTAAGAAGGTCTTTTTAAATATTCATCCATCACATACACATTTTGGAATACCAGGTCTGCCCTACCTTTTTGAAGCGCCTTCAAAGCAGCTTCCATGTTATCTGCGTATTGCACATCATAATTTGGATATGTATCAATTAAATACTGGTAGCCCATATGGTAGCCTTTCGGTACAAGTACCTTTAAGGATTTACTCATATCAATAATAGCGCCCCTTTTTGCCACAAGCGCTACATCACAGATAAAGACAGGATTTGTAAGCATAATATCAGAATTATTCAGATTTTCTCCATAAGCCAGTACACCGGATGCCGCATCTGCATTTCCCTGCGTAATATAATCAACCGGATTCGCGCCAACTGGAAGCTCCAAATAAGTGAAATGAAGTCCTGTATTGGTTTCAATCCACTTCATAATATCCACAACAATGCCTTGCAGTTCACCATCCTCTTCATAAGAAACAGGCGCCCTAGTCACAAAATTTACAAGCCTAATGTCCTTCTCCTGCGCAATATATGCAAGCTCTTCCTCACTAAATGCTATCTCTACACGCGTAATGTCCCTTGCATACGCCGTATTTCTGTTAAAAAAACACACAAGTAGCATAAAAATCAGGACTGCACAAAGTACTCCTGTAGTAATTCCTTTTTTACTATGCAATTTGCAGTAAAAGGGGTTCTTCATATATGCTACCTATTCTTCCTATAAATTTAGTTATTGTATACAATATAATTATAAATCCATATAAAAACGCTGTCAATAAAAAATCTTTTTGCATAAGACTGCCATACAATCTAAATTTAATCATAATCATTTTTTAAAATGTATTCCAAAAGAGCGCTGCATCCTTTTAAAACATCCTTATAAGTAGCATCAAAATCACCGGTATACCACGGATCTGCAACATCCCGTCCGCTTCCCGCAAAGGTGAGGAGCTTGTATATTTTTTTGTCACTGTCACCGCCGGCAATTCTTGTCATGTTCCGAATGTTGGCGGCATCCATGCCGATAAGATAATCATAGTTACCATAGTCCGCGGCAGTCATTTGTACGGCGCGGTGGGGAACAAGAGGAATTTGCATTTCTTTCAATTTTCCGACCGTGCCATAATGCGGTGTATTTCCGATTTCCTCGCGGCTTGTGGCAGCAGAATGAATGGAAAAGGAAGCTTCTAAGTGTTTTTCCTTTACCAAATATGTCATAACGCTTTCTGCCATTGTGCTGCGGCAGATATTGCCGTGGCACACGAAAAGTATTTTTATCATTGTTTTCAAACTCCTTGTTTTGCCCAAGAATGCCCTGTTTTGCTAGGGTTCCCGGATATCTTATACCTTGCTCTGAAACGAACAAATGTTGCAAATCAGAGCATATTTTAGCAAGTTATTACTACCTGTTAGTAGTAAAATTAGTAGTAAAATGAAAATTCTTACTACTAAGGATTTTGAGTATCACTTTCTGTCATTTCAAATATCTTTTCTATTACACCCTTATCGTGCCTATTAGTCATTTTTTCCTGTGGTCCCTGATATTCTAATATAGAATCCTCTGTAACCCAAACTCCCGGAATCGTATAATTTTGTATTTTCGGATTTTGCGTTTCTCTTAATATCCGAGCAGCAGTTTCATACTTCTTCATACAACACTTTTTATACTTAATTCCACTTCCACAAACGCAGACATCATTTCTCCCTAATTTACCTTTTATATCTTTAACATATGTAGACATATATTCATAAGAATGTGCATTCATATCTTTATCTTCATCATATAAAAAGACTTCCCTTTTTATTATCCTGTCCTGAATGCTTCCATCGCTATATTTCATTATACATTTTATTGGACTATATGATTCAATAGGCACGCTCTTAACTCGCTCTAATTCACTTTCACTTTTTCCAACACATTTCACGTAAGAATTTTGAAATATCACATTATTTATTTCGTCAACGCTATCATCATTTAATACAGAAAACACATTTTCTCCAATATAAGAAGGAATTCTTCCGTTATAAAAAACAATATAAAACTTTGATGTTAATGGTATCAAGATCATTGTTTCTTTCATACCTATTTGTCGATTTGAAGCATTTGAAAATCTATTTTTATACATCAATGCTACAGTAGAAACATATTGATCGCTCAACAAGAACCGTTCTTTTTCATCAACAATTATTCCGCACTTATAATAATTACAAATGGTATCCTTCAAACCACGAATATAATTAACATCCATTATATTCAAAA
>CAJTSD010000010.1 GCA_910578795.1 uncultured Lachnospiraceae bacterium
GATGGTGATATAATGGAAGTTGAACTTGTATTGTCAAACTATAAGTATAACAACGAAGACCGAAACGAATTTATCCATGCTTTTGATGTAGACGCGCTTTCTGACAGGCAGGTTGAAAGTGGCATTCGGAAAGGGTGGGCACGCACTTTGGATAAAGTCGGTGAATGGAAATAAGTAAGTATATCATTAAAAAGAAAACTGAATAAACAGCTTAAAATTAAAAGAACACGTATCCGCTTTGGGTAGGTGTTCTTTTATTTATCTGAAAGGAGGGAACAGAATGGAAATAGGCATTTTTCTACTACGTGTGTTAATCTTTATATTAGAAGAAAGTATTTCAAACGACAAATAATCATAGTATTTATATAGAATAACTATGATTATTTTGAGTATTGATTATTTTCCAATAAAAGGATATAATAACTGAAGCAATAAAAGGTTAGAAATATGACAGCAATTTTGACAGCAATAGTGACAGCATTTATTAGCATAAGACAGCATTATTTAATATAAAATAATAATGTTCAGTAGAGTATTTAATACTCAAAAACAACGGAAAACATGGAAAAAACGGCAATCTGTATATTTAGGTTCCAGTGGGCGACCGTGCAGGTTCGACTCCTGTTATCCGCATGGAATAGGGATATTAGGATAGATATTGTCTTAATATCCTTATTTTGCGGTTAAACGGGTTTGCTTTTCGTTGTTAAGAATATAGAAATTTATGATACAGCAATTAAGAGAGGAAAAGAAAATGTCAATCGAGAAAGTGAAAGTATATTTCAAGAAATATGGGATGGAAAAAAATATTCAGGAATTTGCTGTGTCAAGTGCAACGGTGGAGCTTGCGGCTGCGGCGCTGCATTGTGCGCCGCAGAGAATTGCGAAGACGCTCTCTTTTATGGTGGATGGTCATGCGGTGTTGATTGTAGCTGCCGGAGATGCCAAAATTGACAATCACAAATACAAGGTGCAGTTTGGCACCAAGGCAAAGATGCTCTCGCCGCAGGAGGTGGAACTGATGGTTGGACATGCCGTAGGCGGTGTCTGTCCGTTTGCGGTAAATGAGGGTGTGACGGTTTACCTGGATGTGTCGCTGAAGCGGTTTGAAACAGTTTTTCCCGCCTGTGGAAGTGCAAACAGTGCGATTGAACTTACGATTCCGAAGCTGGAGGAATATTCCGGTTTTGTCAAGTGGGTGGATGTCTGCAAAGGTTATGAGGCGTGATATGTTCTGGCATTGGAACAAAGAGAGGTGCAGTAGTGGGATTGTTTATTAAAAAGACGGAAAAGATTGCATATGATGTAGAGAATCAAAAGCCGGTGTTGCGGTGCAGTATTTGCACCGGGGAACAGGTGGCGGGGTTTCAGAATGTTCATACGGGAGGTTTTGAGGAAGTAATGCTGGTAAGAAATGCCACAGAGATTGAAACCTTTAAAAAACGGTATGGGATTGTTGGGGAACTCACAAAGATTTATTAAAAGAATTGATAAACGAACAGAACCGCTTATCCTTTGTGAAAAGCTCACATAGGATAGGCGTTTTTTGTATGGTAAAAATGGAAAATAATTGAAACAGATATTTTTTTAATTCTGATTGCGTATTTAATGAGAATTGGGTATGATGAAAACAAGACATTTTCAGTGTATGAAATGGACTAAGGCAATGATTGATTTTTAGATATACCAGTAGTATAATGATGTTAAATATCGTTTTCGTAATGACGGAAATACCGACTGATACGAAGAAGATGTACTGATTGAGGAGGAAGTTTTATAAATGAAAGGAAAGAAATCGTTACAGGAGGTTATATCCGTTATTGTTCTTTTGATTGCGATTGTTATTTTATTCCAGTGGTATACAATACAAAACAAGGTTCGGATCGAAGAGCGAAATAAAAACTATGCGGCAGATTCCGCGTGGCAGATGGCAGTTAAGATTAATGAAGAATTAAATAATGCGCTGGATTTAATAAAGACGTATACGTATTTTATAGGAGAAAGGCTGACGGAACCGTCGGTCAGTCCGCAGATTATCCGGGATTTGGAAGAAAACTCAATGTTTGACGCCTGTATTTTTACAGATATAAACGGTCGCAATTTTGCTTCTGACGGACGGACTTCGGAGGCGGATAAACATACATATTATATTAATGGCATGAAAGGGGAAAGCGGAATTACAGTTGTATTTGATTCCGACTTTTTTGATGAAACAATGGTCAGCTTTTATGCCCCCGTGCGTTATCAGGGGGAAATTATCGGTGTGCTGCGCGGTACGTATTTAGCGGAAGAGTATTTGAAGGATATGCTTGCTACGACGTATTTTGGTGAGGCGGCGGATGTGTATTTATGTATGCCGGATGCCAAAATTGTTGCGAGCTCCAACGGCATGGAAAGTGATGACAATCTTTTGGAAATGCTGACAAAAAACGGTGTGATTGATACGGAAACGGCAAGGGAAGTGGGAGAAGCCTTTACAAATGACACAACGGGAGCGTTTATCTGTTCTTCAGAGAGCAAGACGGATAACATCTGTGTCGTATCGCTTCCGGACAGTAAGTATTTTTTGGTACAGACCTTTCCGAAAAGTGTAACTCAATGGATGATTCGGGACGAAAATATTGTCGGCATTCAATTGGAAGCAATGCTGATTGCGCTGTTTGCTATTTATGTCATAATTTTGGTGATTCGTGCCGGACGTGAAAAGAAGCTGCTGAAAGTGGAAAACAGGGAAATGGGATACATTATCAGCGGTGTCAGTACCTTATTCCCGCGTTTTGCGATGGCTGATTTTGAAGAGGATACCTATCAGTATTTGTCAGGAACAAGACCTGAGGATGCGAATCTTGCGGTTAAGGGGGATTACGAAAATTTACGGAAGTATTTAAGTTCCATTCAGAAAGATGAGAGTGAGCGTGAGGAATTTGCGAAACAGATCCATCGGGATGCAATTGTTGAGGCGCTTGCAAAGCATAGTGACTTGCGCTTTGAATGTCATGTAATGCGTGACGGACGTTTGGAGTGGGAGCATATGAATATTATCTGTTTGGAGCGCAAAGAGGGCAGGGCGGTCAAGGTTCTTATTATCCGGCAGAATATTACGGAAGTTAAGGAAAAAGAATTGCGTATTCAGGCGGAAATGGCGCTTGCGGCTCGCAAGGAACGTCAGTACCGTATTGCGATTACGTCCAATGCATTTTGTACGTATGAATTTAATCTGACGCAGGATTGGATTGAAAATGATATTGTATGTGAGATTGACGGACAGGAAATATCGCTTTTGGAGAGAGCCGGACTAAAAGCGCCGTGTAAAGCGTCTGAGTGTTTTGAGAAATGGAAGTCATTTGTGCTGGAGGAATCCGAAGAAGACTATAGAAGTGTCGTCAATATTGCACATTTAAAGGAACGCTTCGAGCAAGGAGATGCGGAAGTGGATGTGGATTATTGGGCGAATATTTCCGAGGACGAACAAACGTGTGTTCGCCAATCCTTTATTATGACAAAGGATTACGATACGGATGACATTATGGTTATGGTTGTATCCAAGGAGATTACGGAACAGGTGCAAAAGCAGCGGGAGCAGACACAGGCATTGCAGGATGCGCTGATGCAGGCACAGCATGCGAACAAGGCGAAAACAACGTTTCTTTCCAATATGTCGCATGATATCCGTACACCGATGAATGCAATTATCGGATTTGCGACAATTGCGGCAAGCCATATTGACAATAAGGATCAGGTGCGCGACTGCTTACAGAAAGTGCTCTCTTCCAGCAATCATTTGCTTAGTCTAATTAACGATATTCTCGACATGAGCAGGATTGAGAGCGGAAGAGTGCAGATTAAAGAGCAGGAGTGTAATATCTCCGAGCTGATGCACAATCTTGTCAATATCATTCAGCCACAGGTGAAAGCAAAACAGTTAGAGCTGTTTATTGATACGTTTGAGGTTGCAAACGAGGATGTAATTGCGGATTCGCTGAAATTAAATCAGGTGTTTATCAATCTCTTGAGTAATGCCGTAAAATATACGCCGGCAGGGGGAACGGTGACGTTCCGGATTATGCAGAAGACCACATTCCGTCACGGGTATGGCGATTATGTGTTTATCATTAAGGATAACGGTATCGGCATGTCGCCGGAGTTTGTGCAGCATATCTTTGAGCCGTTTGAACGCGAGGTGACCGTTACGCAGTCCGGCATTCAGGGTACAGGACTTGGCATGGCGATCACGAAGAATATTGTTGAAATGATGAACGGTACGATTACCGTTGAGAGTGAGGCAGGAAAGGGAAGTACTTTTACGGTGGAGCTGACGCTGCAATTGCAGGATGTGGAAAAGAATGCAGAGCAGCTGCATGAGCTGCATGGTCTGCGTGCCTTGGTTGTGGACGACGATTTTAACGTGTGTGACAGTGTGAGCAAGATGCTGAAAAAGATTGGCATGCGCTCTGAGTGGACGACTTCTGGCAGAGAGGCGGCATATCGTGCAAAAATTGCGTATGAAGAGGGCGATTCGTACCATACTTATATTATAGACTGGCAAATGCCGGAACTTAGCGGCGTGGAAACGGCAAGAAAAATCCGTAAGATGGTTGGGGACGAGGCGCCGATTATTATTCTGACGGCGTATGACTGGACGGATATTGAGGATGAGGCAAAGGCTGCGGGGATTACGGCATTCTGTGCGAAACCATTGTTTATGTCTGATTTGAAGTCTGCGCTGCTTGCGGCAAATAATCTGACAGACAAGGACAGTGAGGCGGCCGCTTCATGGACGCTGGAAGATTTTGGCGGAAAGCGTGTTCTTTTGGTGGAGGATATTGAGTTAAACCGTGAGATTGCAGAAGTGATTTTGACGGAGGCAGGTTTTGTTGTAGAAACGGCGCCGGATGGAACGGATGCAGTTTCGATGGTGAGCAAGTCGGAAGAATATTATTACGATGTTATATTAATGGATGTGCAGATGCCGATTATGGATGGTTATGAGGCGACGAGAACCATTCGAAGCATGCCTAGAAAGGATGTTAAAAATTTACCAATTATTGCCATGACGGCAAATGCATTGGAGGAGGATAAAGAGGCGGCGATTAAGAATGGGATGAATGCCCATATCGCAAAGCCGCTTGACATGGATATCTTTATTTCAGTGCTGCATCAGTTTCTTGATTAAAGATTAATCGTTTTTCTATTTCGACAGAATATTGACACAAAATTTAAGAATAGAGTATAATAAAGTATGCGGTTATATATTAGGAGAGTAGTAGGAACCGAAGATATATAACCGCATCATTTTTTTAACAAAATTGTATGATAAGCAGTAATTTTGCAGTGGAATGGTGATTCATATGAAAAGGAAACAGAAAAAAAACAGAGCGGACCAAGGAGTTTCCTTGCTTTTATCCATTATCTTGGTGTTTTGTATTTTAGGCGCGGTCGTTTTTTCGGTAGCACGGAAAATTTCGTTGGAGATGTCCGCATCGGCAATTCAGAATCTAAGCGAAAGCTTGGATTTGATTGAATGCACAATTGAGGCAATTTTAAATAAGGAAGCAGAGTTTCAGAAGCTTATGGCGCAGAAGGCTGCAGTGGCAGATAATCCTAAGGAATACATAGCCTCTTACAGTAAAAATCAGACGATGGTAAAAATATCATTGATCCGTGCGGGGGAAACGGAGGGCATTTCCAACACGGGAGAAACGTTTTCCGAGGAAGGGCTGGACTTTTCCGCAGGCGGAGCAATTGACGGGCTTTTGGTTTCCCGCTCTTATATGAACTATATGGGTACATGGGCATATACAATGAAATGTCCGGTGGAAAAAGACGGGCAGGAAATCGGTGCGCTTTATGTTGAGTATGTATATGATTCGCTTGACAAATCTCTTCCAAATGGTTTTTATGATGAGAAAGCAATGCTCTATATTATGGATGCCGAGAGCCAGCGGATGGTACTCAAACCAAAAGGAATGGGAGAGCGCAGCGCGGGGCATTTGAATTTGGAAGACTTTTTTAGGGCAAATGATATATTGGAGAACGACTTGCAGGCGGAAGTTTCCGATTGCGTAAAAAACGGAAAGAATATGATGTTCTATCATGATATTCGGGGGAAAAGCTCCTTGATTTATATGTGGTCGGTTAATAACGGCACGATTTATCTGATTGGTTATGTGCCGATAGAGGCGATACAGCAGGAGGGGCGGACGGTCAACCATAATATTTTTGTCGTTGTTGTTGTAATGCTGATTTCATTCTTTTTGTGCTGTCTTTTATATTACTTGAATCACAGGCAGCACAATAGGCTTAGAAAAGAACGGGAAGCGGAACGGGAAATTCACAACAGGCAGCTGGCGGAGGCGTTGCAGACAGCACAGGCGGCAAGCAATTCCAAAACGATGTTTTTATCCAACATGTCACATGACATCCGTACGCCAATGAACGCGGTTTTGGGCTTTGCAACGTTGCTCGAAAAAGATGCGGAGAATCCCGAAAAGGTGCGGGAATATACAAAAAAGATTATGGCATCGGGGCAGCATCTGCTAGGTCTGATTAACGATATTTTGGATGTTTCCAAGATTGAGAGCGGAAAAGTCGTGCTTGCGATTGAGGAGTTTACGTTAAATGATTTGGTGTCATCCGTAGATGCCATTATCCGTCCGATGGCAAATGCAAAAGAACAGACATTCGAAATTGAGGTCACAAATATTGCACATGAATATCTTCAGGGAGATGAAACAAGGATTAATCAAATCTTGCTGAATCTTCTTTCCAATGCCGTAAAATATACGCCGCAGGGAGGCAATATCTGGTTTCGAATCATCGGATTAAAGCAGCGTTCCAGCCAGTATGAGCATATCCGCATCGAGGTTGAGGATAACGGGTACGGCATGACGAAAGAGTACCTGGCGACTATTTTTGACGCGTTTACAAGAGCGGAAAACAGTACTACCAACAAGGTTCAGGGTACAGGTCTTGGCATGGCGATAACCAAAAACATCGTGGAACTTATGGGCGGAACGATTGATGTGTCTAGCGAGGTCAATCAAGGAAGCCTTTTTCGGGTCGACTTGGAACTGCGCATTCCCCAGGAGCAAAAATACAAACGCTTTTGGGAGGAAAGCGGCATTGCGCGTGTTTTGGCGGTGAGCGGCAATGCGGAGAGCGGAAAAAATATTCAGATGCTGATGAAAGACGTAGGGATTACGGTCCATACGGCATTTGACAGGGAAGAGGCTATGTGTCTGGTTGCGGATTGTGGCCGCGGCAAAGAGGGATATGACGCTGTTTTGCTGGATTGGGATACGCCGGAATGCAATGCTGTTTGGATTGCGGAAGAGATCAGGAAAACACTGCCGGATACCGTGCCGATTTTGTTTTTGACGGCGCGCGGATTTGAGGGAATGGAAGACGCTCTTTGCATAAAAAATACGGGGGCGCTTTCTAAACCGTTTTTTGTATCCGCGTTTGAGGAAAAAATTTCGCAAATGCAGGCAAAGAAAGACGGAGCAGTCCCGCAGGAGCCGGTTGAACATGAAAATCTTGAGGGAATGCGTTTTCTTGCTGCGGAGGACAATGAGATTAATGCGGAGATTTTGCGGGAAATTTTGTCAATAGAAGGAGCAGACTGCGAGATTGTTGAAAACGGCAAGCTTGCCGTGGAGTGCTTTGAAGCTGCCGCGCAAGGGACGTTTGACGCGATTTTAATGGATGTTCAGATGCCGGTGATGAACGGCTATGATGCGACAAGGGCAATCAGGGCGTTAAAACGTGAAGATGCCAAGGAAATACCGATTATTGCCATGACGGCAAATGCGTTTGCGGAAGATGAAAAGGAGGCGCTTGCCGCCGGAATGAATATTCATTTGGCAAAGCCGATTGATATTACTTTATTAAGGAAAGTCATAAAACAATGCGTGCATAGAAAGGAATAACAGAATGAAGAAAAGCAGTATCAGACCATTTGCGGCAGTTTGTCTTGCGGGAGCAGTTGTAGTTCTTATGACAGCCTGCACTGGCGCACCAAAGCTTGGAAATAATTTGGTTTCCTCTGATGAGGACAGCAAAAGCACTGTCAGAATGTTTAGTCCGATGGAGAAAACGCAGCCGGATGTCGATAACGTAGCAAGGAGCGCGTCGGATAAAACGGTTGTTATGGCGGAGGAGGCGCTAGGCGTTTCCGTGGATTATATTACTTATACGGCGGAAAATTATCAGGATAAAACATACGACGAGGTGGCGCTTGACAGGGCGCGCAACGATATGGACGATTTGTACCTGCTCAATCCGGACGTGATTCAGATTTTGGGTGAAGAGGGAAAGCTGATGGATTTATCGGGGCTTGAGAGCGCCAAAAATCTGCGGGACGTCGTAAAGACGGCAAATGTCGTAAACGGTAAGCTGGTGGCGATTCCGCAGGAGGTTGTTGCATACGGGTTATTTATCAACAAAGATATGTTTGACCAATACAATCTTGAGCTGCCCGAAACGCCGGAGGACTTTTTGGAGTGTTGCCGGGTATTTCAGGAAAACGGGATTGAAACGCCAGTCGGCGCAAACCGTTGGTGGCTGGAAACGTTTGTTCTAGCTCAGGCATATGCGGATTTGTATAATGGGGGAAATACGGAAGCCGAAATTGCGGCGCTCAACAGCGGAGAACGCAAGTACAGCGATTATATGCGTCCCGGCTTTGAATTTCTTCAGGAACTGATTGACTGTGGATATATTGATGCAAAGAAAGCTTATGTGAGTGAGGCAATCGACGGGGAGGGACCGGACTTTTTGGCACAGAAAACGCCGATTGTCATGGCATACTGGGGCGCCGCAAACACGGAGACTGCTTATGGCAATCCGGATTTTAACATGTTGGTGATTGGCTTTCCGAGCAGCCGCGGGCAGATGCCGGTGATGCCGATGACCGGATTTGCGGTCGGTGCAAATGCCGAGCATGCAGAGGACGCGATGCGTACTTTGGACGTGATGGTTTCCGATGAGGCGCTGCAGGTTTACTCGGAAACCAACAAGGTGATTTCACCGTCAAAGAATGTGGAGGTGGAGTGTATTCCCGCGTTAAAGCCGCTCAATGACCGCATTAATGAGAATGTTTATGTCCTTGGCGCCAATGCGAATATGAAACTGGAGCAGTGGGGAAATACCTGCCTTATCGTGCGGGAGCTTTTAAACGGTGCTACGGTAGACGAGTGCATGGCGGAGTTTGACCGGCTGCAGGAGGAAACGCTGGAACATTAGGATGAGAAATATGCGTTTATCACGGATTTGCGGTGATAAACGCTTTTCTTTTATTGGCATCATTCTGTTCGGCGGTTGCTTTTTGAGGAGAGGAGCAAAAAAATTTATAAATTTTTATTTTTTGAAGAAAAATGAAATGGCAAATCGTTCTATAGTATGTAAGACGATATCGGGATTACAAAAACAGTCAAAAAGGGGGAGGCGGATCAAATTAACGATCAGGAATATTTGTCGTATTGTATTGATACGTATCAAAATCTGATATTCAGCATTTGTTATAAATTTACCGGCAATTATTTTGACGCGGAAGACTTGACGCAGGATACGTTTTTATCCGCATACAAAAATTTCTCAAAATTTGACGGAACAAATGAAAAAGCATGGCTTGCGCGTATTGCGACAAACAAATGTTTGGATTATCAAAAGAAAAGTGCAAGAGGCGAAGTGCCGACAGAGGACACATTTTTTGCAAAACAGCCGCAGACACAGGAAACAGATAATACGTGTGAGGCATGTTACATGCAGAAGTTTGTCTTGGAAGAATTAAAACGATGCTGCAAGATGCTGAAACCGCCGTATGACGAGATTGCCGAGAAGTATTTTTATCGGGAGATGAGTGTCGGTGAGATTGCAGATGCATTGGGACGCAACGAAAAAACCGTGCAGACGCAGGTATACCGCGCAAAGGGAATGCTGCGGAAGCTATACCAAAAAGCGGGATACAGGGAAAGGAGGAATGACCTATGAGGCAGATGACGGATTATGAACTGGCATGTTTGATTGCGGAAACGGAGGCGGAAAGGCTTTTGCAGGCGCCGTGCAGGATGAAAAGCGAAATTATGGAAAAGAGCGGCAGGATACAGACACAGGCGGCACGGCAGATGACCAAGGCTTCCGTCAGGGTGGAATTGCTGCTTTACGGGTTAAAGACTGCGGCGGCGGTTGCAACGGCAATTTTTCTGTTTGGCGTTATTAGTCATCCGGCACTGCAATCTGCGATTGAGCAAAACGATGTGTGGACGCAGGATGCGGACAAGGAACGTTTGAGCGATGCCTTTTCTGATATGCTGGAGCAGGTAAACAGAAGACTTTGGCAGGGTACTGACGGGGCTTGGCAGTAATGCGGCTTTGGGTGATAAGGGAAATGGTGTAATGAAAATGATATTGGAAAAAAATGGAGGTTTTTATGAGTAAAAAGAATGGTTTTTTACGGTTTTTATGTTCGCTTGTTCCGGGAGCGGGGGAGATGTACATGGGATTTATGAAGCAGGGGATAACGCTGATGACGTTGTTTTTTGGGTTTAGTTTTTTGGGTGCATTTCTGAATATTTGGATATTGATGCTTCCGATTCCGGTGATTTGGGCGTACAGTTTTTTCCATGTGCATAATTTGGCGGGGCTGAGTGACGAGGAGTTTTATGCGCAGGAGGATAGTTTGCTGTTTGACTGGAATTTATTCGGGCAGATTGAGCCGAAGAAGGGCAGAACGATTTTGGCGTGGGCACTGATTTTTATCGGCGTGTCGGTTTTGTGGAACTTTATGAATGGTATGGTTTTTATGGTGCTTGACATGCTGCATGTTCCGACGTACCTTTGGAATCAGATTACGCGGTCGGTGCCGCAGGTTATCTTTGCATTCCTGATGATTTATCTTGGCGTGATTCTGATTCGGGGAAAGAAGAAGGCATTGGAGCAGCAGCTCATCGAGGAGCAGGCGGGGAAGGGAGATGATTTACATGACGCATAGAGTCGGAACAATCACGCTTGGCGTGACGATGGTTGCAATTGGAGTGTTGTATTTGGCGCAGATTTTTTTCGGCGTGATGGAGTATGGATGGATCTGTAAGCTGTGGCCTGTGATTTTTATTCTGCTTGGCTTGGAGATTTTGCTTGCGAATGCAAGGAAGAGCGGGGAGTTTGTTTATGATAAGGTCGGGATTGTGCTGACGTTTGTGCTGACGGTTTTTGCGTTTGTGCTGGCGGCGGTGCAGCAGGCGGTTGAAATCAGTGTGCGGTATGGGTGGCAGATGTAGGAACTACGATTAGAGTGGTATGTTCCTGATTGGGTAAAATAAGATTGGAAACAGGGCAATTTCTATTAAGACGAATCTTGGCGGATGTGTTATACTGGAGAAAAGAAGGGAGCGGTTTGCTATGAAAGATGATAAGATTGTAAAGGGAATTGCGGATTATGTTGCGGCGCATTTGGACGGGGATTTATCGCTGGAGGCGCTTGCGGATAACCTGCATTATTCCAAGTTTTATCTTGCGAGAACGTTTGCGCAGCAGACGGGGGATACGATTGGAAAATATATTCAGCGGTGCAGGCTGGATTTGGCGGCAAGACAGTTAGTGGAAACAAACAAGCCGATTGTTGAAATCGCTTATGAGGCGCATTACAATTCACAGCAGGCATTTACGCTTGCCTTTCGGAGCCGGTATCTGTGTACGCCGCAGGTATACCGTAAACGGGGACGTTTTGACGTGCAAAGCTGTGCGGGGATTGGAGGGATGGCGGCATGAGCACAATCCCTTACGTGGTGGAACAGACGAGCCGCGGCGAGCGCAGCTACGATATTTTTTCACGGCTTTTGTCGGACCGGATTATCTTTTTGGGTGAGGAGGTCAGCAATACAACGGCGAGCCTGATTGTGGCGCAGATGCTGTTTTTGGAGGCGCAGGACCCTGGGAAGGATATTCAGCTTTATATCAACAGTCCGGGCGGTTCGGTGACGGCAGGCTTTGCCATTTATGATACGATGCAGTATGTTAAGTGCGACGTTTCCACAATCTGTATCGGGCTTGCGGCAAGCTTCGGTGCGTTTTTGCTTGCGGGCGGCGCGAAAGGAAAACGTATTGCGCTTGCAAATGCGCAGATTATGATTCATCAGCCTGCAATCCACGGCAACGGCGTGCAGGGGCAGGCGACGGACATTCAAATCGTGTCGGAGCATATGCAAAAAAGTAAGGAGCGGCTGAACCGTATTTTGGCGCAGAATACGGGGAAGTCAGCAGAGCAAATCAGGGAGGATACGGAGCGCGACAATTACATGTCTGCAAACGAGGCGCTTGCATATGGGCTGATTGATAAAGTCATTGAGAAACGGTAAAAGAAAATACCTTATTTATGCTTGATAATATAAATAAGGTATTTTTCTTTTGCCGGAATTAACCTTTACAAACACGCTTCCGATATATTACAATAGGAGATATTGTAAAGAATACCGGAAATGAGGAGAAAAGTTGAAAATAAATTTTCAACTAACAAGTTTGTGCTTTAAAGCTCAAACTTGCAGACTTTGAAAGGAGCGTAACTATAAAAATGAGTGAACCAGAAATGAATAAAAACGAAGCGGCGGAAGGGGAAAAGGAAGTCGTTTCGAGGAATTTTATCGAGCAGATGATTGACAAGGACCTTGCGGAGGGGGTGTATAACACTGTACACACGCGGTTTCCGCCCGAGCCGAACGGGTACCTTCATATCGGTCATGCGAAGGCGATTCTTGTAAACTACAATTTGGCAAAGCAGTACGGCGGCAAGTTCAACATGCGCTTTGACGATACGAACCCGACAAAGGAGGATATTGAGTTTGTCGAGTCTATCAAGGCGGACGTGGCATGGCTTGGCGCAGACTGGGAGGACAGGCTGTTTTTTGCTTCTGACTATTTTGAACAAATGTACGAATGCGCCGTAAAGCTGATTCAGAAGGGCAAGGCATATGTGTCCGACCTTTCGGCGGAAGAAATTAAGACGTACCGCGGTTCGTTTACCGAGCCGGGAAAGGAGGATCCTTCGGCTGCGCGCTCCGTAGAGGAAAACCTGCGGTTGTTCGAGGAGATGAAAAACGGGAAGTACGCGGACGGTGAGAAGGTGCTGCGTGCCCGTATTGATATGAGCTCGCCCAACATTAATATGAGAGACCCCGTGATTTACCGCGTGGCGCATATGACGCACCACAATACGGGTGACAAATGGTGCATTTATCCGATGTATGACTTTGCGCATCCGATCGAGGACGCGATCGAGGGAATTACGCATTCGATCTGTACGCTGGAGTTTGAGGATCACAGACCGCTTTATGACTGGGTGGTGCGTGAGTTAGAGTTTCCGAATCCGCCACGTCAGATTGAGCAGGCGAAGATGTATCTCACAAACGTGGTGACCGGAAAGCGCTATATTAAAAAGCTTGTACAGGACGGGATTGTGGACGGCTGGGACGACCCGCGTCTTGTTTCGATTGCAGCGCTTAGAAGGCGTGGATTTACGCCGGAGTCCATTCAGCGTTTTGTGGAGCTTTGCGGTGTGAGCAAGGCAAATTCTTCGACTGATTACGCGATGCTGGAGTATTGTATCCGGGAAGATTTGAAGCTGAAAAAGCCTAGGATGATGGCGGCGCTTGACCCGATTAAACTTGTGATTGACAATTATCCCGAGGGGCAGGTGGAGTACCTTGAAGTCCCCAATAATTTGGAAAACGAGTCGCTTGGCACAAGACAGGTTCCGTTCTGCCGGGAGCTTTATATTGACCGCGAGGACTTTATGGAGGAGCCGCCAAAGAAGTATTTCCGGCTTTTTCCGGGCAACGAGGTCCGCTTGATGAGCGCTTATTTTGTAAAGTGTGTCAGCTATGAGAAGGACGGGAACGGAAACGTGACGGTGGCGCACTGTACGTATGACCCTGAAACAAAGCAGGGCAGTGGTTTTACGGGGAGAAAGGTCAAGGGAACCATTCACTGGGTGCCTGCACCGTTTGCGGTGAAGGCGGAGGTCAGACTGTATGAGAACCTGATTGACGAGGAGAAGGGCGTGTACAACGAGGACGGTTCGCTGAACTTAAATCCGAATTCGCTGACGATCTTAAAGGAATGCTATGTTGAGCCTGCGTTAAAGGACGCAAAGGCGTATGAGAGTTTTCAGTTTGTACGGCAGGGCTTTTTCAATGTGGACTGCCACGATTCAAAGCCGGATGCGCTTGTGTTTAACCGGATTGTGTCACTGAAAAGCTCGTTTGTCCTGCCCAAAAAAGTGTAAAGAGAACGCAAGGATGACGTTTTTTGCATAGCATGAAAGGTTGGAAGAAAACATGAAATACAAATGTCTGATACTTGACCACGATGACACGGTGGTGAACAGCACTGCAACGATTCACCACCCTGCGTTTTTGGAGGCGCTGAAGGTTCTTCGTCCCGGTGTGACCATATCGCTTGAGGATTATTTCCGTGAGAATTTTCACCCGGGCTTTACGGAATACTGCATGGGGAAGCTTGGTATGACGGACGAAGAGCTGGAGACAGAGGTCGGTCTTTGGCGTGACTACGTGGAGAAGCATGTTCCAAACGTATATGACGGAATGCGGGAAATTATTGAACGCCAGAAAGCGCAGGGCGGCATTGTCTGTGTTGTTTCGCACTCGTATGATTTTAACATTAAGCGGGATTATGCGGCGAATCATCTGCCCGAGCCGGATTTGATTTTTGGATGGGAGTGCCCGCCTGAGTTTCGAAAGCCAAGCACGTATGCGTTGGAGCAGATTGCGAAGCGGTATGCTTTAGCGCCTTCGGATATGGTCATGGTAGATGATTTGAAGCCTGGCTTTGACATGGCACGGGCGTTTGGTGCGTTTTTTGTGGGAGCGGGCTGGGCGAATGACGTGGCAGAGATTCGGGAGTTTATGAAGCATAACAGTGATGTGTACTTCACGAACGTGGAGGAGCTGGCGCAGTTTTTGTTTGATTAGAAGCCAATAAAAGAACGCATATTTTTTGCAGTGCAAAAAATATGCGTTCTTTTTATGATTCAAAATTTTATAAAATTTATATATTTTTGGAGTCATCAAAAAATTCTTCTGTCGCGGATGTATTATCGGAATGATCGGTTTCGTTTGTATCGGAATATGCGGCAGATGATGAAGTGCTCATATCCATTTCCGTGTATTCCGTTTCAGTGGGGGCAGCAGGCGATATGCGGTCACTTATGATTTCCTTTGCCCTGTCAATTTTTTCCGGCACATTGAGCTGTTCCAGTTTTTCTTTTGTCTTATCAAGTGTCTCTATGACCTTTTCACCGATTTTCTCTTTGGCATTGTCAAGGTCAATGGGGATATGTGGATGAGATTTATTGCTTGTTGAATCATCAAAAAAGTCGTCATCCAAATCCTCATCAAAATCATCAAAATCATCAAAATCGTCAAAATCATCAGCCGGAGCGGCATTTTTCTTTTGAAGATAATAATAAGTTCCTGCAGCAGCGGCTCCTGCCAGCGCACCAAATAATGCGAGCTTGCCTAGTTTTTTTGCCATTGGTAATTCTCCTTTCATGTTGCAGTTGTGTATTTGATGCATATGATCATGGAGCATAGGATATGCCCCTGTATATACCTTTATATTTTAATACTATTTTATGGAAAATAAAAGAGAATATGTAAAAAAAGATTTTTTAAAATAAATTTTTCGTTCTTGAAACCCTTGTGGGAGTATGTTAAGATATGTATTAATCGACTGAAAAAGTCAATGATATAAAATGGAGGTTTGAATGAACGAAAAGTTTTTTGATCTTGCAAGAGAAAAGCAGGACAAGATGATAAACGGGGCAATTGAAGTATTTGCAAAAAACGGATACAAGCATGCCGCTACGGACGATATGGTAAAGGCGGTCGGTGTGAGCAAGGGACTTTGGTTTCACTATTTTGGATCGAAAGAGGGAATCTATGTATTTGTGTATGATTACAGTGTAAAATATATGATGCTTGAGCTTTCGACCGTGGTGGATGAGAGTGTGACGGATTATTTTGAGATGGTACGTCAGATTGAGCATGTTAAGACACGGGTAAGAAAAAGCTATCCATATATGCTGGAGTTTTTAAAGACAGCAGAGTATGAGAGTGACGAAACGGTAATGCAAAAAACAGCGGATGTAAGGCAGTTATACCGGCAACGCATGGACAGTCTTTTAAAAAGTGCAGAGATTGAGAACATATCAGACAGGGCGAGGCGAGAACGCATTAAAAGGATACTGGCGTTTAGCATTGACGGTATTGCACATGAAAAACAAGGATCTGATCCGGATACGGTGTATCGGGAGATTAAGATGTACATAGATTTGGTGCGTGATATGTCACAGGGGAATATAGGGCAGGAAAAGAGAGAAATCATAGGACTTCGGTAAAATTTGATAAATATTTAGCAAATATATATAATATTTTTGATAAATATGATATAATATATTTAATTAAGAAGACGCCCTCATATGATTAAGACTTCGACAATGAGATATGGCAGTTTCTGAAAGGATGGTGATGTGTAATGAGTAAATTTTTGGTAGCAGGTTTTGTGCAGTTTGAAACAATTGTAAAGGTGGATGACCTTCCACTGCCGTATAAAGAATTTGAAAGTATACCAGAAACAATCAATACGGATATTGGAGGCGCCGGATTTAATGAGGCAATAGCGCTTCGTTGGCTTGGCGATGAAGTGGATTTTATGAGTATGGTGGCAAAAAACATGTCAAGAACGCAGATCCATGCATATCTTGAAAAGAATGACGTAAATCTGAGCACGGATTATGTACTGCAGAAGCTTGACGGTATGCCGACAGCGGTAGTGCTTTATAAATCAAGTGGTAAAAAGCAGGTATTTGAAGACGTAAAGGATATCAGAACCGTAGAGTATGATCTTGACTTATTTGAAAGACAGATTCAGGACAAGGATATGGTGCTCATATCAAACTGTAATTTTTGCCGACCACTGTTAGCGCTTGCAAAACAATATAAGAAACCGCTTGCATTGAATGTAAGAAGCATGCGTGCGGAAAAAATTGCAAACAAGGCAGACTTTTTAGCGGCTGCGGATATTGTTTACATAAGTGATGATGATTTGGAAGGCGATCCGTATGACTGCATTAATGAGTGCAGGAAAAAATACGATCCGGAAATCATTATCATGGGCATGGGATCGCAAGGTGTTATTCTTTATATAAGAGAGGATAACAGTGTGATTGAATATAAGCCCGTAAAGACTTATGACGTTGTGAATACAGTGGGAGCAGGAAATGCTATTTTTTCAGCGTTTTTGCATTATTATGTAAAGACAAAGGACGCAAGGGATGCAATTAAAAATGCGTTGTTGTTTGTATCCTATAAGATTAGCTTTGTCGGTACCTCAAACGGATTTATGACGGAAGAACAGATTGAGCAGTGGAGAAAGCTTATTTGGAAGGAATAATAAAATCAAAAAGAAAGCCGCGCGGATGTGCGGTTTTCTTTTTGATTCGATAGACGGGGACTGCTAATCCTCCATATAAATATAGTTCAGAAATGCGATGGCATTCTCTGTTTTGTCAGAGTTTATAATAAAACTGAACACAGGTTTCTTGCCTTCATAATAGTGATATTCATTTAATTTTGGGGCGTCAGAAACATGGATACCGACAGGAATGCGTTCTCCACTGCCCGTTTCGGCAAAATAAAACCGGTCCTGATAGGTTTCCAGCAGATTCTCAGGAAGGATCGTTGTTAGGTTGCCTAAGCAGTCGCATTTCGTGAAGTAATCAATAGTATCCGTATCACCAACAATCACATCAACATCATTTGCCGTAATGGAAGCCATTGCTTTTTCGAGCCCTGCGTAAGCATCAAGGTCAGAAAAATCTGCGGAATAGGTCATGCTGGAGTCAATATAGGCATTCTGTTTGGAAGTGTCAATTTCCATATACTCTACGAACTTATCAATCAGTCCGGTGTCTGATGAATCTCCGGTGTCGTTGTAGAAAAATGCACCAAAGGCGGTGTCACGCGGTGCGGTGATCATGGTATACGCAAGGGAAAATACAAAAATGCAGATTGCAATCACGATAATGGTAGTCATTAAATAATAGTCCTTAAAATATAAAAGCCTGTCCTTTAAGGGGGCGTTTTTAAGTTTTGCGTTCTGTTCCTTGATTTCATCGGACAGGGATTGGTTTTTGTCACGGTTTTTATTATAAACATCCATGAAGGTTCTCCATTTCTTTGCAGTTGTTTTTACATATAAAAAATGATATATTCTATGAAGGCACAATGTCAATAAAAATTTTCTAAAAGATTTTTTTAAAAGAAAGGGAAAGGCTTGCATAATAAGGTGATTTATTCTAAGATATAAGAGATATTAAAATGTATTAATATAAGGAAGGATATGATTACAAACATGAATGATAGCTACAAGGAATTGCTGGTAAAAAAGGAACGGGGAATTCAGGGAACGGTTATGCGGATTGTATGTGTTGTACCTACAGTGCTGCTGGCATTACTGACACTTTCAGGAAATCTGATTGTTTTCATAGCAGTTGTCGCGCTTGGCGTTTTTGATTATTTTGTGTTCCAGTGGACGGACGTTGAGTTTGAGTACCTTTATCTTGACAAGGAAATTACGGTGGACAAGGTTATGGCTAAGACAAGAAGAAAACGCGCCGCGGTTTTGGATGTGAACAAGATTGAGATGATGGCCCCGCACAATTCAGGACAGCTTGCTTACTATAAAAACAGGCAGGTGAAAACAACGGATTTGAGCGCCGGACAGGATCTTCCTGACCAAAAGCTTTACATGGTGTATTATGAGGGGAACCAATGCTTTTTGCTCAACCTGGATGATGATTTTGCAAAGACCGTGAAAGCGGTGGCTCCGCGCAAGGTTTACATGGAATAGTGCTGTATTGTCCGGAAAAAATTTTATGCTTGACAAGCTGTGTGCGCTTTAGTATAATTTTAAAAATATTTTCGAATCAATTTGTTCACTTATTCATTTCATAGGAGGAAAAAAAATGGGTCAGATAATTGGCAAAGGAATCACATTTGACGATGTACTTTTAGTACCAAGCTATTCACAGGTAATACCGAATCAGGTTGATCTTACCACGTGGCTGACAAAGAAAATCAAGTTGAATATCCCCATGATGAGTGCGGGAATGGATACCGTAACAGAGCATAGAATGGCGATTGCGATGGCAAGACAGGGCGGTATTGGTATTATTCACAAAAACATGTCGATTGAAGAACAGGCTGATGAGGTAGACAAAGTAAAACGCTCCGAAAACGGGGTGATCACAGATCCATTTTCACTGACTCCTGAACATACACTTGCCGATGCCGATGCGCTGATGGCAAAATTCAGAATCTCCGGTGTGCCGATTACAGAAGGCAGAAAGCTTGTCGGCATTATCACAAACCGCGATCTCAAATTCGAAACGGATTACACAAAGAAAGTGAAAGAGTCCATGACGTCAGAGGGACTTGTTACGGCGAGGGAAGGCATTACACTTGAGGAAGCAAAGAAAATTCTTGCGGAGGCGAGAAAAGAAAAACTTCCTATTGTAGACAAGGATTACAACCTCAAAGGTCTGATTACGATAAAGGACATTGAAAAGACAATCAAATATCCTTTGGCTGCAAAGGATTCCCAGGGAAGACTGTTGTGCGGGGCAGGTGTTGGGATTACCGCAAACGTGCTGGAGCGTGTGGAAGCTTTGGTAGGTGCAAAGGTTGATGTGATTGTGCTTGACAGTGCGCACGGACATTCGGAGAATGTGCTCAAAAGTCTGAGAATGATTAAGGAAGCATTTCCTGATTTGCAGGTGATTGCGGGGAATGTCGCAACTGGAGAGGGTACCAGGGCATTGATTGAAGCGGGTGCAGACGCGGTAAAGGTCGGCATAGGTCCCGGTTCCATTTGTACGACACGTATTGTAGCAGGTATCGGAGTGCCGCAGATTACTGCAATTATGGATTCTTATGCAGTCGCAAAAGAGCATGGTATTCCTATTATTGCAGATGGAGGCATTAAGTATTCCGGTGATATGACAAAGGCAATTGCGGCGGGCGGAAATGTCTGCATGATGGGCAGTATTTTTGCGGGCTGCGAGGAGAGCCCGGGAACATTTGAACTGTTTCAGGGAAGAAAATATAAGGTATATAGAGGTATGGGTTCTATTGCAGCGATGGAGAACGGAAGTAAGGACCGTTATTTCCAAACGGATGCAAAGAAGCTTGTCCCCGAAGGTGTAGAGGGACGGGTTGCCTACAAAGGAAATGTGGAGGATACGGTATTCCAGCTGATGGGTGGTTTGCGCTCAGGTATGGGCTATTGTGGAGCACAGACGATTGATGAGCTGAAGGAAAACGGCAAGTTTATGCAGATTTCTGCCGCGGCATTGCGGGAGAGCCATCCGCATGACATTCACATTACAAAAGAGGCGCCTAATTATAGCGTGGAAGAATAAAAAACGACGCTGTCACGTTTATTGTGGCAGCGTTTGCATTGTACCGTATCAATTTGACAGAGAGGATTTTTGCAGCTATGCAGTATGAAAAATACCGTTTTTATGATGACGGGGTTGAGATGATGATACCTTCCTGCCTAAAGGAACCGACCTCAAGGCTTTTTGCTCAGAACAGCTTTGTTTCTGATAATAAGAGAGTAATTGTTAATGTTTCAAGAGGCGCAGACGGTTTGACACAGCAGCAGCTGGAAACAAGGCTGAATGAATATTGTAGGGGATTTGCAAAGGATGCGCGGAAATTTGAATGTCTTAAGATTGATAAAAGGCAGTTTTTGGACGATTTGTTTGTAGATCTGCGTTATCTGTCTAGTATGATGGGATATCAGTTTTACAATGCTTTTGTATTGGGAATTTATGAAGGCAGGGAACTGGTTGTGACGATGCAGTGTATGCAAAATGAAACAGCGGATAATGAACACATGTTTGATTTTATTGCGGATTCCATAAGAATCTTAAAAAAAGATGTCAGAAATGGAGGATTAATATGAAGGATACAGTAGAAATCAGGTGGCATGGAAGAGGCGGACAGGGGGCAAAAACCGCAGCGCTTCTTCTTGCAGATGTGGCATTTAAGACCGGAAAATATGTACAGGGATTTCCCGAGTACGGTCCGGAGCGAATGGGGGCGCCGATTACGGCGTACAATCGGATCAGCAGTGAACCGATTACGGTTCATTCCAATATTTATGAGCCGGATTATGTGGTCGTGGTGGATGAAAGCCTTTTAGAGAGCATTGATGTTACGAAAGGGCTGAGCAAAAAAGGTGCAGTGATTATTAATTCGGAGCGTACGAAGGAGGAACTGCTGCCAATGCTGCATGGCTACGAGGGCGCAGTGTATACGGTCAATGCGAAGGGGATTTCCATCAAGGCGCTTGGAAAGAATTATCCGAATTCACCGATGCTTGCGGCGACGGTGGCTGTGTCAGGGATAATGGATAAGAATGCGTTTTTAGGCGAGATGAGAGCATCATTTGAACATAAGTTTGCAAAGAAGCCCGAGGTGATAGATGGAAATATGCAGGCGCTTGAGATGGCGTTCCATGAGGCTGTATAAAAGGAATTGGAGGTAACGATGGAAAAGATACAGGACAGAATTAATGAGCAGAGCCCGTGGGAACATATCACGGAGGGAAATAAGATTTTTGAGGCTGCAACGGCAAGAGAATTTTGTACCGGGGAATGGAGGACTTCCACACCGGTGTTTGAGAAGGAAAAATGTAAACAGTGTCTTTTATGTGTGCCGGTCTGCCCGGATTCATCCATTCCGGTGAGCGCAGGAAAAAGAGCGGATTTTGACTATGACCACTGCAAGGGCTGCGGCATTTGTGCAAAGGTATGCCCATTCGGCGCAATCAGCATGAAGGAGGGGAAATAAATGGCAATCAGAGAACGTTTATCTGGAAATGAAGCGGTGGCATATGCGATTAAACAGATTAATCCTGATGTAATGCCGGCGTTTCCGATTACTCCGTCTACGGAGATTCCGCAGTATGTTGCTACATATATTGCAAACGGTGAGATTGATACGGAGTTTATTCATGTAGAAAGTGAGCATAGTGCGATGAGTGCGACAATCGGCGCATCCGCGGCAGGTGCGCGGGCGCTTACGGCAACGTCTTCCTGTGGAATGGCACTGATGTGGGAGGAGCTTTATGTGGCGGCTTCCGACAGGCTTCCAATTGTGCTTGCGCTTGTCAACAGGGCGCTTACAGGTCCGATTAATATTAATGCCGACCATTCGGACAGCATGGGCGCGCGGGATACTGGATGGATACAAATCTATGCGGAGTCCAATCAGGAGGTCTATGACAACTTTATCCAGGCATTTCCGATTGCGGAGCATGAGAAGGTTCACCTTCCCGTGATGGTATGCCAGGACGGATTTATTACAAGCCATGGTGTGGAGAATATTCTGCTTGTGGAAGACGACAAGGTGAAGACGTTTGTGGGTGAATACGAACCGGAGCATTATCTGTTGAATCCGAATGAGAAGATGGCGGTAGGACCGTATGCCGTATCAAATTACTATATGGAAACAAAGCGTGCACAGCGTCAGGCAATGATTGAGGCAAAGCAGGTTATTTTGGATGTGGCGAAAAAATTCGAGGAAATGACAGGTCGGAAATATGCTTTCTTTGAGGAATATCGAATGGAAGATGCAGAATATGCGGTTGTGATTATTGGATCGGCAGCCGGAACATGTAAGGCAGCAATTGAGCATATCAGAAGCACCACGGGAAAGAAAGTGGGATTAATCAAGATCAGAGTGTTCCGTCCGTTTCCCGAGGAGGAGCTGGCGAAGGCGCTCGCACATGTAAAGGCTGTTGCAATTATGGACCGGAGCGAGATGTTTTCCGCAACGGGCGGACCGCTCGGTGCAGAGGTAAGGGCTGCGCTCTATCAGGCAAAGAGCAGCGCGGAAACGGTGAATTATTTTTACGGACTTGGCGGAAGGGATATTACAGTAGCTGATTTTGAGCAGGTATATGAGAATCTTGGGGAAATGGCGCGGACACATAAGCCTGTCGGAATGTACGGTTACATCGGGCTTCGCAGTGAGCAGAATCAGGAGGTAAAACCCTCCGAAGAGAATGGAGGTTTAAGGGTACATGGTACAGACAGCATATAATTTCAAGGAAGTGATGAGTAAGCCGGAGCGTTTGGCTCCAGGGCATAGAATGTGTGCAGGCTGCGGTGGAACAATCACGGTAAGAAACGTGCTCAGGGCGTTGAAGGAGGAAGACAAGGCGGTGATTGGTAATGCTACGGGCTGTCTTGAGGTTTCTTCGTTTATGTATCCCTACACGGCATATGAGGACAGTTATATTCATAATGCCTTTGAGAATGCGGGAGCAACGCTTTCCGGAGTGGAAACTGCTTACAATGTGTTAAAGAAAAAGGGAAAAATCAAAGATAATTATAAGTTTATCACTTTTGGCGGTGATGGCGGTACCTATGATATTGGTTTTCAATCGCTTTCGGGAGCAATGGAGAGAGGTCATGATATGGTGTATGTATGTTATGACAATGGTGCATATATGAACACCGGAACACAGCGCTCCTCTGCAACGCCGCAGTATGCGGACACGACGACTACGCCTGCGGGAAGGGCTTCGGCAGGAAAGGTACAGATTCGAAAGGATTTAGCGGCAATTATTGCGGAGCATCATGTGCCATATGTAGGTCAGACAACGTTTACCTCCAACTTTAAGGATTTATATACCAAGGCGCAGAAGGCAATCTATACACCGGGAGCCGCATTCTTAAATGTGATGTCGCCGTGCCCGAGAGGCTGGGGATATGAAACAAGCGAGCTGATGAATATCTGTAAGCTCGCCATTGATACATGCTATTGGCCGTTGTTTGAAGTAATTGACGGTCAGTGGATATTGAGCTATGAGCCGAAGAATAAACTGCCGATTGAGGACTTTTTAAAGCCGCAGAGGCGTTTTAGACATCTTTTCAAGAAAGAGAATGAAGAATTGATTGGATGTTTTCAGGAGGAAGTAGACAGACGCTGGGAGGAGCTTCGGAACAAGTGCAATTAAAAATGGGCATAAAAATGCAGGCTGCAGTAAAATCAGCCTGCATTTTGTGATTCCTATGACTGTTCAACCTGTTGTCGTACTGCCTCAATTTCGGCTTGCTTTCTAGCCTCATCTTCGGCTGCTTCCCGTAACAGTCTTTCATATATGGCATTTGCCTCCTTCACGATATCATCGTGTTCCGGAGAGAGCGTTACATCACTGCTCTCTTTTTTTTTTGACGATGCATCCTCTCCAGATTCACTGCCCGAAAGAAGCGAGTCAACGGTATTCTGATTGCTGGATGTGCTCAGAATAGCATTCAGGGCAGCTTTTGTCTGGTCGTCAACGGGTCCTTTGCCATAGAGACCGGAATAAGAACCTGTGGTAGCATTATAGGCAGACGCATCAATACTGTCATTTGCATTTTGGCTGGCAGCATTCGCTTCAAGGCTAAGCCTTTTTTCCTTCTCCGCCTCTAATTGAAGCCGTTCTTTTTTGAGTGCTTCCTTCTTCTCGGCCTTTGAGGGCCACACACGGAAAACATCAGGGTTATATGAAACTAACCACCATTTGATGACATGCGGATAATATTTTTTTAGAAAATATGCTGTCGCTGCATCCATAATAAATTCACACCATCTTTCAATGCCGTATCAGGCAAAAAATTACACGAATATATTATAGCATATATTGTCTAAAAACGATACAAAAAATAAAAAATTCTATGCATAATTTCCGTCTTTTTATGCTGTGCTCTCTTTGAAATCTTAAATTGAAATAAAAAATGTAATAAAAGTATAAACTAAATTGACAAATTGCAAAATGGTGTTATATTTAATGTAGAACAGATAAAACAAGACAAAAAAGAAAAGAGGGAGGAACGCAATATGAATATTCAGCGGTTTACACAAAAATCAATTGAAGCAGTCAATACCTGTGAAAAGCTTGCAATGGAATACGGGAATCAGGAACTGGAACAGGAGCATCTTCTGTATGCGCTTTTAACGATTGATGACAGCCTGATTTTGAAGCTGACGGAGAAGATGGAAATCAATACAGACTATTTTTTGGAGCGTGCAAGAAAAGCAATTGAAAAGCGCGTGAAGGTACAGGGTGGACAGATTTATGTCGGTCAGTATTTGAATAAAGTGTTAATCAGTGCAGAGGATGAGGCAAAACACATGGGGGACGAGTATGTTTCGGTAGAACATTTGTTTCTCGCAATGCTTCAGAATCCGAATAAGGAAATCAAGGAAATTTTCAGGGAATACGGAATTACGCGGGAACGTTTTTTAAAGGCGCTTTCGCAGGTCAGAGGCAATCAGAAGGTTGTGAGCGATAATCCTGAGGCAACGTATGATACGTTGGAGAAATACGGTCAGGACTTGGTGGAGAAGGCGAGAAACCAAAAGCTGGATCCGGTGATTGGACGCGATAATGAAATTCGGAACATTATTCGGATTTTGTCGAGAAAGACGAAGAACAATCCGGTGCTGATTGGAGAGCCGGGGGTAGGAAAAACGGCTGTGGTGGAAGGACTGGCACAGCGTATTGTGCGGGGGGACGTGCCCCAGGGCTTGAAGGATAAAAAGATTTTTTCTTTGGATATGGGCGCACTTGTGGCAGGTGCAAAGTACCGCGGCGAGTTTGAGGAACGTTTAAAGGCTGTGCTTGAGGATGTGAAAAACAGCGACGGACAGATTATTTTGTTTATCGATGAGCTTCACACGATTGTGGGGGCAGGAAAGACGGACGGCGCGATGGATGCGGGAAACATGCTAAAGCCAATGCTTGCAAGAGGGGAGCTGCACTGTATCGGTGCGACGACGCTTGATGAGTACAGGCAGTACATTGAAAAGGACGCGGCGCTTGAGCGGCGGTTCCAGCCGGTTATGGTCAGTGAGCCGACGGTTGAGGACACGATTAGCATTTTGAGAGGATTAAAAGAGCGCTATGAGGTATTCCATGGTGTAAAAATCATGGACAATGCCCTTGTGAGTGCGGCGGTGCTCTCGAACCGATACATTACGGATCGTTTCCTGCCGGATAAGGCGATAGACCTGGTGGACGAGGCGTGTGCCTTGATTAAGACGGAGCTTGATTCCATGCCGGCAGAGCTTGACGAGCTGCAAAGAAGGATTATGCAGATGGAGATTGAGGTTGCCGCTTTGAAAAAAGAGGAGGATCGGTTAAGCGCCGAGCGTTTGGAGGCATTACAGGCGGAGCTTGCGGAGCAGAAGGCGGAGTATGACAACCGAAAAGCGCAGTGGGATAATGAGAAATCCTGCGTGGAAAAGCTTTCCAAATTGAGAGAAGACATTGAAGAAATCAATAATCAGATACAGATTGCGCAAAGAGAAGGAAATCTTGAGAAAGCGGCGGAGCTAAGCTATGGAAAGCTGCCACAGCTGAAAAAGCAGCTGGAGGCGGAGGAAGCGGCTGCAGGTTCCCGGGAAATGCGTCTTGTGCATGAGAGTGTGTCCGAGGAGGAGATTGCAAGAATCATCTCACGCTGGACGGGAATTCCCGTGACAAAGCTAAATGAGAGCGAGCGCAACAAGACACTCCACCTTGACGAAGAGCTTCACAGGCGTGTCGTAGGGCAGGATGAAGGCGTCACCAAGGTTACGGAAGCGATTATCCGTTCTAAAGCTGGCATCAAGGATCCGGAGAAACCGATTGGCTCGTTCCTGTTTTTGGGACCGACTGGTGTTGGAAAGACGGAGCTTGCGAAGGCGCTTGCGGCATCGCTGTTTGACGATGAGTCCAATATGGTGCGGATTGATATGAGTGAGTATATGGAAAAGCATTCCGTATCAAGGCTGATTGGAGCGCCTCCCGGATATGTAGGATATGACGAGGGCGGACAGCTGACGGAGGCAGTGCGCAGAAAGCCGTATAGTGTTGTGCTGTTTGACGAGGTGGAGAAGGCGCATCCGGATGTGTTTAATATTCTGTTACAGGTACTTGACGACGGACGGATTACCGATTCTCAGGGGCGCACGGTGGACTTTAAAAATACAATATTGATTATGACTTCCAATATTGGGGCGAATTATTTATTGGAGGGCATTGATGAGCGCGGAAATATCAGTGAGCAGGCGCAGGAGCTGGTGATGGGCGAGCTGCGTGCCCATTTTCGACCGGAATTTTTAAACAGGCTGGATGAAACAATTCTGTTTAAACCGCTCACAAAGGATAATATTGGCGGTATTATCAAGCTGATTCTTGCCGATTTAAACAAAAGGCTTGCAGACAGGGAACTTTCCATTGAATTGACTGAGCGTGCAGAAGACTATATTGTGAAGAATGGGTATAATCCGGTGTATGGTGCAAGACCATTAAAGCGGTATATCCAAAAATATGTGGAAACATTGGCGGCAAAGCTGATTCTTGCGGATCAGGTCAGGACAGGAGATGTTATACAGATAGACCTGAATGGGAATGGCGACGAGTTAGCTGCCTTGGTAAAATAAAAATAACGCATGGTTTTATACCGTGCGTTATTTTTGGGCTAAATAACAATAGCATGTTTTAGTAAAAAATCTTTCCATATCGGATAGTATTGTGCCCGAATATGTACCTGATCCCATGTGTAGTCCGATATTAATGAACCGTCTGCACAAAGGCTGCTTTCATTAATGTCAATATAAAAAATATCCTTTTGGTTGGCGAGCGTGGCAATCAGCTTATTTCGTGCGGAAATATTTTCATTTGTAATATTTTCATCCTCGCTTGACTTGCTTTCCGTTACAAGCAGATTTCCCTGTATGAAAATCAGTGCATCTGGCTGAAGGCTCCGGATATCCGCCACGACTTCCTTGTATTGCTTAAAAAATGTTTCAGGTGTACCCGTACCGCACTCGTTGATGCCGACCATAAGATAGATTTTTGAAAATTCCTGATCCGACAGGATTTCCCGTATGGTCTTTTTTTCGCCTTCATAGGTGAATTTTTTCTTGTCATAATCGTAAATGGATAGCGAGTTCTTACACAAAAAGGTGGCATTTTCAATGCCGGAATACTGGCTGATTCCCACGGTACGGGAGTCGCCGATAAAGCAGGCGTCTTTGAAATAATTGTCATCCGCAGTCGTAAAGCTGTATGTTTCGATATTGGTGGACATTATTTCCACTGCCGAAAGGTCGGTTTCACTGACACGAAAGGCAATATTGCCAAAGAGCAGGGAGTTGTTGTCGATAAACGATGCTGTCGTAACTGTCCTGCTGCCCAAAAGATCCGAAAGATAAGTGCCGTCATGGATTGCCTTCATCGCCGTAACAAGCGGAATGTTTGGAACGGTATAGGTGTCTGCATTATGATAATATAAAGCATTCCAGCGTGTTCCAAGTAGGCTGAACACCAGTGCCGATATTACAATCAATGAAAGGAGTGCATAATTTTTTCTGTCACTCATAAGGAAAGCTGCCTCCGATAAATCTAAAATCTAAAGTATAAAAACGGGTTGTTAATGCCAATTGCCAACAGGTAAACGGAGTACCAAAATACCACAAGCAGTATGAGGATTCCAAGCGCTTTGTCGCGCACTTTCTCAAAAAGCTTTTCAGGATAGCTGACAGAGAAAATAACACTTACTATTAAAAGCGGTGCATATAATTCAAGAAGTCTCCAAAAATCGGTTAGCGGGGCAGTCTGCACACCGCCAAAAAATGGAAACATTTTTAATAAATATACACGAAGCTCGGAAAAATCGGTTATGGCAAAAACAATCCAGCTCACGGGAATATAGAGCAGAATATATAAATGTGACAAAAGCCATGCAAATATATTTTTGCTGTTTAAAAACCGAAGCATTATCGTTTTTTCAATCACCAAGAGGACAAAAATCAAAAGTCCCCAAAGAACAAAATTCCATGCCGCCCCATGCCAAAAACCGACAAGAAGCCACACAACAAACAGGTGAAAAACAGTGCGCAGCGCCCCTTTACGGTTTCCGCCAAGCGGAATATAGACATATTCGCGAAACCAGGCACCCAGCGTAATATGCCAACGCCGCCAAAATTCCGTTACACTCCTTGCTATGTAAGGATACCGGAAATTTTCAGGCATCGAAAAACCGAGCATATCGCCTAAACCGATTGCCATAACCGAATAGCCCCAAAAATCAAAATAAAGCTGCATCGAATAGGCAAAAGCGCCGAGCCATGCAAGCGGTGTGGAAATGCTTTCAAACCCAATTGTGCAGATTTCATTCCAAAGTGTGCCGATGCGGTTTGCAATAATGACCTTGTAGCCGAGTCCAACAATAAAGGTTTTGAGACCGCGGTCAATATTTTCAATGGATACCTTGCGTTCCCTTAAAGCATCGGAAATGTCAGAGTACACGACAATCGGTCCCGCAATCAATTGAGGAAACATACATATGTACGCGCCGAGACTGACAAAAGATTTGTCGGCTTTTACCTTATCGCGGTATACATCAATGATATATGATACAATTTGAAAGGTATAAAAGCTGATGCCAAGCGGCAGACTAACATTTAGCGTAAAAAACTGCCAGTCAATACCACATGTCTTTAGGAGCAGATTGATATTTTCAATAAAGAAATTTGCATATTTAAAAAAAAGTAACAGCCCGAAATTATATAAAAGTGCAATCCAAAACAAAAAAAGCCGTTCAGCCCTGCCTCTTTGATACCTTGCAATGCCAAGACCGAACAGATAATTGAGAACGGTCGAGGCAAAAATTAAAAATAAATAAAAAGGATCACCAAAACTGTAAAACACCAAACTGCCCAAGAAAAGTAAAGTATTTTTACTTTTTGAGGGCACACAATAATATAAGGCCAGAAAGGCAGGCAAAAATGCAAAAATAAAAGAAAGACTGCTAAAAACCATGAGCTCCCCCTAAAGCGGCATTTGATCCGGCACCACAATCTGCAGAACATATTGGCGTATGGTTACGCTGCCGCGAGAATATTATAGCAAAAATACAGACTAAATTCTACTGGAAACCAAGAATTTGTGTATACGAATTTTTGTCAGTAAAAAGCTTTTGTTTTGATACTTTTTACCAAAGATATTGCATAAGGCATCCAAAATATGCTAAAGTTTTTATGGAATTTTGTTTTTTGGTAAATTTTAGGAAAAGAATGACATCAGTGGGAAAGGGATGATATCCGTTGAAAAAAATAGTTGTTTTATTGATACTGCTTGCTTTGGCTCTTGCCGGCTGTGCGGATAAGACGCAGCCTTCAAATGGAACGACGAGGATTGTACTGACGACAGGATTTGGCAGGGATGAGGTCTTTCGGATTGAAAAAAGCTCCTGTTTGCTTGCGGAAATTATGGTGTACCTGACAAATACGAAAAACCAGTATGAAAATACATTTGGCGAAGAAATCTGGAATGCTTCCTACAACGGCGAAACATTGGAAGGAAATATTAAGGATACGGTACTTGCAAGAATGGCGCGGATTAAGGCATTGAATCTTCTTGCGTCGGAATATGAGATTGCACTTGAGCAAAATGAAAAAGAGCAGGCAAAACAGGCGGCGCAGATTTATCATGCCTCTTTAAATGATGCGGAGAAAAGGGCAATGGGAGTAGATGAGGCGCTGCTTTGCAGGATGTATGAGGAATATGCGTTGTCCGAAAAGGTATACCAGTATTTAATTGCGGATATCAATCCTGAAATCAGTGACGACGAGGCGCGGACAATCACGGTACAGCACATTTTGATTAAGACTTATTCTTTGAATGAAAACGGAGATCGAGTGGAATATACAAAACAGGCAAAAAACGAAGCGTATCAGAGGGCGCTTGAAGCGCTAAAGCGGGCGCGGGACGGAGATGAATTTACAAGCCTGATTGCCGAGTACAGTGAAGACAGCAATTCCTCCTATTCTTTTATCAAGGGGAGTATGGATCCGGCTTTTGAGGAAGCGGCATTTAACCTTGGAACGGATGAAATCAGCGGAATCGTCGAAAGCTCTCACGGGTATCATATTATCAAATGTATCAGTACGTTTGACCGTGCCGAGACAGACAGAAACAAGGTAGTGATTGTGGAGCAGCGCCGCAGGGAAGTGTTTAATGAGGAATATTCAGGGTTTGTTGAAGGACTTACGAGAAACTTAAATCAAAAGCTTTGGGATCAGGTTGCTTTTATTGAGGATGAGAATGTGACGACGGACTCCTTTTTTTCCGTTTACGCAGAACAGTTTCACCAATGAAAATTTATATAGGAATTATAAAAAGTATAAACAAAATATTAATTATTAGCACTCAAACGCATCGAGTGCTAATTTTTGCTTGACATTTATTTTTTTGGGGATTAAACTTACTATCAGAACAAAATATCAGAACCAAAAATATCTAAGGAAGGAATGTGATTTTTCATGGCAGAAAAAAGAGGAAACTTGTCAATTAACAGTGATAATATTTTCCCGATAATTAAAAAGTGGTTGTACTCAGATCACGATATTTTTTACAGAGAATTAATTTCTAACGGATGTGACGCCATCACGAAATTAAAGAAGTTGGAAATGATGGGAGAGTATGAATATCCCGCGGGTGTGAAAAACGATATCCATATTGTTGTCAATCCTGAGGAAAAAACTTTGAAGTTTATTGATACCGGTCTTGGAATGACGGCGGATGAGGTGGAGGAGTATATCAATCAGATTGCTTTTTCAGGTGCGACGGACTTTATTGAAAAGTACAAGGATAAGGCAAATGATGATCAGATTATCGGTCACTTCGGACTTGGTTTCTATTCCGCATTTATGGTTGCCGATGAGGTGCATATTGATACGCTTTCGTATAAAGAGGGCGCGCAGCCTGTACATTGGGAGTGCGACGGCGGTACGGAGTTTGCCATGTCGGACGGCAATAGGACGGCAGTAGGTACAGAGGTAACGCTTTTCCTGAATGAGGACTGCCTGGAGTTCTGCAACGAGTATAAGGCAAGAGAAGTGATTAAAAAATACTGTTCGTTCATGCCGTATGAGATTTATCTTGAGAAGGCAAATGCGCCCGAGGAGTTTGAAACGATTGATCCTGCGGACAAGAGGGACGATGATGTTGTTGTCGAGACGGTCACAGAGGAGAAGGAAATCCCCGGCGAGGAAATCTCCACAGAAGATGGCAAAGAGCCGGCAAAGGAAACGGTTGAGAAGCTTAAGATTAAGAAGCGTCCCATACCGCTTAATGAAACGCATCCGCTTTGGACAAAACATCCGAACGATTGTACGAAGGAAGACTATGTTGACTTTTACAGAAAAGTATTTCAGGATTACAAGGAGCCGCTGTTTTGGATTCATTTAAATATGGATTATCCGTTTAACATGAAGGGCATTTTGTATTTCCCCAAGATTAATATGGAGTATGAGTCGATTGAGGGCACGATTAAGCTCTATAACAATCAGGTGTTTATCGCGGACAACATCAAGGAGGTCATTCCAGAATTTCTGCTGTTATTAAAGGGTGTGATTGACTGTCCGGACCTTCCGTTAAATGTTTCACGAAGCGCATTGCAGAACGACGGATTTGTGACAAAAATCAGCGAGTATATCACAAAGAAGGTTGCAGACAAGCTTTCTGGTATGTGCAAGACGGACAAGGAAAATTATGAGAAATACTGGGATGATATCAGTCCGTTCATCAAGTTTGGCTGTTTAAAGGATGACAAGTTCTGCGAGAAGATGACAGATTATATTCTGTTTAAGAATCTCGACGGAAAGTACCTTACGCTTCCGGAATGCCTGGAAGTCAAAAAGATTGATCCTGATGAAACGGAAAATGCGGAAAACAAAGAGAGCGCGGAAGGCAGCGCGTCCGCAACAGATGCCGAGACGGGCGAAAAGATTGAGGCGGAGGTCGTGGATGAGGATGGTGAAACCGTTGACATCCCGACAGAAGATGAGGAAACGAAGGAAAAGATTATTTATTACGTAACGGATCCCGTTCAGCAGAGCCAGTATATCAATATGTTCAAAAAGGCAAAGATGGATGCGGTCGTACTTCCTGACAGAATTGACCAGCCGTTTGTATCGCAGCTTGAGTCGAAAAATGAGGGCATTAAGTTTTCACGTATTGATGCAGACCTTACGGATACCTTTAAGACAAAGAATTCGAAGAAGGTAGAGGAAGAGCTTGCAAAGAAGAGTGAGGAAATTTCCAAACTGTTTAAGAAAGCTGTTAACAAGGACAGCATTACGGTCAAGGTTGAGAAGCTTAAGAACAAGGATATTGCATCCATGATTACGGTTTCCGAGGAAGCACGCAGAATGCAGGATATGATGAAGATGTATGCAATGCCCGGTATGGATATGGGAATGGGCAAGGAAGGCGAAACGCTCATCTTAAATGCAAATAACAAGCTTGTGGAATATGTGCTTGAGCATCAGGAAGGCGAACATGTGGATTTGATTTGTGAACAGCTCTATGATTTGGCATTAATCCAGCAGGCACCGTTACAACCTGAGCAGATGACAAAGTTTATCAGTAGAAGTAATAAGATTATGCTGTTGCTTGCAAAATAAAAAAACGCAGGCTGCCGGACCTGCGTTCAAAGAATTTTCAAAGCAAATTCTTTCCGGAAAAATTTACACTGTTGCACTGTTTGATGCATAAAAAAGACGGCTGACATGAGGAAGGAAAATGTCAGCCGTTTTTCAGTTGTTTTTTATGAATGCGGTATTACGCGAAGCTGTGTGATGCGGTCGTCACTGATTAGCCATGTGCTTTCACGGTCTGCGCCAATGACTTCACAGAGCGTAGAGTACAGACAAAGCTCCGGATTCCACAGATAATCACGTTCCTCATACATGCCCAAAAGCAGATCTCTGTCTATCAGTCCGGTAAAGCCAAGCTCTTTGACAGGCTTTAAGCCAAGCTCAAAGCCAAGGCGCGGATTGTAGGTGGAAATAATGATGCCTTCTTTTAAAATGTCATGTATGATTACGTTTTCATAACATTCCCTTACGACGCCTACCATACGGATTTCACAGGCTCTTGTGAGCAGCTCGTCCCGAATATCAGTCTGCATCAGATATCTGCCATCGTCAACAGGAAAGGTAAAATTTTCGTCTGCAACGTCAGAATACAGGACATAGCGACCGATACCGAGGTAAACGGCAGCATATTCCCTGCCATCATAGGTTACATAAAGACCGCCACGATACTCCCCCGTAGAAGTCCCTTCAAACTCAAAGCGTTCCCTCATATGTTATCTCCCTTTTAACTTATTATGTAAAGTCCTTAACTATTAATCATAATATTATAAGGACTTCCAAAAGACAAGGGATTGTAGCCGAAAAAATCATAACAACACACTGTTTTCGGAATTGTTTGTTTTTTTTGAAATAATGCGACTTTTCCGGAAGCGTTCTGAAACGAGAAATTCGTTGATAATCTTGTGATTGAGTGATAGAATGATTAGGAAAACAGGTTTTATTTCGGGAAAACTACGAATGAGATTAAGGAAAGGAATATCAATATGCCACAAACAGTAGAAGAAATATTGTCAGCAGCAAAAAGAGCAGGTGCTTCCGATGTACATATCACCGTGGGGATTCCTCCGAAAATGAGGGTGAATGGCAAACTGATTATGATGGAGGGCGAACGGCTTATGCCTGCGGATACGATGGTGATTGCGGAGTCCGTGATGAATGACGTGCAGAAGGCGCGTTTTGAGGAAAAGGGAGAGGTCGATATGTCCTTTGCGATTGCGGGTGAGGGACGTTATCGCGTGAACGTTTATAAGCAGAGAGGCTCGGCTGCTATGGCATTTCGTTTGGTGGACACGGTCGTTCCGTCACCGGAAACGCTTGGTGTTCCGAATTCTGTCATTGATTTGTACAATAGAAAAAGGGGGCTGATTCTTGTCACAGGACCTACTGGAAGCGGCAAATCGACGACGCTTGCGGCAATTATTGATAAAATCAACAACAATAGAGAAGCACATGTTATTACGCTGGAGGATCCGATTGAGTACCTGCATCAGCATAAATCGTCCATTGTAAACCAGCGGGAGATTGGATTGGATTCCATGTCTTATGCAAATGCGCTTAGGGCGGCGCTCCGGGAGGATCCGGATGTTATTCTTGTGGGTGAGATGCGTGATTTTGAAACCATCAGTGTAGCGATTACGGCAGCTGAAACAGGGCATTTAGTCTTATCAACACTGCATACGATTGGTGCGGCAAGCACGGTAGACCGTGTGATTGACGTGTTTCCGCCGCATCAGCAGCAGCAAATCCGTGTACAGCTTGCAAATGTGCTTGAGGCGGTTATTTCACAGCAGCTTGTGCCAATGATAGATGGAAAAGGACGTGTGGCGGCATTTGAAGTGCTTCATACCAATTCGGCGGTCAGAAATTTGATTCGTGAGGGAAAGACACATCAAATAACGAGCGTTATGCAAACAAACAGGAAAATGGGTATGATAACGATGGATGATGCGCTTGTGCAGCTCTTTCAGCAATATAAAATTGACAAGGAGATGGCAATCCAATTTGCACAGGATCCTGAGAATATTAAGAATAAGCTGTTTTAAGTCGGGGTAAACTGTAGTTGTCGAAAACGGAAAGGAAGAATGATTGATGAGACCAAATCCAAAGCCACAGGAAATATACAGGCATTTTAAGGGGAACGTGTATCAGATTATTACGATTGCGCGTCACTCAGAAACAAAAATAAAGATGGTGGTGTATCAGCAGCTTTATGCGCCGTATGAGGTATATGTCCGACCGCTTGACATGTTTATGAGCAAGATTGACACGAAAAAATATCCGAATGAAAAACAAATTTTCCGCTTTGAAAGGATTGACATCAGAGGTGAGGATAAGGTCGAAACGCCTAAGGAAAGCTCTGCCGAAACATTAAACCGGATTTTAAGCCGGGGAAAAAAGGAAAATGAAATTGCGCAGGACGTTTCGAAAGCCGACACAAAAGAGGAAGAGTTTGCGCTTGATCCAGGGCTTGTAGAATTTCTTGATGCAGACAGCTACGAGAAAAAGCTTCAGATATTGAGTTCTCTTCACAATAGAATAACAGATGCTATGATAGATACAATGGCGGTAAGCCTTGATACAGAGGTAAAAGAGGGAGATATTGAAACCCGATATGCGGAAATCAGGAACTGCCTGCTTACAATGGAACGGTTTGAGTGCAATCGATTGCGCTAAAAGGAGATAAAAATGAAATTATTATCAATAGCAGTGCCATGCTACAATTCGTCGGCGTATATGAGAAGATGTATTGATTCTCTTCTGCCCGGCGGCGAAGATGTGGAGATTATTATTGTAAATGACGGATCGACGGATAATACGGCGGATATTGCAGAAGAATACAGGGAACGCTTTCCAGGGATTGTAAAGGTTGTGAATAAAGAAAACGGGGGACACGGTTCGGCAGTGAACGCTGGTTTGGCGTATGCAAAAGGTCTGTATTTCAAAGTGGTTGACAGTGATGACTGGGTGAATCAGAGTGCATACATTAAAATTTTAGATACACTCAAGGGGCTTCTTTTGGATGCAAAGACTGTGGATTTGTTTATCAGCAATTACGTATACGAAAAAGAGGGGGAACGGCGCAAGAAGGTGATGAAGTATCACCACGCGCTATTGCAGGATCAGATTTTTACGTGGAAGGACGTAAGGCACTTTCGGGTCGGACAGTATATTTTGATGCACTCGGTGATTTACCGGACAAGCCTTCTTCGGGAGTGTGGGTTAAAACTTCCGGAACATACATTCTATGTGGACAATATTTTTGTTTTTAATCCATTACCTTATGTCAAGACGATGTATTATCTTGATGTGAATTTCTACCGTTATTTTATTGGCAGGGAGGATCAGTCAGTAAATGAGCAGGTTATGATTGGACGGATTGACCAGCAGATTAAGGTAAATAAACTGTTGGTGGATTATTATGTAAGCGAAAAACAGCGCATTATTGTAAATGGCAAGCTGCGGCGTTATATGCTGAACTATCTTGATATCATAACAACGGTTTCTTCCGTGCTGTTAATCCGCTCGGAGCAGGAAGAAAACTTGGAAAAAAAGAAAGAGCTGTGGAATTATATCAAGGAAAAAGACCGATGGATATGGAGGCATCTGCGTTTTGGAATATTGGGGAGCGCGATGCATCTGCCCGGAAAGCTTGGCAGGAAAATTACGGTGGACGGCTATAAAATATGTCAGAGAATTTTCCACTTTAATTAACACAAGCCTTGTAAAGGAAGCAGAAAACAGGTATACTTAAGAAATATTACAAAATATTATGGAGGAAGAAATTCATGTATTCACTTGACGAAATCAGAAATGTAGATCCACAGATAGCAGACGCTATTGTTGCGGAACAGGAAAGACAGAACAGTCATATTGAGCTGATCGCATCAGAGAACTGGGTAAGCAAGGCTGTGATGGCTGCAATGGGGAGCCCGCTGACCAATAAATATGCAGAAGGATATCCTGCAAAACGCTACTATGGCGGATGTGATTGTGTTGATGTGGTGGAAAACCTCGCGATTGAGCGTGCAAAACAGTTGTTTGGATGCGATTATGCCAATGTGCAGCCCCATTCCGGCGCACAGGCAAATATGGCTGTCCAGTTCGCGGTGCTTGAGCCGGGCGACACAATTATGGGGATGAATCTTGACCATGGCGGACATCTTACACATGGTTCACCGGTCAATATGTCGGGAAAATATTTCCATGTAGTGCCTTATGGCGTGAATGACGACGGATTCCTTGATTATGATAAAATGAGAGCGCTTGCATTGGAGCATAAGCCCAAAATGATTATTGCGGGTGCAAGTGCATATGCAAGAACCATTGACTTTAAAAAGTTTAGGGAAGTCTGTGACGAAGTGGGCGCTGTGTTAATGGTGGATATGGCGCATATTGCAGGCTTGGTTGCTGCCGGACTTCATCCGAGCCCGATGCCGTACGCGGATGTCGTGACAACAACGACACACAAGACCCTCAGGGGACCGAGAGGCGGATTGATTTTGGCAAATCAGGAAGCGGCGGAGAAGTTTAACTTCAATAAGGCGATTTTCCCAGGGATTCAGGGAGGACCTTTGATGCATGTAATCGCAGCAAAGGCGGTATGTTTCCAGGAGGCGCTCACGGATGACTTTAAAGTGTACCAGCAGCAGATTATTAAAAACGCACAGGCGTTATGCAAGGGACTGATTGACCGTGATATTAAGATTGTATCCGGCGGTACGGATAATCACTTGATGCTCGTTGACCTTACTACATATGATCTTACAGGTAAGGCGGTCGAGAAGCTTATGGATGAGGCACACATCACATGTAACAAGAACACAATACCAAATGATCCGAAGTCACCGTTTGTCACAAGCGGCATCCGGTTGGGGACACCTGCGGTTACAAGCCGTGGCATGAAGGAAGAGGATATGGACAAGATTGCGGAAGCAATTGCCGTTGTGATAAAGGGACAGGAGAGTGCAGTGCCGCAGGCGCGTGCAATCGTGCAGTCACTTACGGATAAATATCCGTTAATATAACATTGCGAAAACAGCAGCATATATTTATTAGTTATAAGCGAAGCTTTTTGCAAGTCGGGTGCTTCGGCACTCGACATATTAAGGGGAGCTATGAGAGACGAACATATTAAGAGGGAGAAGCGCAGGCGAAGACGTATCAGGAACCAGTTTTTTGCATATATGGCGCTTGTGATGTTTGCGGTTGCGGTGCTTGCCGGGATTTATTTTGGTGCAGGCGGCATCGTCAGATATATTAAGAATTATAATCATCATGTCAGTGAGGTCATTGCGGAAGCAGAGTCAAGCGCTGCGGCGGAACTTGAGAGCACCGTGCCGCAGGAGCAAAGGGAACCAGTCACGGCGCCCGAGGAGAAAGAATATTCGTCGCAGCTGTCTGAGGATCCTTTGGGAGAGCTTGTAGATACGCTATTGCAGGATATGACCATAGAGGAAATGGCTGCAGGTTTGTTTATGGTGACGCCGGAAGCACTGACCGGCGTGCAGACCGTGGTGCAGGCTGGGGATGGCACAAAGAATGCGATTGCCGAAAAGCCTGTGGGGGGAATTATCTATTCTGCCAAAAATTTCAAATCCAAAGAACAGTTTCAGGAGATGCTGGAGAATACAAAAAATTTTTCTAAATATCCGCTTTTTATGGCAGTAACGGCTGAATGCGGGGAGGATTCCTCCTTTGGGATAGCGGACACCAAAAGTGCGTCGGAAATTACGGATTTGAACAGCGCAGGCGAGGCATATACAGTAATCGGGGAAACGCTTGCTTCTTACGGCATTAACATGAATTTGGCGCCCGTGTCGGAAATTGTGGCTTCGGACGGCGACAGCAGCCTTCAGGGGCGGACATTTGGCTCGGATGCTGCTGCTGCGGCGCCGCTGGTCAATGCATCGGTACAAGCGATGCAGGACAAAGGTGTGAGTGCGGTGCTGCAAAAATTTCCGGGGACAGGTACGGGGTTAAAGACTTTGGAAGAACTGAAAAACAGTGAGTTTTTGGTTTATGATGCAGCGATAAAATGCGGTACGGATTGTGTTATGGTTTCGAATATTAGTTCGAAAGAGGTAACAGCAAATGATATTCCGGATTCTCTTTCGGCAACAATCATAACGGAATTGCTCAGGGGAGATTTGGGGTTTGACGGTGTTGTGATAACGGATGCACTCGATGCTGCTGTGATTACGGAAAATTATACGCCTGCCGAGGCAGCAGTTGCGGCAATTGAGGCAGGTGCAGATGTTTTGTACCGACCGGCAGATTTTGATGAGGCATATGAGGGGGTTCTTCAGGCGGTAACAGACGGAAAGATTACGAAAGAGCGTATTCGTGAATCTCTAGTGCGCATTTATCGTGTGAAATACAAAGATAAGGTTTTGGATTAAAATAGTAAAAAAGAGTTGACAAATATAAAAAGTTGTAGTAAACTATATTTTGTTCGTGAGAATATTCTGATAAATTGATAGAACAGAATAGGAATGCGATAGTGGCGTAGTTGGTAACGCGCGACCTTGCCAAGGTCGAGACCGCGGGTTCGAGCCCCGTCTATCGCTCTATAAAAGCCTAGAGTTTCTAGGCTTTTTCTTTTATATGTTGCATTTCATGTTGCATATCTTCAAAATGTGTCAGTGTCATGTTGGTATATTTTTCCTCATAATCCTTAATTGTGCCTCGATATATTGCTTTTAGTGTCTTATCCGAAGACCAGCCACCGCGCTGCATGATATACTGGTCAGGAACGCCGATTGCATGCATAATGGACGCCGCATAGTGGCGCAGGTCATGGAAGCGGAACGCAGGTACGTCAAGCCGTCGAAGCGCACGCATGAACCTATGTGTGATTTGATCAGGATTGAGATTGACAATACGTCCTTCAGCAGGGCACTTGTCTATAACAAATTGCGGCATTTCTATTGTACGTGTGCTTGATACGGTTTTGGTGGTTTTGATTACCCAGTCATCAGAGCCACTGTCCACCATAGCACGTCGCACTGTAATTGTATTTCCGTCAATATCCCCGGTTTCCAGCCCGCAGACTTCGGAGCGCCGCAATGTACCAAACGCTGCAAGATAAACTGCAAGCTCCATATCCGGATCATTCTCGCTGAAATATTCTATTAAAGTTTTAATATCGCTGTCAGAGGGGACATATAACTTATGCGGTATGCTTTGGGGCAGTGTAATCCGCAGGCGTATATCCGGTGCAAAAGTGTCCAGCACTGCCCTGATCAGCCCGTAAGCGTTTTTGACAGTTTTAGGGCTGTGATCTTTTGCGAATCCGTTTACCCAGCGTTGGATATCATCATTGGTTATCTCACTTAGCCGGATATCTTTAATATCAGTATAATTATAGTTTTGCGCCCTTCGGTATTCGCGGATAGTGGACGGTGAGAGTACGTTGTTCTTCAAATCACAGTAATTTCCGATAGCAGTATACAGAGTATATTCAGGAAGCGTTTTTTTCTTTTCTTCCTTTTCCATTATGTACTGCGTTGCTTTATATTCCGCTTCTTTTTTGGTTGGAGCCGTAAAAGATTTGTATTTCCTTTTTCCGTCCTCCATGTGGTCAAATATCAGGCAGCGGTACGCGCCTGATGGTAGTTTTTTAGCTGTTGCCATTGTATCATTCCTCCTTAGAATATATTCAAACCGTTACAATTTGCAAACGGTTGATTTTTAGGTATAAAAATAACAGCCAGCGCATTTAACGCTTGCAGGCTGCCCCCAAAAATGATACAATATTATTGCATATGAAAGTATCTCATTTTGGGATTCTTATGAAAATTGCTCGGTGTTTTCGCATCGGGCAATTTTTATTTAATTGCGATGTCGCAACATATTTTTAGATTGTCCATGCAGACCTCTTATGTTTGAATGATAACGCACGATTGCTGATGCGTCAATGATATTTTATCAAATGCAAGGATATAAAATCTACCCTTGTTTTTTCATATCTTCAATATTTTTAGAGAATTAATTGCATTTTCAGTGATTTCCATTGCGCAAATCCCTTGTAATAATATAATAGATTTGTTAGAATAATCTCGTTGTCGCCTCCGATACTGGCAACAGGAAGGAGGTCTGCTTAATATGTCTGCAATATTTGATTTTTTGCTTTCTGTCGCGAGCAAAGTAGTCGCATACTTTGTTTGTAAGTGGCTGGATAGGAAGTAGCGGCAACATCTAAGCCACACACATGAAAATCCCCTAAGTAGTCGCAATACTTAGGGGATTTGTGTTGTCTGCTCAATGTTTGCAATATTTTTATCGCTAGCGACATTATAGCATATGCAGATAAATAGTTCAATATGCTAAATACAACAAATTAGTATCCTCTTAAAAATTTTGATATCCATGAAGACTTTCTTGTGTTTTTATTTAGAGAAAGCTCGGAAAGATACTTTTTATAATTTTTTATAATAATTTTTGTGTATGGAGAAGCGTCAAAGTAGGCAGATTTCATCATGTCATTAATTGCGGCTTCAAAGCTTTCTTTATCAAATATCACATTTTGCAAATTTATATTTTCATATACCTCATCTATCATATGAGGAGAATAACATTCAGAATGATTAACAATTTTTAGAATAGTATTCTGAATGAAAAGTGTTTCTGTTTCATGACTTAAAGTATTACATAAATAATCGCCTCCGCTTATAGCAATATGTTCTTTGTTTAAGTAAAAGGAATCCAATAAGTTGGTTGTAATACACAAGCTTATAAGGGCATATTTAAGAGCATCCTCTCGCATTTCCAACTTTTCACAAATTGTCGAAAGAAAGCTAAAATCGCAAGAAGTGATGTTGTTTGGAATTAATCTACCAATGGTTCCATGTTTGATTTTATCTTGCATTACCAAATAAGCGGTTTCATAATATCTTTTTATGCCTTCGCCTGCTTTTCTGTATTTAAAATAATCTTCAAGACTTATCATATATTTCCAGTTTCTGTGCAATTCCTCTAAATCAATATTATCATTATAACGCGCTAACCCTTTTTCAGATAGAAAATATCGGTTGTCTAAATTAAGTTGTAAGGTGATTTCGCGTTCGGTCATGACTGATAAAAGTCTTTCTATCAGTTCATCTTTCTTTCCAGTGACTTTCATTCCTTTTTGGGATAAAAATTCTTTTAGTTCTGTTACTTTGTAAGATATAAGGACTTCCTTAATGGTTGGTTTTCTAAGATAATCATTTTTTAAAAGCCATTTATCAAGTTTACTTGGGTTGGTTATTTTGCATTCGTTCGTATAGGCTGTTATGTATCCGTTTCCTATTTCTGCACCTTTTAAATGGTGGCTGAGTAATAGCTCTATTGCATATTCTTCATAAATATTCATACGTACTCCTTTTTTGATTTTTAAATGTCATGAATTATACCATTCAGTGAATGACTACTTTATGTATCGTAAAAAGCATAGCATATATTTTAATAACCATACAAGATTTATTAAGAAAATTGTAAAATAATATTTATGAAAACCGCAGTATGCAGTAAACTATGAAAATATGACGGTTATATTTTTGTGATTGTCGCTGAAATTTATGTCGAAAACAAGATATGAAAAAACGAGGGTGGAATTTATACCTTGCAAGATGATAAAATGCTTACATAAAGAAAATTCATGTAAAGTTGATATTGCTAATTTAAAACAAAGGAGCGGTATTATGAGAAATTGTAAAGAAAAGGTTATTGAACTTGTAAGGCAGATAGACGATGAAAGCTTTTTGAAAAAATTATACTATTTGATACTTGCAAACAAAAACAGGGTAGGGCGTTAGTTCCTATCCTGTTGCTTTTTTAGTACGGATTTAATAAATTGTACAACCGTTTTTTTATTGTCGTCGTTAAGTTCGGAATATGATTTTATAATATCCAAAATTATATCACGGAAAGAACTATCCACGCCATTCATTAGCAATTCTATGTATTCTATACCATTTTCCTCCGACAAGTCATAAACTGGATCAATCCCATCACGCAGCCATTCTTCACGAACATTAAATTCACGACATATTGATCTAAACATTTGGTCGGTTACACTACGTTCGCCTTTTTCGATCCTAGAAATAGCAGTCTTTGTCACACCAACATGTTCCCCAAATTTATCAAGAGTTAAATCAAGTGATTTTCGGAGTTGTTTAACTCTGTCATTAATAGTCAATTCAACCACCTCCTAGTGTATAGGATACCATGATAAATAAAAAAAGTAAATAAAAATGTAACCAACGGCAACAAAAAAGTATTGACATAGTGACCGACGGTGATTATAATGTAACCAAAGACAACGCCAAAAGGGAAGGAGGATGTTAAACATGGCAGCAGTAACAATGGAAAAACAAACAACACCAAAAGACGAGACAACCCTTGAAAGCATCAAGGAAAGCTTACTAAAACTTGATGAAACGTCCTTGCATGAAGTTTCGCAGGTAGTCAATTCGTTCTTAGTAGTTCAAAAAGTAAAAAGCGGATTGGAAAAGGTTGGATAAAAAGCACAGCCGGCAAAAGCTCAAAACTAGTAGTGAAGTAGAAGGGAGGTGAGGGAGATGAATCGGCAAAGAAAGAAGGCTGCTAAAGGACAGCCTAAATTCAAAATAACAAAAATGGTTGAAAATATAAGTGATTGGATTAAGTGGAACACATCACCAATAGTAATCTTATCACTCACGGCACTTGTGATTAGTATTGTATCGGCTATTTTAACGACAGGTACACTAATACAATATTTGATAACACACTAAGCAGACTGACCAAGATAGCTGCAATTGAACTAAATTTTGCAAAACGGGCGTTTTTAAGAGCGTTTGAAGCGTAAAGGCTATTTAAAAATTCATATCCTGATATGGTAAGCCCAGGTTTTATTAAATGCTCAAAATGTGGTGTAGCACTTGCATCACGGTAGGCATCAATAAAATTAATATATCCCTTTTCATAGCATTGGTAAATAAATTCCTGTATTTCTACTTGTGAATATTCTTTAACGTCTAATTCATTTACATTAGTTATGCTAGGAATTTGCGTCAATATTTTAATAGCCATTCCGGTAAAGTGGTCATAAGAAGATTTAGACATTACATTGAATTCTCCTTTCATATGTACTCGGCTGTTGGCGCAGCCTGTAAGAAAAGTATAGGAGAAAAGTGAGAAAAGTTCAATTAAAAATCCCGGTGCAGCAAAAGCAACCGGAACCAGTAGTGAAGTAGAAGGGAGGTGAGAGAAGACAGTGGAATATCCGAAAGAGCCTCAATTTTATCCTGATAAACAGCAAATTATTTTTACAGGAGATAAAAATAATAGTACGCTCCAAAGCATTGACGGTACTTTGAAGCGTATCGAAACTATTCTTCTCGATTTTCAGAAGAAAGAGTGTTATTCACCATTGAAGATTTTACAAGATGCAGTTGCGGTTTCACTTTCAGAGACGAAAGCAATTCAGGAGAAATGATATTCATTTCAACAAGGGTATTTATTACAACTTGTGCGGAAATATTTGCAGATATACTCATGGATTGTAAAAACATATGTGCGTATACTTCTTGCTCTGTCATATCTTCTGTTGCACCTTTAAAAAGTTGTTCTTGAATAAGTTCTTTTGATAAATCGAAAGACTCGCCTATTTGTCGAGAAATTAAGTTGTGCAATTCTTCTGTTGTCATCCCGTGTTCCTTTCATATGTACTCGACTGCTGCAACAGCCTGTAAGAACAGTATAAGGAAGATAACAGAAAAAGACAACAGTTGTCTGAAAATACCGTGCGTAGAAATTGACGAAAAAGGATCGAATTTCCAAACGGAAAGTAGAAAACTATGAAAACTGAATTATAAGAAAGACAATGCGTCTTGTGCGTGGTGTGTTCCTCAACACATCACACTAACTCCCCTTAGCTAATATGTGATGCATCGTTACCGGTGCATCACGCACAGGGCGCATTTTATAAAAAAAACACTCGGCAGCAGAAAGGAGCGAAAACATGGTAAGAGGATTCAAACCGGAAGCAACACAGAGAAACGAAGATTTTGCCCGCATTGTAAGGACAAAATTAGTCGAGCATGAAATATCGCGTGATAAAATCATGAAGATTACGGGAATAGCTTCAACGACATTATCACACCGATTCTATTCCAAAAAAACAAGCCCGGAGCCGGACTTGATGACAGTAAAAGAACTGCGCGCGTACTGCAAGATATTGAAACTGTCTGATGAAGATATCCTGAATTTTATAAAGGGATAAGGCGGACGCATGGAAAATATTGACGGAAACATATATGAGACATACACGTGAAAATGCATAAAATACACAGCATTTTGGCACAGTGTTTTTATTTTTTGCCTTTTTCGCGGAAAAACAGGACAGAAAAGAGAGAAAGGAAGCAATGAAAATGGCTAAAGAAACAAAGAAAACAGAGGAACTGACGGGCGTATGCCGGTACTGCTGCCAAACGCGGATCGTGAAAGGAAGCGCCGGCATGACGGACGAGCAGTTAACGGAAGCAGCGACGCTTTCATGTGGCTGCGAGGCTGCAGTTTATTATCAGGAAAAAACTCGTCGTGAAAAGGCAGCAAAAAAACGTGTTGATGAACTGTTCGGCGAAGCGGCCAGCGGGTTTAATCAAGACGAGGCTGTCCTCAACTTCATGAAACAGGGAATAGACCTGATTAATGACGGGAAAATCAGGAATTTAACCCTGAACCTCAACAAAGGCCTGAAAAGTAAAATTGCAGTTATGACAGATGACAAGATAAAAGTTTCACGGGAGGTAAAATCCGTAGTGGAGTTCAAGCAGTAGGAGGTATGACGGATGGAAAGCCGGATTTGCGACACAGATGAAGACCTGGAATATAAGAAAGCGATCAGGGAGTTTTACCAAATATACAATTCCCTGAAGAAAAAACGCGCGTTAAGGATGCATGGTCACTCTGACCTGAAAAGTGCCCTGATAGAGATATGGGAATACAAGAACAACGGGGAAATAAAGACCATATGCAGGGTAAAAGCTGAAAATTCGTTAGAGTGCCATAAGATAGCAGCGGATTTTTTGAAGAAGGAACAGTAAACAGCGCTGAATATAAGGGCACAGCAGGGGTGACGGTACCGCAGTGGTTTGCTGATAAAGACACCGGCAGCACAATGCTGACATTAATTAAAGCCGCAACGGCTTTGGAGCTTGTATATAAGTATTAACGTTATGGACAAAGCAGCCAGGCAGAAAAAGTGAAAGAGGATCGTGAGGGCGGATGATAAGAAAGAAAACAGTCCACCGTGAAAAAGGAACCATAAGACAGAAAATAATCCACTGTGGAAAAGGGACTAAAACAAGATACCGGGAGATCGACATCTACTACTACAAGAAGACTGTAAGGGGCAGGGGGGAACGGAAGAACAAAAGCAGGCCCGAACAGGAAAAGCTGAATGATAAAAATGCAAGGCGGTACATCAACCAGCTTGTGAAAGCAAATTTCTTTGAGAATGATTACCGCGTCGATCTGACGTATGATGATGAACATCTCCCAAGAAATGAACAGGAAGCAAACAAGCTGGTTAATAATTTCCTCAAGAAGATTAAAAGAGAGCGGGCAAAGCTTGGACTGGGACCATTAAGGTACATATGGATAAACGAAGGATTTGACGGAGAGGGAAGACCGCACCACCATCTTCTGATTAACGGTGGACTAAGCAGAGACGCTATAGAAGGCATGTGGGTAAAAGGCAGGGGGAAGAATGCAAAACAGATAGGGTACACATGTGCGGAGCGCCTCCACTTTAACAACGAAGGCATCGTCGGCCTTGTTAAATACATGACAAAGCAGGCACTTAAAGAAGAGAACAGGAAATCGGGAGCTACAGAAGGACAGCTCACCCTTGCGGATGCGTCGGATGGAGATATCACAATGGCGGACCTGCTGGGCGATGGTGTTCCGGGTGGGAAGAAACGCTGGAAGCAGTCCAAGAATTTAGTAAAGCCTCATGAAAGGACAAGGGACAGGGCATACAGCAATAAAGAGATACGGAAGGTCATAAGCTGCCCTCCCGACTGCGAGGACACCAAAAGGCTGTTCGAAAGCAGATACAAAGGGTACGCGCTTGACACATGCCGTTTCGAACATAATGAGGTAACCGGTTTATGGAGCATCTATTTAACCATGCACAGAAAAGAAGACGGATAGAACAGAAAAACAGGTTATCCACATATGTGGATAAGTGCCCTGCGGTTAGTGTTCCACAAATCGGAAAGGGTTTCGAGGGAAGGTGAAAAACATGTTTAAAGTGAATGTATACATAGAGACGGATAAAAGCGGTGTAAAAAACCAGTACAGGGCATATGCCTCCATAGTCGAATTTATAACCAAAAACGGAGAACCCCTGACAAGGGAGGCGTACGGTGTTGAAAAAGCAACCGGGAACAGGATTATGCTGGTCGCACTCACTTCCGCACTGGGCATACTGACAAAGCCCTGTGAGGCAACCATATACATGGACTGCCCGTATGTTACCGAAACCATCCGCAAGGGCAGGATGTATGAATGGCTTTCCAACGGCTGGAAGACTATAAGAGGCGAGCCGATTGCAAACCGTGAAGAATGGGAGAAGGTCATAAAACTTACGGAAAGGCATAATATTGCTTTTGCCGCTGCAAAGAAACATTCCTACAGTGACAGGCTGCAGTACGATATCAGGAAACTCATGGGTCAGAACTGGCAGCAGGAGATAGGAGGTGAGGGATTTAATGGGAATTAAGATGACAATATTGTTATCAGGATTTGAGGAATACCATAATCAGAAAGAGCAGGAAATGCCATGAATGCAATTGTAAAATATCCAGGAAGCAAATGGGCTTTAGCAAACTGGATTATAAGCCACTTCCCAAAGCATCACAGCTATTTGGAACCATTTTTCGGAAGTGGGGCCGTACTTTTTAATAAACCTCGGTCTAATATTGAGACAGTGAATGACTTGGATAATAATGTCGTAAATTTGTTTACTTGGATTAAAGATGATCCGGAAAGATTGGCGTATGAGATATATTATACACCATATGCGCGGCAGGTATATGAAGATGCTTACACAGCGGTACCAGGAAATAGTTTGGAGAAAGCAGTCAATTTTTGTATAAAACTCAATATGGGACATGGTTTTAGAACTAATGGGGAAAGAGTCGGATGGAAGAATGATATTCAAGGTAGAGAACGTGCCTATGCGTTACAGGGCTGGCATAATCTTCCTGATAAAATTATCCAGGCAGCAAAGCGGCTTCGGGAAGTACAGATTGAGAATAGACCGGCAATTGAAATTATAAGTCGATTTAATTTCGAAAGCGTGCTGATATACTGCGATCCGCCATATATGCTTAAAACCCGGCATGGAAAACAATATAGGTACGAAATGAATGACAGTGATCATGAAGAACTGCTGAAAATTCTTTTAATGCATAAAGGTCCAGTCTTGATAAGCGGATATGATACAGAGTTATACAAAGATATGCTTGACGGCTGGATAAGTGAGGAAAAAATAATATATACTCAATCGCGTTCTAAAAAGAAAGAAATCCTTTGGATGAACTTCGAACCGACTATACAGATGACGCTTACAGATATGCAAAGTGAAGGCAGCAGTTTTTTTGGCGGAAAGGAAAAATTATGATCAGAGTATTACCAATATTATTTAATACAGAAATGGTGAAAGCAGTAGAAAGGAAGGTGAATCCCAAAACAGCCACTAGAAGGGTTATAAAAGGGTTTATACCTAATGATGCAGTTTGGGGATACACAATATTTACACCGGAAGGCTGCATATCATGCCGCGGAACATTCGCAGACGGATATGGAGAGAAATTCTTTAAACTTCCCTGTCAGCCAAAGGATATTCTGTATGTAAGAGAAAAATGGTGCAGGAATACAAATTTTGAAGAGTATTATTATGCAGCAAAAAGGAAACCGGGGGCCGATGCGCCATATGGATTAAAGTGGCGGCCTTCCATCCATATGCCAAAAGAAGCTGCCCGCATTTGGTTAAAGGTAACAGATGTGAGGCCGGAACGGCTGCAGGATATCACACATGTGGATATTATCATGGAAGGGGTTAAACCAGAGTATATTGATGCCGCCAGTGGAGAAAAAACAAGGAATGATTTTTCTAAATTGTGGGATTCCACGATAAAAAAGTCAAAACTCGGGATATATGGCTGGAAAGCCAATCCCTGGGTGTGGGCAATAGAATTTGAACGCTGCGAAAAGCCTGAACCATGTATTCTGAAAGGAATAGGGTCGGCAGAGGATAAAAGACCCTGCATCGGTTACGGTGATGCGTGGGCCGACGAACCTTGTGAGATGTGCAAAGGATGCAGACAATGCACAGGGAGAGAAGAAGATTAACACAATTACAATCAGGGCAGCAGTTTTGGAGAAAGGAAAAACATATGACATATAAAGAGCTGCCAATAGGGCAGAAAATAAAAATTAACGAACGTGAATTCGACGATAAAACCGGAAGAACGCGTACTGTAAAAAGACAGTACACAGTATCTGCAAAATATCCGCACATGTGCATTGTGGAAAGCAGAAAAGGCAGCAGAAAAAGAGGCCTGTCACTCGGCGATTTGGTCATAAACGGAATAATCGAACAGAGGGCAGAACTTGAAGCGCTCCGGAAAGAACCGGTTTCAAGGACATTCAGGAAAGGAGAAGCACGGAAATGAAATTAAAAAACATGAAACGAAGCGAGGATACTGAACAGATAAAGGTAATCCGCTGGGCAGCAGCGGCAGAATGCAGGTATCCGGAATTAAAATGGCTGCACCACATACCAAACGGAGGCACGCGGAATAGCCAGGAAGCGATAAAGCTGAAAAACATGGGGGTAAAACCGGGAATATCAGACCTGCATTTTCCCTTCCCGCATGGAAGATACCACGGGCTGTACATAGAAATGAAATACGGAAAGAATGTAACCACGCAGAAACAGTCAGAGTTCCTGTGTGACATGTGCGATGCAAGGCATTGTGTAGCAGTCTGCCATGATGCACAGTCGGCAATAAAGTTAATAGAGGAGTATATAAACCTTCCGGAGAATGGCTTAGTCGATCCGGATGAACTGGAAAAAAGCAGTTACCACTTTGACGATGACGGCATCTGCCACATACAGTCGCTTGATCCTTTTGCCTGAAAAGGATTTATATATCACGAAACAATAAAAAAGCAATAAAGAGTCTCCGGATCCTGCTGTGGTCCGGAGGGAAAGGAGTACGGGATATGTTTGAAATATTCGGGGAAATGGATTCCGCAGAGGAAATCAATAAAACCGCGGAGGGATTAAAAAACGAAGGCGATAATGAGAACCTTCTGAAGCTTGCACAGGAGAACGGCATTGACGCCGCATTTGCCCAGATGTATTATGCAGGTGAAACAGAAAGCCTTTGCGACGCCGCAACTGCGGCAATCGGAAAAACAGAGGCGGAGGCAGCAGAGCTGAAGCCGGTTGAAATTATGGCTGACTGGGTGGAATATATCAAGGCATCGTGTCTTAACAATGAGGAGCTTGCGCTTGCTGTCCGCAGGAAGGGAAAAAGCCTGAAGGGATGCATCGGTCACCTGCTCCGGTGGTCTTTCAATGCACGCTATAAGGTGGACAAAGACATCATTAAGGCAGCGGGGATCAGCGCCGCGTCAGTGGAAATGGGAATACCCGGAATGGGACGCGCAAAAAAACTAATAAAGGAATACTATCTGAAACAGGGAGGCGGAGAAAAATGAGGAAAGCGGGACTTCTTGACCAAAAACCCATGACGGCGACGCGCAGGATGCTTGAAACGGCAAAAAACGACACCGGCACGGTAAAATATGCACAGTTCACATATTCCCCGAGCCGTAAATACACGGAATATGAATCGCGGTATTATTTCAGAGCGGCGCCGTCCGCACTGCAGGGGATACTCGAAGTGGACCTGTTTACGAGAAAGGACCTTGCGGAAGGAAGAAAAGAACCGCGTTTCCGGATATTCCTTGATTACGAAAATAAGGATTTCATAAGCTGGAATGTCACGGAGCAAAAATGGAGCAGGGCAAAAATAGACATGATTGATGCGGGCGATGAACGGTACCTGTATTCCTACCGGGGAAGGAATTACGCGGCGGAAACCACGCGGAAGCTTGTGAACAGGCATCTTGGGACCGGAAACATGCAGGACGTGGAGACGGCGGTGTTTGAGTTCCAGCTGCGCGTAAGAAAGGAAGAGCTGAAAAGCCGGCACAGGCTTGTAACGGATGCAATTGATGCATACATGGACACAGTGCCCGGCAGGCTTCCCGCGGACTGGATGCGGTTTATTAACAGGCGTGTGCTGGAAAAAGGCCACTGTATCCTGTATGACGCGCAGAGCGGTACCGGATACTGCACATGCTGCAGGCTCCATGTGCGCGTGCCCGGCACCGTGCGCCACAATATGCCCGGAAAATGCACGTGCGGCAGCAGGATTACATATAAAAGATGGAAAATGCAGAAGCACATCACATACGACACAAAGGCGTCGCTGGTACAGAAATGCACGGACGGGCGGAGCTTCGTATACAGGCAGTTCGATGTCAGCATGAAAGCGGAGCGCGAAAAAGGATACATTCCCGAAATAACATTCCATGAGAATTACAGAAAGCTGTTTGCAATTACGGACGGCAGGGGGCCGCTGCGGGAAACAGTGTCATGTGAATGGGGCTCTTTCAGGCAGACAGGTGTGGTCAGGTGGTGTGGAGAAGGAACGATAAACCGCGGCTACGGTTACGGCTACAGCGCATATGCGAGGAGCGTGCTGTACACATCAAACCTCAAAAAAACGTTAAAGGGCACAAAGCTGCAGCATGTCCCCGCAGCTGAAATCATAAAAGGCATTGAAAAAGTAAACGCTATTGCGGTTTTTGGAGACATGGGAATGGGCTTTCCCTATGAAGCATTCTGGAAAATGGGGCTGAAACGTTTTGTACTTGAACGTGCAGAACGGGACGGCGCGAACGGGCTTGTACATACCGACACGGATGCCCGGAAACCCTGGCAGTATCTGGGAATAACAAAAGAAGCCATGAGGCAGGCGGTAAGGCTTAACGCCACCGGCCAGCAGCTGCGGATTATACAGCGCGCAGCGGAAGCAGGGGTAAAGCTTGAAGATGGGCAGATCCTGTGGCTGGATAAAAACGTCGGCGTGAGCGTGCTGATGAAATACTTTTCACTCCACACGCCGCACAGGATAATCCGGTACATGAAGGAAAACGCGGGAATACCGGAGGAAGGCGACGCCGGAAAGGAAAAGCTGCACCTGTGGGAAGATTACCTTGACACTGCAGGGCAGCTGCACTGGAACCTGGGCGACAGGGACGTGTTCTTCCCCCAGAATATACAGAGGGCGCATGATGAGGCAGCGAATGTGTTTATGCTCGAAAAGGAAAAAGAAGACGCGGAAAAAATGAAGCGCAGCGACCTTATAATGCACGGGCATGCAAAAAAGATAAAGAAAGTGTTCTGCTACAGGGACAAAAAATATATGATAAAAGTCCCGGGACGCTACCTTGATTTCCAAAAAGAAGGGCAGGCGCAGCATAACTGCGTGGCGACATACTACGAAAAGGCATTAAAAGCCGAATGCATTATACTGTTTATCCGGAGACGGACGGAACCGGACAAACAGTTCTGCACGGTGGAAATCCAAAACACCGGCGGCAGGTTCAGGATAATGCAGAACCGGACGGCATACAACGAACCTGCGCCGCAGGATGCGCAGGAATTCATGCAGAAAGCAGTAAAAGCAGCACAAAAAATAGCAGACAGAATGCCGGCAGAAGAAAAAACGGAAATCCGCATTCAGACAGCGGTATAGGAGGAATATATGGAGCAGTTAACATTAAGCCTTGACGACTACGCTGAGGTAAAGCACAAAATAAAGGAAAAGCTAAACGAAACGGTCTACAATTTTATTATAATCGGCTATTATCTCAAGCAGGTAAGGGACAGCGGGGCATTCCGCAAAGACGGATACAGAAGCATGGAGGAATTTGCCCGCGCCGAATACGGGCTTTCGGCAGGTACGGCAAGCCGTTTCATGGACATCAACACGGAGTTTTCAAAGGACGGAAACAGCGTTGAAATAAAGGATGAATACCGCGGATTCGCGTACAGCAAGCTTCAGGAGATGCTTACCGTAATGCCGGAGGACAGGGAGCTGGTAACGGAGCATACGACCGTGCAGCAGATACGGGAGATAAAACAGGCGGAAAAAGAGGAAAAGCAGTCGGACAGGGAGAGGGAGCAGAAAAACATGCCCCTGATGCAGATGGCGGCGCCGGACAACCTGCCAAAGAAAACAGAGGAAGAAACAGGGAATGAGACGGAGCCGTCAGCCCCGCCGGATCCTTTCAGGGATATAATGACAGATTTTTGGAAAGAAAACGCGGAACTGTACAGTAAAGCATTATCAGGAATGCTGACGCCTGAAATCGCGGCAGAGGAAATCTGCCCTTCCGGCAGCAGGACATACAGAAAAGGCACAAACATGCTGTTCTTCTATGATTTTGACAGGGGATTAAAGCTGAGAAGCTATACAGACGGAAAACCTGTTATTACGGCGTACACATATCAGGAGCTTTTGGAAAAAACAGCGGGCATGGACACTGCACCTGTAAAGGAGAAGGATGGACATCAGCCGGAAAATGCGGTTGCGACGCCGCAATATGGACAGGCAGAAAATGCGGCAAACAATGAAGCTGCTGAAGAAACACAGGCAGAAAAGGACACAGTAATCGACGGGGAATACAGGGAGCTTGAAAGCGGAAGAAAAAAAGACGGCGAAAAGAGTGCGGACGGACAGCAGGCAGGGTATATGGATGAAGAGATTAAACATGCAATAGATTATTTTGACACAGAGCATTCACGCATGGCCGGGCTCGGACAGGACAGCGCGAAAAGAAGAAATTACAAAATAGCGCTTGAATGCATACGCAGGTGTTACAAATCCATAGCAGAAGAGATGGATTATTAACTGATAACAGACAGATAATGCAGCCTCCGGATCCTGCTGTGGTCCGGAGGAAAAAGGAGAGGGGTGAAGCAAAATGAACATAAAGGATTTCAAGAAGGGTCAGACTGTTTATATTCTTGATATACACAAAGGCCGGAATACGGAACCGACAATATACAAAGCCGTTGTGGACAGCGCTGGGAGAAAATATGTCACAACAGACAGAGGCGGAAAATATGAAACTTCCAACGATGAATACAGTCTGACTGAACATACCGGCTGTGGCAGCAGGACATATCTCTGCCCAAGCATGGAATATGCACAACTGTATATTGAGCGTGAGGAACTGAAAATGTGGCTTTATAATATGCCGCACCTGAACAGGAAATATACACTGGATCAGCTCAGGAAGGTAAAGGAGATACTGGACGGAGAAATAAACAAAGGAGCTGACAGCCAATGCACATATCAAAACACGCCAGGCAGCGCATGAAAGAACGCTGCGGATTTAATAAAAAATCGCAGGAACGCATGTCGAAGAAAGCGCTTGAGTGCGGAATAACCCACGCATAGACCAAAGGCAGGCTGAACAAATGGATAACAAGCCTGTTCTTCAAAAATACCAATGCGAACAATATACGGATATACGGCGACAATGCATATATATTTTGTAGAGAAACACTTGTCACTGTCATTCCCGTTCCCGCTAATATAAAGAAAGACATGGACAAAATGATAAGGAGATGAAAAAGATGCTGCGACCGGCACAACTATATGAAGCAGAGCTTCAGGAAGAAAACATTAAATCATGGTACAAACCGGAAAACATATACTGGCATGGAAGGGCAGGCGATAGCACGTTGGAGCTGACTGATGATAATTACGACCGTCACTGTTTTGTATCGGTTGATAAAGACGACAATATCATTGGATACATAAGCTATCACATTGACTGGACTGCAATGTCCGCCGACAGGTTCGGCATCATCAGTTTCAGAAAAGGCAGCATGGAATTTGCCAAAGACCTGTATAAAGTGGTATGTGACCTTTTTGAGGTCTACCACATGAACAGAATATCGTGGGGCGCCTACGAGGATAATCCGGCAGTAAGAGGATACCGCAATTTTATCAAAAAGCATGGCGGAAGGGAATGCGGGCATTACAGACAAGTTGTAAAGCTTCAGGACGGAAAGCTGCATGACAGCGTTTCATTCGAGATACTGGCAGCAGAGTTTGTCAGAAAAAACAAAATACAAGGTCGAAAACTAAATAATAAATAAAAAAATAAGTGACAGCACCGGCCAAAGTACCTGTCACTTATCACAAATCGTCTAAGAAAAGTATATCACTTTAATGTTTCTTAGACAAGTAAAATTTTTTACCGGCAGCAGGAGGGAAGACGATGAACACAAAAGAAAGAGTAAGAAATAATATACTTGTTGGGATGAAAATGCACCTTGATATATGCACAATGGCAGTACTGGATGCAGTTATAGTGAAAGCAGTGCAGAATGTGGAGATAACAGAAACATCCACTCTTCCGGCGACGTTTGATGATACAAACAGATATATAATGAGTCTGTTTGACACAAAGAAAGCTCCGAAACTAAGCCCGAAAACAGTGGAATATTACAAAAGCACCCTGAATGAGTTCGTGGCACTTATAAATAAGCCGCTTAACAAAATCAGTGAGTCGGACGTTGAGTATTATTTGTTAACCAAGAAACCAAGCAACACAAACGCATCGCTGAACAATCTCCGCCGCAACCTGTCAGCGTTCTTTAACTGGATGCGGAAAGAGAAGATAATAAGCGAAAATCCCTGCGACGGAATAGAGCCATACGCGGCAGTCGAAAGACCGATTGACCATATGGAAGCTACGGACGTGGAGAAACTTAAACTTGGGTGTATACATAAACGGGACAGGGCATTGATAGAATTTATGAGGTCGACGGCAATAAGGAGAGGAGAAATTCCGCTTGTAAAAGTCTGCGATATAGATTTCAGAAGCGGAAAGCTGATAATATTCAGCGAAAAGACACAGAAATACAGAACCGTTTTTCTTGATGATGTTGCAATACATTATATACAGGAATATTTAAAAGACAGGGGAATAACAGAGGGCAGCAGGGAACCGCTGTTCACATATCTACGGGGAGATAAAACAAAGGCACTGGATGTTGACGGGATATACGCAAGTATAAAAGATATAGCTAAAAGGGCAGGAATGGGCAGGCGTGTATATCCGCATCTTTTCAGGAAAACGACCGCAACAAACATCTGCAGGCGCGGAGGCAGCGAAGACGCGGCAGGGGAATATCTTGGACATGCTCCAAGAAATGTAACGGGAAAACATTACACATACAAAGGAGACAGACATATTGAGCAGATATTCCATAATTATGTAGAGGCAGTATGAAAATATAAGCAAAACATTTTTAAATTCCTAGGACAATTTTGAAAGTTGATATTTAAATTAAAACGCGATATACTATAAACAGATGTACGAAATAAAAAAAGAGCCTAGAGCCGTATATGTAGAAATACATAAGCGGCTCTTTTTATATTAACAGGCAGGTGACGAGAATGGGAAAGAAAAATCCCCTTGTGGACAGGGCGGCAGAGATGTTTCAGGCAGGAAAGAGCATGGCAGATATTGCAAGGAGCCTTGATATTCCGGACAGTACAGTGCGCAGATGGAAAAACACATATAAATGGGAAACAACTCATCCGAACGGCGAACGAAAAAAACGTTCAAAAAGCGGACGTTCGGATAAGTTAAAAATATCAAAAAACGACGGCACAAAACAGACTATGGAAAACAAGGAGCTGACCGAGCAGGAACGCTTATTTTGCTTGTATTATATCAATTCTTATAATGCCACAATGAGCTATAAAAAAGCATACAAATGCGACTATGAAACGGCCAATAAAATAGCATATAGATTGTTGGTAAAAGTTGGTATAAAAAACGAAATCGAACGACTGAAAGAAATCAAGCGGCAGCAGGTGATAATTGAAGAGATAGATATCGTCGAATTACAGATGCGGATCGCGTTCTCAAATATCGGTGATGTCGTTGACATCAAAAACAATAATATGTCTGTAAAACCGTTCGAAGAAATTGACACACAGATGATCCGGGAAGTAAAAAGTACCAAAGACGGAATCGGAATAAAGATGGAGGACAGACAGAAGGCGTTCAACTGGCTTACAAAATATTTCCTGATGCATCCGGATGACAAATACAAAGCAGAATTTGACCGAAAAAGAGCGGAGGCAGGTAATGCATCAATTGACAAACTTCTTGAGAATATGCAGACACTTGCTGATATATTCCGCGAACCAAAAGAAAACAGATCCTTAGAGGAACTTGAAGGAGAGGAGGACAATGAATAATCCGGCACCGTTCAGCAGACGGCAGTATGAATACTTTCAACGCTGCATTTACAGTTGGTTCAACGTAGCCGAAGGCGGAAAAAGAGGCGGTAAAAATGTTCTTCAAACACTGATATTCTGTACCTTGCTGGAAACACACAAAAATAAGATACATCTTGTGGCGGGCGTTTCCGGCGCTACGGCAAAACTCAATATTCTTGACTGTGACGGTTACGGGCTGCTGAATTATTTTGAAGGACGCTGCAGGGAGGGAAAATACAAAGACCGTGACTGTGTTTATGTGCAGACCAAGACAGGGGAAAAAGTCGTTCTTGTTTCAGGCGGAGGAAAAGACGGCGATGAGAAACTGATCAAGGGAAACACATATGGAATGGCATATGTGACAGAAGCAAACGAGTGCCATAAAAAGTTCCTGAAAGAAGTATTTGACAGAACGCTAACAAGCTCTGACCGAAAAATATTCCATGACCTGAATCCGAAAGAGGAAGAACACTGGTATTATACAGACATTTCGAGTTTTCACGAAAAAATTCAGGAGAAAAATAAAGAATATGGTTATAATTACGGACATTTCACCATTGTCGACAATATGTCCATGTCGGATGATGAGATAAAAACTGCCCTGACAACCTACCAAAAGGATACAGTTTGGTACCGCAGGGACATCAGGGGTGAAAGGGCAGTTGCGGAAGGGGTTATATTTGCGCGTTTTGCTGGCAATTCGGAGCCGTACCTGTACGATGAGAACGAACTGTTTGATATGCATCAAAAATCAGGAGAAAAGCCAAAACTCAAAAATAAGCCGTATATGATCACAATAGGCATAGATTTCGGAGGGAACGGATCCATGACAACTTTCGTGGCAGCAGGCTATTTTAACAGGTACCATGAAATCAGGATAATGGAAGAGGACGGCATAGAGAAATCCCCGGATATTGATGCGGACAGAATATGTGAGGAATTTGTAAAGTTTTACAGAATGATTATAGAAAAATATGGCATATATCCTGAATGGATATTCCCGGACAGCGCGGCGACTACGATGATAAACAGTCTGCGGAGTGCCGCAAAGAAATCAGGTCTTCCGTGGCATAATATCGCAGGCTGCCACAAAAACGAAGTGAGTGAGCGCCCGAGAATGATTGATATCCTGTTTAATACGGGCAGGCTGAAAATCAACAAAAAATGCAAACGCATCATATCGGCGGTAAAAGCCCTGAAATGGGATGAAAAGAAACCGAACCAGCCGGAGGATAAAAATATCGGAAACTGCAACGACTGGTGGGATGCATGCTGTTATACCATGCTTGACTTTGAACAGTACATAATGTTGGACAGATAAAGGAGGAAAAAGATGGAACGATGCGTAGAAAACTTATTGATGAAAAGAGGATACCGCGTCAACAACGATGCAATGTCAATAATCGGCGAATGTGACGACTGGTACGCAAACAGAATGATAGAAAGCTTCCACAGAAGGAAAACCCTGCAAGGGGCGGAATATGAACTGAACAGGCTCAACTTTGCAAAAAGGTGCTGCTCTGATGATGCAAATCTCTGCGAGGTTATTGAAATCAATGCAGGTACGGGAGGACAGGCGGAATTTGTCAATGAAATCCTCCGGAACAACGAGTTTGGTATACAATACAGAAAACAGCTGGAAAAGTCATCGGCGGTTGGTACATCCGCATGCTATGTCAGGCTGGATAATGCGGATATCTATAGTAACGGTACAATTAAAGGCGGGGATATACGGCTCAATTACGTAAATGCGGACTGTTTCATTCCGCTTACGGTGGTAAATGACATCGTTACGGAAGCGGCTTTTTCCGGCAGCAGCCTGAAAAAAGGAAAAAAACAGACAACGCTTGTGCTTTTCCTGCTTACGGAAACGGGAGAATATACAGCGGAAACGCACATATTCGATGAGTATGGAACGGAACTTCCGGAACTGGAAACGATTATTACGCTTGGAACTGTGAAACCGTTTGCGGTAATGAAAAACGCAGAAGTAAACAACCTTGACAATATGGACGGATACGGTTTTCCAAAACTGATTAACACAATTTCAACCCTGAAAGTTGTCGACTTGTGCTACAACGTGCTTTTCAGCGATTTGGACAAGGCAGAAAAAGTAATACTGATAAACGAAGCACTATGTGAGTTTAATCCGGAAACGGGAAAACCGAAACTGACACCGGAGCAGAAAAAGCTGTTTGTGCTGCTGGGTGAGAAACTTCCTGAACAAAAAGAAGTAATACAGGAGTATAACCCCACTATAAGGATAGAAGACATAACAAAATGTTTTGAGCTTGCACTGTCCCTGTTGTCTATGAGTTTTGGATACGGGACAAAAAAGTACAGTTTTGAAAACGGTCAGATAACAACGGCAACCGAGTACATAGGAGAGCGTCAGGACCAAATGCAGGAACTGAACAGACAGAGGCAGGAGGCATTGAAATATATACAGGACATTTGCAGGGCGGTGCTTTGGTATTCCAATACATTTCACGGAACCGGATATAGCATTGATGAAGAAATACTTGTTGATTTTGATGATAGTTACGTAACGGACAAGGAGGCGGAGCTTGAGCGGGTGAGGAATGATGCATTGAGTTTTGAAATTCCAAAACTGACAGTGTGGTATCTCATGCAGGCATACAGTCTGACAGAAGATGAGGCGCAGGCATTGGTGCAGGAAAAAGAGGAACGCAAAGAGGAAAATGAAAAAGATGAAGAGAGCGAGGACTAAACCATGCTTACGGATAAACAGTTAGAATATATCAGCGATGCGCTGGTACCGTTGTTTCAGTATCTTGAGAGCGAGGTTATTGCAGATGTGACGCAGAGGGTAAAAGCGACAATGGCATATACAAGAACAGCAGAGCAGCAGGCACAGGCGCTTTACCAGTTGGGCTACAGTCCGGCGTGCATCAGGAAAGAAGTCATGAAAAAACTCAGAGCGGATAAAGAGTTTCAGAAAATTGTAGCGCAGAATACGCTTGAACACAAAAAGACAGTCAAAGAGCTTTTGAAAAAAATAAGAAAAGAGGCAGGAAGGGGAGGAGAAAGACTATTTGCAGATGCGGGCAATTTAAGCTTCCTTGACGATCTGCGTGTATGGGAGCCTGGACATAAGCCGATTACAGGCAGTTCTTTTCTGCCAAAACTTGAAAAAGCAATGGAGGAGCAATTAAAGGGTGAAGTGAGCAACCTGACAAAAACGACGGGTTTCAAGACTGTGGCAGGTATGGAACCGCTTGAGAACGTGTACAGGCGCGAATTAGATAAAGCTATGATAAAAATAACATCAGGCACATTTTCACAGGAGCAGGTTTTGTATGATGTGATTCATAATCTTGCACACAGCGGTCTTAGAACAGTTGATTACGGAAGCGGGCGGACAATGCAGCTTGATACGGCGGTGCGCGTTGCGGTAAGAACGGGTACACATCAGCTCATGGGAAAGATAGCCGAACAGAGTATCAGGGAAACAAATACGAATATGGTATACGTATCCTCACATTGGGGAGCACGTAATAAAGGGACGGGACACGCCAACCATGCACAGTGGCAGGGGAAAGTATACACCATAGGCGCAGACATGGCAGCAGGGGCAGCCCAAAAAGAGGCGGAGCGCATCGGGCAGTTCGGAATAGGCGACTTATGGGAGGCGACGGGATACTGTATGGACGGAAAACACGAGAATGATCCGTTGGGATTGTACGGATATAACTGCCGCCACAGGATATACCCGTGGTTTGAGGGCATTTCCTCCCTTCCTGACGAAGATCCGGAGCCCGACCCCATAACCATTGATGGAAAAGAATATGATTACTATGCGATGTCGCAAAAGCAGCGTGCCAAAGAAAGTAATATTCGCGCTCTGAAACGGGAACGTGAAGCGATGCAGAAACTCGATATGGACACAACACAGGTGCAGAAAAAGATAAAGGAGAAAATCAGGGAGTACGAGGAATGGTGCAAAAAGTACAAAATGCCTGAAAAGTACAACAGAATACGTTATGATAACGGGACAGGTGAATATAAAAAAACAAAGGCGTGGAAAGAGTACGAAGCGAAGCATAAAGCAGATATGGAAAGTACGGGAAGCGTTGCTGAAGCAGAGTTGCAGAAAATAGTTTCTAATGATAAAATAGTTTTGACAAAAGAAATTCAAGAAAAGGCGGATATGATAAAGCCTATGGATATCACAAAAGAGTGGACAGAGGTAAAACGGATAAAAGGATCCATTATTGAAAAACAGGAATATACGATTGATGGCGTAACATATAAAGTGGACGGAAGACATATTATACTTCATCCGACTAAGCAGGAAAGAGCTGTTGCAACAATATTAAGTGAAAAATATGGTAAAGTTGTTGAATTTGTTCCGCAAGTATTATTTCCACAAGGGGTACAAACGCCGGATTATTTAATAGATGGTTCGCGGTATGATTTAAAGACACCAACAGGAAGCGGAAAGAATTTATTATACAGTTTATTATCAAAAAAAAGAAAGCAATCGCCAAATTTCATCTTGGATATTACAAATTGTCCATTAGATAAGGACGAAATAGTACAACAAATTGATGGTATTTTTGCGTCAAGGCATACAAGGTTTGTAGAAATAATAGTCTTAATAAAAGACAGTGAGATAATAAGTGTATTTGGCAAAAAATGAAAAGCCATTTATCCGATTGGTCAACTGTTCAAAGAACAGGACATTGGAATCAGCAAATGACTTTTCCTCATTTATATTATACCAATAGTGAAACAATTATGCAAGAAATTTACTTAAGTTGCTGGAAAATTGCGGGAAATTGTGATATTAGTTTTGAGGAGGTATTGCCATGAAAAAAGAACATGGAGAATTTATTGTTGATGACAGACCTGACTTGTCAGTATTTGATATTTTTTTTCTGAATCAGAGAAAAAAAAGAACTGTATGAAACCGTTGAACAAAAAGAAAAAGAGTATGGCGAGCGTAGAAAAAATATGACAAAAGAAGTGAAGCATGTGAAAAACATAATATTGAAATTGAACAGATATTTGAGCAGTTTAAGGACAGGACATTGAAAAGGCAGCAAAATACTGCAACGGCATAGTTAAAAAAATAAAGGAAAAAAGTCTTGCAATATTGCAATAACTTTATGTTGCAAATAAACGGGAATTTGTATATAATGAATTTGTAGCAAACATACATTCCAAATAAATAAATAAAGATGGTGGCAGAATGCAGAAGGAATACTGGTACGGATGCCCGAACTGCGGATTTCCCAAAATGCTGAAATACCTTGACAGTACCAAGATCATCAATTTCCCCGGGTATTGTAAAAGATGTAAACGGGAAGCCATAATAACAATAGAGCCTAAGAGCCGGATAGTGAATCATTAAATTGATTGACGTTCGGCTCTTTTTTATATTTCAAAGGCGGAAAGGCAACCAAAAACAAATTTCCTATATCGGGGAAAACCCGATTCACAAATTATTTTAAGGAGAGGCATATGAAAAATATTTTTGAGATCATGAAGGAGTTCGGGCTGGAAGTTCCGGAGGACAAACAGAAAGACTTTGAGAAAGTGATGCTTGAGAACTATAAGACAATATCCGATTATGATGTTCAGACAAAAAAGCTTGAGTCAGCGGAAGATAAGGTAAAGACTCTGACAGAAAGCCTTGATAAGTTCAAGGACGTGGATGTTGACAAGCTCAACGAAGACATCGGAACACTCAAAAAGCAGCTGGAGGACAGGGACAAGGAACTTGCAGACCAGCTTGCGGAACGGGATTTCATGGATACCCTGAAAGAAAGTGTCCATGCGGCAAAGGGGAAAGACACAGAGAAGATTATCCGGCTTTTGGATGTGGAGGCACTGAAAACATCCAAGAACCAAAAGGAGGATATCGCAGCAGCAATCAAGGCAATGGCAGAGGACGATGTCACAAAAGGAATGTTCCATACGGATGAACCCGAAAAGACAGGTACGGCAAATGTCATTGGAGGAATTACAGGAAGCGGCAGTGGCGGCATGGACGCGCAGATGCGTGTGGTTATGGGACTGCCTCCGGCAGAAACGAAAGGAGAATAAAGTAGATGCCAAACACAATTGCATTAGCAAAAAATTACACAAGTTTACTTGACGAGGTATACCGAAATGCCTCTGTTACGGCAGATCTCACATCAGATCCTGCAATGTCAAGAGCGGGCGCAAATGCAAACGAAATCATATACCCGCAGATATCTGTGACAGGTCTTGGCGATTATGACCGTAACAGCGGATATACCACAGGTGCGGTAGACCTGAAATGGCAGACAGTGTCATTCAATTATGACCGTGGCACCAAGATATCGGTAGATGTAATGGACAATGAGGAATCAAGAAACCTTGCGTTTGGAATGGCGGGGGCAACGCTTATGAGGGATAAGGTTGCGCCGGAGGCGGATGCCTTCACGTTTGCAACGATTTCAGGAATTGACGGTATTACAAAAACAACAGGAACCATTGCAGGTCCGCAGCAGTTTCTTGAAGCGCTTTTAACGGCGTGGTCAGAGATGGATGAGGACGAAGTACCGCAGGAACAGAGAATGCTTTACGCGACAGCCACACTGCTCAACAGCGTCATGTCGCTGGATACGACAAAATCAAGGGAAATTCTTGCAAAATTTGCAGTAAAAAAAGTAGTACCGCAGGCGCGTTTTTATACTGCGATAGACATGATGGATGGAAAGACTGCCGGTGAGGAATTAGGGCACTATAAGAAGTCCGATGCAGGCGCAGACATTAACTTTATGATACTTCACAAGCCCGCAATTATTAAATTCGACAAGCACACCGCAAGCAACATTATCCCTGCGGCATCAAATCCGGATGCAGATGCGGATATCATCAAATATCGTAAATACGGACTTGTAGATGCATATAAAAACAAGCGTGCCGGAATTTACGTGAGCAGCAAAGCATAGGAGGTGCAGTATGAGGACGGTAGGCGCAGGAGCAAAGACAGGCAGCGGTAAAAGTGTGGCGGAACTGGAATCGGATAACAATATGCTCAGGGAAGCTAACAGCAGTGCAGGCAAAAGAATCTGCGATTTGGAAGCGATGCTTAATGAAAGCAGGAAAGAGGCAGCAGAGCTGAGAACGCAGCTTGATGAAAGTAAAAAAGAGACAGAAGAACTGGAGCAGATGTTCGCTGAAAGCAGGAAAGAGGCAGCAGAGCTGAGAGCACAGCTCGCAGAAAACAAAAAAGAGAAAAGCGGCAAGGAAAAAAGCGCTGAAAAATAAGGGGGAAAGGGAGCATGGATGTGCCTTATATTGATTGGGAGTATTACAGCTCCCTTTTTGACAACATCACAGACGAAGCGGCTTTTAACAGGGCGTATGCCAAAGCATCAGCATATATGGACAGGCGTACCGCTATGCGTACGAGAGAGTTCATGAATGCATACGATGAAGAAAACGCCACAATGTTCCAAAAAGGGACAGCACAGGCCATAAAAATGACAATGTGCGAGCTGATAAACAGTATATCCGCGCAGGAAACGTCAGGAATGGGCACAGGCATAGCGAGTGTGTCAAACGACGGGTATTCTGAAAGCTATAAAATTACGACGGCAGCAGAGAAAGAAGCGCAGCTGTTAAGCATTATGCGGAGCGGGCTTTCGGGTACAGGACTGGCAGGTGCGCTATGAATGTATTGTTCAATGATGCAATGACTGTATACAATTACCGCCAAAACAGGGAAACGGGAGAAGAAACGTGGCACAGGACGGTGGTAAAAGGGGTACAGTGGCGCCACAACCGGAAAGAATTGTCTACGTCGGGCAATACACAGAGCTTTCCACTGGCAGAGAGTATTACAATTGATTTTAAACGTGATTACGGTAACGCAGCAGTGTATCTGCCTCCGCATGAGTTCAGGAGACTGTCAGATGAGGAAATAACAAAATACTGGACTTTGGACGCAAAGGAAGGGCAGGATGTGCTTGTGCTTGGCATATCTGAGTATGAAATAGGAGCGGACTGCGGATTGTCGCAGCTGTCAGAACTGTTTCAATATACAGGAACCGTTACGGCAGTATCGGACAACAGGAACATGCCGAGATTAAAAAATATAAAGGTGGTGGCCAAATAATGGCAGGAACAATATATGGCTGTACATTGAGCCTTGATACAAGAAAGTTAATGAAACGTTTGGGAATAGAGGAAAGAGGCAGGGTGCAGCGTGTGGTAAGTGAAGAAATCCTCCATTTGTGTGATCCTTATGTGCCGTTATCGGAGGGACACCTAAGAGATACAGGGCATGTGGAAAATAATTCAGAAATTGTATGGAACGGTCCATATGCGCATTATCTGTTTGAAGGCATTGTTTACGAAGATCCGGAACTGCACTGTGCAGGCTTTAAGACGGAAAACGGGTGGCGGTCAAGAAAAAATGTCCAAAAAGTTCCGTCAGACAGAATGCTCCATTACAATAACGGTTCCCGCAGAGGGGCGCACTGGGTAGACAGGGCGCTGCAGAACGGAGGCAGGAAAAAGGCAGAGGACGCAGCGAGAAGGGCGGTTGGATCATGACAGTATCAGAGAGTATTATAAAATGGCTTCAGGGATTTCAGATGGGGCGTATAGATACGGATATCCAAAAGGCCGATAAAGGAAGATATTCGCTTGCAAAAGAGCCTGTACAGAATGTAAAATCATATCTTTCCGGCAGGAAGGAGTACACAGAACATTATACAATCAGGGCGCGACTTCCAAGCCTTGCAGATGCAGACAGAATTGCAAATAATGGTTTTGGTGAAAGGCTGTCTGAGTGGGTAGACGAAAAGAACGGGAAAGAAGAGTTTCCGCTGATAAAAAATGCGGTTGTGAGTGAGATTAAGATAACAACCCCTTTTTATATGGGCGCTACGGCAACAAATGACAGCGTTTATGAAATGACGATAGCCATAAGATATGTAAAGGAGAAATAAGACAATGGCAGAGATGAGAGAAAAACTAATGCATTTTTTTAATATCGGTTCTGCAGATACACCGGACTACGTGCTTTTAGGTGACGGCATTACATCGCTTACGGAGGAATTTAACCCGGAAAGCGAAACAAAGCAGTACATCAATCAGGCAAACGGTACGACAAACATAAAATCGTACACGCCGTCAATCAGCGTTGAAAAGGAATATATCAGGGATGAAAAACTGCAGAAGTGGATAGACAAAAAAGTAAAGCTTCTTCCTGTAGGAACGGCAGCGCAGTCGGACTATGTAAGAGTAAACATCATGGAGGAACCCACATCATCCGGTGTGTATCCGGCAGTTAAGAGAAAATGCTCTTATCAGCTCGACAACATCGGAGGAGATGCCGGATCGGAGTTGAAAAGCTCCATGACGCTTGGCGGAGTTGGAGACGGAATACAGGGATTTTTTGATGTTACCAAAATGACATTTAGTGAGAGTGATACGGAAAGCGGAATCTAACAGGAGGGAAAAGTTATGGATAACAGCAGTAATACAGTAAAAAATGCAGGGATAGACGGAAGCATACGTATCAAAAGCAGTCTCCGTATAAATGTGAATGATGAGGGCGATGTCATACTTATTCCGGTAGAAGACACACAGTTTATTGAGGATTTCTTCAATATGCTTGACAAATTCACAGAGGCAAGCAGGAATATCAAGTCGAAGACGGCGGGCAAAGATGTATCAGAACAGGTAAAACCTGTTGCTGAGGAGATGCGCGGCATGATGACGGAGCTTGATAATCTGTTTGGAGAAAGATGCTGCCGAAAGGTATTCGGGAATATTGTGCCGACACCGTATATTATGGCTGATTTCTTTGACTAGATTACGCCAATCCTGCACAAATACGCGAATGACAGGCAGTCAAAAATTGCAGAAAAATACAACAGGAACCGTACAGGAGGCACAAATCCTGTATATAATCCTCAGAACAGCCATAAGAACAGTCACAAGAATAGAAAAAGCCACCATTAGCAGAAAGAAGCGGTAATATGTTCAATGTGCTATTAGACAGGCTTCCGGACAAATGGCGCGGATACAGAATAGAAGCAGAGTTCCGGACGGGCATACAGATCATGCAGTGCCTTTCAGATGAGGAGTTTCCAAAAGAAGAAAGACTGCTTCATGTTTTAACTCTTTTATTTCCCTGTGGTATGCCCGAAACAGAGGAGGCGCTTGAAGGGCTTAAATGGTTTTTGAGCGAGTTTTCCCATGACAACCACAGTGAAAAGAGTGAAACAGACAATGTGAAGGTATATGATTTCGACATAGACCAATGGAGGATATACAGCGCATTTCTGAATCAGTATGGAATAGATCTCAACACAGCGAAAATGCATTGGTTTACTTTTATGGGGCTTTTGTCAAATCTTGAGGAATGCGCGTTTACGAGGGTGGTTGATATACGCATCAGGAAACCGGATAAAAGGGCAGGCACAAAAGAAAAGAGAGAGCTTGAAAAGATAAAAGAGGTGTACAGGATCGGGGATAAGGATGCGCATCTGACACCGGAGCAAAAACGCGCAGAACAGAGACAGCTTGAAATATTCAATAATTTTATGAATGCAGGTAAAAAACAATAATGCAGCAAGAGCCAAGAGCCGCGCAGACAGTCCGCAAAGGACTGCTGAAAGGCTCTTTGTTTTTTGTTAAGCTGCAGAAGGCGGACACATGGCAGGCAGATACGACGGTTCGATAAGGATTAATACATTACTGAATACAGATAATTTTACAGGCGGCGTCAGAAACATGCGCAATGATGTGAATAGACTTGGCAGGAGTATTGCCGGAGTCAGAAGCAGCTTGGGCGGGCTGGTCAAGTCACTTGGTGTAGGTTTGAGTATTGCAGGGATTGTTGCGCTTGGAAAACAGGCAATCGAAACGGCAAGTGACATTGCGGAAGTTCAGAACGTTGTAGACACAGCATTTGGCAGCATGTCGTACAAAATGGAGGCATTTGCGGATACAGCGGTAAAGCAGTTTGGCATATCAAAATTATCCGCTAAAGAAATGGGCTCTACGTTTATGGCAATGGGGCGCGCTATGGTGGACAGCATGGAAGATGCAAGCGACATGGCGATCAACCTGACGGCGCGTGCAGCGGACATGTCAAGCTTTTACAATAAAAGCGCGGAAGAAACTGCCACAGCATTAAAGTCTATTTATACGGGAGAAACGGAAACATTAAAAGCCTACGGCGTGGTAATGACGGAAATTAACCTTCAGGAATACGCATACAGGCAGGGTATAAAAAAGAAAATATCCGCAATGACGCAGGCGGAAAAAGTGCAGCTGCGTTACATGTATGTAATGGAGCAGACAGCGCTTGCGGAAGGTGATTTTGCAAAGACATCAGACAGCTGGGCAAATCAGACAAGAATTTTAAAAGAACAGTTTAAAGAGCTGCTTTCCGTTGCAGGTACAGGGCTGATTACCGTATTAACACCTGTTGTCAAGTTTCTTAATACCATTCTCACGCAACTGATTGCGATAGCAACACAGGCAGGCGCCATATTATCCAAACTGTTAGGAATATCCATACCGGTGGCGGATTCGGAAAAATTTGCAAAGGATTTATTTGATGCGTCGGGCGGGGCAGATGACCTGACAGAGAGCATCGAGGCAGCAGAAAAAGCAGCAAACAAAGCACTGGCACCATTTGACAAACTAAATGTATTAAATAATGACAATGGAAGCGGTGTCAGTTCAGGAAGCAGTGGCAGCAGTTTTGAAATGCCGAAACTTGAGATGAATGAAACAGAGGCTGTTGATGAACTGGACGAAAAAGCAGAGAAAATAAAAGACATACTTGGTCGTCTGTTTAATCCGTTTCATGAAGCGTGGGAAAACGAAGGCGAATTTGTCATTGAATCATGGAAGTATGCGCTGGGTGAGATTTCAGAGCTGTTGAAACGGCTAGGAATAGACTTTCTACGGGTATGGGATACATCGGAAACAATCACCATACTTTCAGACATTTTACACATTATCGGCGATATCGGTCTTATTATAGGGCATTTGGCGAGAAACTTTCGGGAAGCATGGACAGAAAACGATACAGGTTATAAAATCCTCTGCCACATACGGGACATTATTGGCGTCATTATCGGCAATATAAGGGACGCAGCAGACTATACGGCGGAGTGGGCAGATAAACTTGATTTTTATCCGTTGCTCTCAAAAGGTGAGGAATGGCTGGAAAGTCTGATACCTGTTATTGATACATTGTCCGGAATTTTGACAGATTTTTATACAATGGTTCTGCTTCCGCTTGCAAAATGGAAGCTTGAAAAAGGCATTCCGGGTCTGCTACAGGTTTTTATTGACTTTAATAACGAGGTGGACTGGGAAAAATTAAGAGCCAATATGCAGGAATTTTGGGAGCACTTAGAGCCGTTTGGTGAAACTGTGGGTGAGGGTTTAATACTCTTTATTGACAGATGTGCGGATGCACTTGCAGATTTCATAAACAGCGATGGATTTGTGGATTTTCTGCACCTGATAGAAGGATGGATGGACAGTGTCGAGCCGGAGGATGTTGCAGACGGCTTGGAGAAAATTGCAAAGGGCGTAATTGCTTTAAAAGCCGGATTGAAAGCATGGAGCATACTGAAAGTACCTTTGAACCTGTTTGGGTCTTTTCTGAGCCTGCTTGAAACGCAAAAGATTACAAAGGCTTTGAAGAATTTGGGCGGCGCAGGGGGAGCCGCCAAATCCGGTGGCGTTTTGGCTAAAACACTGGCTTCGTTTGGAGGCAATAAAGGTATTTTGGCGGGATTAAAAAGTCTTTTAACAATGGATTTGGCTACTACGTTTGGTGCCGGCACTGCTGCTGAGATTGGAATGACAATCGGTACGGGAATTATTGGTAGTATTGCGGCAGCCCTTGCGGGTGGGCTAGAGGCTAAATTTTTAGACAAATATGTTTTAGGACCGATAATAGGGCTTTTTGACAAGGAAACAGGAGACTTTTACAAAAATTTTAAATGGTTTGGCGAAAACGGTTTTTTTGATACGATAATTCCCGATACAACGAGCATGGATACGTTTGTATCGGATTTGAAGACGAATTTAACAGCTATCCAAAATATGATAACCGATTTTCAGGATAATCCCGTATTGGGGAAACTTACATTAGTCCTTGCGGGACCGTGGGCAAAAGCAGCGCTTGACATACTAAACCATTTGGGCGACATGAAAGGTGCACTTAAGGATTTTGGTAAGGACGTGGAATCATGGTGGGACACGGACATTGTAGGCGCATTCTCCTTATGGGGACAGGATATCAATGCTTTTTGGGACGAAAGCATTGCACCGTGGTTCAGAAAAGAAAAATGGACGCAATTTGGCGAAAATATGAAATCCGGAATTTCCGAAAAATGGACGGAGTTTACAGGCTGGTGGAAAGGCACAGGATTCTATAATTGGTGGAATGAAGATGTTGCATCGTGGTTTGAAAAAGATAAATGGTCTTTTAATGGAATAAAAGATGGTCTTGAAAGTTCTTGGGATGCGGCAATTGCTGCTGTTAAAAAAATATGGAACAAATTCGCGGGCTGGTTGAATGACAAATTGACATGGACGATTGATCCAATTTCCGTAGCGGGAAAAACGGTTTTTGAAGGTACAAAGATTAGTCTGGGAAAAGTGCCGATGCTTGCGGACGGCGCAGTAATACGCGGCGGTAATCCATTCATGGCAGTATTGGGCGATCAGCCCAAAGGTGTTACAAACATAGAAACACCGCTTCCTACAATGGTACAGGCATTCAAACAGGCAATGGCAGAAAGTGGCGGCATGGGAGGCGGAGAATATACGTTTATTGCACAGCTAAATGAAAAAGTCATATTTGAAGAAATGATACGACTTGACCGCATGCAGAAAAAGTCAACCGGACGCAGCAGTTTTGCATGATAACTGGAGGAACGATAAATGTTTGAGGGATGGCTAATAAAATTCGGTAACGTGATTCTTCCTAATAAATTTATACTTGCGGACGGTTGGAACTCTGTACCGAACCAAAGGATTGATATTGAGGCATATAGGGATGCAAATGTGTTTCTGCACAGGGAGACGAGCAAAAATTACAAGACATCTCTTAAGCTGAATATAGGCGAGATGAACCTGAAAGAGATGGAGGCTTTTAAGGCGGTAATCGGTCTTGCCACACTTGGTATCAATGACAGAAATCAGAGAAAGCTGTCCGTAACATACTGGAATGATGAGGAGCTTGCCTACAGACATGCGCAAATGTATATGAGGGATACAGAGTATTCCATACACATAGTTGACGAAATAAGCCGTGATATAGAGTACAATTCCTTTACGATTGAGCTTATTGAGTATTAGAGGAGGGTATGCATGAAAGTGCCTGATAATGTTAAGAAGGCGTATGGTTCGGACAGCACGAACAAATATATTTCTATCTGTTTTCCGGAAATAAATCAAAGCATTACGCTTGAACAGATTGACTATGAGTCAATGGAGCTGACAGAAGCGCTTATGAGCAATGGAAATGTTGAGTTTGTAGGGTGCATTGCAAGCGTATTTCAGATTAAAATACGGAAATTAAAGGAAGACATAAAAGGCAGGAAAATTACCGTCCATATGTATACGGATGGTACGGAGGATATGCCGATTACGCTGTTTAACGGTATTGTGGATTCCGCCACAGAGCAGAGTAATAAGCAGATAAAGAAAATTACAGCGTTTGATATCCTATACACGAAAGGAGACATTAATGTTGGGGAATGGTATAAAGGCTTAAAATTTCCGATATCCTTAAAAGATTTGCGAAACAGTCTGTTCGGATGTATCGGAATAACACAGGAAGATGCAGAGCTGCCAAACGATGATGTAATGATAGATAAAAAATATAATCCCGAACAGATGAAAGCGCGTGATGTGATAAAAGCTGTCTGCCAAATCAATGGGGCATGCGGGATTATCAACCGTCAGGAAAAATTTGAGTACCGTATATTGAGTAAGCTTCCCGAAACGGAATGGGGGAATTATCCATCTTCGAATACATATCTGCCGTTTTACCCGAGAAATCCGGAACTGGCAGCAGTTAAAAACACTATATTGGAAGACAAGAATAGAAATAATGAATTTTTCTCCTATTACCGTGATGTGCAGTACGAGAAGTACACGGTTAAGCCGGTTGATAAGGTGACAATACGGCAGACGGAGGATGCAAAGGGTGTGACGTACGGAGACGGTATAAACAATTATATTATTCAGGGCAATATGTTTACGCTTGGGTTAAAAGACGATGTTTTATCGAAAATTGCGCACCGGATATATGATTGCGTTAGTGGGATAGAGTTTCATCCATTTACGGGAAAAAATAACGCACTCCCGTTCGTGGAAGTGGGACTGGACAGCGTATCCTATAATATGTTTAATTTTGACAGTCTGTATGATCCGGAAGTTGAAGAATATACGGAGAAAAGTTTTTATGTTTTAAACAGGGAACTGACAGGTGTGCAAGCCTTAAAAGACACCTATAAGGCACAGGGTGAGGAATATCAGACAGAGTTCATAACAGACCTGCAGACGCAGATTGACACATTAAAGAAAAGTACCAAGCAGGAGGTTGAAGAAAAGGTCAAGGATTACACCTATAATAAGGAAGAAATTGACGGCATGATTGCCACGGGCGGCGGATTAAAGGTGGAATCAGTGCCCGTCCTTCCGGTAACGGTCGCTGCGAATACGATTTACCTGATACAGGGGGAGGTGACAGTTGGATAATGGGAAAGCAGTCATCAAGGTTGTATTTTAAGGGGAAAGACCATAAGGACATATATTTTCAGGGGCACTACCACGATGCGATGTACCTGACAGATGGTGGGGGGAATGCAACACTTGTTTGGGAGAAAATTAAAGGTATTTTAGATACAAAGACCTTTTGCTTGGCTTATAAAGATGGGCTTTACATTGCCCTTATTGCCAATGGATCTGTAAAAGACATTACAATTTATGGTGGAACTGACATTTACGGAATGAATCCCAATAGTATTAAAGATATACAGGCTGGTTATAAACGCGTACACAGTTTATTTATTTTCGAAAATAAACTGGAAATTGTTTATGAACGTTCTTATTATATCAATTCTTACACCATACAAATTACAGGCGGGAAATTGGATACCGGGAATGCCATACTGGATGACCTGGATGGATATTATTGGTATTCGAGCCGCGTATTGGTTGGAAAAAAATGCAAAAAGTATATGGCTGCCGTTTTTTCCTCCAGTGTATCCATAGCGTCGAAACCCGGGATTTTAATAGACAGCAAGGCGGTATCTTATGAAGAATTTCTTGAAAACGAAGTAAGCAGAGGGGTTTTTTTCATATCAGGCAAACTTTTTGTAGATTCGACAATAGCGGGAAAAGGCATGAATATAGACGCGCCTATTCGTTTTTTCGAGTTAAATGATTTTGAAACAGAACTTGCACTAAGGGAAATAAAACTTCCACCATCCCTTGTGAATGAATTTAAAGCAGAAGCTGAAAAGGCTTTTTACGAAAAAATTCCGACAGGATATAGCCCGAAAGACTGGTCCTATTCGTTTTCGGTGTACCAGTCATCAAACCATGCAGGCGGGGTGTGCGTACTTGACAATAACAAAGGCGCTGTATTTTTAAATTTATCCGCAACATGTTCAATGGAAGCTGCACAGGGACATATCCCTACCAGCAGTGAATTTGGATACGGCAATGCAATATACAGAGCCATTGTTGATTTTTCGACCTGTCGAATCACAAAATACGAAAAAACAGAAATGGTTGCATTGAATGAGGCGCAGGGATTCAGCCGAAACTGGAGGGTGCAATTTGCGTTCAGAATAACAGGTGGAAAAGAAGCTAATTATTTGAGCTATGGAAAAATTTCAGATACGAACGACAGTTACATCCCGTTTTCTGAAATTGAAAAAACGACAGAAGATGAAATCGGGCTGGATGATTATTCTGGGGGCGAAATCGTGTGCATTGCAGAAATCGGGGGATTTTTGTATGTGGGAACAATGCGTTCCGGTGATTTTATTAATAAATTTTACATTCGAATTGACACCCGGCAAAACAAAGCTGAATTTATAGAACATTACATTGGCATTAAAAAATAAATCAGGAGTGGGAACATGGCAGAATATACACCAATATACACAAAACCGTACGAAAACGGTTGGGTGAACGCCCCGCCTGAGAAAACGCCCGTAACGGCGGCGGTGATGAATAATTACGATAGTGCAATTGAAAGTATTGAGGGTTATCTTAAGGATAATCCCATTGGACAGCAGGCGGCAGATGACCTGTCAGGATATGCAAAGGCGGACGAAACCGCATCAGCAGTTGACGCATCAGTGTCAGAACTTACGCTGACGATACAGTTAAGAACGACACAGGGGAAATTACTTTCCGAAAAATCAGTCACACTTCCGTCGGGAGGCGGAGGGGCAGATATTGATTTAGTCAATCTTGTCGTGGAGAACAGTATTTCGCTTGGCAGGAAAGCGGGCACATCCGTTGGGCGGTACAGCGTTGCCGAAGGCATCAGCACAACAGCGTCAGGAGATTATTCCTATGCCGGAGGATATGTCACGACGGCATCAGGGGAGGATTCCCATTCCGAAGGATATGCCACGGCGGCATCAGGTTTTTGCTCCCACGCGGAGGGATATGAGTCAGTGGCATCGGGGGCTCAGTCCCATGCGGAAGGTATCGGTACAAAAGCCGGTTCCAGCCGTCAGCACGTCCAAGGAAGATACAACATCGAAGACACCGCTAATAAATATGCCCATATCGTGGGAAACGGGGTTTCTGCAGCAGCCCGTTCCAACGCCCATACCCTTGACTGGGAAGGCAACGCGGAATATGCGGGCACGGTCAAATCGGCGGGGCTGAAACTGACAGACACGGTCACAGGACAGGAATACATCCTTACTGTAGCAGACGGGAATTTGCAAATAACATCGGTATAAAGGCAGGGAAGGAGGATCCATATGGTAAAGGTAACGGAAATATCCGCGAATCCAATAAACAGGGAAGCAAAGGTATCACTCTTTGCGGATAAAAAAAGTGATGTTACTGATGACATGGAAATTGAGGGAATGCTGGATGGCTACACAATAGGCATGGGCAGCACTGTGATGACGGCGGACGCAGACTTTGCGTTCAGGAAGTCTGACGGCACATGGAACTGGATATAAGGGAAGGGAGTGCGTGGAATGCAGGCAGATGAGGTATTTGCGGTTCTCCTCCGGAAAATAAAGCTCGGGGGCAGCAGCCCGGAAGACATACAGGAAGCGGTAAACAACTACCTGAAAGATAATCCGGTCGAGACGGAAAGCGCTGACATAGATTTTTCAGAGTATTTTGATTAGGAAAAAGGAGGAAATAATTTTATGAAATTTGCGACATCGGAATGGGTAAAGACACAGTTTAGCAACTTTGCCACAAGGATAGCACTCGTATTTGCAAAAAAGGAAGAGCTGCCGACAAAAGTGAGCCAGCTTACGAATGACGAGGGATTTGTGACAAGTACGGTGGATAATCTGACCAATTATTACACAAAAACGGAAACTAACGCTCTGGCAGCAGGCGGGCAGAATGCACTGGTCTTTGATACAAAGGACGCCCTTGATGCATGGATGGAAGAACAGAACAATATAACAAACCTGAAGGTCGGGCAGAACATTTACATAAAGGAAGCGGACACGCCTGACTACTGGTGGGACGGTACCGGACTGCAGCCACTGGAAACGGAAAAAGTCAGTCTTGACGGATACGTTACCGGTACCCAGTTAGATACTAAGCTTGCCGGCTATCTGAAAAACACGGACAATGAAACGGAAAACATTGACTTCTCAACATATTTCGAGGGGTGATCTTTATGAAATTCCTTACAAAGGCATGGATGCAGACACAGTTTGAAAATTTTGCGGACAGGATTTTGGCTGTGTTTGCAAAAAAAACCGAAACCGAAAACCATTACACACAGAAAGCCGCATACGGCATTCTCGGGCACGTAAAACTGTCCAACAGCGCGGCGATAACCACAACGGGGGAATATGCACTTGATGCGGTGGAAAAGAATGCATCCGTGGAAGGCACGCTTGCGAATCTGATTCAGCAGACAAATAGCAATTTAAGAGCAGTAGGCATCGGATATGAGTTAAAAAATGGCTGGCGTTGGAGTAGCGGAACAGGAATAACACGTATAGGAAATGTCGTAAATATATGCCTTGGGATTATAAGGGAGCAAACTACTCTCCGAGAAGGTGACGAAATAATCCAAATTGCTCTTGAATACATACCTGGTTGCTGGACGGATATACCTGTACTTTCCTATAATGTTGACGGAACTACGCAAGGGGTTATATTATACTTTAATGCTGAAAATGGCAGCATAGTTGTAGGTAATATCCAATTTGAAGCATACTATTTATTGATAAACGCTTCGTGGATAGCTCAGATGCAATAATTAC
>CAJTSD010000011.1 GCA_910578795.1 uncultured Lachnospiraceae bacterium
ACGCCTGCATTTGTGAAGCAGCGCTCTCAGGAAAATATTCTGCGGAGTTTTACCAAATATGAAGCAGACAGTACACTAGTGATGGATGAATATGACAAAACAGAAGAAGAAGTGGAAGAATTACTGGAGCTTTACTGGAAATTATAGACTTTATGCATGTGATACAGGAGCGGATAAGCCGCTCCTGTTTATTATGAAACAAAAATACCGTTAGCGACAAATTAGCGACAAATACTGCGGTAAATTCCAGTAAAACTGTATTTTTCCCAATATATTTAGCAACAAGTTAGCGACAATACGGAACCTGAATTTTCTCGATTTCCGCGCGGAGTTCGTCGAGTGTCCGATGACCATAAACGGACCGTTCAATATCGCTGCCAAGGGAATGTCCCATAAGAAGATGTTTTGACAGTTCGTCCACTTTATACTTATCACATAACCACGAAAAAGTATGACGGCAGTCGTGGGGTGTATGCTTCGTGCCACTGTCTGAAAATGTAAGATTCAGGGTGTTTAACACTTCATAAAATTCTTTTCGGCATTTGTGGGCATGGAAGCATTCGCCACCTTCAGACTGAAATCGGTGATAAAAATTTAATGCAAAACCACGAACAGCAGGGTGGAGCGGAACAATTCTGTTTTTGGCGGATATGGTTTTTACACCCCCCTGAAAATATTCACCCTCTCTGTCATAACGGATATCTTTGTAAGCAGAGATCCGAAACCCCGTATATATCATCAAAAGTATCATTCCTACATTTTTGCGGTTCCTGTTTTTCCAAAGTGTCTCAAGCGCTGCCTGCGAAAAGGGAACGCCGCACTCATCGTCGTCAGCGATATTGATGCTGACATATTTTGAATAATCCTTTTCAATCATATCATTTTGAAGCGCATAAGAATACATCCCCTTAAAAAGCGTAACTATCAACTCAAGGCTGGAATGCTTTAATGGGCAGTTGTCAATAACATCCTGTAAATCTGCCTTTCGCAGCTCCAAAAATTTCCGCCCATGAAGCGTTTTGCAGTTATTAAATGCCGCCTTGCTGGAGTACGCGGAAGCGCGGGAAAATTTTTTTTTGGAATTATTGAACTTATTATGATAATAAAGCTCATAAAGCTCGGCAAATGTGATATTTAGATACCGCGGCGGAACACTGGTTGGCAATCCGTTTACAATAATCCTATTTGAAATCTGCGCTACAGGCGCTGCGGCATTATAGAGAATCAGTGCTTGATATGCTTCCTCATAGGTCCTGAAATATCCGATTGCAGGCTCAAGAATGGGGGAACCGCTTTGGGAAAATTTTGTGACATGCGGATATGCCGCCCACTTGCGGGAGCGCTTTCCGGAGAGGCGCTTGACGCTTCCTGTGCCGTTTGGAAGCTTGCGGCGCTTTTGCGGTGCGTCTTTCAGGGGATAGCCGCAGCTTGGACAAAAGCCTGCCTTGTCGGAAATCGTGTGTGTGCATTCGGGACATAAAATCAGTGCCATAATAAAACCTCCTTAAAATTCTGATGTAAGTGCTTTCATTTTACCAAAAACAAAATAAAAGTATAAAATTACAAATTTGCTTGCAATTGACCAAAACCTAGAAAGGATCATTATAGGTAACAATCCATTTGTAAAAATTTTCATGTAAGTGCTTTCATTTTTCATAAATCCGTAGTAAACTAAAGATATCAAAAAAGTAACCATATTGGAGGGAAAAAAATGAATATTTTAGTAATCAACTGCGGAAGTTCATCACTCAAATATCAGCTGATTAACAGCGACAGCGAGGCTGTTCTTGCAAAGGGACTTTGTGAGCGTATCGGAATTGACGGAAGCGTGCTCACACATACGCCTGCCGGAAAGGACAAGGTGGTAATCGAAACACCGATGCCCAATCATACCGTTGCAGTGAAGCTTGTCATTGAAGCATTGACAAACGCAGACCACGGCGTAATCAAGTCGCTTGACGAGATTAACGCGGTCGGACACCGTGTTGTACATGGCGGTGAGAAGTTTGCCACGTCTGTTATCATAAATGATGAGGTGCTGAAGGCGATTGAGGAGTGCAATGACCTTGCGCCGCTCCATAATCCTGCGAATTTAATCGGCATCAATTCCTGCAAGGAAATCATGCCGAACGTGCCGATGGTAGCGGTATTCGATACGGCATTCCATCAGACAATGCCGGAGAAGGCTTATCTTTACGGACTTCCTTATGAATACTATGAGAAATATAAGGTTCGCCGTTACGGCTTCCATGGTACAAGCCATGATTATGTATCAGCAAGAACAGCTGAGATTCTCGGCAAGAAGAGAGAGGATTTAAAGATTATTGTATGCCATTTAGGAAACGGCGGTTCCGTATCAGCTGTTGACCACGGTAAATGTGTGGATACATCAATGGGATTAACACCGCTTGAGGGCGTTATCATGGGCACACGTTCTGGTGATATTGATCCTGCAATCTGTGATTTTATCTGCCAAAAGGAAAATCTGACACCTGCCCAGATGAATAATGTACTGAACAAAAAGTCTGGTGTGCTTGGTCTGTCAAAGGTTTCTTCGGACTTCAGGGATATTGAGGCAGCGGCAAAGGACGGAAACAAGCTTGCGGCAGTGACACTGGATGCGTTCTATTACAGAGTGGCAAAATATATCGGAGCTTACACGGCAGCGATGAACGGTGTTGACGCAATTGCGTTTACGGCAGGCGTTGGCGAAAACAATATTTCAGGACGTGTAGAGATTGCAAAGTATCTTGGATACCTTGGCACGGAAATTGACCTTGAGAAGAACAATGTAAGAGGCGAAGACACGGTTATTTCCAAGGATGGCAGCAAGGTGGCGCTTCTGTGCGTACCGACCAATGAGGAACTTTCGATTGCGCGTCAGACACTTGCGCTTGTGAAGTAATTGCGAATGGAATTACTGACATAATTATAGCATTCATACAAAACCGCTGATTGAATTGTCAGCGGTTTTCGTGTATATTATAAGAAGTAAAAGTAACTCCTGATAAGAAATATTGAAGAGGGAAAAAATGCAGATCAAACTACCTGAGAAAGTAAAACGAATTATAACGGAATTAGAGGCAGCAGGTTATGAGGCATATGCTGTTGGAGGATGTATAAGGGATTCCATCCTTGGAAAGGAACCGGACGATTGGGATATCACAACGTCTGCATCTCCCGCGCAGACAAAAGCGGTTTTTAAGCGTACGATTGACACTGGTATTCAACATGGAACAGTGACCGTTATGCTTGACCATGAGAGCTTTGAGGTCACAACGTACCGCATTGACGGCGAGTATGAAGACAACCGTCATCCGAAAGAAGTCGTGTTCACAAAAAACCTTGTGGAGGACTTAAAGCGCCGCGACTTTACAATCAATGCGATGGCATACAACGATAAAAGCGGTCTTGTCGATGTATTTGGTGGGATTGCTGACTTGGAAAATAAAATTATCCGCTGTGTGGGAAATGCAGAGGAACGTTTTATGGAAGATGCACTCCGCATGATGCGTGCAGTTCGGTTTTCCGCACAGCTTGGATTTTCGATAGATGCAAACACAGAGCGTGCAATCGTTACGCTTGCACCAAATATTTCGAATATCAGTTCGGAACGGGTCCAGGTAGAACTGGTGAAGCTTTTGCTGTCGCCGAATCCGGATTATATCCGCAAAGCATATGACTTAGGGATTACGGCAGTAATTCTTCCAGAGTTAGACGTTGCATTTGGAACGCCGCAGAATAATCCCCACCATATGTATACTGTAGGGGAGCATCTAATGCATTGTCTTCTTAATACAAGAGCAGACAGATGCCTTAGGCTTGCCGCGTTATTGCATGACATAGGAAAGCCTGCCAGCAAGTCAACGGACGAAGACGGAATAGACCATTTCCATGGACATGTCGAAATTGGTGAAGAAATGGTGGTTGAAATTTTAAAACGTCTTAAATTTGATAATGAAACCATTGCAAGGGTAAGAATATACATCAGACATCATGATGACCAAATCAATCCGAATGCAAAGGCTGTGCGCCGCAGCATGGGCAAAATTGGCGAAGAATACTTTATGGGAGTGCTTGCGCTGAAACGTGCTGACTGCCTTGCACAGAGCATGTATATGCGTGAAGAGAAAATCGGCGGGCTTGACAGGGTTTTGGCAATATATCAGGAGATTCTTGACAAGAGACAGTGCGTATCACTCAAAAACCTTGCTGTTTCAGGCGATGATCTGATTGCCATGGGTGTACCGCAGGGCAAAAAAATCGGTGAAATCTTATCAAAGCTTTTGGCGGAGGTAATCGAAGAACCCTCGCGTAATTCGCGCGGATACCTGCTCGAATGTGCAAAGATGCTTGCGGGCGAAAATGCGCCAATAATCAACAAATAGAAGGAATAAATCCCCCTATTTCCACATATTTATAGAATACAGTTTTGTTACTGGAACGCAGTGGGCAGTAACTACAGTTCCAAAGTTCTATAAAAGCGGAGGGGGATTTTTTTGTGAATGACAGGGCAGTAGGTGTATTAGAACAGTATGATATAACTGTATTGCGAACGTTTAAGGGCAGAGGAACAATTATCTGCGACACCGACCAGGGAATGTGTGTATTAAAAGAATATAGGGGAAAATCCGAAAAGCTTGAGCTTTTGTGCGGACTTCAGGAAAAGATAGAGGACAGTATCAGAACCGACACGCTTGTCAGAAATAGAGAAGGCGGCTTATCTGTTAAAGATGCGGACAACAGTACCTACATATTAAAAAAGCAGGTTGACGGTCGGGAATGCAGCTATAAAAGCGAAGATGATATTCAGAAGGCATTTGGTACAATGGCCAGACTGCATCTGAAAATGACAGAAACGCATGCCGCATATGAAATGCCGACATTTTTTTACGGTGATGAGATGGAAAAGCACACAAAAGAGTGCAGACGTGTAAAAAATTATCTGAATAAGCTGCGGACAAAGACGGAGTTTGAGCGCAGACTTTTGGGGGAATACGACTATTTCCTGAAAAAGGCTGAGGAGGTTACAGCCTTGGTGCTGTTGGAGTCAAAAGCGGAGTATGAGGCATATATCAAAAGCAACGGACTCTACTGTCATGGGGATTTCCAGTATCATAACGTAATTTTCCCCAAAGGCTTGGGAACCCCGTGCCTGATTAATTTTGAACATTTTGCGCGTGATACGGGAGCGCGTGATTTTTATCTTCTTTTCAGGAAAATATCGGAGAAAAATAATTGGTCCATAAAAATAGCAGAGGAAATGCTTGACGCGTACCAAAACAGGCGGAGGCTTACGCCGATTGAGTGGCGCTCCCTGCGGCTGCGGCTTGCATATCCTGAAAAATTCTGGAAAATCATCAACTTTTATTATAATTCCCGCAAATCGTGGGTGTCGGGTAGAAACTATGAAAAGCTGGAAAGCCTGATTAATCAGGAGCGGCAGAAAGAAAAACTGATTGAGAAACTTTTTGATTGATTAAATGCGGATGACGTACTATAATAGTTTACATAAGATTAAACGGATGGTGAAAGGAGTTCGGCAGCATACATGCTTGATAAAAAAATAACAAAAACAATGTACGGTGTGGCGCTTGCAGTCCTGATGCTTACAATCGGTGGCTGCGCCATGCCGGTAAGCAGTGTCAGTGGGACGCAGCAGGACACAAAAGAGGAGCCAGGAATAAAAACCTCCGGTATATACGACTCGGAGGATGCGGCAGTGGTGGTAAAAAAGGATACAGAGGAAGGGACAATACAATTTCAGAATATTGCCACCGCAAAACGTTATACATTAAATTATGACGGGACAACACAGGTTTTTGACAAAAACGATGTGGCGCTCTCCATGCAGCAGCTTCGCGAGGGCAGCGTGGTGACAGTCCGTTTTTATAAGGCGGATAAGTCGCTTTCTTATGTAAAGGAAAATGCCGATGCCTTGAGTCTTCCCAACCTGTCGGGTTATGAGCTTGATTTGAAGGACGGTAAAATTACGGTCGGTGCGCAGACCTATCTATTGAGCAGCAATGTGGTTGTTGTATCAGATGGCAGGGAAACAGAGCCATGGGAGTTAAATGCAATGGATGTCATCAGTGTATGGGGATACCAGGACAGAATTTATGGCATTCATGTGGAAAAGGGACATGGATATCTGCGGCTGGAGAATGAGGATTATTTTGTAAATGGCTGGGTAGACGTAGGAGATAAGGTCATTCAGAAAATTGAGGAGGACATGCTTCTTGTCGTGCCGGAGGGAACGTATAATGCAATGGTAAGCCATAAGGGCAGCAGCGCAATGCAGGAAATCAGTTTTGCGAGAAATGAGGAAATGGTATGGGATTTAGGCAGCGTTGAAATTACGGTTGTACAGACAGGGAAAATCATTTTTACCCTGACCCCTGCAACTGCCAGGATGGCAATAGACGGGCGCGAGGTAGATACCTCAAAGCCTGTAGAGCTGGAATACGGCTTACATTCGATGCGTATTGTTGCGGAAGGCTACGATACGGTAGCGCAATACATAAAAGTTGCGGAGCCTTCAGCGAACATCAGCGTGGAGCTTGAAAAAAGCAGCGAGCCCGAAAGCAGTGAGCAGACATCGGAACCGGATAAAGAGGAAGAAAAGGATGAGCCGGATGAAACTCCTGTCGGCAAAAAATATGCGTTAAATGCGTCAGAGGATGACGACGACGAGGACGATGACAGAGAGGATGATGAGAAAGAGAGTGAGGAGAGCAGCAGGGAGGATTCGTCGGATGTTCTGTCCGCGACAGAAAAATATAAAGTATATATTGATGCGCCCGAGGGGGTAGAAGCATATCTTGACGGCAGCTATATCGGTATTACGCCGGTAAACTTTCCTAAGAAGGCAGGGAATTATGTGATAACACTCAGAAAGACAGGATTTCAAACCAGAAGCTATACATTACAGATTGACAGTGAGAAGAAAGATGTGAATTATTCGTTTACGGAGCTGGTTGAGAAGGATGAATAGACAAAGTGTTTCTGATATTATAAAAAAGCGGTAAAAATTGGGCATTTTTCCTTGACAAAAACGGACTTTTCCCCTATAAATAGATATAGGCGCGTGACACGCGTAAAAAATAGTAAACGACAAAAGTCGTTAACTATGGCGTTTAAGGTTATCATATCTTACAAAAACCAAGAGGAGGAGTTCAACGATGAACAAAACAGAATTAGTAGCAGCAATTGCTGAGCAGGCAGAAATGACGAAAAAAGATGCAGAGAAGGCTTTAACAGCATTTACTGAGGTTGTTACAAAGGAATTAAAGAAGGGCGAGAAGATCCAGCTTGTTGGATTTGGTACATTTGAAGTAACAGAAAGAGCAGCTAGAGAGGGAAGAAATCCTCAGACAGGCAAGGCAATGAAGATTGCTGCATCAAAGGCACCGAAGTTTAAGCCCGGCAAGGCATTAAAGGATGAGGTAAACAGATAATTGCGATTAGATAAATATTTGAAGGTGTCGCGCCTGATTAAGCGCCGTACAGTGGCAAACGAAGCATGTGACGCGGGTAGGGTCCTGATTAACGATAAGCCTGCAAAGGCGTCCGCGAACGTGAAGGCTGGCGATATCCTGACAATTCAGTTTGGAAATAAGGATGTAAAGGTTGAAATCCTTGATGTGCAGGAAACTGTAAAGAAGGATGAAGCCAAAGAGCTTTTTAAGTATATCTAGTCATACAGGCACCCCTTTTCTCATATATTAAAATATGAGGAGAGGGGTGCTTGTTTTATGCTCAATACCGGTACGGAAAATTTTAATGTCGGAAAACACAGATTCAACCTTGAGCAGCGTCGTGATTGTAAAATAACAGGTGTAATTGATATTCATGCGTTTGATGAAAACAATATATTGATGGAAACCGTGGACGGAATGCTGACAATCAAGGGAAACGGGCTGCATGTCAGCCGTCTCAATCTTGAGAAGGGAGAGGCAGATGTGGACGGAAGGGTAGATTCACTTGCGTATTCTGACAAAAACACGCTTGCCAAAAAGGGAGAAGGACTTCTGACACGTCTGTTTAGCTGATGAGTAAGAACATTATTGCGGATTTGGATTTATGGCTTGTCTCAATTGGTGCAGGTGTGTGTATGGCATTTGCCTATGATTTGCTCCGTCTGTTCCGGAGGCTGGTGCGCCATGGGCGTTTTGCAGTTGACCTGGAGGATCTGATTTACTGGATTGTATGTTTTTTTGCCAGTTTTACGATTTTATACTATGGAAATAATGGCGTTATCCGTTTTGTGGCAGTTTTGGGAGCATCAATGGGAATGCTGTTTTATAGTGTGTCAATAGGAAAAATTTTTGTAAAATTCAGTTATTTTCTGATAAATAAAACAATTGGAAGCGCTCTTCGGTTTTTGTGCAAAATCATCAGGGAGTTACATAAAATTGCATGTTCTGTAAACCGCAGAAATAGGGAGTTCCTGAAAAAAGTCGGAATATTTAACAAAATTCAAAAAATTTCGCGTTTTCGGTTGACGCATAGGCTGTTTCATCATAGAATAAATATAAATCGTGGTAAAAATGGGGAAAGGGGGAAGTCTCATGAAAAGAAAGACACCAGAATTCAGACGCGTTAAAAATGAGAACCGCCTTGGTATGGCAGCGGCGATGCTTGCGATTGTCATTATGACATTCGTAGTGGGCATCAATTCTGTTTCCCTAAGAGAGAAAGAAGCAAAGTATGCAGCGCGTGAGGAAGAACTGATGCGTCAGATTACGCTTGAGGAGCAGAGGGCGGAAAAACTGGTGGATCTCGAAACTTACACAAAGACAAAGAAATATGTGGAGGAAGTGGCAAAGGATAAACTCGGACTTGTGTACGAACATGAAATTATTTTTCAGGAAGTAGATTAAAAGAAGAAAACGCAGGCTGGAGAGCCTGCATTTTTTGTCAATAAAAAAACAGTACTTATGCCGTTGATTTGACAAAAAAATATTATGTAACCCTTTATACTCTTTTTAATAATGATAAAATTCAAGAGGAGTAAAGGGTATGAAAACAAATTCTGCAGAAAATAAATCACTGTTTACGGGGTATAGTAAAAAAAAGCTCTATTGCCTGGCGGAAACATATGAGGAACTGGCAAAGCTATATCGCAGCAGGCGGGGAAGTGTGGATATGACTGAGAACAAGGCGCCGCTGGACAGAAGGGACATTCTTTACCGCAACGAGCTGCGCGAAACAAATCAGATTTTTGCGAATCATTTGGAGGAAATATCGGAAGCGTTTTTGGAGGTCGCGGATACGGTCTTACAGGTGAGTAAGCCTGTTGAACATAAAAGAAGGGCGCTGATACAACATCTGAAAAAGCATGGGATACAGGCGCGGGAATTGATTTTTATTGAAGGAGGGGCGTCGCGCCGTATCAGCATGGAAGCACGTTCTACGCTCAGAAGGGAAATTCCGGCGGATGAGCTTGCAGGTCTTTTGTCTGTGTATTTTGACAGACGCCTGATGCCTTCACTTGACAGCACCATGACGATTGGCAAGGGATATGCTCTTTTTATATTTGAAGATGAGCCGGGCTTTACAGTGCTTAGTGCCATATCAAGGGCAGTAAAAGAGGATGAGAAAATTTCGGGTGATAATTTTTCGGTTGAGGAATATGGCAATAACCAAATGGTTGCAATGATATCGGATGGAATGGGAAGCGGCGAGCAGGCATGCCATGACAGCTGCGCGGTGATTGAATTTATGGAGAAATTTATGGAAGCGGGTTTCTCCAAGGAAAAGGCACTGATTATGGTTAATGGTGCGCTATTTTCACAAAATCCGGGGGAAAACCTGACAACGCTTGATATCTGCAGCATTGACCTGTTCAATGGGGAAGCTGATTTTATCAAGGCGGGAGCCGCTGCAAGCTTTTTAAAACGAGGAATGCATGTGGAGGAAATTGCAGCAGATACGCTTCCGCTTGGCAGCGTGGAAGAAATCAGTTCCATGCAGCTTATGGTGCAGCTTTGCAACGCGGATATGCTGGTTATGGTTTCGGACGGTGTGACAGATGCATTGGGGGAATTTGGTATAAGCCGCCTGAAGAATCTATTGGCAAAGACAAACTATGTAAATCCGAAAGAGCTTTCGGATTATCTGCTCAAGTGTGCAATCGGAAGCCAGGGCGGACATATACGCGACGATATGACCGTGCTTGCGATGTATATTAATCAAAATAATAATTTATCCAATAATAAAATAGGGTAAGGAACGGCAAGAGAGGAATTACAAATGATTCAAAAAAGGGTTTTGGATTATGTGCAAAGGTACCGCATGCTTGAAGAGGGCGATTACGTGGTGGCAGGTGTGTCAGGCGGGGCAGACTCTGTGTGCCTCCTTTTTCTGCTATGCGAATTGAGAAAAGAAATTCCGATACAGATTCATGTTGTACATATAAACCATATGATACGGGAAGATGCAAATGCGGATGCTGCGTATGTAAAGATGTTATGTGAAAAATTAAACATTCCGTTTACGCTTGTGGAGTGTGATGTGGAGGCGCTTGCAAAAGAACAGCGCCTTTCTGCGGAAGAGGCGGGGCGTAACGTACGCTATGAGGCATTTTACCGCGTACTGTCGCTTCATCAGGGCGACCGGAAGGGCAGGATTGCGATTGCACATAATAAAAATGACTGTTGCGAAACATTTCTTTTTCATCTTTTCAGGGGAAGCTCGTTGAAGGGACTTTGCGGAATACATCCTGTGAGAAACGAAATCATCCGTCCGCTTTTATGCCTTGAGCGACGTGAAATTGAGGAATTTTTGGACAAAAACGGAATAAAATATTGTATAGACAGTACCAATTTGGAGGATAATTATACAAGGAATAAAATCAGGCATCACATTTTAGAAACAGCAGAAAAGGAAATCAATTCTGCTGCTGTTTCACATATTTATGGGGCATGTATAAAGATAGAAGAAGCTTATTCGCTCATTGACGATCTGACAGGGAGCGCTTATGCCGCATGCGTTTCCCCGGTTAGAAAAAGCGGCGTCTTGGGACTTCATATCGCCAGGGCGCCTTTTGCAAAGCTCCATCCGACGATACAAGGATCTGTCGTTATGAAAGCGCTTGAAGATGCGGCAAGCAGCAGAAAAGATTTGGCGGCTGTGCATATTGAACAGGTAAAAAAGCTGTTTGACGGACAATGCGGGCGCAACATTAATCTTCCTTACGGAATCTGTGCGGAGCGTGACTATACGGGGATTTTTGTATGCCAAATTCGTGAAGCGGAAATGAAACAGAAACAAACGTTCGAGTACACTGTTTCTTCGGAGGACAGGAAGCGTCTTTTGCGTGAGGAATGTGTGGAAGTGTGTCTAAATAATGAGGAAATCCTTGTGTTTTCCCTGAAAAAAATGGTTTCAGAGGAGAACAGGAAAAATATTCCGCAAAAAAAGTATACGAAATGGCTTGATTATGATAAAATAAGAGATAACATTGTCATAAGAACGCGAAAAGAGGGGGATTATCTGACGATTGACATGCCGGGCGGAGAACTTCGCAAAAAGACCTTGAAGGCGTATTTTATAGACAATAAAGTGCCCAAAGAACAGCGCAATGCGCTTTTTCTTGTGGCGGAGAAAAGTCATGTCCTATGGATTACCGGCGGGCGCATCAGCAGTTTTTACAAGGTGGATGAAAATACAGAACAGATATTGGAACTTCGCCTGATAAGGAAAAACGAAAAACAGAAAGGATAAAGGTGTTATAAATGGCAGAGCACGTAAGAGTCATTTTGACTGAAAAAGAAGTGAATGCGAGAATACAGGCAATTGGGGATGAGATCAGCCGTGATTATGCAGGGAAAAGGGTGCATCTTGTATGCGTTTTAAAAGGCGGGAGCTTTTTTATGTGTGAGCTTGCAAAACGAATCAGCATACCGGTTTCGATAGATTTTATGTCGGTGTCAAGCTATGGAAAGGACACAAAATCAAGCGGTGTGGTAAAGATTGTGAAAGATTTGGATGAGTCACTTAAGGATAAGGAAGTGATTGTCGTTGAGGATATTATTGATTCGGGACGGACGTTGTCTTATCTCATGGATCTTCTGGGAAAAAGAGGACCAAAAAGCATTGCATTGTGTACACTGCTTGACAAACCCTCAAGACGTGTGGTAAATGTAAATGTGGACTATACGGGATTTGAGATACCGGATGCGTTTGTGGTAGGCTATGGTCTTGACTATAACCAAAGATACAGAAATCTTCCATATATTGGCGTAGTGGAGTTTGATTAATTATTGCACAGGATTTTGCACTTTGCTGCAAAGTCCGTAAGAATATATTTCGGATGAATGGCATCAAGCCACCGCATTGCGGTTTTACATGGCTTGATGCCTGTAACTATGGAGGAACGGAATAGTTACGAGTTTGATTAATTTGACTAGAAAGGGAAATGGTTGTAAACATTGGGAAAAAATTCAAAAGGGATTAACCTTGTATTTATAGTAGTAATGATTTTAATAGGCGTGACGATATGGCTAAGCTGCATGAAAGAGCGTGAGGAGAGCTATACCAAGGGAGAACTGGTCAACCAGCTTGAAGCAGGTGAGGTTGTTTCCGTGGAAATCCAGCCGAATGTTCAGGTACCGACAGGTACGGTATATGTTTCACTGCGCAATATCCAGCAGCCGAAGAAATTATATGTGTCAGATGTAACGGAGATACAGAATCTTTTGGCAAAATATAATGTCGATCCTGTGGTTCATGATGTGCCGCAGGAAAACTGGTTTTTGACGGAGCTTCTCCCGTTATTGCTGCTTTTGGTAGCGGTGGCATTTATGTTCAGCATGATGACGGCGCAGAACTCAAACAACGGCGGCGGCAAGATGATGAACTTTGGAAAGAGCCGTGCAAAGCTCACTACAGGAGGCGATATTACACTCAAAGACGTGGCGGGACTGCACGAGGAGAAGGAAGACTTGGAGGAAATTGTTGATTTTTTAAAAGATCCTTCCAAATATACGAGGGTTGGCGCAAGAATCCCGAAAGGCGTGCTGCTTGAGGGGGCTCCGGGTACCGGTAAAACACTTCTTGCAAAGGCGGTTGCAGGGGAAGCGCATGTACCGTTTTTTTCGATTTCCGGTTCTGATTTTGTGGAGATGTTTGTCGGTGTCGGTGCATCGCGTGTACGTGATTTGTTTACGGATGCAAAGAGAAACGCACCGTGTATCGTGTTTATTGATGAGATTGATGCCGTTGCAAGACGCCGCGGTACCGGTATGGGAGGCGGACATGACGAGCGCGAGCAGACTTTGAATCAGATGCTTGTGGAGATGGACGGCTTTGGCACAAACGAGGGAATTATCGTGATGGCTGCGACGAACCGTGTGGATATTTTGGATCCTGCGATTTTGCGTCCGGGGCGTTTTGACAGGAAAATCAGCGTTGCGCGTCCGGATGTGGGCGGCAGGGAGGAAATCCTGAATGTGCATGCAAAAAATAAACCGCTTGCGGAAGATGTCAATTTAAAACAGGTAGCGCAGACGACAGCAGGATTTACTGGTGCGGACCTTGAAAATTTATTGAATGAGTCGGCAATTCAGGCAGCAAAAGATAACAGGGGCTATATTGTGCAGGAGGATATTAATAAATCATTCATTAAGGTCGGTATCGGTGCGGAGAAAAAGAGCCGTATTATTTCCGATAAGGAAAAAAGGATTACGGCGTATCATGAGGCTGGACATGCAATTTTGTTCCATATCCTTCCGGATGTCGGTCCGGTGCACACAGTTTCTATTATTCCTACGGGAATTGGCGCGGCGGGTTACACAATGCCTTTGCCGGAGCGCGATGAGATGTTCAATACAAAGGGTCAGATGATGCAGGATATTATGGTTTCTTTGGGCGGACGCATTGCAGAGGAAATTATCTTTGATGATGTGACGACAGGTGCCTCAAGCGATATTAAGAAGGCGACGAAGGAAGCAAGGGCGATGGTGACGCGCTATGGCTTTTCTTCCAATATCGGCGTGATTAATTATGACGAGGAGGACAATGAGGTCTTTATCGGACGTGATTTGGCGCATACGAGAAGCCATTCCGAGGCAGTCGCAAATGAGATTGACATCGAGGTTAAGGCGATTATTGACGAGTGCTACAAGAAGGCGAAGGATATCATTCTTGAGAATGAAAAAGTCCTTCACTCTTGTGCAGAGCTTTTGCTGGAAAAAGAAAAGATTGGAAGAGAGGAATTTGAGGCGCTTTTTGCACAGGATGAGCAGGATAAGGATACAGAATCACAGGAAAACACGTTTTAATGGTAATAATATCCAAAAAATGTATCCATATATTGTAAAATTTGTGTATTATAGGAATGGATTTTATAGGGGGTTATGTTATAATACATATTGTAACCCCCCAATATTTATTATAGCAAACCCCATTTTTGCTATACCCCATAAAGAAATACCTTCTCTAAAAGCGACAGCATATTGCACGGCTGTCGCTTTTTTCGGGATAATTTTAGCAAAGTGGTTTCTAATAAATTTTCAAGAAAGCTTGTAACATCAGCTTATATGTTTATACGTAGAAAGGATAACATTACAAATGGAAACATTACGATTTAATGAATTGAATTTGAGCTCTGAAATTTTGCGCGGCGTTAAGGAAATGGGATTCGAGGAGGCTTCTCCTATCCAGTGCAAAGCAATCCCGGTTGCGATGGAGGGCTTTGATATTATCGGACAGGCACAGACTGGTACGGGAAAAACCGCTGCATTTGGCATTCCCGTTTTGGAGAAGGTGCGCAAGGATATCAAGCAACCACAAACACTTGTTCTATGCCCGACGCGCGAGTTGGCAGTACAGGCGGCGGAGGAAGTGCGAAAGCTTGCGAAATACATGCATGGCGTAAAGGTGCTCCCTATTTACGGAGGGCAGGATATCAGCAAGCAGATTCGTGCCTTGAAGGGAACGCAGATTATTATCGGAACACCGGGGCGTGTTATGGACCACTTGCGCAGAAAGACAATACGCTGCGATTATGTTGATACGATTGTGCTTGACGAGGCGGACGAAATGCTGAATATGGGATTCCGTGAGGATATTGAAACAGTGCTTGAATATATTCCGAATGAGGATCGTCAGACTATATTATTCTCCGCAACCATGCCGCGTGAGATATTGGAAATTACCAAGAATTACCAGAAGCCGGATGCGAAGATGATTAAGGTGGTCAAAAAGGAGCTGACAGTTCCGCAGATTGAGCAGTATTATCTTGATGTGAAACGTAAGGACAAGGTGGAGGTGCTTACGCGTCTTTTGGATTATTATGAGCCGAAGCTTTCGCTTGTGTTCTGCAATACGAAGCGCCAGGTTGACGAGCTGGCGGAGGTGCTCAAGGGCAGGGGATATTTTGCGGAAGGGCTGCACGGCGACATGAATCAGGCACAGCGTGACCGTGTGATGAAGAGCTTCCGCAACGGAAAGACGGATATTCTGATTGCGACAGATGTGGCGGCGCGCGGGATTGACGTGGATGACGTTGAGGCGGTGTTTAACTATGATATTCCGCAGGATGACGAGTATTATGTGCATCGTATCGGGCGTACGGGAAGAGCAGGGCGCACGGGGCGTTCGTTTACGTTTGTGAGAGGGAAAGAGGTTTACAAGCTTAAAGATATTATGCGCTATTGCAAGACGAAAATCTATGCAATGCCGATTCCGTCCTTAAATGATGTCAATCAGATTAAGATTGAAAAGATTATTGACCAGATTGATACGATTATTGAGGAAGAAGATCTTACTTCGATGATTAATACGATAGAGCGCCATATTAATGAGTCGGATTATACTGCAATGGATATTGCGGCGGCGTTTTTGAAGATGTACATGGGCGAGCAGCAGCAAAACAGCGAGGCGGCGATGTATGGCGGCTATAATCTTGATAATACGGGCGCTGAGGAAGAGGGAATGGCGCGTCTGTTTATCAATATCGGAAAGGCGCAGAAGGTGAAGCCGAAGGATATTCTCGGAGCGATTGCAGGCGAGGCGAATATGCCTGGTAATCTTGTGGGTGCGATTGACTTGTTTGACAAGTATACGTTTGTCGAGGTGCCTAAGGAAAATGCACCAGAGGTGCTTCGGGCGATGAAGAATGTAAAGATTAAAGGGAAGACGATTAATATTGAGCCGGCGAATGGGAAATAGAGGGGAAGCATCCCCTCTTTTTCGTTGCAAAGACATATAAAATTGTTTATACTGAAAGTACCGATACCAATATTATAATGCGCTATATAATAGGCATTATGTGCAAAAGAAGGAACGTGAATGCTATGTGCAAAGGAGGTTTATTATGAAAAAGTTTGTGAAAAAAATGTCAACTATGTTGTTTTCGATTGTTCTTGCCGCAGGTCTTTTAACAGGATGCGGGGGTTCGGGTTCGGCATCCACGTCGGATACTGCGTCTGTAAGTAATGGCGCGGCTCCTGGCTATGCGCCGGCAGAAAATGCGGAGTACGGCGCGGGGATTGCGCAGGACAGTTTTGCCATGAATGAAGCCGCCGCTGCGGAGGAGTTGGATTATGAAACATCTGATAACAATGGTGAAAGCAATACGACGCAGAGCATGGACAGCATGACGCTTTTGGAGGAAAAGCTCGTGTATCACTGCAACCTTGAATTGGAAACGCTTGACTATGCGGGAACAATGAAATCCATCAAGGAGGCAATTGCGCAGTACGGCGGCGTTATCCAGTCGGAGAACGAAACGGACAGCAGCTATGAATGGTATTATGCGGATTACCAAAAGACGCAGGGCACAATGCGCAATTACATAGAAATCCGCGTTCCGTCGAAAAATTATGACAGCTTCGTTTCCGCACTTGACGGCGTGGGAAAAATCACATCAAAGTCATCAAGCATTGACAATATCAGTCAGCAGTATTATGATACGACAACGCAGATTGAAGCGTTGAAAATACAGGAGAAGAATCTTCTTGAAATGTTGGAGCAGTGCACCACGATTGAGGAGATGATAACGGTTCAGGACAGATTGACTTCCGTGCAGTATGACATCAACCGTTTGCAGACAAACAAGCGCTATATGGACGTTGATGTGGCGTATTCGTATGTGAATATCAGCATTGAGGAAGTGATGGAGTTTCGCATTGACGAGGTGCCTGTAAAGAAGAATACCTTTGCAGACCGCCTTGTGAACACCTTAAAATCAACGGGCAGCGGCTTTTTGATGTTCCTTGAAATTGTGCTGTTCCTGTTTATCAGATTGTTCCCGTATCTTGCGATTATAGGAATTATTTTGTTCTTTGCGCTTAGAAAGACAATTAAGGAACATAAAGAGGAAAAGAAGCGCAGGAAAGAGCAACAGGCGGCGATGCATAGCGGCGTGCAGAATGCAAATACTGCGAATATGTATGGCAATGCGCAGCAGCAGGTACAAAGCGCACCGCAGGATACATCACAGAATGCATTACCGGGCGAAACGCAAAATGCAGGACATTCGCAGGATAATCAATAAAGAGATAAGGAAATAAAGGAATCAGTTATTGGTTTATCATATTAACAGGGGAGTATCAATAAGAATATGTGTAAGAGTATGAAAAAACGGACAGCGATTTTAGCGGCAATCATTTGCGTTTGCATGGTCAGCGGCTGTGGGGCACAGCCCCCGGTCGCTGATATGAATGATATAAATATGACACAGGTGTCAGAAATTGAAATGACGTCAGATGAAGAAAATATGATACAAGTGTCAGAAGCAGAAACGCCTGATGCTGACAAAACAGATGAAAATATGACACAGATGTCACAAAATGGCTCGGGGATTCAGGAAAACGAAGAATATGTGTACTTTTTTGGGACACAATGCATCTATATTGTGGATAAAGCGACCGACGATACACGGTTTTTGTGGAAAAGTGACACGTTTGAGCCAAGCTATAGCATGTTTGACGGAAAAGGGCTTCTGATCGGAGAAAAGGTATATTTCCTTGAGCGCGTTGCAGGTCGTTTGGAGGACGGCGGTGCATATTATGAGATGTTTGTGTTGTCAAGAATGAATACTGACGGCAGCGGTTACGAGCAGGCGGTTGCGCGGGAAGACGGCATTTACGGATATACGGGGATCTATTACAGCAATGGCGTTTTGTATCTTTACAATTCGTACAACACCGAGGGGACACGCTGCTATGCGGTTTTGGCGGACGGAAGCCTTGGCGCGGAAATTCCGGTGGAGGAAACAGGTTTTCTGTATCAAAAGGTTTTGGGGGAGGAGTGGCTTGCGCCTTTGGAGCTTGTGTATCTGATGGACGAAGAAGCGTTTTTTGTCGTGACGCAGACGGATAAACGAACGTTTGAACGTGTTGACCTGAACACAAAGGAGCGGACGGTGATTGGTGAAATCGAGGGACAGGGCAGTATGAGCGCGATGTATCAGGATGGCACGCTTTATTACATGCTTTGTGATAATACCCGAAAGACAACGGTTGGATACCTCTCTGCGGAGGACAATACGGGTGGTGTATTGTTTGAGATTTCCGACACATCGGGCTATGTGAAACGGTTTTCACCGTATAGCTTTGGCATCAGGGTGTCGGGAGACGACCTTTATTATATGGATATGCAGGATTATGACGCAGTTCTTGTCAGAAGACGTATGACCAGCTCACAGCAGCCGACATATTTTGAGGAGCCGCTTTACCGCACGAAAATCAAAGAAGTGGGAACGCTTGCGACGGAAAAGCATGAGATTTACAGTAAAAATAATCCGGATTTGCTGATTGGAACGGTGGATATTGAATGGCTTTCAATAGATTCGTCTTTTGCAGGCGCAAATATCATTAATGAGTATTTGTATGAGAGCGAGGTCGCAGGTCAGTTGGCAGTTTTTGAGGACAATGTGCGCAGAGATGAAGACTATTTTGACGAATCCACCATGCCCTACAGTTATGACAGCGAAGTGGAGTGCGTCCGCTATTTTGATGGGAAGTATGTAAGCTTTGTGCAGGAGCGCTATGACTATTTTGGCGGTGCGCATGGAATGCCGTTGTGGGAGGGATATGTTTTTGACCTTGAAACGGGCGAACGGCTTTTGCTTCCGAATATTATATCCACTACGGAGGAGGAATTAAAAGACCTTGTGACAGAATATTTCGGTGAAATGATTGATGAAAGTCCGAGCGATTATTGGACAGACGCGAAAGAAACCGTGCGTGAGAGTGTTTCCATGGAAACAACGGATTTTGTGCTGACAGATGAGGGGATTTGCTTTTATATGCACCCGTATAATATTGCCGCATATGCAATGGGATTTTCGGAGGTGACGATACCGTATACGCAATTTAAAAGACTGGGATTTTCGCCTAATTCTATATAGTAAATTATTACCAAATATGTTAAACTATAAAAAGCGGAAAAAGTCAATTTTTACAAAAATAAAAGAACAATTTAAAAAAAGAAAGGCAGGACAAACACATGATTGCAACAAAATTATGGAACGCAGACATGGGGAACGGAAATTATAAAAATCCCATTCTGTATGCGGACTACTCTGATCCCGACGCAATCCGGGTGGGAGAGGACTACTTTATGATTGCCTCAAGCTTTTGCAATGCGCCGGGATTACCGCTTTTGCACTCAAAGGATTTGGTAAACTGGAAAGTCGTGAACTATATTATCAACGAAATTCCCGAACCGCGCTACGAAAATCCGATTCACGGCTGCGGTGTGTGGGCGCCGTCTATCCGGTATCATGAGGGTACATATTATGCCTGCTTTCCGATGCCCGACGAGGGAATTTACATGAGTACGACAACCGATCCGTTTGGAACATGGTCAAAGCCCGTCAATATCAGACCTGCGGCAGGCTGGATTGACCCCTGCCCGTTTTGGGACGATGACGGAAAAGCGTATCTTGTGGCAGGCGTGGCAAAGAGCAGAATCGGCTACAAGAGTGTGCTTCATATGGTGGAAATGCAGCCGGACGGCATGGGCTTAATCGGCGAGGAGGTCAAGATTTTTGACGGAAATGAGAACGATCAGGTGACTATAGAAGGACCGAAGCTTTACAAGCGAAATGGCTGGTATTATATTTTTGCACCCGCAGGCGGCGTTAAGATTGGCTGGCAGACTGTATTGCGTTCCAAGAATATTTTCGGACCGTACGAATATAAAGTGGTTATGCGCCAGGGCGACAGCCCTGTAAACGGACCGCATCAGGGCGCATGGGTGGATACCGCGACGGGAGAGGACTGGTTCCTTCATTTTCAGGACGTGTATGCGGCAGGCAGGATTGTCCACTTACAGCCGATGAGTTGGCAGAACGACTGGCCTGTTATCGGTATTGCGAAAAACGGAAACGACTATGGCGAACCTGTTATGGAATACAAAAAGCCCAATGTCGGCGATGTCAATTGGGAAATTTGCGAGCCGGCAGCGTCCGATGATTTTACGGATACAACGCTCGGTCTGCAGTGGCAGTGGAACGCCAATCCAAAGGCGGAGTGGTATGCGCTAAACGGAACCAATCTGAAATTAAATGCGGTTAAGAAAAACGGAGTATACGGTGATATGCCGAATCTTTTGCTGCAAAAATGGTGTGCGCCGGAGTTTACCTGTGTTACGAAGTTAGATCTGTCAAACCTCGCAGACGGTGACGAGGCGGGCATGATTTCCATGGGAATGACGTACGGACTTGTAACATTTAAAAAGAACGGCAATGCGCTTACGGCAAGCTATGTGACAGGCGTGCAGAAGTACGGCAAGATTGTGCCGGATGAAACGGTAGAAACTGTAACGGAGCTTGCACCGATTGATGCGGCAAAGGCAAGCGAAGTATTTGTGAAATATACGGTAAAGCGCACGGGACTGCGCGACCTGAATAAAAATGAAAAAGATTTTCCGCTGGAAACCGTTACGATTGAATATAGTACGGACGGAAGCGCGTATCAGAAAGCGGGCGATATGGCGTCGATACCCGGCAGATGGGTTGGCGTGAAAAACGGTGTGTTCTGTGCGTCGGAAAACGGCGGCAGTAGGGGATATGCGCTTGTTGACAGCGTGATTTATCAGGCGTAGCCGGCTGAAAATCGTTGGCAGCTTTGATTGAGAAAACTGACATAAATGTCACATTTATGCGAATAAAACCGACACGAATGTCATATTTGCAAGAATTAAGCAAATAAAAATATGAGAAACAGAAAGGACAAACCATTATGAGCAATACGTATCAAAATCCCGTACAACGCGGCTTTTTCCCGGACCCGTCGGTCGTGCGTGTCGGCGAGGATTATTATATGGTCAACTCGACTTTCCAGTATTTTCCGGCAATTGCAATCAGCCATTCCAAGGACATGGTGCACTGGCACGTTATCGGACACGCGATTACCAATCCGGACGACCTTGATTTGCAGTGTATCCGCGATTCGCACGGTATTTGGGCGCCGGATATTTCGTATAGCAACGGCAAATTCATCATCATGGCGACATTGCGTCTGAATGCGGACGGTAAGCGCGACAACAACGTCATGCGCAGACAGCTTGTGGTGACTTCGGACAAGCCCGAGGGTCCTTATTGCAAGCCAAGCTGGCTGGAAGTGGACGATATTGATCCGTCTCACTTTATAGATGATGACGGAAAGCATTATATGGTTATCAGCCCGGGTATTAATCTTGTACCGCTGAGCGACGATTGTACAAAGGTCATCGGCGACAAAATTCCCGTATGGCCGGGCACAGGTGAGCGCTGCCCGGAGGGACCGCATCTTTTAAAACGCGGCAAATATTATTACGCAATCCTTGCTGAGGGCGGCACAGGTTACGGACACGGCATCAACGTAGGACGTTCCGAGAGCCTGTTCGGACCGTATGAGCCGTCGCCTTACAATCCGCTGATGCGCCAGTTTGACCCCGACGCACCCATTCAGAGAACGGGGCATGGCAAATTAATTGAAACGCAGAACGGCGACTGGTGGGTATATTACCTGATGGGCAGACCGAATCAGGGACATTACACCACGATTGGCAGGGAGTCAGGCTTAGACCCCGTGACATGGCTTGACGACGACTGGTTTATCATCAATGACCGCAAGGGACCGAGCACCGAGCAGACAGCGCCGGATTTGCCGCAGTGCACTTATGAAAAATGGACAAGGGACGATTTTGACGACGAGACATTGAACCTGAACTGGGAGTTTGTGCGCAATCCGGCAAAGGGAAACTACTCCCTTACGGAACGCCCGGGGCATTTCCGCATTTGGACCTTGGACGGACAGCTTTCGGAAATCCGTGCGAAAAATACGCTGGTCAGACGCGAGCAGGAGCTTAGCTACACGGCGTCGACAAAGCTTGAGTTTTACCCCACACGCGACGGCGAGCAGGCGGGACTGACCTGTTATTACAGCACGGCGACGTATGCGCGGTTTTCGTTATGCTGTGAGGGTGGCAGGAAGCTGCAGCTTGTCATCAACCGCAATCACGGCGAGGAGTTGATGGCGGAGGTTGACGGGATAAAGGAGCAGGCAGTTTATCTTAAGGTCGTGGTCGACAGACTGACGAGAACGTTTTATTATAGCTATGACGGCGAGGATTGGACGCTTGCTGGAACGCTTGAGAATTGTATTTACCTGTGTGACGAAGGCGTGCCCGACGACCCGAAACGTCACACTGGAACGTTGGTCGGCATTTACGCGAATAATGGCGGATGCGGCACAAGAATACCGGCGGATTTTGATTATTTTGAGTATGTGGATTGATTACCAGTATGGGATATTAAATAAAACAGTATTGATAAGGACAAGGTTAGGATTGATTAATCTTGTCCTTTTTAAATAAAATCTTGAAAAAGCAGTACATTTATAATATAATTGTATTACAAAAAGGAGGTACTGCATATGGCAAAAGAGGCAACCTTGCAGGTAAGAATGGATTCAGAATTAAAGGAACAGGCAGAGCTGTTATATAAGCAAATGGGGACATCGCTTGCGGAGGCGGTGAGAATATTTGCAAAACAAAGTGTTGCAGACGGTGCAATGCCGTTTCAAATGCGCTTGCCATTATCTGCTTCAAAAAGAACATTAGGACTTGCAAACGGACGATATGCAATTCCCGACAATATTGACGAATGCAATGATGCAATTGCGGAACTGTTTGAGGTGAAATCGTTGTGAGAATATTGTTAGATACCCATATTGCATTATGGGCGATTGCTGATACGGAAAAATTATCAGAAGAAGTAATCGGGCTTCTCGAATCACAGGAGAATGAGGTGTATTATAGCACGGCGTCTGTATGGGAAATTGCAATTAAGCATATTCTTAAGCCGGAACAGATGCCGGTGTCGGAGGAAACATTTGTTGACTTATGTGAGCGCACAGGCTTTATGCATCTTCCAATAAAAGCGGAGCACATCTTTATGTTAAAAACTTTAATCCGCCCGGAATATGCGCCAAAGCATAATGATCCATTTGATAGAATGCTATTGGCACAGGCAAAGCTTGAGGAGCTTCAATTCATTACACACGATGCAATGCTGCCATATTACGGGGAAAACTGCATTATGCATGTGTAGTATCAGATTATATCTTTGTAAAAGAATTGCCAGAGAACCTTGATATGTACGGTGTGAAGCTTGAAAAGAATAGTTCAATACAAAAATAACTGCATTCGCACAAAACCAATTGCGCATCCCCCAAAAATAAAATAGTATAAGCTTATAAAATGTAAAACAATACACGAAAAAGGGGGAATTTATTATGAAGTGCCGTAAAAATATTCAATTAACCGTTTTGCTGATTGTTATGTTTTTAACACTGATATCGTGCACCTCCGCAGTCTCTCACAGTGAGTCAGCAAAAACAACACCCCCTCAGCAAAAAGACTGGAACTACGCCTTCCACTATACAAGCGACTATTGGAACCATTATGATTTTTCAAATTCCTTCATTCCCACCCAAAACGAGTTCGAAACCCTCGTGTCCGTATACATACCGCAAATCGAGGCCCTCCTAGGCACCCCGGACTGGTACACGGCAATCGCCCCCGATGCCGACACCGTTTTTGTCAACCTCGAAATGGGAGGCACCCCGCACTCTATGGTGACTTCCCCTGCAAAGGGCGCAGGCGAGACAATCGAGTTTAGTATTTTGCTGTCCTTCGACCAATTAAACGCTCCGGCAGACCGCGCGCTCCCGCACGAGCTGACGCATTCCGTGCTCGGGAGGAGCTGCTTTAGCAATTCCCTTGAGGAAGGAATCTGTGACTACACGGCAGCAAGAATCGGTGTCAACTACTTTCCGTTTTTTGAAGAATACGACATTGACATATTGGATTTCTTTACTTATGACGTAAAAATCGCACTGGAACAATTTTATGATACAAAGAAGCAAAACGAAATGTTCGATTCCGTCGGACGCGCCGGAGGCTACCCCTATTCCCTGCAAACACAGGACGGATTTCTATGGTATGAATGCTCGCAAAGCTTTGTGGAATACTTAGTAAAAAATTATGGCATGGAAAAAACCATGCAGTTAATATGCGAAGGAAAAGATGAGGCGGATTATCAGACGTATCTTGGTATCAGCTACGAGGAATTAAAAGGGGAGTGGATTACTTTTGTCAATAATTATGAACCACAGCATACGATAGAAGAATATCGGAAGATGACAAAGGCGTTTTTTGCTCAATAAGGCGTTTGATAAAAACGGAGGAGCGGATTAATAGCTCTCCAACTCCTCCAGTCCCCAAACCGCAAACCGCTTTTGGGGATTCAATTCAAACATCCACCGCGCCATTTCAAGGTCCACCTCCGTTCCAAGCCCTTTCAGATAGCACATCCCAAGCATGTCCGAACCCCAGGTGCTGCCGTTGCGGTACGCATTGTCCAACAGCGCAAATGCTTTCGGAAAATCACAGGCAAGCCCCTGCCCTCCGCGAAAACGGATTTCACCCAATAAATTACAAAGCCCTTTATCATTCGGATAAGCCGCAATACCCTTCTCAAAATAGTCAGCAGCCTTTTTTAAATCCATGCGCAGCGCTCCCTTGAACGTAAAAAGCTTTCCAAGACAGTAATAAGCGTACCCGTCCCCGTGGCTTGCGGCGCGCTCATACATCGCAACTGCTTCCTCAAAGCGTTTGTCGTCACGAAAATCATTTCCGACCATACGTTCGTATGCGCCGATTCCCATATCTGCGCCAATCTGCTTATATTTATCCGCCCGCTTCTTCATAATTGGAACGCCATGCTTTCCTGATGACAAAATTTCAATCAAGTTCGGAATGGCAATCCCTAGCCCTTTTTCAACACAGCCCTCATAAAGTCCCACGGCAGCGGCAGCCCACTCCCGCACGCGGCGCAGATACTTTTCCTCGCCGCCGATATTTTCGGGCGTAATATCATGGAAATCCGCAACATCACAATAAAAAAACGCATTTGCTGCAAGGAACTGACAAAAAACCTCTCCCGCCATAGCCATTTCATAAACCTTATCCCAAATTTCGCGCTTGGACTTGTAGGGCGGATGAATAAAAGTACCCTGCGAAGGTTCATATCCATCGATATGCATCGTTGCAAACATTCCGACCGCGCTCTCAAGCTCCAGGCTTTTGTCAAAACACTCAAATGCAAACTTCCTGTCATCAGGAAACCCAAGCACAGGATCGGCAAAGCTTTTTCCAAGATAGCAGCGCCCAAGAAAATAAAAGGCATCACCGTCGCCCAGATTGGCAGCGTCGCGCAATGCGGCAAGGGATTCCTCACGCTTGCCCGAATGCGGATTAATCCATATATTCTGAATTGCAAATTCTACTCTTTCGTCAAAAAAGGACTGCATAAGCTCCTCCAAAGAAACATGTTTCATATACTTTTTATTAGTATACTGTTAGTGCAGGATATAGTCAATTTTATCATAGCATTAAATTCATAAAATATAAGACAGCAGCAACGATTAAAAAAACACTTGCGATTTTTATGAATATGTGATATAGTTTTTTCGTTGCAGGAAGAATTATAATTATGTAATACTTCCTGTAGACATATGGGTGGATTCCCGAGTGGCCAAAGGGGACAGACTGTAAATCTGCTGCTTTATGCTTCGGTGGTTCGAATCCACCTCCACCCATTGATTATAAAAAAGCTTCTTTAAGAGATTTTTCGGACAGGGAAACTGTCCTATTTTTATACCTTGAAAGCATACGAATGTTCGAAAAATAGGATTACTCCAGCTCCGACGTACAATGCGGACACCTTGTCGCTTCCAATGCAATCTCAGATTTACAATAAGGGCATTTTTTCGTAGTAGGCGCCTTCTCCTCTTCTTTTTTCTGGAATTTTGAAGCAGCAGTATTAATTGCTTTTACAAGAATAAACACAATCAATGCCATAATCAGAAAATTGACAACAGCCGTAATAAATTTCCCGTAATAAAGCGTCACATCCCCTGTGATATTCCAGGCAAGCTGGTCAAAATTCATGCCTCCAAACAGACCTAGAATCGGATTGATGATGTCATTGACAAGCGACGACACAATGCTTGTAAATGCACCGCCGATAATAATGCCGACCGCCATATCCATTACATTGCCCTTGCTGATAAATTTTTTAAATTCTTCTACAAATTTGCGCATAAAAATTCCTCTTATCAATAAAAAATTTTACAGTTCTTACCTTGAACATTATACATGGAAAGAATGAAACACGCAAGATTGCAATTTTACAGTTGTGTTTATAGAAATTTTATGATATTATTGTTTTGTTTCGGAAAAAGAAATGCTTTCGGGCGTTTTGTGTTTCAGGTTGGTAAGCATATGTTCAGGTTTGAGGGATAATAACATGTGCAGATGGGGGTACATATGAGTAAAATTACGGAAAATTACAAAAGCCTTGCGGCAGGCATTGGCTTTACTTACGATGAATTTACAAATACGATTTATGGCGTAAAGGACGGCTATGAGCTGCTGGTCTATGCAACGGACCAACGCTATCCGTATCTTTTGACAATTACAACTTCGGCAAGAAGCGCGAACGTTACGCTTGGAAAAGAGGAAATTTCCCTTTTTAAGAAGAGCGTGGCGCCCGCCGCAGGCATGACACAAAAGGACAGCCTGATTACCGTTACCAATAAAAATCAGACCAATCAAGGCAGGCTGCGCGATGACATGGACTACACACTCAGCGCATTGACTGCATTTTTACGTGAACGGGGCTTTACACCATGCTGTCAGACTTGCGGCGTTTCTACGCAGACCGTAGGGTTTATGCTGGAAACAGCCAGGCTGCATCTCTGCGCAAACTGTGCCGCAAAGGCAAAGAGTGAAAACGAGGTCAAGGCGCAGAAGCGGCAGCAGAAAAATGTCAACATCATTGGCGGAATTATAGGTGCGCTTATCGGTTCCCTGATTGGCGTGGCATGTATTGTCCTCTTAGGTATGCTCGGCTATGTGGCAGCGCTCTCGGGAATCGTAATGGCGTTCTGTACGCTCAAAGGCTTTGATAAGCTCGGTGGAAAGCTGACAGTAGTCGGCATTATTATCTCCTGCGTGATTATGATCGGCATGACCTATTTCGGAAACCGCCTTGATTGGGCGATTGAAATCTCCAAGGCAATGAAGGAATACTATGACTATGAGGTAGGGATTTTTGAGTCTTTCCAGGCTGTTCCAACACTGATTGCGGAACTGGACGGAATGGGAGATTATATCGCATCCTTTTTACAACAGCTTCTATTCGTTGCTGTCGGTGCGGTGCCGACAATCATTTCAATTACAAGAGAACAAAGAAATGTCAATCGCGTTGCACAAATCGGCTATATGCAGAATGCCGGTGCGTTTACCGATGCGGTTTCCAATGATACGGTAAGCAATTTTTAAAGAGATATGACGAATGAAAAAGCCTGTGGAATATCAGAAATGATATGACTGCAGGCTTTTTGCAATATAGGAAATTGCCACGATTTTTTGTGAAAAATATACAAACATTAAAAAAGCTTTCTTGAAAAAGTTGTTCGTATCTGAAAAAGGGATTATAATACAAGAAGGAGTGAATGAAAATAAACCGCAAACATTTTTGCGAAAAAGGAGGTTTCCATGATAAGAATAGGTATGTTGACAAGCGGCGGCGACTGTCAGGCATTGAATGCTGCAATGCGCGGCGTGGCAAAAACATTGTTTAATTCCGGTGAGCAGGTGGAGCTGTTCGGCTTTTTGGAGGGCTATAAGGGATTGATTTATGGAAAGTACAGAATGCTTGCAAGCTCTGACTTTTCGGGAATATTGACAAAGGGCGGAACGATTCTCGGCAGTTCCCGTATGCCGTTTAAGACCATGCGCGATCCGGATGAGAACGGTTTGGACAAGGTTGAAGCAATGAAACACAATTATTACAAGCTTAATCTTGACTGTCTTGTAGTGCTTGGCGGAAACGGTACCCACAAAACGGCAAATCTCCTTCGTGAGGAAGGCTTAAATGTGGTAACGCTGCCTAAGACCATCGACAACGATCTTTGGGGAACGGATATGACGTTCGGTTTCCAAAGCGCGGTTGACATCGCAACGCAGTGTATCGACCAAATCCACACGACCGCGGCATCGCACGGCAGAGTATTTATCGTTGAGGTTATGGGACACAAGGTAGGTTATCTGACGCTGAACGCAGGTATGGCGGGCGGTGCGGACATTATCCTCATTCCAGAAATCCCGTACGATATTAATAAGATTATAGACGCAATTAAAAAGCGTTCTGAGAGAGGAAGCAGCTTCACAATTCTTGCGGTAGCAGAGGGTGCCATATCCAAGGAAGTTGCGGCGCTTTCCAAGAAAGATTTTAAGAAATATATGTCAGAATACAAATATCCCAGTGTTTCTTATGAAATTGCGGAGAAGATTACGAAAAAGAGCGGCTTAGAGGTGCGCGTTACCGTTCCGGGACACACACAGCGCGGCGGCGGCCCTGATTCATATGACAGAGTTTTTGCAAGCCGTTTAGGTGCGGAAGCAGCAAGGCTGATAATGAAAAAACAATACGGATTCATGGTAGGTTACCGCAATAGGGAAATCGTAAAAGTACCGCTTGAGGAAGTGGCAGGAAAACTCAAGATGGTTGATCCCGAATCGGATATTATCAAGGAAGCAAAAATGCTTGGTATCAGTTTTGGCGATTAAAAAAATGGGGCATCAGCCCCATTTTCTTTATGCGCAGTCCCATGCAGATGAAATATGCCGCTAGTGCGGCGCACGGGTCGCGCGGCGAGTAGTGGAGAAGGACATTCCCCTACTCGATTTGCCCTACATACTCCGCAATCACATCCCAAACTGCACTGTCCTCCAGTCCAAGCTTCCAGCTTGCAACGCCCTTAATACCCTGACTTTGCATCACCTGAAGCTTCACCCGTATGGAATCCGCATCTTCTAACCAGCATTGGTAAAGCGTATCCCCCGACTGGTATTCGGCGTAATTCTGACAAAATTCATCTGACCACCCGGGCGTAACGCCGTTCTGTGCAATCCACGACGGTTCTGCCGACATCGCAATCGTGGAAGCCGTAAGCCCGTTCGGTCCCGTTTCCCAAATCCTTGTATAGAACGGAATAGCGTTGATAATCTTTTCTGCAGGCACAACCTCCTTCGTGTTGACAATGCCGTCCTCCACAAATTGAATTGACGCATTTGAACCGGCAACGCCGCCGCCCACATAGTGCTCATCATATCCCATAATAATAATATAGTCCGCCACAATGCCCTGTTCTTTCCGATTATAATGCGCCGTATACTCGCTTGGCACATAATTGTCCACCGACAGCACCACGCCGCGCTTGCGCGTTTCTATCGAAAGCTCCCGCAAAAACTGCACAAAATGCGTTCCCGCAGAGCTTTTCACCTTCTCAAAATCAATGTTAATACCATCAAGTCCGTAAGTATCCACCTCATTCATCAGCGCGTTTATCAAAACCCTGCGCTTGTCCGACGAAGACAAAAGCGCGTCAAAGTCAATGGTAACGCCATATAAATTGGTACTGTCCACATCTGTCACAAGCGCCCAAACATCCACACCAAGCTCATGTGCCTTTGACACATAGGACGCGTTTGCCAGACTGGAAATGCCGCCGTCATTATCCAACAGACGAAACCATGTCGGTGATACAACGTTAACCGCTTTCGTAGAGCTTAGTGCCTTTGCAAGGTAATTGCCGTCAACCTCCTCAAATACCTGATGAAAGGCAAGATTTACCATACCCTCCTTTTTCACATTGTTGTATACAATCTCCTGAAAATCCGTGCCGCACATCCTCTGCGATACGGTCTTGTCCGTCAAACGTTTATTCTCAACATATCCAATAATGGAGCTTTCCGTCTTAACCTTCGACCAGTTTTCCATTTCCTCCAAAATAATCACCTGCGCGCCCGCCGGAAGCTCCTGTAAAATCGGGCTCTTAATGCCTCCCTGATAGCGCACGGCAGTCTTTTTTGTAAGCCTCGCCGAAGTGTACTCGTCCCACTGCGTATAGACTTGTATATGTTCAGGCTCCGTAAATCCGTAATATTCAAAATTTACAAATTTTTCCAAATAGCCTGCCCCGATATAAAGGACATCACCATCATAGAAAGCCGCCATATAATTCGGATCGGTTGAACCGATCTCCTGCGGCACATCAGAAACATACATTGTATTGCTGCTTTCCCCGATATTAACGCGAATTACGTCAGTGTCGGTCGTAAAAAGCAGCACCTTTTCGTCCGGGTTGACATAAAAGCGGTCGGTAAAGTACTTCTCAACCGTTGAGAGCGTAAAATAATGCGTGCCATGCACAAATTTTGCCTTATCCTCCAAAATCTCATCCTGAAGGACAATCGCACTATCACTGTCCTCTGTAAGACTGAAATACTCGTTTAAGTCAGCGTGCTCTCTTGAGTATGAGAACCGCTCCAAAAGTTTTCCCCCAAATGCCACCGCCACAATCAAAAGAATGAGAACGATCGGCACAAGTACCAAAATAATCCTTTTTTTCATCCGGATACCTCCAATCGTTCTCATTATAGCAAATTATTGCTGTTTCGTACACAAAAAGTTGCTGTTTTTGATTTTTTCTCTGATTTTTAATTTTTCTGATAGATTTCGGGACTTTAATATATTCACTGAAACGCTTACTTATGCAGAAATGATTTTTCTTTGGGAAAAATTTTCCCATTATTTACTTGAAAAAAGCTCCTATCATTTTTTTTCTGCATATGATAAGATGTAAGTGAATTATATGCTTTCAGATATGCCGATAAAGAGGGGGTTATATCGGAGTTTTGTTCTTGTATGATTCAGCCAAAGTCCAAAAGCTTTGTGTGATATATAAAAAATTAAAAATTTGAAAAAAGATGCCTGAAACATGTACCTATTGTCAGAAATGTGTTGTATAATATATTAGTAATATGGATAATAAACGTACAAAGTATTGGCAAAATATTTTTAGTCAATTTGCACAAGCTAATAAGACAATGAAATAAAAATCAGCCTGTACGCATATTCTGAAATAATTCTGCAATCATGTATTACACCGCTTTCTGCTAAAAACCTTCCTTTCCTGTACGGTTTTGTCGCAGGGACATCTTACAAGTAAATTATTAGCATAAAACAAAAATTTATGCAGGCTGAAATGTAATAATTTGCCCGAAATGTAATAATTAATATGATTTTTGACCAATAACGTATGTTATTTTGACATTTGATACGATATAAACAAAAAGATAATATAAATTTTTTAAAAACAGTCGTTTTATACTATTGACTTGGGCTTTCTTTACATTATAATATAGGTGAAAGTTTAACAGTCAATATGACGAGATTCGTCACGACGAGATTCGTCACGACAAAATTTGTAATAATTCTTGGTTTTAGTGAAGGTATAGTAAACGACAGACAGGATTGCCATTTACTATAACCCTCCGGGGGGATGCGCAGTTACTGAGCAAGAATGGGGGAAAATTATGAAGATTGAAAAAGTAAATGATCATCAGATCCGTTGTACGCTGACCAAAGCAGACTTGGCGGATCGTGAATTAAAAATAAGTGAACTTGCATACGGAACAGAGAAAGCGAAAAACCTGTTCAGGGACATGATGCAGCAGGCATCCTATGAATTTGGTTTTGATGCGGATGATATTCCTCTTATGATAGAGGCGATTCCTCTTAATTCTGAGTGCATTGTTCTTGTGATTACAAAGGTCGAGGATCCTGAGGAGCTTGACACACGTTTTTCCAAGTTTGCGCCCTCTGCCACCGATGACGATGATGAGGAGTATGATGATACACTTAGCGGCGTGCTGCAGAGTATTTCCGACGGAGCCGATGATGTACTGGATTTATTCCGGAAAATCCATGACGGTTCCATTGCGGATACTATTGCAAACACAATGGATGCGCTTTCGGATTTGGGAAAACAGAACAGCAGACAGAATAGCCAAAACAAAGACAACAGTACCGCAAAGACAATACAGGGCATTGACTTGACGCGCTTATACGCGTTTGACAGTTTAAACCAGGTGACACGTTTGGCACATGTGCTGGACGGACATTATGCCGGCAGAAATTCGTTGTATAAAAATGAAAAGCTCGGGAATTATGTTCTTGTTGTAACCCAGTCTGACCACACACCTGAGGAATTTAACAAGATTTGCAACATGCTTTCCGAGTACGGAAGTCCCGAGAAGTTCGCGGCTGCAAGCGAGGCGTATATGGAGGAGCATTTTGAGGCAGTAATAAAGGATAAGGCAGTGCAAGTGCTGGCGAAGGTGTAACGGGAGATATATCAATTCGTATCATGGAGATAGAGAGTCTAATGCTGTTTATGATTGCAGCATTAGGCTTTTTTCATATAGAATTTAAGTCAAGATGCCATTTGTTATGTAACACATCACAAATTTTTGAAGTGGAAAAAGTGTATGGGTATAATAAAAAAACGGGAGAATACACCTTACGGTAATTTTCCCGTTTTTCCTTATTATGGCTTAATTTCCATTTACGCAAGCTTCCCAATCTCTTCCATAAGACTGTCAATATCAAGCCCGTGAACCATCGCCGCTTCCTCCAAAGACTCGCCCTGCGCGGAAGGGCAGCCAAGACAGTGCATTCCCGCATTCATCAGAATGGGAGCCACGTCAGGGGTTGTCCTTAAAATTTCGCCGATTGTCATATCCTTTGTTATTTGTGCCATGATAAAATCCTCCTGATTTCTATTTTGTTAAAATTTAGAGATTACGATTTACGCTACCATTCATTATCGTACATCTTTGAAAAATTATCAAGCTTTGTAGAATTTTTAACAGAAATTTAATATTATTGACAAACCCTTATTTTGAGGGGGATATTTTTGATAAAGCATAAAAACGATATATCCTGATGAAGGGGGGATGCGGCGTGAAACAGAAATCATTTGCAGTATCAGACAGCCTAAACGGAACTGAACTGAAAGCGGTCCGAAAAAAATTAAAGCTGACACAGGCAGAACACGAAGCGTTGAAAATACCGGCGCAAACATATCCTATGCGGCTGTCATATATGTATTATAATAATTTATGCACAACCATCGACGTAAACGAACGGGAAAGAACAGTGAAAATATGCAACTACACAAACGACTATACATTCCGGGCATTCGGCAGAAACGAAAAACCGTCATTTGAACAGTATGAGGCATTTTTGGAAAGCCGCTGTTTCCCAAGGATGAGAGATAAAATTTGAACAGGACAATAAGACAAACGAACGACAGTCATCAAAAGGAAACCAATCAAAATGGGTAAACAAAGAAACGTGGTATAAAGCGGACTATACGGGATATGATGGCAGAGTATATGACATCAAATTTGCTACAATATTCAAAATTAAAGGAAAAAGCACTCGGTTAAAACGCAATACTACTAACCATGATAATACAAATTCACCCGACTTTCAACCCTTTAGTAAATTTTAACAAAAAATTCATAATTTTACCCACGCTGTACATGAAAAAGTACAAAGAATAATATTGACGTGTATACAAAATTAAGGCTATAATACAGTTAAGAATGTTAGACAAAAAATAGTCAATACTACTTTGGTAATAACATTCGCAATTTCAGTAACCAGCGGTGTGAATGCCGCATAAAAAATTAAATTATATTTAGGAGGCTTTGCAAAATGAGACCAGAATGGACAGATTTTGTAGGTGGAAAATGGGACAGCGAAATTAACGTACGTGACTTCATTCAGAGGAACTACGAGCCGTATGACGGAGATGAAGCTTTCTTAGCTGCACCTACGCAGAACACAAAGGATTTATGGGACATGGTACTTGATCTTCAGAAGAAAGAGAGAGAGGCCGGCGGCGTATTGGATATGGACACAAAGGTTATCTCTACAATTACTTCTCACGGACCGGGATACCTTGACAAGAGCAAGGAAACAATCGTTGGTTTCCAGACAGATAAGCCGTTCAAGCGTTCTTTACAGCCTTACGGCGGTATCAGAATGGCAGAGAAGGCTTGCGCTGACAACGGATACGAAGTAGATCCTGAGGTGAGTGAGTTCTTCTCAACACACAGAAAGACACACAATGCAGGCTGCTTCGACGCTTACAATCAGGAAATGAGAGCTTGCCGTTCATCACACATTATTACAGGTCTTCCTGATGCTTACGGACGCGGACGTATCATCGGCGATTACAGAAGAGTTGCTCTTTACGGTATTGACAGATTAATCGAGGATAAGCAGGCTCAGAAGGATTCTACAGGACGCGTTATGACAGATGACGTTATCCGTCTTCGTGAGGAGCTTTCAGAGCAGATGGTAGCGCTTAAGATGATGAAGGAAATGGCTGCTTCTTACGGCTGCGATATTTCTAAGCCGGCTACAAACGTACAGGAAGCAATCCAGGCTACTTACTTCGGATACCTTTGCGCAGTAAAGGAGCAGAACGGTGCGGCAATGTCACTTGGACGTACTTCTACATTCCTTGATATTTATGCACAGAGAGATTTAAAGAACGGCACATTTACAGAGGAGCAGATTCAGGAGTTCGTTGACCACTTCATTATGAAGCTTCGTCTTGTGAAGTTTGCACGTACACCTGAGTACAATCAGATTTTCGCAGGCGATCCGGTTTGGGTAACAGAGTCACTTGGCGGTGTTGGCGTTGACGGACGTCCTTTGGTAACAAAGATGTCATTCCGTTATCTGCACACATTGGAGAACCTTGGACCCAGCCCTGAGCCCAACTTAACAGTTCTTTGGTCTACAAGACTTCCTGAGAACTGGAAGAAATACTGTGCAAAGATGTCTATCCAGACTTCTTCAATCCAGTATGAGAATGATGACCTTATGAGAGTAACACACGGTGACGACTATGCAATCGCTTGCTGCGTATCTTCAATGGTAGTTGGTAAGGAGATGCAGTTCTTCGGCGCTCGTGCAAACCTTGCAAAGTGTTTGCTCTACGCGTTAAATGGCGGTGTGGACGAAGTAACAAAGAAGCAGGTTGGACCGAAGTATCGTCCGGTTGTCGGCGATGTGCTTGACTATGATGATGTATTCGCAAAATTCATGGATATGATGGAGTGGCAGGCAGATGTATATGTAAATACATTGAACATCATCCACTATATGCATGACAAGTACTGCTATGAGAGAGCACAGATGGCTCTTCATGACAGAGATGTTAAGAGATATTTCGCAACAGGTGTTGCAGGTCTTTCTATCGTTGCTGACTCATTATCAGCAATTAAGTATGCAAAGGTAAAACCGATTCGTGACGAGGACGGCATTATCGTTGATTTCGAGACAACAGGCGAGTTCCCGAAATATGGTAATGATGATGACAGAGTTGACCTGATTGCACAGGACATCGTTCACAGATTCATGACAGCAATCAGAAGACATCACACCTACAGAAATGGTGTTCCTACAACTTCAATCCTTACAATTACGTCTAACGTAACTTATGGTAAGGCTACAGGTAACACACCTGACGGACGTAAGAAAGGACAGCCGTTTGCTCCTGGTGCAAACCCGATGCACGGACGTGATACACATGGTGCAGTCGCTTCACTGTCATCTGTATCAAAGCTTCCGTTCAAAGATGCACAGGATGGTATCTCAAATACCTTTACAATTATCCCGAACGCTCTTGGTAAGGAAGCAAAAGTTTTCTCAGGAGATATTGAGTTGGATTTGAGCAAGTAATTCGGTTGAATTGTTTAGAGTACAAAACAGAAAGGAATAGGTGTAATCAATGGACGAGAAATCAATGATTGATGACCTTGTGGCACAGCTTGATGCCGGATTTTCCAAAGATAAGGCTGTGGGACATTTCAATGTGAATGTCGACGAAGGTTCTTCTACAAAAGAGGTTGAAACACTCGGATGTACAGACTGTTCCGCTAATCCGATGGCGTGCAGTGTTCCGACATTGCATGAAGGGTTAGATAAAGAATAAAATTTAGGGAGGCGTATTCTAAGGCAGTAAATTGAATCAATTCGATTCAAACGCTGTCTTAGAGTATCAAATCCTTACATGCATGCCTGTGTTTATACAGGCTTGCAAACATAGCAGATTTCATAAAATTTTAGGAGGTATGAAAAATGGACAACGCAGCACAGGTTGATAACTTAGTATCTTTATTAGACGGTTATGCTACAAAGGGTGGACACCACCTTAATGTTAACGTATTGAACAGAGACACACTGTTAGATGCACAGAAGCATCCTGAGAATTATCCTCAGCTTACAATTCGTGTTTCTGGCTACGCTGTTAACTTCATCAAGTTGACACCGGAGCAGCAGGCAGATGTTATCTCTCGTACATTCCATGAGGCAATCTAATTGTAAATGAATAAAAGCCGTTACTTTGTGATTAAAAACGCAGAGTAACGGCTTTTTTGCATGGATGCTTTTTATATCAGTTCTTATGTTTACAATGCATTGTCTGGATTGTTTAGACATGATATAATGTACAGTATAAGTTAATACAACATGAATCTGTGTAAGGTGCAGATTACAAAACAAGAAAGAGGTGTTTTATGCAAAAAGAACGGGGGACTAAAAAAACAAAACGGTGGGTGTCAGCATTTCTGCTTGCAATGCTTTTGGCGGTATGTATTCCGGCAATGGCATTTGCGGCAAACGTTACATTGACGATAAACAATTGCGTTATCGCAGGTAAGGATGTAACTGTGACGGTATCAGGCGCGCCGGCACAGGCGGCGGACGGAATGTATTACTTGTTCGAATTGAAGCCATACGAAGAAGGAATCGGCGCGCGTCAGAATTACTGCGCGGCGGCTCCGGCAGCAGAGGCTGCAACATTTACGACATCGCTTGATTTTAATACGGCAAATTCCAAATTGTATTCGCGCTTTGTAGTAGCGGTTTTGGAAAACGGTGTATTTGTTCCGGTCAGCAATGAGTCGTACATCACAAATCCGGAAGCAGTTGCAGCGAAGGCAACAGGCTATCCGGTGAGAAGCAAAAAGGGACTGACGGCAGATTGGCGGTATAGTACGGATTTGTCTGCGCTTGGCGCAGGTTTTGCTGCTTATGAGCTTGACATTAGCAGATTTTTAGCAGGTGGTGGAACGAACTATACTTATAATGGTAAATCATATAGCTTTAATTCTAGTGTTGTCAGTGAGTACGATATTGTTTGCAAAAAATTTGCAAACGAAGGCTGCAACGTGGTTATGATTATCAAGAACTCCTTTAACCCTGCAACGGCGGATACGATTGCGCCTTTGGGACGCGTGCCGGGCAAGAACTGCTATGCGATGAACGTGTCGGAGCAGGCGGGCGCAGAGAAAATTGCGGCGCTGATGTCGTTTCTTGCAAACAGATATTCAGGCGGCAATGGAACCATTCACTCTTGGATTATCGGTAATGAAATCAATAACAATTCGCCGTGGCATTACGCGGGCAACATGGGAGAACAACAGTTCTTGGAGTATTATGCAAAAGAGTTCAGACTTTGCTATAATGCAATCAAGAGTCAGAATGCAGGCGCAAGAGTATTCATCAATATTGACCAGCGTTGGACGCATACAGACGCGAACACGCTTGCATATAAGGGAAGGGACGTTTTAGACCATTTCGCACAGGCGATTAGTGCGACCGGAAATATTGACTGGGGATTATCAATCCACCCGCACCCGGTTCCGTTGTTTAACTGCCAGTTTTGGAATTTACCGCCCGGATATTCCGGAATGAGAAATCTTGTTGTTCATTCAGATGATACAAGAATGGTAAATCCGACAAACTTAGAGGTTGTTACGAACCATATGGCTCAGCCGTTCTTGCTTGCGCCAAGCGGCGCAGTGCGTCATATTCTGATTTCGGAAATGGGCTTTACATCGGCAAATCCGAGCCTGCCGACAGACCAAAATATTCAGGCGGCGGCAATGCAGTACGGATATAAGCTGGCTGCATCAAATCCGTTTATTGAAGGAATTGTCATTCACAGGCAGATTGACCACGCGTCTGAGGTTGCAAATGACGGTATGGCAGTTGGTATCAGGGACGCCGGCGGAGCGCCGAAGGTATCGTTTAATATGTTCAAATTTATGGATACCGCTGACCCGACGTATGCGAACTTTGCACTGCCGTATATTGGCGCTTCAAGCTGGGCAGATGTGGGGTTGAATTAAGGTCTTCTTATTAAAAATGAATGAATTTCGTAAAACCGTCGGGGAACACCTCCGGCGGTTTTTTTATTTTATAGGAAAATGCAACAGCGTAAATCATTGAAACAAAAAGCGAAGCTTTTTGCAATCGAGTGCGCTGGCACTCAATTTTTTCATGCGCCCGATTTGCTTCTTTAGCCAATTTATAGTAGTTGCGCAGCATGGCGTTTTAGTGTAAACTGAAAAGGAAAATAGCATAAATTAGGATTGTTAATTCGGAAAGGGTATAAATAATGGATACTATGAAACAAAGGAGGCGTATGCCACGGCAGGGCAGAGGCGGCAACATGGTTATTACCGTACTGCTTTTGATTACAACAGTAATATCCGCAACGCTTGCGGCAGTGTTTGGAATAGGGTATGTGCAGGGAAATCAGGAGAGAGGAGCGCTTGTCGCAGAATATGAGGCGCGGATTGCGCAGCTTGAGGCGGCAGAGCCTGCAAATTCCGACAGTTTGGAGGTGCCGGAGGCGGACACAGATACGACATCAAAAGAGTATGTCGAAGTTATGGGAGACGGCGAAAATGCAATTGACATCAGCGCGCTGCTTCAAGACAAGGAAGATGAGCTGGAAGCGTCGATTAAGGAGCGCATGAAAGAGCTTGTCATGGCGGAAGACGGCAGCCCTCTGAAAATGCTGCGTTCGTTTTTTCCGGAAAATCTGATTTACGCCGATAAAGACGAGTATGTGTTTGCGCCTGTTCTTGACGGAGTGAAAAAGCACAATTACTTAGAGGAAAATTTCGTGGAAACGGACGATGGAGAGATGCAGTACATAGAAAACGGCACGGTTGTTTCACACAAGGGGATCGACGTGTCGAAGTATCAGGGCGACATTGACTGGACAGCGGTGGCATCGGACGGTGTGGAGTATGCCTTTGTGCGGCTTGGACTGCGTGGATACGGTTCGGGGAAGCTGGTGCTTGACGAGTATTTTGACCAAAATATGCGCGGTGCAGATGCAGCGGGAATTAAGACGGGCGTCTATTTCTTCACGCAGGCAATAACCGTTGAGGAGGCAGTTGAGGAGGCGGATTATGTGCTTGATAACATTAAGGACTATAATGTGTCCTACCCGATTGTGTTTGACGTGGAAATGATTGTCAACGATGATGGCAGGGCAAATGAGCTTTCGCAGAAAGACCGCACGGACATTGCGATTGCATTTTGCGATAAAATCAAGGCAGCGGGCTATACGCCGATGATTTATGGTAATGTGAAATGTTTCACGAAGCTGCTGGATATGACACGGCTCAATGATTATGAAAAGTGGTATGCTTTTTATGATGATTATATGTATATGCCGTATGAAGTAGGAATTTGGCAGTACACGGAAAAGGGAACGGTAGCAGGAATCAATACGGGCGTTGACCTTAATATTTCTTATAAAGAATATTAGATAAAAAGATTATATTTTGGGAATGGAGGTTTTTGCGAAATGAATGAGGGAATTGAAAAACTGCAGAAAATGATTGACGAGAGCGAGCGGATTGTGTTTTTTGGAGGTGCGGGTGTTTCGACGGAAAGCGGTATTCCTGATTTTCGAAGTGTGGACGGACTTTATAATCAGAAATATGACTATCCGCCTGAAACCATTTTGAGCCATACCTTCTATGTAGAAAGACCGGATGAGTTTTTCCGCTTTTACAGGGACAAAATGCTGTTTACCGACGCGAAGCCCAATGCGGCGCATATTGCGCTTGCAAAGCTTGAGGAAGCCGGAAAGCTGACAGCGGTTGTGACGCAGAATATCGACGGACTTCACCAGTCGGCGGGGAGCAAAACGGTTTTTGAGCTGCACGGCAGCGTGTTAAGAAATTATTGTGAAAAATGTCACAAATTCCATGATATTGACGCGATTTTAAATTCCACAGGAGTCCCCACTTGCGAGTGCGGCGGAAGGATTAAACCGGACGTGGTGCTTTATGAGGAAGGACTTGACCAAAATACGCTGTCGGGCGCAGTGCGGGCAATCAGCGAGGCGGATATGCTGATTATCGGCGGAACGTCCCTTGCGGTGTATCCTGCGGCGGGGCTGATTGACTACTACCGCGGCAATAAGCTTGTGCTGATTAACAAGACGCCGACGGCGCGCGACACGATGGCGAATTTGGTGATTACCGACAGTATTGGGGAAGTGTTTTCACAGATTAAGATTTGAGAGCGCATTTTATGTGCGTAAAAGGAGCGCGGTTTCAGAAATGAAGGAACGAATTGTAGGCTATCGCAGGCGGATTGACACGCTTTTGGCAAACCCGCCAACGGACGCGGATTGGGAGCTGATTTTGCAGGAGCACCTGACACAAGTGTCATTTTTTCAGCACGAGCGTCTGATTCATTTAATCGTTACAGTGACGTTTGCGGTTTTGACAACGATTGCATTGGCGATTTATTGCATTGCGGAGTACATACCGGTTTTGGCGTTAATGGCGCTGCTCTTGATACTGCTGATTCCGTATATCGGACATTATTATACATTGGAAAACGAAGTGCAGAAAATGTACGGGCAGTATGATGAGATATGGGGCAAAGTCAATGAGGAAAAGAGGTAACTGTGAAAAAGAATTTTTTTCACAGTGCGCGCGGGAATGGAGGGTGTTGTAATGGAATATGAAGTAGGGGACATTGTGAAACTGAAAAAAAAGCACCCGTGCGGCAGCTTTGACTGGGAAATTCTGCGCGTCGGTGCGGATTTCCGGCTGAAATGCACAGGCTGCGGACATCAGATTATGCTTGCGCGCCGACAGGTCGAGAAGAGCACAAAGCAATTGTCAAAGCGTCAACAGGAGCATTGACCAGAAAAATTGTAAGAAAATATGTAAGAAAATATTGGTAAAGACTTGCAAAATAATACAAGCTATGGTATCATAAATTTTCGTGATATATAAAAAATCCTTGCTTTTCTGAAGAGGGGAAAGGCCAGAGACCAAAAGGAGGTAACAAGATGAACAAATATGAATTAGCCGTTGTTGTCAGCGCGAAGCTTGAGGACGATGACAGAGCAGCTACCGTCGAGAAAGTGAAAAACATGATTACAAGACATGGCGGTACAATCACAAACGTTGACGAGTGGGGTAAGAAGAGACTTGCTTACGAAGTACGTAAGATGAAGGAAGCTTTCTACTATTTCATTCAGTTTGATGGCGAAGCAAATGTTCCGGCTGAAGTTGAGTCAAGAATTCGTCTCAACGAGAATGTTGTCAGATATTTGTGCGTTAGACAGGACGAGGAATAGAAAGTACGCAGATAGGACTGCGTATCGTGGGAGAACTTAAAATATGAATAAAGTAATTTTAATGGGACGCTTAACAAGAGATCCTGAGGTAAGATATACACAAGGCGATAATCAGATGGCAATTGCAAGATATACGCTTGCGGTTGACAGACGGTTTAACCGCAGCGGTGATGACAGCACAGCGGATTTTATTTCGTGTGTTGCGTTTGGCAAGTCGGGAGAATTTGCAGAACGGTATCTGCGCAAGGGTACGAAGATTGCCGTGACAGGTCGTATTCAGACCGGAAGCTATACCAATAAGGACGGCGTAAAAGTTTATACCACAGACGTTGTTGTTGAAGATCAGGAGTTTGCGGAGAGCAAAAACAGTAGCGGTAATAGTACTGGCAGTTTTGACGGAAACTATGGCGGCGGAAACAGCAGCCAGCCTGCACCGATGGCGGCAGGAGACGGTTTTATGAATATTCCGGACGGAATAGACGAGGAATTACCGTTTAACTAATCCTGAATGATTTGAGATTTTAAAGATAGGAGGCTTTATCATGGCTTTTAATAAAACTGAGAAGACTGATTCTCCGATGAAGAGAAGAGGCGGTATTCGTAGAAGAAAAAAAGTTTGCGTATTTTGCGGCAAGGACAATGTAATTGATTATAAGGATACGGCAAAGTTAAAGAGATATGTATCTGAGAGGGGTAAAATTCTTCCGAGAAGAATTACAGGCAACTGTGCAAAGCATCAGAGAGCTCTTACAGTAGCAATTAAGCGTGCACGTCACTTAGCGCTTATGCCTTACACGATTGATTAAGACAAAAAAAGAGAAACCAATGAACGCATATCACTGTTCATTGGTTTTTTTCATCATTTTAAGTTGTAAATAGAGGAGGAGCGGCAAATATGGAAGATCAGAAGTATTCCACAGTTATTGAAAATTTTTTGCGCTATGTAAAAATAGATACCCAATCTCTTGAGAAATATTCCGACAAAACCCCTTCTACGGAAAAGCAGAGAAATTTGGCGTGTCTTTTACGGGATGAACTTTTGGAAATGGGGGCATCTAATGTGCGTTACGATGAGGAGCACTGTTATGTCTATGCGGAAATCCCGCCCAATCTGCTTATTAAAAGGAGAGTTCCAGCCATTGGCTTTATTGCACATATTGACACGTCCGAGGCAGTGAGCGGGACGGATGTCAGACCGCATATTGTCAAGCAGTATGATGGGACGGACATTGTGCTCAATGAAGAACGCAATATTGTGACACGCGTGTCAGAATTTCCGATGCTGAAGGAATGCATAGGAAAGAGCCTGATTGTTACAGATGGAAATACGCTGCTTGGCGGTGATGACAAAGCAGGTGTTGCAGAAATCATGGCAATGGCAGAATATTTTCTGAAGCATCCTGAGGTAAAGCACGGAAAAATATGTATTGGTTTCACCCCGGATGAAGAGGTTGGGAATGGTGTGGAGTATTTTGACATCGACGGCTTTGGCGCTGACTATGCATATACGGTTGACGGCGGAGAGATTGGCGATATAAGTTATGAGTGCTTTAATGCGGCAGGGGCAACGCTTATGGTAAGAGGGAAAAGCGTTCATCCGGGTTCTGCGAAAAATATTATGAAAAATGCTGTGAAGCTTGCATATGAATTTATTTCCATGCTTCCTGACGAGTGCCCTGAGAATACAGAAGGGTATGAGGGATTTTATCATGTGGACAGCATTGAGGGAAATGTGGAGAATACAACAGTAGAATTCATTATACGCGACCACAACAGTGAGCTGTTTGAACAGAGGAAACAGATTGTTAAAGATTGTGTTGCGCAGCTGAATGAAAAATATGGTGAAAAGCTTTTTGAGCTTGAAATCAAGGAGCAGTATCGCAATATGCGTGAGATGATTGAGAAGGAAATGCATATCGTTGACAATGTAGTTGAAGCGATGAAACGTGCAGGCGTAGAGCCGAAGATTTCACCCATCCGCGGAGGCACTGATGGGGCTAGGCTATCTTTTGAGGGACTTTTATGTCCGAACATATGCACTGGATCAGAGGGGCATCATGGAAGAAATGAATTTGCGTGTATTGAGGATATGGAAACAATTGTAGAGATATTGAAAAATATTGTATTACTTCCTTGTGGTGTGTGATATGTAAAATATGCTGCATGCCCGGGACTTTTCCGCATTGCTGCGTAAAAACCGCGGTTTTGGCAAACATGTGTATATTAAGACAAAATATGCTATGGAACTTTGATTAAATTGATGTTATACTAAAATAGTATCAACAGATATAATTTAATACAAATCAGGAAAAATCCCGGCAGAAGTTCGCGGGAGGTATTATACATGAATAGAAAAATTAAACTGAAAGGGCATTTGAAGGAATACCTTCAAACAACCCTGTTGCTGGGAGTATTCCTGGCAGTAGTGAATGTGGGAGTTTATTTTTTAAACATCTCGGCAGGAATATGTGTATCCGGTTTTTTGGTAGTATATTTGATTGTGACAAGCATACTGTTGTGTCGCAGTAAGCCTGTTATTATGAATGAGTTTATCGACTTTGCCACACAGTATGGGCAAGTACAGAGCAAGCTTTTGAAGGAGCTTGACCTTGCGTATGTGCTGATGGATGAAACAGGCAGGATTATTTGGACGAATGAGGCATTTGGGCATATTATACATAAGGATAAGGAATGGCGAAGACCAATTTCCGCCGTGTTCCCTACAGTAACGAAGGAAAAGCTGGGGTTTGAGCAGGAGCTTGAATTGGATATCATGTTTGAAGAACGTGAGTATAATTTCAAGTTAAAGCGGGTATCGATACAAGAGGTGCTGGATAACAGCCAGATTTTGGAAACCAGTGAAGATAAGGCATATCTCATCGCGGGATATCTCTATGATGAAACGGATTTAAAGAGAGCCTTAAGGGAGATTGATGATCAAAGTCTTGCGGTCGGAATGATTTATATTGATAATTATGATGAGGCGCTTGAGAGTGTGGAGGATGTGCGGCGGTCGCTGCTAATGGCACTGATTGACAGAAGAATTAACAAATATTTGTTTGCGCTGGACTGTATTGTGCGGAAAACAGAGAAGGACAAGTATTTTGTCATTATGAGAAAATCGGCGGTGCATGCATTAAAGGAATCCCGATTTGATCTTCTCGAGGATGTTAAGACTGTCAATATCGGAAATGAGATGGCAGTGACTGTCAGTATCGGTGTAGGGCTTGATGCGCCTACTTATGCGCAAAAGTGTGATTTTGCCCGTACGGCAATTGATTTGGCGCTTGGGCGCGGCGGTGACCAGGCGGTTGTAAAAACGCCGGATTCGATTATATACTATGGAGGAAAGAGTCAGCAGATTGAAAAGAGCACACGCGTAAAAGCAAGAGTAAAGGCAAATGCCCTTCAGGAAATTATCAGCAGTAAGGATAAGGTGCTTGTTATGGGACACAGGCTTTCCGATGCGGATGCGTTTGGCGCGGCGGTGGGTATTAGTTGTGTGGCAAGAGCGCTTAATAAAAAGTGTTATATTGTGATTAATGACATTACGTCTTCCGTGAAGCCTCTTGTGGAGCTCGTCAGAGAAAAAAATGCATATGAAGAAGATTTTATTATCAGCAGTTCGGATGCACTGGAACTTTCAGACAGCAGTACAGTGCTTGTGGTAGTTGATGTGAATAAGCCAAGTATTACGGAATGTCCCGAGCTGATTAAAAACTGCCGTACCGTAGTGGTGCTTGATCATCACAGGCAGAGCTCTGAGGTGATTGAAAACGCTACGCTGTCATACGTGGAACCGTATGCGTCCAGTACCTGTGAGATGGTTGCAGAGGTTCTTCAATATATTGCAGGCGGAAGCGTGAAGGTGAAAAGTAACGAGGCAGACTGTATTTATTCGGGGATCATGGTTGATACCAATAATTATACGGCAAAAACGGGCGTTCGAACATTTGAGGCGGCAGCATTTTTGAGAAGATGCGGTGCGGATGTCACAAGAGTACGCAAGATGTTCCGGGATGGCGCTACAGAGTACAAGGCAAAGGCTGAAACGGTCAGAAATGCTGAAATATACAGAAATGCATATGCGATGGGAATCTGTCCTACGGAGGGCTTGGAGAGTCCGACGGAAATCGGTGCACAGGCGGCAAACGAGCTTTTAGGCATCAATGGCATTAAAGCAAGCTTTGTTGCAACAGAATACAACGGAAAAATTTACATTTCCGCAAGGTCAATTGATGAGGTAAATGTACAGGTTATTATGGAGCGGCTTGGCGGCGGCGGTCATATGAATATTGCGGGGGCGCAGCTACAGGATGTGTCGCCTGAACGGGCGGTTGCGATTATTAAGCAGACCGTGAGTGAAATGCTTGAAGAGGGCGCGATATAGGCAGGAATGGAGGATTACCAATGAAGATAATTTTGTTAGAGGACGTAAAATCGGTGGGTAAAAAGGGAGAGCTGGTTGAGCTCAAGGAGGGCTATGCCAGGAATTTCATTCTTCCGAAAAAACTTGGAGTGGAAGCGACAGGCGAAAATATGAACAACTTGAAACTCCAAAATCAGAATAAGGAAAAGATTGCAAGGGAACAGCTTGAAGCGGCAAAAGCGCTTGCGGAGGAGCTGGAGAAAATGACAGTAAACCTTGAAATCAAAGGCGGCGAGGGTGGAAAAACCTTTGGATCTGTTTCTTCCAAAGAAATTGCCAAAGGAGTATCGGATCAGTATGGCAAGGAAATCGACAAAAAGAAGATACAGCTTACCGATGCGATTAAAACAGAGGGAACACACGAGGTAACAGTAAAGCTTCACCCCAAAGTGTCAGCAAAGCTTAAGGTACACGTCACGGCGGTTTAAAACTGCGTAGGAATGGAGGGTTATCATGCCTGAAATGGACGAGGCGGTTTTAAAAAGAGTCCTGCCTCACAGCATTGAGGCGGAGCAGTCGGTTATCGGCTCCATGCTAATGGATAAAGAAGCCATTACCATAGCGAGTGATCAGATAAACGGCGATGACTTCTATGGAAAGCAGTATGGCATCCTTTTTGACGCAATGGTTGAGCTCAATGATGAAGGAAAGCCGGTTGACTTAGTCACGCTGCAGCAAAGACTCAAGGAAAAAGGCGTGCCGCCTGAGATTTATAGTTTAGAGTACATAAGAGATGTAATGGCGGCAGTACCGACATCTGCGAATGTGAAATATTATGCAAAGATTGTAGCGGAAAAATCCGTGCTGCGAAAGCTAATCAGAGTAAACGAGGAAATTGCCAACAGCTGTTACGCGCAAAATGATACACTGGAAGCGATTCTTGAAACTTCCGAAAAGAGTATTTTTGACATTGTACAAAACCGCAATAACAGTGATTTTGTTCCAATCAGACAGGTTGTTATGAATGCGATGAACATGATTGAGGAGGCTTCCAAAAATCATGGAGCAGTCACAGGAATTGCGACGGGATTTCTTGATTTGGATTATAAGACGGCAGGCTTGCAGCCTTCGGATTTGATTTTGGTTGCGGCACGTCCTTCCATGGGAAAAACGGCGTTTGTGTTAAATATTGCGCAGCATGTGGCGCTTCACGAAGATAAGGCAGTTGCAATTTTTTCTTTGGAGATGTCAAAGGAGCAGCTGGTAAATCGTCTGCTCTCATTGGAGTCAAAGGTTAATTCGCAGTCAATTCGTACGGGAAACATGAAAGACGATGAGTGGGAGCGCCTGATAGAGGGCGCTGATGCAATCGGAAAGTCAAAGCTTTTAATTGATGATACACCAGGAATCAGTTTTGGAGAGCTTCGTTCAAAATGCCGTAAATTTAAGCTGGAACACAATTTGGAGATGGTTATAATTGATTATCTGCAGTTGATGACAGGCTCTGGAAAAAATGAGTCCAGGCAGCAGGAAATTTCAGATATATCAAGATCGTTAAAAGCACTGGCACGTGAATTGCATGTGCCTGTAGTAGCGTTATCGCAGCTCTCAAGAGCCGTGGAGCAGCGTCCGGATCACCGCCCGATGCTTTCTGACCTTCGAGAGTCGGGCGCAATTGAGCAGGATGCGGATGTGGTAATGTTTATTTACCGTGACGATTACTATAATAAAGACAGCGAACGGAAAAATGTGGCAGAGATTATTATTGCCAAGCAGAGAAACGGCGCAATTGGCACAATTAATTTGGCATGGCTGCCGGACTATACGCAGTTTGCCAATCTTGCAAAATAAAACATTAAGAAACACTAATGCTGCATAAGACGCAGCCCAAGAGTTTCCAAATGTAAAACGGTTACAAAGTTTAGAAAAACGCATAGGACAGCGTTTTTCGCAAATAAGCATAGGAATTCATATTAGACTACGAAAGAGGACATGAACATGGGACATGCCCTCTTTTTCATTTTAGAAAGGAGAGTAGAAATGGTGAAAGAAACATACTTAATTAACGAGGCTGCAAAAGAGGTTCATGTGGAGGCACATGTACTGAGGTACTGGGAAGAAGAGCTTGATTTACCGATTAAGAGAAATCCGCAGGGACATCGTATTTATACACAGGAGGATATTGACAGATTTCTAAAGATTAAGGGTTTAAAAGACAAAGGTTTGCAGCTTAAGGCAGTTAAGGCAGTTTTGTCGGACAACCCCTTTGCACAGAAACAGCTTACAAAGATTACAAGATCTGTGGTGGATGCAGAGGAGAATGAGTACGGCGAGAGTCGCCATGATGAAGAGCATCATGATGAAATGCATGGTGAATCCGATTCACACGCAAAGAAAAATATGATAGAAATAAAGTCCATAAAGTCGATTATGAAATCAAAGAATGAGGTTTCGGAAATTAAGACACCTGCGCCGGAAGAACAGACACAGCGCCTCCAATATCTGTTTCAAAAATTAGTCAATGAAGCTGTGGCGGCAAACAATGAGGAGATGATTAACAGGATTGTGGAACGTATTTCAGAAACGGTTAAGGGCGATGTATGTAAGGAGCTGGATTATCAGTTCCGGTTAATGGAAGAGCGGGATGATGAGCGTGAAACCAACAGATTGTCGGAGGAAGACAGGCGCAGTGAAGAATACTATAAACGCATTGATGAGCTTTTAAGACAATACAGAGGAAAAGGAAAGCTTCCGAAAGAGTCAAAAACAATCAGCTTTCCCCTTGCAAATAAGGAAAAAGAACCAAAGCCGAAAAAGGAATTTCGCCTGTTTAAGAAAACACCGGAAGCAAAATTTCAATAATTACATAGCGCGATATAAAAAGACCACACTTTTATGGTTGAAAGGTGTGGTCTTTTTACACATGAAATATGTTTTGTATTTGATTATGCCTGAGAGATTGATCCTGTGGGGCAGGCACCTGCACAGGAACCGCAATCGATGCACTTGTCTGCGTCGATTTCAAACTTGCCATCCCCCATGCTGATTGCGCCTACAGGGCACTGAGCCTCACATGCTCCACAGCAGACACATGCATCTGAAATTACGTATGCCATAATAATTTCCTCCTTATATTATATTAATCCTACATGCTGTATACAGCCCGCAAATTTGGGCATCAGCACAAATTTGCCGTTTGAAAAAACTGCTATATATGGTTTTTTCAAACTAATCGCACATGAAAAGTAATTGATAAATACTTGTCAATACAGATATTGTAATATAAAATACCTTCAAATACAAGGAGAAATACATAAAAATTTAATTTTCGTTCACAGGCATGCCGCGTCGCTCTTTAATTCCGTTGAGAATATATTGCTTTAACTCGGGAACCTTGCTTTTATCCATATCGGGGACGCCTTCAAGACGATATTCCATGCCGAGCTCTTTGTATTTTTTCTTGCCCATTGTATGGTAAGGAAGCACGTCAAGCGCTTTGAGGTTTTTCAGCCCTCCGATAAAATAACCCAGTCTGTGTAAATCATCGGGATTGTCAGTAATTCCAGGAACAACAACGTGACGAATCCACATATCTACGCCTTTTTTGTCAAGATACTCGGCAAATGCAAGAATGCCTTCGTTTGGCTGTTTTACAAGTTCTTTGTGCTTTTCGGGATCAATGTGCTTGATATCGAGCATTACAAGGTTTGTTACCTCACAGAGCTTGTCAAGCTTTGCAAGCCATTCAGGATTGTTGCCAGGCTTATAGGCAATGCCTGAAGTATCAAGACAGGTGTGAATGCCGCGCGCACGTGCCTTTGTAAAAAGATCAAGCAAAAAGTCTATCTGCATCAGCGGTTCCCCACCTGTGACGGTGATACCGCCTTCACGATAAAAGGGCTTATTACGCTCATAATTTTCAAGGATTTCCTCTGGCTCCATCAGCGTTCCTGCATTCATTTCCCATGTATCAGGATTGTGACAGTAAGCACAACGCATCGGACAGCCCTGTACAAAAACAACATAACGCACGCCCGGACCGTCAACCGTTCCAAAAGATTCCAGTGAATGTATTCTTCCTTTCATATTTTCCCATTACCTCCATTTTCTGCAATATATATACATTATACCCTATATTAAAATAAAAACGATAGAAAAATTAAAAATAATAAAAAAAGGAGACTTTGAATTTGCCTCCTTTCTTTGTCCTACTTTATTTCAATATTCAGTTTGCCATGATTTCATCGATATTTGTAATAATGCTTTGTAAAGTATTGGTGATGTCCGTATCAATCTGATATTTAATCAGTTCGCTTAGAATCCTTTTTGCCTTTATGGTATCATAGGTTTCAAGTGCGTTAAATGCTTCCTGAAGCTGTTCGCCCCAGCGCTTAAAGGTCATCGGATTATCTAATCCTAGTGAGTTGATGTACTCAAAAAGGATGCCGTAAACCTCATCAAGCTCAAAGGAAAGCTTTTCCCAATTAGCGCGAACAATATCCAAACTGCCTGCATAAGCTTCTATTTCATGGAAAAAGGCAGTGTCAGTGAGATTTGCAATCCCAAGCTCATTTGCCTTAATTCTCAAAGCGCGAGCCTTGCTGCCATATTGAAAAAGTGTATCAGGCTGCATCAGGTCAAAAAGTGCGTCCTCAAGCTCATCGCTTTCTCCCAAGAAAGAGAGTACAAGCTGATTGTATGCGTCAATATTTCCACCAAGCCGTTTCAATGCACTGTCAACGTCAATTCCATTTTTGACCAAATAGCGCATTCGAATCTGACAATCACTTAAAAAAGTGTCAGGAAATTCCTGCTGCAGGTTGTCAATTGCTTTTTTTGCATGAAAAGCCATCATCGCAATCTGCTGTTTTTTCGCAAAAGCTCCTGCTTTTTTGTGATAGTAGGCAACCACAAGTATTAGTACAAGAGCAGAAGGAAGCATTCCTAAAAGTGTCCAAAGAGCCTGTGTAGGAAGGAGATCTAGGGCGCATAAAATGCTGATCAATAAGGACATTCCTGCTATAAAGCTAAGCCAAACAAAAACAGATTTGTTTACGAGCTGCCTGATTTCTTCCAATATTCGGTTGTAATTGTACTCCATTGTATCCCTCCGGTAGAAAAATTATGCTGTCATTTTCCTTCATCAATAACCCTTATTCTTGCCGGTACTTGCGAATTTGTGCCTCTGCACAAATTTGCCGATTGAAAAATCTTTGATTTTTCAATCAATACTCCCTAAAATCATTCGATAGAACTATCTTACCACACTTTGTTCGTGGATAAAAGTCTAAATTTGTGTTCAGACAAAAGTGAAACGGGTTTGTAAGTTCTTATGTAACTGAAATCTTTAGTGCACTAAAGCAAGTGTGGATAAAACGGAAAAACACAAGATGTTGTGGTTTTGGTTATCCACAAGAATGGGTACAAATCAACTTCGTTTTGTGTGAATCAGTGAGGGAATTCTTTTCAGCATTGTCAGCGCAAAGAACAAAATCATCGTGTCAAGCGGAAGCATGACCGCATTTTTGATAATCCGCGCGGGAAGAAGGACAAAAAATCCTTTTCCGTAGAGCATGGAAATCCAAAGTGTGTTGAAAAAGCAGTTGACAACCAGCTTGGTAACAAGCTCCGCGGTTGCAATGCGCCATAGCTTTACGGGTTTTCTATATAGAAAAGAACCGTAAATTACGCCCGCGAGCATTGCGTCGAAGGTAAAGCCGAAGAAAAACGGACCGCTCGGTTTAATCAGGTATTTCAAAATGTCGAGTATACCGCCGAAAATTGAGCCGACAACGGGACCGAACAGAAACTCAATGATGCGGTTTGGGATACCGGAAAAGCCAATACGGATATACGGACCGACATCAATGCTTGCAACATAACTTAATACGACGGCAAGCGCTGCCATAAGCCCGCAGACGACAAGGTTTTGAGTGATTTTGAGCTGGTTCATAGAATCGAGATAGAACTGTTTGATTTTTTGCATAAAAAAACGCCTCCACTAATGCAGCGAGACCGAAAACTACACAAAAATATGTAGCAGCGGGATGCGAACCTCGTACCGCAAAGCAAAGCTTGCCAAGGCAAAGCTTCATGGCTTTTTCGTCCCTGTGACAACTCCCTGTTCACAAGGCACTTAACGCACGCGATTCTACTCTGCATGAATAAATTTACATAATATGTTACGAAAAAACTATACAACAATTTGGAAGGTTTGTAAACAGGTTTTTGGAAAAACAGGAAAAAATAAAAAAATTAGGTTGCGCGAACTGGTGTTTGCGTGATATGATGTTGTTGAACGGAAATGAATTACCGGGGCTGAGTGTGTATTAGGGAGAGGAACAAAGGAATGACGGGGAATACGATTGAAATGATTGCTGCCATACTTGTGGGAATTGTGCTTACCGTGGCAGTGGGGGCAGTGCTTTGCGGGCGGTTTCGCAGGAATGCGCGGGCACATGCATTGGATCATATGGAGGGATTGGAGTTTGAGTATTACTGCGCGGATTTGCTTGCGGCAAACGGATTTATCGAGGTGGAGGTCACGAAAGGGAGCGGGGATTACGGCATTGACATTTTGGCGGAAAAAGACGGCGTGACGTATGCGGTGCAGTGTAAGCGGTATACGGGACTGGTGGGTGTGAAGGCAGTGCAGGAGGCGTATGCCGGCCGTGATTATTATGACAGAATGGTAGGCGCGGTGATGACGAATCAATATTTCACGAAGCCTGCTGCGGAGGCGGCACGAAAGCTTAAGATTTTGATGTGGGACAGGGATTATATTGAATTTTTGGAGGAAAAAGCGTGAAGAGGATTTGCTGGGCGTGGGAGGTGCGATATGGATGCTGATGAAATATTGTTTAAAAAGCGGCTTGCGGAGCTTGCGAATAAGGCGTATACGGACAGCCGGTATTTGTTTACAGGCTTTTTGTCGCTTGCGGAGTTAAATTGTTATTATCAGATGGAGCGGGAGCTTTCGTATGTTCCGGTGACGGTTTTTGGCGGAACGGCTGAGTGCGAGCGGGTAATGTTGCGGTTTGGGGACGAGGCGCTTTGCGGCTATGAGGAGCCGTTTCCGATTGCGTGTGTGGAAATTGCACCGCTTGTTGAAAAGTTTGGGGAGGAGCTGACCCATAGGGATTATTTGGGGGCGCTGATGAATTTGGGGATTGAGCGCGCCACGCTTGGGGATATTGTGATTGTGGGAAAGCATGCGTTTTTGTTTTGCACGCAGAAGATGTCCTCTTATATTATAGAGGCGTTGGATAAGGTACGGCATACGAGTGTGCGGTGCGGGATTGCGGTGCAGGCGCCCGAAAGCACTGTCACGAGGCTGGAGCGGAAGACGTTTCAGGTGAATGCAGCGCGGGCGGACAGTGTGATTGCCAAGTTGTACAATCTGTCGCGCAGTGAGAGCGTGGAGCTGTTTCGGGCGAAGAAGGTGTTTGTGAACGGCAGGCTGAATGAGAATAACAGCGGTCAGCTCAAGCCAAAGGACAAGGTGTCGGTACGGGGATATGGACGGTTTGCGTTTGTAGGGATTTCGGGGGAAACCCGCAAGGGGAAACTGAATGTGGAGACAGATGTGTATTGCTGATTTTGGTGTTTGCCGTCTTTTGGCTAATGGCATATTTAGCGTTACTGTTCAGACAGGACTTCGCATTTATTGCGAGGTCCGTAAGAAAACGTTTCGCTTGTGAGTAAAAATCCATTTGCGCAACGAACTTGTTCGTTTTGCAATTTTTGCATGGATTTTTACCTGTTACTGGAATGGAGTGAACAGTAACTATTTTGCAATAGAAAAGCTGAATTGGCGGTAAAAGCTGTTGCATTCATTTTCTATAGTTGATATAATAGGGGCAGAGTGTGACAGATATTTTGTGCATAATGGCAAAATGTTTGTGAAAAATATAACAAATAGGAGGTTAAAATTTTATGGGACTTGACGCGAAAAATGCGATTGAAAACGGTAAAACCGCACTCGGCATTGAGTTTGGCTCTACCCGAATCAAGGCAGTACTCATTGATGAAAACCATGAAGTTCTTGCGATTGGAAATCACGATTGGGAAAATCAGCTTGTAAATAATATTTGGACGTATAGCCTTGACGCGATTTGGAAGGGACTTCAGGACTGCTATCAGGATTTGGCAAAGCAGGTGAAGGAAAAGTATGATACTTCAATTAAGACACTTGGTTCTCTTGGGTTCAGCGCCATGATGCATGGATACATGGCATTTGATAAGAATGATGAGCTGCTGGTGCCGTTTCGGACGTGGAGAAACACGATTACGCAGGACGCAAGCGAAAAGCTTACAAGCCTATTTAACTACCACATTCCCCAAAGATGGAGCATTGCGCATCTCTATCAGGCGATTTTGAATGGTGAGGAGCATGTGGGCAGTGTTACGTTTTTTACGACGCTTGCAGGTTTTATTCACTGGAAATTGAGCGGTGAAAAGGTGCTCGGTGTTGGCGAGGCGTCAGGTATGTTCCCGATAGATATTGACACAAAGGATTTTAATAAGAGAATGATTGCACAGTTCGATGAACTTGTTGCAGATAAAAATTATAGCTGGAAGCTTGCGGATATCATGCCGAAGGTACTTGTTTCTGGTGACAAGGCAGGAACGCTGACAGAGGAGGGTGCAAAGCTGCTTGATGTGACGGGCACGCTGCAGGCGGGCATTCCGATGTGTCCGCCGGAGGGCGACGCGGGCACGGGTATGGTTGCGACGAACAGCGTGGCGCAGAGAACGGGTAATATTTCCGCGGGAACTTCCGTATTTGCGATGGCGGTTTTGGAGAAGGATTTGTCGAGGTCATATGACGAGCTTGACCTTGTGACGACACCGGACGGCAGTTTGGTTGCAATGGTGCACTGCAATAACTGTACTTCGGATTTGAACGCGTGGGTGAATTTATTTAAAGAATTCCAAGAGGCAATGGGACAGAAAACCGATATGAACGAGTTGTACGGAACGCTTTACAGGAAGGCGCTTGAGGGCGACGCGGATTGCGGCGGATTGTTGGCATACGGTTACTTTTCGGGTGAGCATGTGACGGGATTTGCCGAGGGCAGACCGCTCTTTGTGCGCACACCGGACGCGAAATTCAGCCTGGCGAATTTTATGCGCGTGAACTTGTTTACGGCGCTTGGCGCGATTAAGATTGGTATGGATATTTTGTTCAAGCAGGAGCATGTGACGCTGGATGAACTTTTAGGACATGGCGGACTGTTTAAGACAGAAGGCGTGGGTCAAAAGGTCGTTGCGGCAGCTGTGAACGTGCCTGTTTCCGTGATGAAAACAGCGGGCGAGGGCGGTGCCTGGGGCATTGCGGTGCTTGCGAATTATATGGTAACGAAGGGGGCGGACGAGTCGCTGAGCGATTACCTGAACAATAAGGTATTTGCGGGCGAGGAGTCTGTGCGCATGGAGCCTGACGCAAAGGATGTGGCAGGATTTGAGACGTTCATTGAGCGGTATAAGAAGGGACTTGCGATTGAGCGTGCGGCGGTTGAGAATATGTAAAAGGAAAGGGGTTCAGACCTATGCTGGAAGAATTAAAGAAAAAGGTGTATGAGGCGAATATGGATTTGCCGAAATACGGTCTTGTGACGTTTACGTGGGGAAACGTAAGTGCGATTGACCGTGAGAGCGGTCTGTTTGTCATCAAACCAAGCGGTGTTGACTATGAATTGCTCAAACCCGAGGATATGGTCGTTATGGATTTAGAGGGCAACAGGGTTGAGGGAAAATACAATCCGTCGTCCGACACGCCGACCCATTTGGAGCTTTATAAGGCGTTTCCTGAAATTGGCGGCGTTGTGCATACGCACAGTACATATGCCACAAGCTGGGCGCAGTCGGGGCGGTCGATTCCGTGCTATGGAACGACACATGCGGATTACATGTACGGGGAAATTCCTTGTGCGCGCGTGCTGACGCAGGAAGAGATTGACGACGGCTATGAGAAGAATACGGGAACGCTGATTATTGAAATCTTTAAGGATAAGGACGTAATGGCAGTTCCTGCCGTGCTTTGCAAAAATCACGGACCGTTCGCGTGGGGAAAAGACGCGAAGGAGGCGGTGCACAATGCGGTTGTGCTTGAGGAAGTCGCAAAAATGGCGTTGTTCACAGAGCAGTTGAATGCGGACGTGGAGCCGGCTCCGCAGCGGATTCAGGATAAGCATTATTACAGGAAGCACGGCGCGAATGCGTATTATGGAAATAAGGTGTAACAGTTCAGCCCAGGACTTTACACTTGCTGCAAAGTCCGTGAAACAGCGTAGTGGAAGAGATGCATCAAGCCACCACGAAGTGGTTTTACATGGTTTGATGCTTGTAACAGGAAACCGAAGGCTGAACTGTTACAATAAGGTAGAGGAAGATTGATATATTTTTAACATATTAGAATGGAGGAATTAAACATGACAAATTTGGAACTTCAAAGAGCAGCAAATGAAGTTCGTAAGGGTATCGTCACAGGCGTTCATGCGGCAAAGGCAGGGCATCCGGGCGGTTCCTTATCGGCAGCGGATATTTTTACATATCTTTATTTCGAGGAAATGAACATTGACCCGAAGGATCCGAAAAAAGCAGACAGAGATCGTTTTATTCTCTCAAAGGGACACACAGCGCCGGGGCTTTATTCGACGCTTGCAAACCGCGGATATTTTCCGGTTGAGGATTTGGTGACGTTAAGAAAGCTTGGTTCTTATTTGCAGGGACACCCCTGTATGCAGCATGTGCCGGGTGTTGACATGTCGTCAGGCTCGCTTGGACAGGGCATTTCCGTTGCGTGCGGCATGGCGCTTGGCGCAAAGATGTCAAATGCGGATTACCGTGTATACACGCTGCTTGGCGATGGTGAGATTGAGGAAGGACAGGTTTGGGAGGCGTCAATGTTTGCAGGCCACAGAAAGCTTGACAATCTCTGTGTGATTGTGGACAATAACGGTCTGCAGATTGATGGTAAGATTGAGGACGTATGCTCTCCATATCCGATTGACAAGAAATTTGAGGCGTTTAATTTCCATGTCATTAATCTTGATGACGCGCATGATTTTGATAAAATCCGTGCCGCTTTTAAGGAGGCAAGGGAGACAAAGGGAATGCCGACGGCGATTATTGCACATTCATTAAAGGGTAAGGGCGTATCCTTTATGGAAGGAAATGTGGACTGGCACGGTAAGGCTCCGAACGACGAGGAGTATGCTGTTGCTATGGCGGATTTAGAGAAAATCGGGCAAAAATTGGCTTAGGCGCGAGTGAGGAAAGGAGCATAGAGAAGAGATGGCAGATGTAAAAAAAGTAGCAACAAGAGAGAGCTACGGAAATGCTCTCGTTGAGATAGGAAAAGAAAATCCGAATTTGGTCGTTCTTGACGCGGACCTTGCGGCGGCGACAAAGACAGGCGTGTTCCGAAAGGCATTTCCGGAAAGACACATTGACTGTGGTATCGCGGAGTCCAATATGGCAGGCGTGGCAGCAGGGCTGTCGCTTGCAGGAAAAATTCCGTTTATGAGCTCGTTTGCGATGTTTGCGGCGGGGCGTGCATTTGAGCAGGTGCGCAATTCGATCGGTTATCCGCATTTGAATGTAAAAATCGGTGCGACACACGCAGGCATTACAGTTGGCGAGGACGGCGCATCTCATCAGTGTAACGAGGATATTGCGTTGATGCGGACCATTCCGGGTATGGTTGTAATGTGTCCGGCAGATGATGTCGAGGCGAAGGCAGCGGTGCGTGCGGCTGTGGAATATGAAGGACCGGTGTATATCCGTTTCGGACGTGCGGCAGTTCCCGTGATTAATGACAGACCGGACTACAAGTTTGAGATTGGTAAGGGCACGGTTGTCAGGGAAGGAACAGACGTAACAATTGTGGCAACAGGTATTTGCGTGGACTCAGCGCTTGGCGCGGCAGAGATGCTGGAGAAGGACGGCGTAAGTGCGGAGGTTGTTAATATCTGTACGATTAAGCCGCTTGACGAGGAGGTTATCGTCAATTCCGTGAAAAAGACGGGCAAGTGCGTGACGGCGGAGGAGCATTCGGTTATCGGCGGACTTGGCAGCGCGGTTTGCGATGCGCTTTGCAAGTCGTATCCGGCGCCTGTTTACAAGATTGGTATGCAGGACATGTTCGGAGAGTCCGGCTCTGCGGCGGCTTTGATTGAGAAATATAAGCTGGACGCGAAGGGCGTTTATGAGCAGGTTAAGGAGTTCCTGAATAAATAGGGAGGAATGTAAATGAATAGTTCAAAGGTATATTTTACAACATTTAAGGCGACAGGCAGTGAGAACCTTTTGCAGAAGCTGCACAGATTGATGAAAACGGCGGGTTTTGAAACGATTGATTTTAAGGAGAAGTATGCGGCGATTAAAATTCATTTTGGCGAGTACGGGAATCTTGCGTTTCTGCGTCCGAACTATGCACGGGTTGTGGCGGATTACGTCAAAGAGCTTGGCGGTAAGCCGTTCCTAACCGATTGTAATACATTATATGTCGGCAGCAGGAAAAATGCGCTTGACCATTTGGAGACGGCGTATATTAACGGATTTTCACCGTATCAGACGGGGTGCCATGTGATTATCGGCGACGGCTTGAAGGGAACGGACGAGGCGCTTGTGCCGATTAACGGTGAGTACGTAAAAGAGGCGAAAATCGGTCAGGCGATTATGGACGCGGATATTTTCATTTCGCTGACACATTTTAAGGGTCATGAAATGGCAGGCTTTGGCGGCACGCTGAAAAATATCGGCATGGGCTGCGGTTCAAGAGCGGGCAAAATGGAGCAGCACTGTGACGGAAAGCCGAGTGTGGACCAAAGCGGCTGTATCGGCTGCGGCGCATGCAGCAGGATTTGTGCGCACGGTGCGCCGATTATAACGGATGGCAAGGCAAAGATTGATCATGAGAAGTGCGTCGGCTGCGGACGTTGTCTTGCGGTGTGCCCGAAAGACGTGATTGCGGCGGATTTTTCGGATTCGATTGCTGTTTTAAATTATAAGATGGCAGAGTACAGTCTTGCAGTGTGCAAGGACAGACCATGTTTCCATGTGTCGCTGATTTGTGATGTGTCTCCGAACTGCGACTGCCACGCAGAGAATGATATTCCTATTATTCCGAATGTCGGAATGCTTGCGTCGTTTGATCCTGTGGCGCTTGACCAGGCATGTGCGGATTTGTGCAATCAGATGGAGCCTGTTGAGAGCAGCATTTTGGGCGAGAATTTGAAAGAGCACGGAAATGAGGAAGGACATGACCATTTCCATATGACGCATCCGGATACGGAGTGGAAGTCGTGCATTGCACATGCGGTTAAGATTGGACTTGGAACAGACCAGTATGAGCTGGTTAAGATTTGATTGAATAAAAAAGCTCCGCTGTCACGCGGAGCTTTTTGTGTGCGATGTTAAAGCGCAAATGCATGGAAACCGCTTCCTGTTGCTGTTTATTGTAAAAACCCTTCCTGAACCAAATCCTGCACAACCTCTGTAGGGATTTCAAACTCCACGCTTCCCATATATCCCGGCGCAACCTCGTATTCATTAAACACAATCACAAGCTTTCCGTTTTCATTGACGTAAAAAGTCGTATCCGCCGTTATTCCTTGAAAATCCCATTCTGGCACATCACTGTCCAAAAAGTAGGAAACCGATTCGTCCGCTGCCATTTGTGTTTTCATTTGCTGTTTGATATTTTCCGAAATTGGCGTGATATAATCAACGCCGTCCTTGAACAGCCCCGACAGCCCAATCAGTTCCCCTGTCTGTTTGTCAATATGATAAATCTTGACCATTTGGGTACCGCTCGCCATGATAAGCAGCTCATCAAAACGAATTGAGAACAAGTGTTCACTATCCGTAATGACGGAATAATCCAGCGACACATTCATATGTCCTTCGCTGTCGCCTGCCGCCGCGACATCTGCTTCATACTGCGCGATGATCGCGTCCGTATATTCCTGAATGCTTTTGTTAATTTTATGCGTTGTTTCCTCATTGACAGTACCGTCCTCATTTTTGACGCTGACTTCGGGAATTTTAATGTCTGCATCCATATTATTTTCTGAGTTTTCATAGTGGCGAAATGTAACAATTTCGGCAATCGTGCCAATCACGGGGATTTTCGACATGGCGTGTGCAATTCCCGCCCCTGAATTAGCCATAACCGTAATCAGCAGCAGTGCGGCAGCGGCAATTCCCGCAGTCCTCCCAAGATAAACCATAACATTTGATTTCCTTTTCTCATTCATAGAATCACTCCTTTCTTTTTTTGCCTGCTGAATGCCTGCCTCCACTTTTTGGCGCAGATTGGCAGGGGTTTTGATGTTTTCGTACTCCTCTTTTAATTTCGTTATAATTTCCTCATTCATATCTTACGCTCCTTCCGTTGGTTCCAGTGCAGCCTTCAGCTTTCTCAGACTGCGGTACAAAATAGTCTTTACCGTGTTGGTATTTTCGCCCAAAACCGCTGCAATTTCCTTTAGCTTCAGATCCTCGAAAAAGCGGAGCGCCACAACCGTTTTTTCCTGCTGCGTTAAAATCTGTAATGCCTGCAACATGTCAAAATCCGGATAACAGTCCTCTTTTCCATTTTCATAAAACGACTCAACCGCAATTTCCCGCTGGTTTTTGCGGATAAAATCCAGTGCAGTGTTCATGACAATCCGCCATAACCACGTTTTGATATGTGCCTCTCTTTTCACGCTGGACGCGTTCTTTATGGCTTTGTAAGAACTTTCCTGCACAATGTCAAGCGCGTCCGCCTCATTGCGAACATAGGCGTACGCCAAACGGTACATTGCCTCGTAAGAGCTTAGCACTGTTTCCTCCACTTTCTTTTGTATAATGTCGGTTCGCATAGGCTCGTTCCTCCTCTCTGTAATGATTAGACGGCGACGGAGCGAAAAAAGTTTTATAATTTTGAAATATTTAAGATTATATGTGACGATTACGTTGTTGGAGATGGTTTTGGAGAAAATGAAATGTTTACGATGTTTCTTCGTGTGATTTTTCTGTTAATCAGGCAGGAGAATGGTTTGGTGCCATTTCCTGCCTGATTAACAGAAATTATTTGTGCTGCTTAGGGATTCACATCCTTCATCAACGGTTCAATTTGGGACAGCATATTATTCATATCCTCAAACATAGTACTCTTTGTTGTTCCAAGGCTGCTGGCACGATTGATGTGTTTTATAACTTCCTGGTACTGATATTTTATATTGTCAAAAAATTGACAAAGAGTCTGCAATTTTCCATGCGATGCCTGAATAACGTCAGATATTTCATCCTGTACGGAAGATGCGCCTTCTGCCGCTTCCGTAATCTGCTCAAAGGAGTTGGATGTATTGTTTACGATGTCAGAACCCTGTCCAAGTGTCTGCTGCGATGCAACAATACTTTCATTGAGCTGCTTTGCACCAACTTCAACATTATGAACACTCATATCTACGTCATCCGTCAGACCTTTAATTTCTTTAGCAAGTTCGCCGACTTTTTCTGCGACAATGGCGAACCCTTTTCCATGAGTTCCGGCTCTTGCTGCTTCAATGGAAGCGTTAAGTGCAAGAATGTTGGTTTCGTCTGCGATGGATACGATTTTTCCCATACACCGGCGAATATCTTTTACGGCAAGCTGGAGCTGGTCAAAGGTGCTCTCCATAGCACTGAAAGATTCCATTATTTGTGTCGAGGTTTGTTTCAGATCCTCCATCATATCCTGAGCCCCGGATACGGTTTGTGATATATTTTCTTTTACCAGTGCAAATTGACTGGCAGCCTCATTGACACTTGAAAACGATGCGTCAAAATCCTGCAGTTGTGCCTGAAAATTCTCGGCTTCATTTAATACGCCGGCAAATGAACTGCCAATCATACTCAGCTCTGATAAGGATGCTACCTCTTTTTGTGCAAGTTCCTTTTGGTATTCATTCAGGGTGCTTGTTACGTGCAGGACAGGATAAAGAATTTTTGGCTGTGCGGAATTTCCCCGGTTTTTCTTTGAAAACATAATGCTTTACCCCCTTTATTCAAAGACAACGCAAGTCATGGACTGGTTGACAAAACGATTATTGTAATGCTCTCCGTAACCGACAAGACCGGCATGGGAACCTAATGCTCCCATTTCTTTCAGATATTCCTGCATATAATTATTTCCGGTAAACAGCTTGTAGCGGAACAGACAATTCACTGAAAAAACAGCCGAACATTTTGGAAAATCTCTGCGGATTGTCTGAATGGTTTGTTTGACAGTTGCCCTATAATCTCCTAATTCCAACAGAATTAAGACATCGGAATCGTTGACCTGACGGAAACATGCTAATGCGTTTCCGCTGACTTCCTTTATGGAAGTGATACAGGTGTCGTTTCCATCAATTTTTCCAAAAGGATTTTTAAAGGTCTGTGTCAGGATTCCTTCATCTGTTACATTGAGAATGCTTTTGTATACCTGCTTTGCCGGCGTCCCGTTGAGGGAACCAATTATGTAATTTGCCCTGTCCGTGTTGGAAGCAATAAAACGATAGTTGCCAAATGGACGATATATATTTTCTTTATAAGTTTTTACGCGTCCGCCGTGATTACGAACAAATGCGTAGGCAACTGCATCATGGTATATTTTGCCGTTCGCGGATACTTTACCGCTATCGCCGGTTCCGCCGACCAGCTGGATCTCCCTGTGCTTCAGACAGGAATAGATAGTGGTTAATACGCAGGCATCATTGCCGCTACAAAAGTCAATACACACAGTATCCTGTGAGGAAGCCCCTATTTTGCTAAGATCTTTTTCCATTCGTTCGATGTATTTCACAGGCATAGTTGATACCTGTTCCAGCACATTTGCGGTGGCGCTGATATCATCTAAAAATGCAATGACGCTGACTCCTTCTTCTACGATACTGGTATCATAGCTCATTCCGATACATCCGATACTTGGAACTTTGGGATATAGGGATTCCAAAGTCTTTACATGTGCTTCAAACTGGCTGTTGTTTGATAACAGCATAAGAAATTTGGGATTGACCAAACCGCGGACAGCCGCTGCCAAATCTCCGCTCTGACTTGCTCCATAAAACTGTTTCATACAACTTCATTCCTTTCCTAATATCTCATGTCACTAAATAATAAATAGCAGTTATTATTATACTTTATAATAATATAATTGGTCAATCGTATTTTTGATATATATATGTAACGGTGACGATTTTTGGGTCACTGTTTCGACAGGAATTGGTTTTGCATATTAGTTTTTATCCAGTACATAACTTATTTCGTTCTTTACAATCTGACTAAGTTGGTCAAAATTGCTGGTTCCCTTAATTGCCCGTGCCTCTTCTGCGGTTATGAGCTTACGCAGCTTAACGGAATGGTTTTCGACAGGAATATATGCTTTTTTTGCCTTGTCAAAGACGGAACGCAGCAGATAATAACTGTAGGTATCTTTTCGATTGTCGGAAAGTTTGACGATGTCATCAACGATGCACACGCCAAGCGTTTCACTATAGATGATTTCTTTTTTTTGAAACAACGTTATTCCTCCGTGTCATTTTGCCCTTTGGTATATCGTTCCGCGTAAAAATATTCTCGGATAACATAATAGGACATTTTCTAATATATACAGTATACGACAAAACCTGACTCTCTGCAAATAGACGGAAAATTCAGAAAACACTATGCAAAATAACTGAAACAAACTGTGCAAAGCGACAGAATTAAGAAAAATGACAAAATCCCCTTGAAATATCCTTAAAATAATGTTATTCTACAATCACACCAAAGAAAAAACAAAAAAGCACAAAAGATAAAATCTTGAACGCTTTTTCTAAATATTTTCGGTAGCTGCAAACAATGGCTATAGAGGGTATTGGAAAGAAAGGAGATGAGTCCATTGGATAACCCGCAATCTTTCATCTAATGAAAATGAAAATCCTTAATAAATATGTGAATGAGAAAATGTGTATTTAAGAGGATTGTACACATAGAAAAAGGTTAAGAGAATATTTCAGAGAGAGTAGTTAGAGGAAAGATAATCAAAACGAAACCATAGAAAATACCATAAAAAATCGGCAAATGAAAAGAATGGTATAAAAAAGAGCCGAGAAAGAGGAAAAAATTGGATATTGAAATGATTTAAAGCGGCTGGTATATCACGCAAAGAGGATATAGCGGTCGCTTTTCATGTGCTGAAACGGATAACGGGAGGCGTTTTTACAGGTAAGCTATCAGCAGGCAACTGATAAAACAGTTATACTTGATGAAATCGGTGAAATGTGGTAACGTAAGAAGAAATAGTTTGGTAGGAGGATGATTATTATGGTTTCGCAGAAATATAAAGATATGCTTGGAGCAAAGTCTGTAATTAGAGAATTGTCGGAGTGGGCAGGAAGGCGTGCGAAGGAAGTCGGCGCGGAGAATGTGTTTGATTTTAGTCTTGGCAATCCGTCCGTTCCGGTTCCGCAGGAGTTTACGGACAGAATGATAGAACTTTTACAGACGAAAGATACAATGGAGCTGCACGGTTACAGTCAGTCGCAGGGGATTCCGGCGGTAAGACAGAAATTTGCCGAATACCTGAACAAAACATTTGACATGAACTATACGGCGGAACATTTGTTTATGACAACGGGTGCGGCAGGCGCAGTGGCACATGCGGCGAGAGTTGTGACGCAGCCGGGAGATGAGGTGATTACGTTTGCGCCGCATTTTCCAGAATACAATCATTATATTAATCAGACGGGCGCGGTTTTGAAAGTTGTGCCTGCCGATACAAAGCAGTTTCAGATAAATTTTGAGGAGTTTGAAAAGCTTTTAAATCCTAAGACAATGGCAGTGCTGATTAACACGCCCAACAATCCGTCAGGCACGGTATATTCAACGCAGACGTTAAAGCATCTTGCGGCAGTTTTGGAGGAAAAGCAGAAGGAATACGGGCATGATATTTTTATCATTTCGGACGAGCCGTATCGCGAGATTATTTTTGAGGGCGTGGACGCGCCTTATGTGTCGAAGTTTTACGATAATACGCTTTCCTGCTACTCATTTGCGAAGTCGATGTCCATTCCGGGCGAGCGTCTCGGGTATGTGGCGGCAAATCCGAAGTGTACGGACAGCGGGCTGATTTCCATGATGTGCGCGCAGATTTCAAGGGGGATCGGTCATAATTGTCCGCCGTCCATCATACAGATAGCAGTAGCGGATGTGCTTGGCGTCACGTCGGATTTGTCAGTGTATGAAAAGAATATGAATATCATTTATGACACGCTTGTCAGTTTAGGGTTTGAGGTGGTAAAGCCGGGCGGAACATTCTATATTTTCCCGAAAGCGCTTGAGGAGGACTCGGTTGCATTCTGCAAAAAGGCGCTGGATTACGATTTAGTGCTTGTTCCGGCAGATTCGTTTGGGTGCCCGGGGTATTTCAGAATGGCATATTGTGTCGAAACCGAAAAGGTGGAGCGTGCAATGGCGGCGCTGCGTAAATTTGTCGAAACAGAATATAGCATGTAAACGACTTCTAAATGACTATGCGTCATAAGACGCAAAGCTAAAAAGTACTAAGTTTCATGCAGCAAGTTTGTGTGAACACAAGCTTGTATAGGGAGATAGATATGATAGAGATTTTTAAAGCGATTATGTTTGGGATTGTTGAGGGTATTACCGAATGGCTGCCGGTCAGCAGTACGGGGCATATGATTATTCTTGATGAGTTTATCAAGCTGGACTGCACGCCGGAATTTTTGGAGATGTTTCTTGTGGTGATACAGCTTGGCGCGATTATGGCAGTGGTGCTTTTGTTTTGGGGAAAGATTTTTCCGTTTCAGTTTAAGGATAAGTCAAAGCCTGTGATTGAGATGGATAAGATTATGCTGTGGCTGAAAATTGCGGTCGCGTGCGTTCCAGCGGCGATTGTGGGACTGCTGTTTGACGATTTGTGCGAAGAGCTGTTTTATCATGCGATTTCGGTTGCGATTGCGCTGATTGTGTTTGGCGTGGCATTTATTATTGTGGAACGGAAGAATAAGGGAAAGGGCGCCAAAATAAAGGCGTTGGACGACATTACGTTCCGCACGGCGCTGATTATCGGACTGTTTCAGCTGATTGCCGCAATTTTTCCGGGAACCTCGCGTTCGGGAGCGACGATTGTGGGCGCGCTGTTAATCGGCGTGTCGCGGAGTGTGGCGGCGGAGTTTACGTTTTTCTTAGCGATTCCGGTGATGTTTGGGGCAAGTCTTTTGAAAATTGTTAAATTTGGGTTTTCATTTACCGGCGAGGAGGTATGCATTCTGCTTGTCGGGATGGTGGTCGCGTTTGCGGTGTCGGTGTTTGTGATAAAGTTTTTGATGGATTATATTAAAAAACATGATTTTCAGGTGTTCGGCTGGTACCGGATTGCGCTTGGGATTGTGGTGATTGCGCTTGGCGTGGGGGGCGTAATTACGGTGTAAAGAGAGTAAAAAGCGGAGAATGAATGTTCGTGTTCTCCGCTTTTTCTGTTTCATTATTTTTTTAAAAACTTCTTATCAAATTCCGGATTAAAGAAATAATAATTATTGTGGTCAAGTTTATCTTTCGTCATTTCGAGCGCTTCTCCAAAACGCTGAAAATGAACAATTTCCCTGGCACGCAGGAATTTTAAGGGCGCGCGCACGTCGGGGTCGTCGATGACGCGCAGCAGGTTTTCGTAGACGGTCCGCGCTTTTTGCTCTGCAGCTAAGTCCTCATACAAATCGGCAAATGCGTCTCCTTTGGACTGAAATTCGAGTGACGTGAAGGGTACGCCGGCAGCCGCCTGCGGCCAAAGCCCGGCGGTGTGGTCGATATAGTAGGCGTCAAAGCCTGCTGTTTTTGCCTGCTCGGGCGTCAGGTTTTTTGTAAGCTGATAGACAATGGCACAGATAATTTCCATGTGATTAATTTCTTCCGTACCAATGTCCGTCAAAAGCCCGCCGACTTTTTTGACAGGCATGGAATAGCGCTGCGCAAGGTAGCGCATGGATGCGGAAAGCTCGCCATCAGGACCGCCGTACTGGCTGATAATCAGCTGTGCGGTCTTTGGGCATGTTTTGGTTATTTTAACCGGATATTGAAGTCGTTTTTCATAAGCCCACATAAATAATCCTCCTTGTTTTCTTCCTTTTATTCCCGCGGACAACGAGCCAAGTGACTGCTTGCAGGCATTTGGCGACTGTCGCGAGGGTCAAATACTCCGCTGCTTGTTACGGAGTATTTGACTTGGTTGCCGCGCAGCTTGCGAACGGGTCCCACGGGAGCGGTCCTTCGTCCCAGCCGTACTGCTTTGTTTCAGGCGTACCCGTGACTATGGAAAGCTGTGTCAGCGGGTAATGGTTTTTGGCAAATTCCGCAAGTGCGTCAAGACGCTGCTGCAAAAGGTCTTTCATGAGATTGATACCGTTTTGACAATCGGGATGCGTGTCAAGGTAAAGCGTAAGATCATTGAGTGCAAAGCCGATTTTACAGATTTCAATCAGCGCCTTTTCCTGCTCCGCTGCTTTTGTCAGCGCGGGTTTGTCGCAGAACGGACAGGGAATGTCCTCAGCGTCAAAAAAGTTCATGTTCAGGCATGGGAAAAGCGTGCCGTTATGGATTGCAGCGGCAAGGTCGAAAGGCTCGCACCATTCCTGCATGGGAACGGATGCCATTGCAAGGGTCTCGGCAGTACATTGGCATGTAGTTTGGTTATTCATAAGCGCCTCCGTTTTTTGTTACGTTTTGATGATTGATTCCCGCGAGCAATGAGCCAAGCGTATGCGAAGCAGACATTTGGCGAATGCCGCGAGGGTCAACAACCCCGCTAGTCGTTAGCTTTACAGGATTGATGCCTTGTTACTTGTAGCGGGGTTGTTGACTTTACAACGGGTTACGGTTTTATTTTTTGTGGGAATGCGGTGCGGTATGCTGGTAAAAATTTTCGGGACTGGATTTTGGGAGTTTTTTCGGGGTGGTAATTTGAGGGGGCGCATGGTATGATAAAGAAAGAGCTTTGGTTTTGAAAAAAAGGAAGTAATAGGAAATTGCCATAAAACTTCGGATAGGAGAATGAGATTATGATGAAAATGGAAGTTCAAATGGATGAAAAAAAGATTAAGCAGGTCGGAGCGTATTCGGTAGAACAAATAAATACTATGGTGAGCGAAGTTGCCAAAAAAAAAGGAATAACGAAAAAAAATGAGAGTGGGTTATTTATAGGCAATGGCGATGATAAGGATTTTTCTAATTTTGGACTGATGGTGTTGTATCTTAAAAAACAGGAATGGTTTTTGCCGTTTGTAAAAACATGGGTATTATATGTTGGCGATGAAGTAGATGATTTAGCAAAACACTATAAGAGGAAACTGAACATAGGATGAATAAGCATAGAAAAGAGATTACATTTGACTTAAAAGTGGAGGACTTAAAAAAAGAATTTGGAGAGGGAAATTCTGCGAAAGGGTATGAGCAGTTAAATGGCTTTTTCTGCAAAACGAACCGTTTTGAGCATAGACAAGGTTCTGTATACTGTTCTATTGAAAAAATGTCTACGCATGAAGTTTATGACTTGGTTGATGAATTGAATGCTTCCTGTCCTTGGCTAAGAAACTGTCTTACAAGAATGGACGTTGCGGACATTGGAGATGTTCATGAATTAACGGATATGATAAAAGAAAGCAATGAGGAAGAAACAGAAAATTTTATGTAATTAAGAAAGGAATCTAACCACTATGAAAACAACAAAAAACAACATTTGGAACTTCAACACTGAAATCGACGCCGAGCCTTGCGGCGAGGGCGTAGAGCGCAAAATCATGGCATACGCCGATGAAATGATGTGTGTCGAAAACCATTTTAAGGAAGGCGCAATCGGCGCAATGCACAGCCATCCGCACACGCAGATCACATATGTCGCGTCAGGACAGTTTGAGTTTACGGTCGGTGAGGAAAAGAAGATTGTAAACGCAGGCGATGTGCTGTTAAAACGAAACGGAATTGAGCATGGCTGTGTCTGCCTGAAAGAGGGAATTTTAGTTGACATCTTCAATCCGATGCGCGATGAATTTGTCTAAATTTTCACAATGCAGGAAATAGTTATTTTTACGTATTTAACAAGTAAATAAGTTTAATTTAACTAAAAAACAGGAAAGGGCGGCGTATCATATTATCATCATGACAGCCGCCCCTTCTTATTTCCAAAAATAGGAATTATCAAACGGAAATCCGGTTTCCATTTCAAGAAACAAATTCCGAAAACGTCAAAATTTCTCCCGTTTCATCATCCCCGACGTATTTCCGGTAATAATCCCCGTTTTCCGCCATATCGGGATGCATTGCAACCCAGTCCTCCCCAATTGGTTCGCTTTCAGAAGCTTCTATCCGATAAGCGATAATTGTGTAATCTTTGATGCGGTTCCATTCCGTGTCATAATAATAATGCGTATACGGCTCCATTGAGAGGACGCCCCCATAATAGGACGCATAGTACATCAGCTCGCCTGTGCCGCCGCAGAACATAAATTCCGAATAATCGTTTACGTCCCAAAAGACGCATTTCTCCTGACCCTCCCTACAGTCAAAAATGCCTGCGATTGACTTGATATCCTCCCAACTATCGCGTGTTTCCTGCAAAATCAAATCGTCCGTTCCATCCCCGTTTAAATCAATCTGACGCCACTCGGCGGTCCCGTTTTCCACCATAATATGATAATCGCGTTCCATTGCTTCCCAGTCATCGTCCATTAAACACGAAAAATTTCCGCTCATCAGCTTTTCATAGACGGTGCCGTCCGTAACAATGCCTGTTTTCAATTCCGTAGAATCGTCTTTTGCCTCTTCCTGTGACTGCGGTTCGGAGCTTGTCATGGCATCGGGCACGGTAATGCTTTCGTTTGTTTCCGGCACCTCCGTGGTTTGAGATGTCTTTTCAAAAGGCGCGCTGTCCGAAACGGCAGACGACGCCATCTGTGTGCGTGCATCTTCAAAAGATGTTTTTTCCGAGCGCGTATTTTGTACCCCATATAAATAGAAACAAACGCTTCCGAATCCGAAAACGAATATCATAAACAGTATCAGCATGTTCCAATGATTCCGGTTCATACGCCTTGCCTCCGCATAAAATACAAGTCAAAAAAATACAAGTCAAAAATGGTCTTACTTCATTTGTAAGCTCATTATACGAGCAAAAAAGTGATTTTCCAATGCTTTTTTAGAAAATGTTTATAAATAATTCAAAAAAGATTGTTGACAATAATTTTGGAAAGTAGTAAGTTAGTATATGTAAATATTAGCACTCAATCGTAAGGAGTGCTAATAAAATCTCAAACATCAGTCAGAAAGGAGCGTGGCAGGTTGGACTTAGACGAGCGGAAGCTGAAAATTCTGCAGGCGATTATCCGAAACTATTTGGAAACGGGCGAGCCTGTAGGCAGCAGGACAATTTCAAAGTACACGGATTTGAACCTAAGCTCCGCCACAATCCGAAATGAAATGTCCGACTTGGAGGAGCTTGGCTATATTCTTCAGCCGCACACCTCCGCGGGGCGCATTCCTTCGGACAAAGGCTACCGGTTATATGTGGACCGCATGATGCTTGAGAAAGAGGAGCAGCTCAATCAGGCGACGCAGGAGGTCAAGGAAATGCAGCGCATTCTCCTTGAGCGGGAAGACAAAATGGAATCGGTGCTCAAGCAGATGGCAAAAATGCTTGCCGCGAACACAAATTACGCGACCATGATTTCGGCGCCGCAGGTCAGAGGAAATAAGCTTAAATTTATCCAGCTCTCAAGAGTTGACAAACATCAGCTTCTAACGACGATTGTGGTCGAGGGAAATGTGATTAAAAACAGCATGATTACCGTCGGCGACCCGCTTGACGACGAAACGCTTTTGAAGCTGAATATCCTGCTGAACACAAACTTAAACGGACTGCCAATTGAGGAAATCAACCTTGCGATGATCGCAAAATTAAAACAGCAGGCAGGTGACCATGCAGGCATTGTAGCGGAAGTGATGGATGCGGTGGCGTCACAGATTAAAAATGACGAGAACATTGAAATCTACACAAGCGGCGCAAACAACATTTTCAAATATCCCGAGCTTGCGGACAATCAAAGGGCAAGTGAGCTGATTACAACGTTTGAGGAAAAACAGCTTCTGACCGAGTTGGTCAATGAAACGCTCACCGATGAGACAGGAACGGGCATACAGGTTTATATCGGAAACGAAACGCCGGTCAAGACGATGAAGGATTGCAGCGTGGTTACGGCGACCTACGAGCTTGAGGAGGGTGTGAAAGGAACCATCGGTATTATCGGACCAAGACGAATGGATTATGACAAGGTAATTGATACATTGAAAACGTTAAAAAGCCAGCTGGACACCATTTACAAAAAAGATGACGGGCAGACTTGAACAAATAGATTATTATAATATAGAAAGGACGACGATTGAGCGTGGAAGAAAAGGATTTAGACAAACAGGATTTAGAGAATACGGATTCGCAGGAAACGGTTTCCGAAGATGAAGTTTTGGAGGAAGAAAATCCGCAGGAGGTTGACGCAGCAGAGCAGGATACGGCGCAGGACGCAGACCCGAATGAGAAAAAGGGAAAGAAAAAATCGCTGTTGGGAAAAGAAAAAAAGCCCAATAAGCTTCAGGAAAAGGTAGATGAACTGGAAGACCGCGTAAAACGCCAAATGGCAGAGTTCGATAACTTTAGAAAGCGTTCCGAAAAGGAAAAATCGGCAATGTTTGAAACCGGAGCAAAGAGCGTGGTTGAGAAAATCCTGCCCGTGGTCGATAACTTTGAGCGGGGACTTGCAGGACTTTCCGAGGAGGAAATGAAGGAACCGTTTGCGGAAGGGATGAACATGGTCTATAAGCAGCTGATCACGGAGCTTGAAAAACTGGAAGTAAAGCCCATTGAGGCAGTTGGCTGCGAGTTTAACCCCGAGCTGCACAATGCGGTAATGCAGGTGGCAAGTGAGGAATTTGAGTCAGGCATTATTGCACAGGAGCTTCAAAAAGGCTACACATACCGTGATAGCGTTGTGCGCCACAGCATGGTGGCCGTTGTGGAATAGAGTATGAAGAGAAATTCTAAGTCTGCAAAATACACAGACTAAGAATTTCTAAAGCTTCATACGACAAATTTGTGCAGAGGCACAAATTCGCGCGTCGAAAAAGTAAGATTATGGTAATGATAACAAATTAAAATGATTTCAAATATGTAGGAGGAGAAACATCATGGCAAAGATTATTGGTATTGACTTAGGTACAACAAATAGCTGCGTAGCAGTTATGGAAGGCGGTAAGCCGACCGTTATCGCAAATACAGAGGGAGCAAGGACAACACCTTCCGTAGTGGCATTTACAAAGACAGGGGAACGTCTTGTCGGTGAGCCTGCAAAGCGTCAGGCAGTTACAAATGCGGAGAAAACCATTGCGTCAATCAAGCGTGATATGGGTACGGATAAGGGCAGAACAATTGATGATAAGAAGTATTCGCCGCAGCAGATTTCCGCAATGATTCTGCAGAAGCTGAAAGCGGACGCAGAGAGCTATTTGGGAGAGAAGATTTCCGAGGCGGTTATCACGGTTCCCGCATACTTCAACGACGCACAGCGTCAGGCGACAAAGGACGCAGGTAAGATTGCAGGTCTTGATGTAAAGCGTATCATCAACGAGCCGACAGCGGCAGCTTTGGCTTATGGTCTTGACAATGAAAAAGAACAGAAGATTTTAGTATATGACTTGGGCGGCGGTACATTCGATGTATCGATTATCGAAATCGGCGACGGCGTTATCGAGGTTCTTGCGACAAATGGTGATACACACCTTGGCGGCGATGATTTTGATAACAAGCTGATTGACTGGATGGTAAGCGAGTTTAAGGCACAGAACGGCGTAGACCTTTCTAATGATAAGATGGCGATGCAGCGATTAAAGGAAGCGGCAGAGAAGGCAAAGAAAGAGCTTTCTTCGGCAACGACAACAAACATCAACCTTCCGTTTATCAGCATGAACGCAAACGGACCGCTTCATTTCGACATGAACCTGACAAGGGCAAAATTTGACGAATTGACAAATGACTTGGTAGAGAAGACAGCGATTCCGGTACAGAATGCATTAAAAGATGCGGGACTGACATCTTCAGAAATCGGTCAGGTGCTTTTGGTAGGCGGTTCAACACGTATTCCGGCAGTGCAGGATAAGGTAAGACAGCTCACAGGCAAAGAGCCGAGCAAATCCCTTAATCCGGACGAGTGCGTGGCAATCGGTGCGTCTATTCAGGGAGGTAAGCTTGCAGGCGACGCAGGCGCAGGTGAAATTCTGCTTCTCGACGTTACTCCGCTTTCTCTTTCAATCGAGACAATGGGCGGTGTTGCGACGAAGTTAATTGAGAGAAATACAACGATTCCGACAAAGAAGAGTCAAATCTTCTCAACGGCGGCGGATAATCAGACTGCAGTTGATATTAACGTTGTACAGGGTGAACGTCAGTTTGCAAGAGATAACAAATCTCTCGGACAGTTCCGTCTTGACGGTATTCCGCCTGCAAGACGCGGCGTTCCTCAGATTGAGGTTACGTTTGACATTGATGCAAATGGCATTGTAAACGTATCCGCTAAGGATTTGGGCACAGGTAAGGAGCAGCATATTACAATTACTGCAGGTTCCAACATGTCCGACGAGGATATTGAAAAGGCAGTTAAAGAGGCTGCAGAGTATGAGGCACAGGATAAGAAGCGTAAGGAAGCAATCGACGCAAGAAACGATGCGGATTCGTTTGTATTCCAAACAGAGAAGGCATTGACAGAAGTAGGCGATAAGATTGACGCAAATGAGAAGGCATCGTTGGAGGCAGATTTAAACGACATTAAGTCCTTCCTTGAGAGCACAAAGGACGCCGAGATGACAGAGGACCAGGTTGGCGAATTGAAGAGCAAGCAGGAAGCGCTGATGTCAAAGGCGCAGAACCTTTTCACAAAGATGTATGAGAACATGCAGGGCGCACAGGGTGCAGGTCCTGATATGGGCGGTGCGGACATGGGCGGCGCCGCACAGGCAGACACGGGCGCAGCAGATGACGTTGTAGACGGAGATTACAGAGAGGTATAAGGTTGAAAGAAAATCTTTCAACCTTGATTTGAGGGTCAAATGAACATGCAAGCATGTTCGCTTGACCCATGGAGGCAAAAAAATGAAAACAAACTCTAAGACATTCAAAGACAATGCCTAAGACTTTGTAAGTTTCATTTTACGAAAAGAAAATCTAAGGCATCAAAAAACGATGCCTAAGATTTTCTAAGTTTCGTTTAAAAGAACGCAAAAGAGAGGCGTTCTTTATGTAGCATAATATACTGTAAATTAAGAAAGGCTAAAACTATGGCAGAACAAAAAAGAGATTACTATGAGGTATTGGGCGTCGAGCGCGGCGCCGACGATGCTTCAATAAAAAAAGCATACAGACAGCTTGCCAAGAAATATCATCCCGATATGAATCCGGGTGACACGGATGCCGAGAAGAAATTCAAGGAGGCGTCGGAAGCTTATGCGGTGCTGAGTGATCCTGAAAAGAGACGCCAGTATGACCAGTTTGGTCATGCTGCGTTTGAAGGCGGCGGTGCCGGCGGCTTTGGTGGCTTTGACTTTGGCGGCGCTGATTTTTCTGACATATTTGGTGATATATTTGGGGACTTTTTCGGGGGCGGCAGCCGCCGTTCGAGCAATGGACCGATGCGGGGCGCCAATCTGCGCACCAGTGTACGGATTACTTTTTCGGAAGCTGTGTTTGGCGTAGAAAAAGAGCTTGACTTAAATCTCAAGGATACGTGTAAGACCTGTAACGGAAGCGGTGCAAAACCCGGAACTTCACCGGAGACGTGCCATCGCTGCGGCGGACGCGGTCAGGTGGTGACAAGACGTCAGACGCCGTTTGGAACCATTCAGAACTCGCAGACGTGTCCTGACTGCGGCGGTACCGGAAAGACCATCAAGGATAAGTGTCCTGACTGCGGCGGAAGCGGATATATTTCGGGCAGGAAGAAGATACAGGTATCCATTCCCGCAGGTATCGATAACGGGCAGAGCGTGCGTATCAGGGATAAGGGCGAGCCGGGCGTCAACGGCGGTCCGCGCGGCGATTTGCTGGTAGAGGTTGTGGTTGACAGACACCCGATTTTCCAAAGGCAGGATATGAACATATTCTCGACGGTGCCGGTTTCTTTTGCAGTGGCGGCGCTTGGCGGAGAGGTGCTGATTGATACGGTGGACGGCAAGGTTGTGTACGACGTGAAAGCGGGCACACAAACTGACACGCGTGTCAGATTGCGCGGAAAGGGCGTTCCGTCGCTCCGCAACAAAGATGTGCGCGGCGACCATTATGTGACGCTTGTCGTACAGGTACCGGAGAAGCTTTCGAACGAGGCAAAGGAGCTTTTGCGCAAGTTTGACAGTGAGACGGGGAACAGTTTGGAAGCCGTGAAAAATATGGAAAACAGCGAGCCGAATGACGAGAAAGAGAAGAAGGAAAAAAAGCGCAAAGGGTTTTTTAAATAGTTTTTAAATAGCAATTTGAACTTCCGTATGGTATGATATTGGTTAAGATATTGTGCTATACGGAAGTTTTTTGATGTGGACTGATGCAAGGAAAGATTGCTGCCAAAGACGGAGGAGAATAACTTCTCGGAATCTCAATGAATGAGATTCCAACCGAAGATTGACAACTGAATATCGTGCAGGAAAAGAAATTTGAGAAAAATGGACATAAACATTGGACATAGCGGGTACTATGCCTTGAAAAATCTTATGGAATCGCTTAAGATATCATTATTAGGCGGTGAATCCTAATAATGATTCTTGAAATGCCTCAGCAGAGGGCATTTCCCAGGCATCAAGATGCTGTAACATCATGATGCCGTAGAGGCGGCAGTACCACATCTTAGTCGAACGGTGCCTGCCGTCTTCTAATTTATAGTCCTCTTTCTCGCGTTTGTTGGAGCGCTCCACGGAAGTCCTTCTGTCATATTCCTTTTCCCATGTTTTAGAGTCTCTTGGCGGTATGTCGGTTTA
>CAJTSD010000012.1 GCA_910578795.1 uncultured Lachnospiraceae bacterium
TGCTTTCCAAGCTCACAAAAATCAGCTGACAGTATTGATGGTGCTAAGTAATTCATTCGTTAACCTCCATTTAACCTTTCACTCTTATCTTCTGTTCCCACGTTTTTTCGTGCTCCTCATAGCGCTTTCCTGTTCCTGAAGTTCCTTATAAAATGCTGCATAATTTTCATAACGTATTTTATGAATACGGTCCTCATCCAATGCTTTTCGCACACCACAACCGGGCTCATGGATATGCGAACAGGAAAGGAATCTGCAATCCGCCTCATATGGTGCAAACTCCGGATAAAAATCCCTCAGCGCTTCCTTTTCTATATCAAAAAGGGAGAGAGAACTGAATCCTGGTGTATCCATAATATATGTATGATCCGATATCGCAATCAGCTCGGAATGCCTTGTCGTGTGTCTGCCACGCTCTATTTTTTCACTGATCTCACCTATTTCCATCTGTATTCCCTGTTGCAGGCAGTTCACAAGGGAGGATTTTCCCACTCCGCTTGGACCTGCAACCGCAGTCGTTTTAAATGCAAGCGCTTTTTTGACTTCATCAATTCCCTCCTGCCGTATGGCGCTTGCAAAAATTGTCCGACAACCACTGTTATCATAGATTTTTTGAATACGCATACACTGCTCGGTATCAACAATATCCATTTTATTAAAGCATATAATGCAATCAAGTCCCTGTCTGCGCATCATGATAAGAAAACGGTCAAGCAAATTATAATTCGGCTCAGGCTTCGCTGCTGCAAATACCAAAAGCGCCTGATCAATATTTGCCACTGCCGGTCTGACAAGCACGCTTTTTCTTGGTAATAATTTCACAATATTACCCTCGTAATCCTTTGCGTCTGTTACTTCAATTTCTACATCATCACCGACAAGCGGCTTCCTGTTTTCTTTTCGGAATATCCCTTTTGCCCTGCATTCATACACACCCTTTGTGGGCACATCCACATAGTAAAAGCCTGCGATTCCCTTTATTATTTTACCCTGCATTTCCTCATCCTGATGAAATTTTTTGATTTAATTTTTTGTAAAGCTCACATTCTGATGCGTCTGTGCTACATCAACACCCATCTGCGTGGTTTCATTCCCGTCTGCATCAATCACAACCTCCGGTATCTGCTTCGGGTAAGTAATTGTAATAATGCCATACGCCGAGGGACTTTCAAAATTATTAATATTAATTAAAACCGGAAATGATGTAACACTATCGGAATACCAAAGTTGTTTACTTCCGTCTGCTGTCGTCAGAATCACTTCCGCGTTTCCACCCATATAGCCGTCAGGCGCCTGTACTGTAAGATTACAGTTGTAGGTTGCTGCCTCACTGCCCATACTCAGCTTTAAGTCAACTACGGTTCCTTCTTTGACAGTGGTACCTTCTTCATAACTCTGATAGCAGATTTGTCCCTCAGGAACTTCTGAACTGTATACCTCATCAACCGATCCTACAATCAGTCCAGCCGCCTCAAGATTACTCTGTGCCGCATCCTTTGTAAGACCTACCACTCCTGGCATCTGCACATCCTTGTCGGAGCTTCCTTTGCTGATTACAATCGTTACTTCCTCTTCCAGCGGCGCAATGCTGTTTGCCTCAGGACTCTGTGATATAATTGTGCCTTTTGCATATTCCATGGAAAATTCTTCTTTTTTCACCACTTTAAATCCCTGATTCGACAGTGCGGCAGTTCCTTCCGCCTCGCTCATTCCCTCAACAGGCGGCACCGATACACCGTTTGCACCCACACTCACCGTAAGCACAATTGTTGTATTCTTAAGGATTTTATCGCCTGCAAGCACTGTCTGACCGTCCTCAAGCGCAGCAGATATCACTAGATTTTTTGCATACTGCGCAGATTCTACAGAGGTTATTTTACATCCTAATCCGACTTGGTTTAAAGCCGTTTTTACCTCATCAGCATCATGCCCAACAAATTCTGGCATCACTGCACGTTCGCTGTCATCCGAATCACTTGCATGCGTACCGGACATAGAATCAATCTGCTCAAAAATACCTGTTGCCTGTCCTGCAAAATATAACAAAATGCAACCGATAATCACAGCGCCAAGCACTGTCAGGACAGTCGTAAAGCCCTCTGCTTTGGGATTATAATCATATTCATCCTTGGCATTTAAATAGCGCTTTTCATCCTCATATTCCGTTCTTCGCACATTTTGTCTTGTGACGATTTCCTGCGTATAACCCTGTTCTTCATAATAATCGTCATATTTTAATCTGTTTCGCGTATTATTTGCCTTTTGTGCAGATCCGCCCTTATTTGATGTTTTTTTATTGGATGTCGTCTTTTTTACAGTATTTTTATTGGCACTGTTTTTATTATTCCTGCCGGAAGTATTTTTACTCTGCTTATTTTTATTGGATGCAGATGAATTTACCCTGCCTGTCTGTGCAGGCTTTTTCGCTGCTGTCGATTTTACTCTTTCCTGTTCATGATAATTGTTATACTCATCGTAATCATTATAAGCTTCATTGTATGTATCCGTTAAAACATTTTGGTTTGAAACAGTCTGATTCTGCTTTCTTTGTGGTTTCACCTGATTCGGTATCAGCTCTAAATCTGCCTCTTTTGCATACATTTCCCTTCTCGGCGTACGAATCTCACTGTCATTTTCCACAGCATTTCCTGTGGGAACGACTTTCGTCTTTCCCGCCTCATCAACAACTGTATCAAGCTGTGCAATCGCGTCATCCGGATTAATCAGAGAATGTTTTAAATCCTTAATAATATCCTCCATGCACTGATATCGTCTGTCCGGACTTTTCTGTGTACATTTGATAATGATATTTTCCACACTTACCGGAATTTCCGGCACAAACTCCCTGATGTCAGGCAGCTCATCCTGAATATGCTTAATCGCAATAGACACCGTTGTATCGCCGTTAAAAGGCACACGCCCTGCCAGCATTTCAAACATCGTAATGCCCAACGAATAAATATCGCTCTTCTCATCGGAAAACCCGCCGCGCGCCTGCTCTGGTGAAGTATAATGCACAGAACCCATGACATTGGAGGTAATCGTGTTGCTTGACGCCGCCTTGGCAATGCCAAAGTCCGTCACCTTTACCTTTCCCTCTTTGGAAATCATGATGTTCTGCGGTTTGATATCCCTATGTATGATATGGTTATTGTGTGCCGCCTCAATTCCCATTGACACCTGTATGGCAATACTGATTGCCTCTTTAATCGTAAGTCTGGACTTTTTTTCAATATATTTTTTTAAGGTGATCCCTTCCACAAGCTCCATTACAATATAATGGATACTGTCCTCTTCTCCCACATCATAAACATTGACAATATTCGGATGCATCAGCCCCGCTGCCGCCTGCGCCTCAACCCTGAACTTGGATACAAAATTCCGGTTCTCGGAAAACTCCTGCTTTAAGACCTTGACCGCCACCAAACGGTTGAGCTTCTCATCCTTCGCTTTATATACGTCCGACATTCCTCCGGTGCCTATCTTTTCAAGCACCTCGTACCTGCCGCCGATCAACATTCCTGATCTAATCATTTCAATCCCCCAAACGGTTCTACAAGAACCACAGCTATATTATCACGTCCGCCGTTTGCGTTCGCCGCCTCAATCAGCCGCTTTCCCGCTTCCTCTATGTCCGCACTTTCCCTGATAATCCTGTGTATCTCATCGTCCTTTAGCATATTTGTAAGACCGTCCGTGCACAACAAAAACGTTTCTTTTTCCGTAATGGTGACATCAAAAAAATCTACAAGCACATATTCCTTTACTCCCACTGCCCTTGTAATAATATTCTTGTCAGGATGGGTGCGCGCAGACTCCCTGTCGATGCCGCCCATATCCACCATCTCTTCCACAAGCGAATGATCCTTTGTTATCTGTGTAATAAAATCATTGATAATGTACATGCGGCTGTCGCCCACATTTGCCACGGTCACATAATTCTCATCTACGGTCACTGCCACAAGCGTCGTTCCCATACCTTTGAGACCTTTGTCCGATTTCGCCATTTTATTAATATACGTATTGGCATCATCAATCGCCTTCTGTAATATATTCTCAGGATCGGTTTCCTGTGTATAACATTCAATTACTTCCACAACCTTTTCCACTGCATGCTTGGACGCATAGTCACCTGCATTGTGACCGCCCATTCCATCAGCCACCATAAAAAGGTTGGGCAGATTTCCAACCGGTTTTTCTGATGTATAAATATAATCCTCGTTAATTTCCCGTCGTTTTCCTACATCAGTAATCGAAAATACTTTCACTTTTTCTCCTCCTGTATGACGCATATCGTCACGACCGTATCGATAGACATAGTACTCCATAATCCATACTATGTTAGCACAGACCAATAAAAAAAGCAAGACACTTATCGTCCTGCTTTTTCATTCAATTAGTCTGCCCACAAGGCATGTCGACGTTTGATGCCGTCTCCGAAGCTGCCCGCACGCCCCGTCAATATCCCTGCCCAGCTCGCGGCGCACGGTGGCGTTGATATGGTTTTGCTCCAATATTTTCTGAAAACGCGCCACATTTTCTTTTTTGCTCTCGGTATAGTCCCGCTCCTTTACAGGATTTACGGGGATTAAATTAATGTGGCAGTTTAGTCCCTTCACCAGGCTGCACAGATTTTTTGCATCTTCGTTGGTATCGTTGACGCCGCCTACCAGGCTATACTCAAACGTAATGCGTCTGCCCGTCTTTTCAAAGTAGTAACGGCACGCCGCAATGACTTCATCCAGTCCATATTTGTCGGCAATCGGCATCAGCGCGCGCCGTTTTTCCTGCGTTGCACCGTGCAGTGACAGCGCAAGCGTAATCTGCAGGTTTTCGTCTGCAAGCCGTTTCATGTTTTCCACGATGCCACACGTCGATACCGTTATATTTCTTTGGCTGATGTTTAAACCGTTTTCGTCCGTGAGCAGTGTGATAAATTTTAAAAGATTGTCATAGTTGTCTAACGGCTCTCCCGTGCCCATCACGACCACATTGGAAACGCGCTCTCCTGTATCCCTTGAGATGGCATAAATCTGGTCAAGCATCTCGGAGGGCGTAAGCCCCCGCTCCAATCCGCCAATCGTTGATGCGCAGAATTTACACCCCATGCGGCACCCTACCTGCGACGAAATACAGACCGAATTGCCGTGATGATACTGCATCCACACGCTCTCGACCAAATTACCGTCCGCAAGCAAAAACAGATACTTTTTCGTACCGTCAATTTGGGAAGTCTGTACCTCTGCGATGTTCAGGGACGTGTATGTATATCCGCTCTCCAGTTTTTCTTTTAAGCTTTTGGGAATATTCCTCATTTCGTCATAATCCCTGGCAAGCTTTTTGTGAAACCACTCATATAACTGCTTTGCACGAAACGGCTTTTCGCCGATATTCACAATCTCGGCTTGCAATTCCTCCAAAGACAGCGATTTGACGTCCTTCCTATCCGCTCCAAACTCCATTTTGATAACCCCTGCTCCTTTCACCGTCTGCCGCCCTATTTTTTCAAAACACTGATAAAAAATCCGTCCGTATCGTGTATTTGGGGCAAAAGCTGCAAATATCCCTGCTTTGCCGTTTCCGTGGTCTGCACCTGCTGCGTCCGCAGACTGTCTGGCAGCGTATCAAAAAATGACACAGGTGTCATTTTTAATTCTTTATGCAGCCATTCAAAATGTTCCTTGTTTTCCGCCCGGTTTATCGTACAGGTGCAAAACAGCAGCCTTCCATTTGGTTTCAGCATTTTGACCGCTGTTTCCAAAATACGCCTTTGCAGCGTCACAAGCTCTGCAAGCTGTTCTTTCGTTACCCGGTATTTGATATCGCGTTTTTTTCCGATTACCCCAAGCCCTGAGCACGGCACATCGGCAATCACGATGTCCGCCGTTTCCTGCTCATCGCAGACAAGCGCATCGCAGACTGCGGCTGACACGCTGTCCTTTGGAAAGCCGCAGCGTGCAAAATTTTCCTGCATCAGCACAACCTTCTGCTGCGATATATCGCGTGCCTTGATTTGAAAATCGTCCCAATCCATGCCCATGTCGCGCAGTAAATCTGCCATGAGCATGGATTTTCCTCCGGGTGCGGCGCAGATGTCCGCAACCTGGATTTTCTCGTCCGCCGCCTTTTTTTCCGCTAAAAAACTATCCGCAAAGAGAGCCCGTACCGCGAGTATACTGCTTGCGTCCTGTACTGCAAATGCACCCTTCTGGTACTGCGGAAGCGTCGTCATATCGTCTGTCTTTTCGATTTTATATACGTTCTCCAGGTATGCGTGTTCTGTCATTGTGCCGCCGCGCGCAGCAAGCGCATTTTGCAGCGCTTCCTTTATGGATTTGTCACGCAGACGTATTGTGACGGGGTGCTCTGCAAGCAATCCCTCCAAAACGGCATGCGTCTTCTCCTCGCCAAGCTCGCTTGTCCAAAGTTTCACAATCCATTCAGGCATCGAATACTTTACGGACAAATCCTGATACGTAATCGTGTCTTTATTTTTTGCAATATTGCGAAGCACGCCGTTCACAAAGCCTTTTAGCGTCGCAAAGCCTTTCTTCTGTACCAGCTTCACTGCTTCGTTGCACGCCGCCGCATCAGGTACGGCGTCCATATACAAAAGCTGATAAACACTAAGCCGCAAAATCGCACGAATTTGCGGCTTCATCTTGTCCGTCTTTACTTTGGAATACTGGTTAATCACAAAATCAAGCGTTATCATTCGCTCCAGCGTTCCCTCAAACAGCCGTTTCAAAAACGACTTTTCCTGCTGTGACAGGTAATTATATTTCTTCAAAACATCGCGCACCACTATGTGGGAATACGTCCCGCCGTTTCGGTTTTCCGTAACCTCCAAAAGCATCTCCAGCACAAGCAGGCGCAGATTTACGTTTTCCATTCTATTTTATTCTCCATTTAAAGAACGCCGCCTATAAAGAACGCCGCCCTTGTGTTCTAATCATCTCTCCTGTTTCCAAACAAAAGGATTAACCGCAAAAGCTGCAATACAGACGCCGCTGCCGCCGCCACGTACGTAAGCGCCGCCGCGCGCAGCACCTTTGCGCTTTTTGCCTGTTCCTCCCTTGTCACAATCCCGTATTGCTCAATGCACACAAGCGCTCTTCTCGACGCGTCAAACTCCACCGGAAGCGTCACAATTTGAAACAGCACTGCAAGCGAAAATACCCAAATGCCGATATTGATAAGCAGTGAGCTACTGCCAAATAAAACGCCCAACAAAATAATCGGAATGCCAAGCTGCGAACCGATATTTGCCGCAGGCACAAGCATGGTACGCACCTTGAGCGGCGCATAGCTTTCATTATGCTGCATCACATGACCGCACTCGTGCGCCGCCACGCCGATTGCCGCCACCGACGTCGATCCGTATACACTGTCGGAAAGACGCACTGTTTTCGTGCGCGGGTCATAATGGTCGGTCAAATCACCTCTCACGTGCTCCACCCGCACATCGTAAATCCCGTTGTTGTGCAAAATCATCTCCGCCGCCTGTGCGCCTGTCATGCCCGAACGGCTGCGCTCCCGCGCGTATTTGTGAAACGTTGAACTGACCCGCGCGGACGCAATCATGGAAACAATCGCGCCAATAAGCACGAGGATATAAGTCCAGTCCATATAAAATCCATACGGATATATCATAGCAATCCTCCATTCTTGATGTACCTGCGAATTTGCTCTGTGAAAAATTTATTTTTCATAGTAACACCTTTCTCCGTCTTTGATTTCCTGACAACGAAAAGCAGGAACATCTCTCCCTTATCCTGTTACTTTGCATCAAAGTGCATACCCGTTTCCCACGGATTTCCAAGCAGAAATGTTTTCGTGTCCATGCGCTTTTTGCCTTCAAGCTGCAGCTCGCAAATGCGCAAAATGCCTTTGCCGCACGCAACCTCAACCGTATCTTTCGTGACATTCACAACCTCGCCCGCACGTCCCGTGCCGTCAAAATCGTTGTCCGTCACCGCACAGCGCCACAGCTTAACGCTCTTTCCATTGATGTAAGTGTATGCACTTGGCCACGAATTTAAACCGCGCACAAGACGTTCGATTTCTGCCGCACTCTTATTCCAGTCAATCCTTCCAAGCGACTTGCCCATCATTTTTGTGTGGGAGCTTTCCGCGTTGTTTTGCTTGACAGGTGTAATCTCGCCGCGCTCTAATTTCGGAAGGGTATCGACAATCAGCCCGGCGCCTGCTTTGGAAAGTTTTTCAAATAAGCTCTCCGCCGTTTCGTCCTCCGCAATCGGAACCGTTACCGCCGTAAGAATATCTCCTGTATCAACGCCCTCGTCCATCTGCATAATCGTGACGCCTGTTTCCTGCTCACCGTTGATAATGCACCAGTTAATCGGCGATGCGCCCCTGTATTTTGGCAAAAGCGATGCGTGGATATTCACGCAGCCAAATCGCGGCATGGTTAAAATTTCCTTCGACAAAATCTGCCCGAATGCCGCTACTACAAAAATATCCGCCTTATATTTCCGGAGCTCTTCCACCGCCTCCGGGGTCTTCACCTTTACCGGCTGAAACACCGGAATACCGTGTTTCAGCGCAGATTCCTTCACAGGTGGATACTGCATCTGCCCGCTCCTTCCTTTCGCCTTGTCGGGCTGCGTCACCGCCAGCACCACCTCATGCCCCGCGGCGACAAGCGCCTCCAGCGCACCCACGGAAAAATCGGGCGTTCCCATGAAAATGATTTTCATTTTAATCCTTCTTTCTTATTCTTCCTCAGGCTCCACGTCAAAAAGCGGACCTTCTACCCGTTCCACATACAGATGTCCGTCCAAATGCTCGATTTCATGACAAAGCGCTCTTGCGACAAGCTCTTCCCCTTCTATAATAAAGGGATTCAAATCCTCGTCCTGCGCCTCAACCTTGACGTAATTAGGGCGTTTCACGCTCCCTGCCTTTCCGGGCACGCTAAGACACGCCTCGTTTCCTTCCTGCTCTCCGCTCTCCTCCAAAATGCGCGGATTGATTAACAGCATCGGGTCCTCTCCCGTCGTGTCAATCACCACAATTCGTTTCAAAACCCCCACCTGAACGGCGGCAAGTCCTACACCGTTTGACTCGTACATCGTTTCAAACATATCATCGATTAAGTCCTGTACGCGCGGCGTAATTTCCTTGACCTCCTTTGAAATTTTGTTCAATACAGGGTCTCCTATTTCCCTGACCGTTCTAATCGCCATGTTTCTTCTTACCTTTCTATCTCTCTATTTTCATACGTTTTATAATAATCTATCCCATGATATTCCAAGTTGTTCCAGAATATTTTTATGTGAACATTAATACAGTTTACAACATTCGGGCAAATTTAGCAAGGTTCTGACAAGACGGAATTTCATTAAATTTTAATTCGGGCTTCATTCATGCAGCTCCAGCGGAAGTCCGTCCGGGTCGAAGAAGAACGTCATTCTATTCTGCGTATATTCATCATACCGGATTGGTTCACATTCAATTCCACACTTTTCCAATTCCGCAACGGCTTCTTCAATATCCTCCACGCGAAACGCCAAATGGCGCAGACCGCACGCTTCCGGTCGGGTGACGCGCTTTGGCGGATTGGGTTCCGCAAAGATTTCCAATTCAATTGCCCCTGCTCCGGTTCCTATCCTTAAATCCAGCTTCCAATCGTTTCTTTGGTCCCGGTAGTTTTCCCGAATAACCTCAAAGCCAAGTTTATGAACATAAAATTCTCTCGCCGCCTCAATGTCAGATACGATAATCGCAACATGATGAATTGTGTTGATCTTCATTTTAGTGTTCCTCCTTTTTGAATCCAATGGAATTAGTTTCGCTGTTATTCCAATTGCCAAATACATCTGCCGTTTTGGAAAAATTTCTCCTAAAGGTCTATTACAACATTGTCTTTTCTATCCCAATAAAACAATTCTATCGTTCCCTTTAATTTGTTTATCTCTTTTTGTGCTTCTTTTGACAATTCCTTTATCATCTTTTGATAATTAAAATTTTTGTCCATTTTTGTTTCTGATAATTCACTGCGTAACCATCGTTCGCTGCTGTTAATCACGATTACACATTTACGGTTGTTTAAAAGATCCTTTAAATCTTCACATAAATTGTGATAATCCCATTCCTCGCACAAATAGTGTGCATGCCATTTATAATACGATAGCGTTAATTCCTCGTCATTTTCCAAATCAATATATATCGGATTTTCACAATTCGGATTCCGTACCGTAATACAACAATCATTTTCCTGTAAGTATTCGTATTCTTTATCCGATCCAAAAGCATGAATTTCGTAGTCTTGATTCAGGCTTTGCAGTAAAGAGCAGAGTTCTTGTTTTAAGGTCTTTGTCCCCTCGTTCTCCATCAGATACCTCCTTGCATTTTTTCATCAAATATAGTATAAAATAAGTAAGTAAAGACCATCTCCTGCCCCCATTTGTCTTGAGTCACGGAATCGGCTGACCGGGCGGGAAGATGGTCTTGTTTATTTCTCCGTCCCTTATAATCACAATCTTTATCTCTTTTTATATAAAACAATTTCCGGCTCTGCGCCATTGCAACCGTATTCACACACCAACAAATGATTATTGTCCCCAACAAGCCCAAAGCACCTGTCGCTATTCTGTTTTTCGACCTGATAACCAAGATATATTTTTGAATCGTCGAGCAGTTTTATTTTTTCTCCGTTCAAAAGCGTATATTCCAAATTGACAAATGCACCGATTAGCGGAGTAAGCTCTGTGACAGGTGGCATATCCGCAATTCCAAGCGCGTTAAATTCTTCGATTAGCTGATTTTTATACGCAATAAAGCGGTTTTCTCCGCCTGCTTTATAACACCCTGCAGCAACACATTCTCCGCCAAAAGGGCTGCCGTCTGTTTCCGCACAGCCTTTGCAGCGTTCTTTCCAACCGCACGCAGTACAATCAATTCCGCAGATTGTTTTCATTTGATATTACCTCCGTAGTTTTTGATGTCGTTCTATTTTTCCGACAGGAATACTATTTTGAAGGGTGAGTATCTGAATCAGGTTTTTCAAAAACGCCCCACAAAGAAAATAGGATACCTGTTATTAGCAAAACGGCGCCGATTATCAATACCGGAAGTAATCCTAAATTTATTACCGTCTGCCAATATCTTCCCAACTGGGTATTCCATTCGGCTGTATTTTCGATACTGATGCTCGCTGTCAAAGATGAAAACATCACCATTAATACTCCTGTAAGTTCAAAACCGATTCCTGCTATTATTTTTTTCATCTCATTTCTCCCAATCGCTCTGCCTTGCAAAGCACAATCTGACAAAACGCCACCATATGTTCTGTATATTCCTCTGCATATTGACTGCATGCTTCAATCACATCGCCAATTTCAGTAAAGCAACCGCGCAAGACAAGTATTCTTTTTGCAGCGCTTTTTTCAAATCCGAAACATACGCATTCTGCTGTTTCTTTAAAAACAGTTTGACAAAGGGATTTAGAAACCATTTCTTTGCAGTGACTGTTTCGGTAAAATCAATTTGCGTCTGACCGTCTTTTTCGGCAAAAATGCCAACCCAGTGACCTGTCATATTTTTATTTTCCAGTTCAAACTCCCAGCGTCTGCACGGCTCGCAGCGCGTGATTGTAAATGTCGTCGCAAACCCGTCCGGTGTATATTCGACAAACCGGTTCTCACTTAACCGTTCGATTTTTTGCAAATCGCTGCGCCACTTATAATTTTCCAACGAAGTCACGAGCTCCCACACCGTCTGTACATCACTTGCAAACAGTGCTTTTATATTAGAAACAGCCATTATTTGTCCCTCCAAATCCCAAATTTCCAAATCATCTCCCCGTTCGTCAGCCGGATATTGTTCTGTTCCTGCTTCTCCGTAAAGATATTATGCTATTTAACCATAACATATTGACGCTCATTTGGCGATATATTTGGAGATAAAACAAAAAATTCTTTTTACGCTTCCACTAGAACATATATTTGAATGCATCAAAATAAAAAACACCCATATCACTGATGATACAAGTGCAGTTTTTTCGTGATAAAACAAATTCTAAACTTTTGTTAATATAAATCCACAAAAACGATGCTTGTTGTACGCGCAAAGATAATGTACCTTACGGGCACAACGCAACCGGAAGTCAAGCCTATCACATCACATAACCCATATGCATTCACACTATTTGAACAAACCAGTATCCTGCGGCACAAAATCCTATAAAACGTCCGATTTTTCAATAAAATCCTTCGTCCTTTGCATCACATCCTTTAGGATTTCAATGTTTTTCAAAGCATCATCGCATTCAAGGGAATGATTGCAGCCTTCGTATACTGTCAGCGGGACAGCATTTGCCGTTGAGAGCCGGGTAATCTCATCAATCCTGCTCCAAGGGTCTGCCGTTCCAATAAAAGCAATTGCATGGTTTGGCGCGAATAAAAATGTCTGCGCTAATGGCGTATACAGAATGTGTTTTGCACTGGTCAATCCATACTTCCTTGCATAAGACGCTGCAATGATTGTTCCAATGCTTTTTGAAATAAAAAGCACATCCTCATATTCTGTCCAGGCAATGTCCGCAAGTTCGGTTTCCGCCTGTGAAAACAGCGTTTCGTATGCTTCTTTCATCTTTTCCTCATTGCCGCGGATATTCCCGGCATTGTATGTGTAGTTCACATTTTGGGAAGCTTCGTATCCAAGCTTATTTGCAATGCTTCTGCTATAATATAGCAGCGGTTTGTCACAATGGTATCCGATGCCCGGGAAGTAAACAGCGATTTTTGACATAATTGTTCCTTTCGATTTCAATTATTGTGAAGATATACCGTTATTTTATGCTTTTTTTCAGCAGTTCGCAAGAAATTTTTACAAATACAACTCCTTTTTCTATTATCCGATGATGTGTATTCCATTTGGGAAATCCCGTTTTATCTGCCTTATGCAAAACAATTCAGATAGTCTTGTAATAATTTTGCCAGCTTCCCGATATGCACACCGTCGACAAAGGAATGATGCACTTGTCAGGGTTGTCCTGCTGACATTCAATTCCGCTGACAATTCATTCTCGTTGGGTAATTTATCCCCTGCCAAAAAGCGTTTTTCGATTGTGATCATAGACAATAGCGTGTCTGCAATACTCTGTGAAAGCATTTTATTTTTCATGGGCTATATCACCTCGGTTTTTTCCGATATTATACTAAATTATCCTTTTTTTCGCTTACGCATACAGACAACCGTGTTGATAATACACAGAAGAATAAAGAGCCCCGTAAACTAACGTTTTTCATAGGTTCACCTCCTACAAAACTTTTCTGAAAAACAGTTCCATCGGCTGGTCGAACGGCGTATCATGCAGGACGAGTCCACCGCAGTCAATATAGCCCAATTTCCGGTACAAATGCTGTGCTTCCTCGTCAGCCTGCGTGGAAATCAATGTCATTTGATAACCCTGCTGCCTCATTTGCGTTTCCCAACAAAGGATTGCCTGTTTCCCAAATCCGTTGCCGCGGTATTCTTCCTTTACGAATAAAAAATTCAGAAACGGAAATTGGTTCCACAAAAGGCAATGTGACATAGTGCCAATCCGCCGGTTTCCTTCCCAAATCACATATCCGGACTTTGTATGTACACGGTCGGCAAAACCTGTATCGCCAATATGCTTATCAATCCCCATAACAAATTCCTTATCATGAATTGTTACGACTTTTAGTTCCATTTCCTGTTCCTCCTGCTGGAAAGCTGCCTCTATACTTATTATCCTTAACAGCTATAAACGATACTTGTCTGTTGCCCCTTACATCGGCTTTAAATTTTTGTTGAGCCTGTCCAAAATCCAGGCAACCCGCTTTTTGCGTCCCGCGTCCGTCTTTGCGTCAAAATAAGCGCGTGTATACGTTTTCTTTACGGATAGGGACATGGCTTGAAAATTGGTGCAGGCTGGCTCATGCCCTTCCAACACTTCCAAAAGCGCGGCAATTTGTTCCTCCGTAACTCCTGCTGCCTTTGGCGCGTCCCACTGACCGTTTTTCTTTGCCTCGTCTATTTTCGCCCTTCCAAAATCGGTCATCAGTCCCCGTTCTTCAAGAGTTTTTACCAGTGCCTTATTTTTCTCCGACCACTTGCTCTTTTCCCTTCGCATGGAAAAATATTTCTTATATGTTTTATCGTCAATGCTCTGCATCTGTCCGTCAATCCAGCCAAAACAGAGCGCCTCTTCAAGCGCCTCCGCTGCCTTGATTGTCTTTGGTCCGCCCGCTTTGCCAAATAAAAGCCAAACGCCGGCGCTTGACGTGCAGTGGTTTGTTAGCCATTTCCGAAATGTCTCCCTGTCGGCAAATTGCATGGTGTCACTCATGATTTAGTTCTCCTTTCGTCTTCATAAACGCAAACAAGCCGCTGACTATTATTCTTGAGGTTCTATCCAAAAGCTGCCCGTATGATTATCAGCTTGCATAATAACGTTGTAAGTTCCTTCGGCATTGATTGAAACCGTAAAATTTTCCGTTTGAATGTCACGTTCATGGAAAACCGTTTCCCCGTCATGACGCTTTATTTCCAAATCCAATTTTCCGCTTTCCGTAACACAAGCAAGGGATAACGTCATTGGATTTGATATTTCAATATCAAAGGAAAGATTTTGGGCAGTTGTATTGTCATTTTCCCTGCCGATGCGCTCGGGCCAGTTGTCCTCGACAACAGGCTCCATTTCCGGTAATCCGTTTTCCATAATGTCTAACGTAACAGGTTCCATTTCCGATAGTCCGTTTTCCATGTTATCTGCCGTTTCTACATCATCAACTGCAACCGTTTCATTCGCTGCGCAGCCTGTAAACCCTAAACACAAGGCACATAATGACAACATAATTATCGTTTTTTTCATAGCATTGCCTCCATATAAATATCGTTTTTATCGCAATATTCTCTTTGCTGGAATAAGAACAAACACAAGCGCAAAAACAGCCCAAATGCCGTTATACAGCGCAGCTGTGACTAAACACGTAAATCTTGTAAGTATGACACATAGCACTGCCGAAAGCAACAGTGCACCCATATAGGAATATTTGTAAATCAAATATTCCGTTTCTGTTACATAACACTTTTTGTTTAATGCAACCAGACGAAACGGGAGGAGCAATATCAAATTTGCTATTATGATAATCACTACATATAATGCACGTACAATAAAATACAAAACAACGTTAAGTGCATACCCCAAGGGAAGAATCATAAGCGTAAAATCGGTACCATCTACAATGAAATCATGCACATTGGAAACACCTATAAAATCTGCTTCCAAACGGTATCCCTCATAACAGCAGCCGATTGAAAAATACAATAATATCATTAAAATAAGAAACCAAATTTCTACTCTGCATTTTTGAACATGTTTCAAGAATACCACCTTTTTCCCACAAAAATTATCATACAATTCAATCCATAGCATCACATTTTTCTGTTAGCAAACAAACTGCCTGCCACTTGAAAAATAAGACCTACCCCAAATCCAAACGCCGCTCCTGCTAAAATAATGAAAAAGCACTCCACAAAACGAAACCTGTTGGCTGTAAAAGACCATATTCCTGTTATCGCTGCAAAGATTATCATAAATCCCCAGTATAGAGATTGAATGGTCTTTTTATTTGTTGCCGAAACAGGTTCTATCCCTTTAAGAATATAATCTGTCGTAACCTCAAAAAGATCACTTATCATAATAATCTTTTCCAAGTCCGGCGTACTTTGCCCGCTTTCCCATTTAGAAACAGCTTGTCTTGAAACGCCGATCTGATCCGCAAGCTCTTCCTGAGACATTCCTTTTGCTTTTCTTAAATTTTGTATTCTGTCTGCCATATTCATCTGTCAGCACTCCTTTCTTTCATAGTGCAATGATAACAATATTGTCGGTTGCATATCCACCATTTAGACATAGCAATATGTCAACCAACAGTTGCAATACCGCTTTAATCCGTTCTATCCGCCCCGCCCACTTGCGAAAACGGACAGCCCTGTCATTATTGACTTTAAACCCAACCACAATAATCATCTGAAGATTATAATGAACCACATTGCGTTTTACCTGACGTGCACCTTCCGTTTGAACTATTCGGAATTTCCGAATAGTTACTCCCTCAACCAGTTCTGCGTCATCATAGATTTTTTTAATATGTTCATTAATTGTAGAAACGCTGACATCGTACAACACTGACATCATTTTTTGTGTCAGCCATATATTCTCCGCTTCATACCGCATTTCCATACTGCTGTCTTCGCCTCCGACAGACGCAACATAAGTCAAATATTCCGCAGCGCTGGAACGAATTGTAACTTCACCTTTTTTCTTTGCCATTCATAAATCTCCTCACTCAACGGGCATATTCTTTATCAGCTTCTGTGACGCTTCATTCTTTAAGGTTCCATTTCCACCCAATACTGCTCAACCAATCCCTGAAAATCATTCTAGTATTTCTCAAACTTCTCTTCGTCTTTTCCTTTAGTTTATCATCTGTTGTTTCTTCATCTTCCGTAAATAATACTTCACCCTCTCTACAGCCCACCCAAGTTTTAATGCACAATCTTTCTGCGTTATTGTCGGATTACCCTGAATAACTGCAAGGATTGCCTTGTCGTTCTTGGATAATTTTAATATGGCACCTTGAGTAGTTTGATAATCACTGCCGACACATATAAAGCAACGGATACGGATCTCCCTGCTCATCGGTTTCCGTTCTCTTGTACACCGCAAAGCCCATATGCTCATAAAAACCCCTCGCCTGCGGATTTTGTTCGTTGACTGCCAGTTTGCGGACGGCATAATGCTCCATTCCGTAGCACAGCAGTTGTTTCCCCAGTCCTTTCCCTCTCTCCTTTGGCGCGATAAACAGCATTTCAAGCGTCCCGTCCGCGATACCCATAAACGCCACCGAGGCACCCTCCTGTTTCGCAATCACGAGATGCGCAATCCCCTCTAATGCCCGCGGAACATACTCTTTAATATGATTGATTTCACTGTCCGACAAAAACAAGTGCGTTGCCCTAACCGACTGTTCCCACACCTCCAACAGCTGTTGTATCAAATCTGACGTTCTCTCCGTAACTTCCATGATTTTCATATTATGCCTCAAATTCCCTTTCCTATTGCACTGCGGAAATCAATATCCGTTCCCCGTCATCAGGCACCAGTAAATTTCCGGAAAAGAACTGCTGCCCCTCTTCCCGATACCGTTCTTTGCGCTCCTGTATATGACTGTCCTCCGTATGCATCAGAATTAAATTCTCCACCTTGTTTTCCTCCGCCATGACACAGGCGTCCTTTACCGTTCCGTGGTGCTTTTCGTAAGGCTTAAACTGCTCCCGCTCGGAATACAGGCAAAACGCCTCATGCAGCAAGTACCTGCACCCCTTCGCCCTGCCGTACAATTCCTTTTTCAGCGGCTCGTCCCCGCAAAAGAGCAGCCGTTCCTCTTCGATTGCAAACCCATACTGCACACGCTTTGTTGACAGAATATCAAAAAAGGTAACTGTTCTGTGAAGAATCGAATACGACTCCCCGTCCCGCAGCACAATCAAATGCATGCGATTCCCAAACAATGCCATAATTTTAGGCTCCAACACAATCCCGCAAATCGTCTGCAAGTCCTCCATCGCCTCTTTGCACGCATAAATCCGAAAATCCTCCGCATAAGTTCCCCGCAGCATCAACTGCCCAATCATTCTTATCACCCAAATAGCGCCCAAAATATGGTCCGAGTGCGTATGTGTCAGAAACAAATCATGAATTTGCGCCAGTCCAATCCCCTGCTCCTCTAAAATCCGTAGAATCTGATTTCCGCCGCCCGCGTCCACCAAAAAACACTGCTCTTTTTCACTGAACACAAAGCAGGTATTGTAGCACTTCGTCACTGTCGCTTGCCCCGTTCCAAGCATTGTCAAATAAAATTTATCCTCTGTCATCATCAAATAACACCCCTAAATTTCAAAACATTTTCCCCACATCAATAACTGCTCATCGGATTAAAGTCAAACTGCACACTGTCACTGTTCCACTGCTTCTCGTTCATCAACTGCTCTAGCGTGTCCTTCACCGCCACTAAAACCGCATAATTTCTATGCTTTACATAAAACACAAACCGATACACATCGTTAATTTTCCCAACGCTCGCGCTCGACGGTCCAATCACCGCAGGCATTTTGTCCACAAAGCGCCCTCTCGCGCAATCCGCTAATTCCCTTGCGTGCTCCGCGCCCGTAAGCTCGTCAGCCGCCGTCACAAGCACCGCCATCATGTGCGCGGCAGGCGGATACGACATCAGTTCCCGATAGGAAATCTCCTCGTCAAAAAAGCCCTCGTAATCCTGCGCAGCCGCATGGACAATCGTATAATGCTCCGGCTGGTACGTCTGTATCACCACCTCGCCCGCAAGCGCACCCCTGCCCGCGCGCCCTGCCGCCTGTGTCAGCAATTGAAACGTACGTTCTCCTGCCCTGAAATCATTCGCATGCAATGACATATCCGCCGCAAGAATCCCCACAAGCGTCACCTTCGCAAAGTCATGCCCTTTCACAATCATCTGCGTCCCGACAAGAATATCCGCCTCTTCGTTTGCAAAGGCAGATAACAATTTTTCATAGCTGTCCTTCGTCCTTGTCGTGTCCGCGTCCATGCGCAGCACGCGCGCACTTGGAAATTCCTTGTGCAAAAGCTCCTCAATCTGCTGCGTTCCGGCACGAAAGCCCAAAATATATTTGGAACCGCACTGCGGACAAAGCGTCACATTCGGCGTTTCATAACCGCAGTAATGGCACACAAGCCTGCTCGTTTTCCGGTAACGGTCAGTATGCTCCGAAAGCGACACGTCGCAGTGCGGGCATTTCATCACATGACCGCACGCACGGCACGACACAAATCCCGCGTACCCCCTCCGATTCAAAAAAAGCATAATCTGCTCGCCCTTTTTTAAACGGTCGGCAATCAGAGAGGAAAGCCGCCTGCTGAAAATCGAACGGTTTCCCTCCTTTAACTCAACACGCAAATCCTCCACATAAACATGCGGCAGCGCACCGCCCGCAAGCCGTTCCTTCAGCGTAAACAGCGTAATCTCGCCCCGTTTTGCCTTGTCATACGTTTCCACCGACGGGGTCGCGGAGCCAAGCACCAGGCTTGCGCCCTTCATGCGGCAAAGCTCGCCCGCAACCTCCCTTGCATGGTACTTCGGCATCGTTTCACTCTTATAGCTGCTCTCATGCTCCTCGTCGATAATCACAAGCCCAAGCCGCTCAAACGGCGTAAACAGTGCAGACCGCGGACCGATGATAATGTCAATCTCACCCCGCCTTGCGCGCTCGCACTGGTCGGAACGCTCCCCCGCAGAAAGCCTTGAATTCATCACGGAAACGCGCTCGCCAAACCGCTGGTAAAACCGAATTAGCGTCTGATACGTCAGCGCAATTTCGGGAATTAACATCACCGCCTGCTTTCCCCTGCGGATAACGTGCTCAATCAGCGCCATGTAAACCTCCGTCTTGCCGCTCCCCGTTACGCCGTGGATTAAATAGGTTTTGCGTATTCCGTTTTCATATTCTCCCGTGATTGCCTCGACAATCGCACGCTGCTTTGGGGAAAGTTCCTTTTTGCCTTGATTCTGCCACCCCTCTGAAACTGCAGCGGGAAGCGGATTTCGGTATGTATTAGACGCCTCAACCTTTACAAGCCCTGCCTTTACCAAAGACTGGATTGTCTGCGGCGCGATATTCAGCTTCCCTGTGACAAGCGGATACGGCAAAACAGGCTGCATGCCCAACTCCTGCATTAATCTCGCCTTCGCTGTCTGATGCTTTGCCTCGAACTCATGTGCGTGCATAACTGCCGTGTCCGCGTCGACAAGACAACGCAGGGTGCGCTTTACAACCTGTTTCATTTTCTGTTTCACGGGCAGAACGGTTTTAAGCGCCGAAATCATGGTTGCGCCGTAGTTGTTTTTAATCCACCACGCAAGCCTGACTGCATCGCTTTCCACCGTCACCGCCCCTTCGATAACCGCCTCAATATTTTTTAATTTTGCAACATCATACTCCGCTTTATCAGTAAGCTCCATGACATAGCCCCTGATACGCTTATTTCCCATGCCAAACGGAATCGTCACCGCCATGCCGACCTCAATTTTTCCCAAAAGCGCATCGGGGATTTTATACTGAAAGGGGCGGTCCACCTTTTCATGGGAAATATCCACAATAATATTCGCAAATCTGCCTGTCATCAATTTTGTTTCCAACATAATCCTCCATGCTGTCAATAACCTGCAAATTTGGGTGTCAGCACAAATTTGCCATCAAAAATCTTTGATTTTTAATTTATCTCATTCAGTATCTCATCAATCAAAACGCGCTCATCCATCGGGTATTTGACACCCTTAATCTCCTGATAATCCTCGTGCCCCTTTCCGGCAAGCACAATAATATCACCCTTCTGCCCATGCGTAATCGCGTATTTGATTGCCTCTTTCCGGTCACAAATCTCAATATACGTTCCGTCCGTCTTTCCAATCCCCGTCTTAATGTCGTTAATAATGTCCTGCGGCTCCTCAAAACGCGGGTTGTCGGACGTGATAATCGTCAAATCCGCAAGCCTTCCGCTCACCTCGCCCATCTCATAACGTCTTAGCTTCGAGCGGTTTCCGCCGCACCCGAACAAACAGACAAGGCGGTTTGGATTGTATTCCTTTAATGTCGTCAAAAGACTCTCAAGCGCCATCGCGTTATGCGCATAGTCAATCATCAGGGTAAAGTCATTGGATACCTTGACCATTTCAATCCTGCCCTTTACCTTCGCTCCCAAAAGCGCCTTTTTGATGTTCGCCTCATTCACGCCGAAATGCCTGCAAATCGCAATCGCCGTAAGCGCGTTGTAAGCGCTGAATTTTCCGGGAATATCCGTTTCGATTTCCATATTTAAAAGCCCCGACACTTTAAAGCCAATCCCCAAAAAGCCCGCGCCCGTGACAAGCTTTAAATCGCTCGCACGCAGATCCGCCTGCGCGTCAAAGCCGTAGGTTTCCAGCTCGCATGTATGATTTTTCACAATTCGTTCCCAGTGCTGATCATCGCGGTTTACAATACCCACCCTGCACTGTCCAAAAAGCATCGCCTTACAGTCAAGATATTCCTCAAAGTCCGCGTGCTCATTCGGTCCGATATGGTCCGGCTCAATGTTCGTAAAAATACCATAGTCAAACGTAAAACCCTGTGTCCTGTGCATCTTAAAGCCCTGCGAGGACGCCTCAATCACCACCGCATCACAGCCGATGTCCTTCATTTCCTTAAAATACTGCTGCAATACAAACGACTCGGGCGTGGTGTTGGATGCGGGGATCACCTTGTCGCCGATAATCGTTTCAATCGTTCCCACAAGACCTACCTTATAGCCCGCATTTTCAAGAATATATTTGACAAGATACGTCGTCGTCGTCTTTCCCTTTGTCCCCGTCACACCGATGATTTTCATGCTGTCCGCAGGGTTTCCGAAATAATTCGCGGAAATAAACGCCATCGCGTATCTTGTGTCCGCCACCCTGATGACCGTGACGTTTTTGTCCTTTGGCAGCTCCACCTCTTTGCTTACCACAAGCGCCGCCGCGCCGTCCGCAACCGCCTGCGCCGCCGCGTTGTGCCCGTCAAAGTTTGCGCCTTCAATACAGATAAAAAGACAGTCCTTTGTGATTTTTCTTGAATCGTTCACGACCTTGGAAATCATCGTGTCCGTACTGCCGCTTATGCATTCGTACTCAAAGCCGTTTAGTAAGTCATTACATTTTAACATCACCGTTTGCCTCGCTTTATTATTTATTATAGTCAATGGCAGCACCTTTTGTCATTGACTTTATCATCTAATTTAAAGGATAGCATATTTGTAGGGATTAATCAAGAAAGCATAAAACGAAAATACGGGTGCCCTACCAAACACCCGCAAATCCGATTTCATCCTTCTATTATTAAAAATATCTTCTATTACATATGCCTTCCCTTCGCGTCATCATAATGCCGTTTCACCTCAAGGCGGTTAATTTCCCTTGCGAGCGTCGCCTGCGCGGAGTGGTACTCCCGAATGCTGCGTTTCTGCAAAATCGCTTCCTTCGCCTCGTCCGCCATTCTTTTTGCGCGGTTGACATCAATCTCCTCAGGGCGTTCCGCCGTATCGACCAATACCAGCACGTCATTGTTTTCGACCTTGACAAGTCCTGCGGATACTGCCGCAAACTGCTCCTGACCGTCTGGTATCCGATAAGTAAGCTCTCCTGGAACCACTGCGCTTATCATATTGCTGTGGTTGGCAAGGATTCCGTACTGCCCCTGTAAAGTGGGAACTATCAGGGATTCACAGGGACCTTCATACAGAACATTATCCGCTGCCAAAATCGAAACCTGAAACGTACTCATGCCTGCGCCTCCTGCTTCATCTGCTCCGCCTTTTTCACTACATCATCAATGGTTCCCACATTGTAGAATGCAGCTTCGGGGTATTCGTCCATCGCACCGTTGATAATGGCGCGAAAGCCGCGGATTGTCTCGCCAAGCGGCACATAAATGCCGGGGATTCCCGTAAACTTCTCCGCCACATGCGTCGGCTGTGCCAAGAAACGCTGGATTTTTCTAGCGCGCGTAACTGTCTGTTTGTCCTCGTCGCTCAATTCATCCATACCGAGAATCGCAATGATATCCTGCAATTCATTATACTTTTGCAGAATCTCCTGTACCGCCCTTGCAACCTCGTAATGCTCCTCGCCGACGACATCCGCCTCCAAAATGCGGGAAGTTGACGCAAGCGGGTCCACCGCAGGGTAAATACCCTGCTCTGCGATTTTACGGTTCAACACCGTCGTTGCGTCCAAGTGCGTAAAGGTCGTCGCAGGAGCGGGATCGGTCAAGTCGTCCGCAGGTACATAGACCGCCTGCACGGAAGTTACGGAACCGCTCTTTGTCGAAGTAATCCGTTCCTGCAAAGCGCCCATTTCCCCCGCAAGCGTCGGCTGATATCCAACAGCGGAGGGCATTCTGCCAAGCAACGTCGAAACCTCGCTGCCCGCCTGCACAAATCGGAATATATTATCGATAAACAGCAAAACGTCCTTGTGCTCCTCGTCCCGAAAATATTCCGCCATCGTAAGTCCCGAAAGCGCCACCCGCATACGCACGCCTGGAGATTCGTTCATCTGTCCGAACACAAGCGCCGTCTTGTCCGCAACGCCGCTCTCCCGCATTTCCGTCCAAAGGTCATTTCCCTCACGGCTTCTCTCGCCCACTCCAGTAAAAATAGAGTACCCGCCGTGTTCCATCGCGACATTATGAATCAATTCCTGTATCAGCACCGTTTTGCCGACGCCTGCCCCGCCAAACAGACCGATTTTGCCACCCTTTGGATACGGCTCCAATAAGTCAATCACCTTAATTCCCGTTTCCAGTATTTCCACAACAGGACGCTGTTCTTCAAACTTGGGCGGCTTCCTGTGGATTGCCCACCATGTCTCCTCGTCTGAAATCGGAGGTTCTCCATCAATCGGCTGTCCAAGCACGTTAAACATCCTTCCAAGCGTGCAGACGCCGACCGGCACCCGAATACCGTAGCCGTCCGCCCTGACTTCCATTCCCCTTGAAAGGTTTTCGCTTTCCGCAAGCATAATGCAGCGCACCGTATCCCTGCCGATATGCTGCGCCACTTCCATTACCCGTTCCTTTCCATCGACTGATACGGTCAACGCTTCTTTTATTCTTGGCAGATGCCCCTGTTCAAATTCGCAGTCAATCACCGGACCTGATATTTCCACAATTTTCCCTGTCGTCATGAATGTTCAACCTCCTCCAACTGCTTTTTTAACCGTTTCCTTTTCTGTGCCTTTGCACCTGCGGAAACCTCCGTAATCTCCTGTGTAATCGCAGCCTGCCGCACACGGTTGTATTGGACGGACAGTTCACCGAGAATCTTTTCCGCATTCTGATTTGCCGCGTTCATCGCCGCCATTCTTGCATTCTGCTCACTGCAAAAGCTGTCCACCAAGGCACTGTAAATAAAGCCCGAAACATAACTTTGCATCACGTTATCGAGCACCAAACGAATCGACGGGAAAAATTCAAACGGCGATGTGACCGCTTTTTCTTCCGCATTGGAAACAAACTGTTTTCTGTGGAACGGCAGAATTCTTGTACACTTTGCCTCTCCCTCCAAATTTCCCTTTAAATCCGTATAAATCACAAATATTTTGTCCACCTCATGGCGGTCAAAGAAATCCAGCAAAATCGCACTGATTTCCCTTGCCCTGCTCAAGGTCGGATTTTGTGCCGTGTATAAAAAACTGCGCTCTACGGGAATATGGTGCTTTAAAAAATACTGCCGACCGTATTCCCCGACCACAAACAGCTTTGTGTCAGGGTGCTCCAAAAGCTGCTCCTTCGCCCGTTTAATTGCATTTTGATTATAGGGTCCCGCAAGTCCCTTGTCCGCCGTAATCACTAAACACGCGTACGTACGGTCGAGAAGATGACTGCCATCCGCAGGATAAAAATATTTGCTCTCAACATCGCCTGCCGTGCGGAAAATACGCTTGATTTCCGCCTGCAAAGCAGTGAAATACGGTCTTGTCCTGTCCAGCTCGTTTTTTGCCTTGCGCATTTTTGTGGAAGCTATCAGATACATGGCATTTGTGATTTTCTGCGTATCCCGTATGCTGTGCATCCGCAGCCTGATTTCCTTCGCATTCGTCATCACAAACCACCCCTTATTCTTGTGCCTGCGTCTTTTGATACTGCTTTGACGCGCTTAAAATCCGCTCCATGCTCTCCTGCGTAAGAATGCCGCTTTTCTCGATTTCCACACAGACGTCAGGAAGCTGCTCCTGTACATATGCCGTCAATCCCTTGCCAAATGCAGGAATTTTCTCGGTGGGAACCGTCTGCATAACATGATGAAGCGCCGCAACCAAGAGAATGACCTGTTCTACCTGTTTCAGCGGATGATACTGTGCCTGTTTTAAAAGCGCCATCAGCCCCTGTCCGAAAATCAGCTGGCTCTTTGTCACCTCATCCAAGTCACCTGAAAACTGCGTAAAGACCTGCATTTCCCGATACTGTGCCAGTTCCAGCCGGATATCTCCTGCCGCCTTTTTCATCGCCTTGGTCTGTGCGTCACCGCCGACACGCGATACGGATAAGCCGACATTGACCGCAGGTCTTTGCCCTTCAAAAAACAATGCGCTTTCCAAAAAGATCTGCCCGTCCGTAATCGAAATAATGTTTGTCGGAATATAAGCAGACACATCACCTGCCTGCGTTTCCACAATCGGGAGTGCCGTCATACTGCCGCCGCCAAGCGCCTCCGACAAATGTGCGGAACGCTCCAAAAGGCGGGAATGCAGATAAAACACGTCGCCCGGATACGCCTCGCGCCCCGGAGAGCGTTCCAAAAGCAGGCTGAGCGCGCGGTACGCGATGGCATGCTTGGAAAGGTCGTCGTACACAATCAGCACATCCCTGCCTTTTCCCATAAAATATTCTCCCAACGCACATCCCGCATAGGGCGCAATGTACTGCAAAGGCGCCGTGTCACTGGCAGTTGCGTTTACGATAATCGTATAATTTAACGCGTCCTTTCTGCGCAGAGTTTCCACAAGCTGCGCCACGGAGGACGCCTTCTGTCCGATTGCCACATAAATGCAGACAACGTCTTTTCCTTTTTGGTTTAAAATCGTATCCAGTGCGATTGCCGTCTTTCCGGTCTGACGGTCACCGATAATCAGCTCCCGCTGTCCCTTGCCAATCGGAAACATCGCATCAATTGCCAAAAGTCCTGTTTCCATCGGGCGGTTTACGGGCTGTCTGTCAATAATCCCGGGAGCAGGGGATTCCACGGGACGGTACCCTTCCTCATGGATTTTGCCCAAGCCGTCAATCGGATTGCCGAGCGCGTCAATCACACGCCCCAAAAATTCGTCGCCAACCGGAACACCCGCTGTTTTGCCCGTTCTCTTGACAATACTGCCTTCGCAGATGTCCTGTTCATCGCCAAAGAGAATACAACCGATTTCCCTGCGCCTTAAATCCTGCACCATGCCGCGAATACCGTTTGAAAAAATCAGGATTTCACCGTAGGTGGCATTCTCCAAGCCGCCGACCGTCGCAATGCCGTCACCAACCGTCAAAACCGTCCCGATTTCCTGCTCCATTTCAGACGGTGTCCAGTTGCTTACCGCCTCCTGCATAAGAGGAATGATATCGCCTTCCTGCGCGGCAAGTCCTGTCCATATCTTTTTTAACTGCTCAAGCTGCTCATCCAAAATCTGCTCATTCATGCGATACCGCCTCCCCATGAAGCATTTTTACAGTTGCCGCCATTGCCAGTCCTACAATTTCCTCTTTTGCATCCTGAATAATTTTTTCTTTTTCGTGTTTTGCCGCCTGTTTTGCCTGTTCCAAAATCTGTTCTTTTTGTTTATTGGCATCATCCAAAATCATTTTAGCTGTTTTTTCAGCATCCCTTGCTGCCTGCTCCTTTTTGCGGTTTGCTTCCAAATCCGCGTTTTCCAAACGTTTCCTATACTCCTCTTCCTGCGCCTTTGCCTGCTCCAGCTTATCTGCCGCCTCTTGCTCCAGACCCTGATAATAGGCAATTCTTTGCTCCATGAAATTTTTAACAGGTTTATAAAGCAAAAAGTATAATCCGCCAGCCAAAATCGCAAAATTAAACAGATGAAGCAAAATCTGCTGCCAATCGATATTTAATGGGATTCCCATAGCAATCACCTCCTTATAATACGAAAATGATTAGAATGGCAACGATTAATGCATAAATAATAGCCGTTTCAATAAATACAAGACCAAGCATCAGGCTTGTACGGATTTTTCCTTCTGCCTCCGGCTGTCTTGAAATGCCCTCGGAAGACTTTGCAATCGCCAAGCCCATGCCAATTGCACCCGCTGCAGCGGCAAGCCCTACGCAGATTGCAGCTGCGAGCGCTTTTTGCCCTATAGGGTTTGCAGCGTTTTCCAGCGTTTCTACCGCCGCGCTGCCTGTACCCGATGCAGTTGCCTCTGCGGCAAATACAGGAACAGAAAACGCTGTAAGCGCCATCACCAACAATGTCATTGCAAAAATCTTTTTTATCATTGTTTTCATTATTATAACCTCCATTTCAGGTCAATGCCTGTCTTTTACTTTTTTCGTTTTTTTTCATGCGGTTCTGAAACTTCCCCGTAAAACAATGCTGTCAGCATGGTTAGAACATATGTTTGTATCAGCGCATGAAGCAGCGTAAACAGAATGCCGACCACAACGGGAAGTACGAAGCTTAGGTGAATGTAATAGTAAACCAGCTCCGTCACCAAAAGACCGCTGAGCAGTGCGCCGAAGAGTCGAAAGCTCATGGAAATCGGCAACGAAAAGTCCTTTAACGTGCTTCCAACCCCACGAAAGCCGTTTCCGACAATACCACCTGATAAAATCACAAGATAAGACAGGCAGCCAAGCGAAATTGCCGCATTGATGTCTGATAACGGTGCGGGCAGGGCAATCGACATTCCCTTTGTGGTAATACCCTGTAACCCAAACAGCTCAAACAGTGTGCCGATAAAAATGTAAACGCCTGCCGCAAAAACATATGCGCCAAGAAACCCGTTCCGATGCGGACTGTTGGACTTTGCAAGGTTGTCAAAATATATAACCATTTGTTCCAGTAAAAGCTGGAATCTGCCCGGAACATACTGAAATTTCGGAATGACGAAAATACGGATACAGACTGCTGCCAACAATACAATCACTGTTACCGTATAGGCTGAAATCAATGCCGGATTCACGTCCTTGATTCCAAACAGACTGATTTTGTTGGATTCATGCAGTACGGCATCTCTCATGACTTCCTTGATGGATTCCTGTTTTGCTGCCGAGGTTCCGGTCAGAAGTCCGCAGACAAGCAGCGCCAGCACAATACAAAGCCATATCATAAACGCTGTCACCCGTTTCTTTTTGCTCACACACAACGCCTCCTTTCCTAATTATAATGTTATAATGCATTTTAAAATCATTTTCCCTTCGCCCTTTGGCAAGCCAAAAAGGCTTTGTTCATCGAAAATGCCCAACAAACATTCCTGCCTGCCGGGCGTTTAACCCTAATTATTATAGTCTTTGGTTTTCCGTTTTTCAAGTGCTTTTTCCATGAAAAAACATTTTTAAATCCATATCTGTAGAATGAGATAAATATTTGCAATTTATACGGTTTTTGTCTTAATTTTGCTTGGAACGTTAACGTTTTACGCCATCGTATGCACGAATAACACAGATTTGCCCCAGAATATTTTGGTTAAAGAAATAGAAAAAACAGCGCAGCCGTTTCGCAATGGCTGCGCTGTTTTTTCTATTTCTTTTTCTGTCCGTTTTTCTTTTTCACAATGATTATCGCAACTACCGTTACAATCACAACAAGCACTGCAAGCCATAGGAAACAGCATATTCCAAGGAATGTCGGGCAGATGTGGCATAAGCTGCACTCTTTTGACTGTGCTGCGCCCTGCGCCTCTTCGTTCTGTCGTTCCATGCCCTGCGTCTGCGTGTCCGTGTCGTTTTTGAGCTGGTAGGTAATGGCATAGGTTGAGAATGCCTCTGTCTTGATTGTAATGGTTTCGGGGTTGTCGTCCAAGTCCTCCAAGAGCAGGTAGGCGCCTTCGTGTGCGCGCAGGATATAAAAGTCTGCGGACAGGGCTGCGAGCTCCTGCGGGATGTCGAGGACGATTTCCACAGGTTCGTTGGTGGTGTGGACGGCGTTCCAGTCGCCGCTGCCTTTTCGCATGAACATGGAGATGTCAACGTACATGCCCATGCTCAGGTCGGAAAGGATGTTTTGGTATGCCTCCACGCCCTGTTCGATGACCTGTGCGTCTGCGGACGGGACGGTTTCCATGCGTGCCACGTCGATACGGATTTCAATGCCTTCGCTCTCTCCTGCGGTGTCAAGCTCCTCCTGCGTCAGGACTGCGCCTGCCACGGCGGCGGTGTCTGCCACTTTTGCGGTGCAGGCGGTTTCGTCCACGTTGTTTACGGTGACGATGACTGCGCCATTTTCGACTGCCAAAGCTGCGGTTTCGGGTGATGCCTGCGTATTCTGGTCTGTGCCTTCTGCATTTACCTGTGCGTCACCGTCCGTATCGGTCATTTCATCTGTATTGTTTTGGACGTTTGTTTGTTCTTTATTTGCATCTGATTTGCTGTCCTGTTTTGGGTTCTCCGTTTTGGGTTTGGCTGTGTCTTTCTTTGGGGCGGTTGTCTGCTTGGTGTTCGCCTCGGAGTTGTCCGCAGCGGGGTTTGTGTTATCAGCGGCGGGATTGCCGCTGTCCGCGCCCGGTGTTTCCTGCGGGGTGCCTTGCGTAGGTGACGTTTCAGGGGTTTTTGACGGCGGATTTGACGCACTGCCCGAACCGCTGCCCGATGAACCGCCCGAACTGCCTGAGCTGCCGCCCGACGAACCGCCCGAACTGCCGCCTGACGACAGTTTCTTCTTCACGCCCTCAACGGTCACTGTCTGATTTTCCCTGATGTCCTGTATGGTATATGTATTCTGCGCGGTAAGCGTGATGCTTCTGCCGTTCACCTTGACTGCAAAGCTTTTTGTTTTTTGGTATCCTTTTACCAGTGCAAACCGGAACGCATAGCTTTTGCCCTCCTCAACGGGGCTTGCGCTGCCCCCAAACGCCGTCAGTGTATATCCTTTACCGCCTGACAGGGTGACTGTGTAGGTGTTGGCTTTCTTTGGAGGAACAATTACACTCTGCGGCTCGCTGTCAGCTTTGTCTGCGCCGTCACCTTTCTTTACAATGGTCAGCGTTTTGTCGTACCATTCATCCTTTATCGGGATTTCGCCGTTTTCATCCGCCTTAACAGGTTTTCCGTCAATAATATATTCCCCGTTCGGCTCCAGTCCTGTCAGGGCTTCCTTTTCATAATCAATTGCCGCCTGCGGCTCCTTCTCGGGTTTTGCAGGCTCTTCCCCGATGACGGCGCGGGCGGTTTCGCCGTAAAAGCATACATTTTGTGTCGCTTTGACACGCACTTCGTATGTTCCTGCGCCAAGTCCTTTGATTTGCGTTCCTGTCAGTACCGCGTCTTTCCACGCGCCGCTTTCTGTCCGGATTTCATACGCAAAGGACGCGTCAAGCCCTGTCAGCGCGCCGTCCTTTGCCGTCGGATAGCTTGCGTTTACCGCTTCAAGCGCGGGTGCGGCAGGTCTTTGCGGGATTTTCACCGCGGTCGTACGGCTGTGCGGGATAATGCCGTTTTCGGGATAACGGATATACACCGTCGCCCCCATATACGTACCCACGCTGCCTTCCTGAACCGACGCGGTGCATGCTTCGTCCAAAAAAGCCTCCGCGCCGTCCTTTAATAGGAAGGTTTCTGCTATATAGTCAACTGCAAAGTTATCCGGTGCCGGCGGCTCGGGCATGGTCGCAATCTGCGTGCCGGTGCTTTCGGGCGATGCGAATGCCGTTTCCGTCGCCGCATACCGCGCCGTAAATGTGTAGATTGTCTTCTCGGTCAATCCCGTAAATTCCGGCTCCTTCCGCCAGCCGTCTGATGCAGCAGCGCTGCCGCCTATGCGGTACTCCACGTCCATGACCGCCTGCAACGTAATGGAGCCTTCCGTGCACCCGCTCTTCCTAGGAGCGTCGGGCACCAAGAGCGGTCTTTCCGGAAGAGAAAGATTCTGCGCCGTGCTGTCCGTCGTTTCGGTGTCATTGCCTTTTTTCACAATATCAAGCGTTTCGCCAATCCATTCCTCCTGAATGGGAATGCAGCCGTTTTCGTCCGCCGTCACGGTCTGCGTCCCGTTTATTACATAATCCGCGCCTGCCACAAGCCCTGTCAGCAGTTCGTTCTGATAGCCGATTTCAGCTTTCGGGGTATGCTCGGGACCTTTCACTTTTACGGTAATTTCCTCCGACGCGCTGTTGCCCGCATTGTCGGTTGCACAAATTTTTATCTGCGAAACGCCTGTCGGGATTTCGGACGCGGGGATTTGGAACGTAACCTTCTCCTGCAACGCAGTGCTGTCAACCGCCACGCTTTGCTCTGCCCCGTTATCCACCTGATAGGTTACGGTCGCAATGCCTGCCGAGATTGCGTTTTCCGTATCATCGCTGACTGTTACGGTCAATTTTGTCGGCACTTCATAATATCCTTCCGACACATTTGTTGTGATTGTCGGCGCTTTATCCTCCACAAGCACGCCTGACGCATTTTCGTGTGTACCTGCTGTCACACTGTCTGAGACGTTCCCTACTTTGTCCGTACACGTAATCGTGACAGTTCCCTGAAATGCCTTGTCAAAGGTAATCTCCGCCTTGCCGTTTGTAAGCGGGGCTGTTTTTGTCTGCGCCTGATCGCCCTGCGGCGTCATAGTGTAGCTGATTTCGTCCGCACCGCTGCCGTTTTCCGTAACAGGGACATTGATAACCAAATCCGTTTTTCCGATAATCCACTGCCACAATGTTGCCTTATGGTTATCATAGGTCAGTGTTCCGATAACGGGCTTTTTCGTGTCAAGTTTTATGGTAAACACATCGCTTAACGCAGACTCATTTCCTGCCGCGTCCTTTGCCATAAACTGATAGGTATGCTCCCCGTCAGACACGTTGCCATAAACATATGTTGTTCCGCTTGAAAATCCGTCAACTTTTGAAAATGTGCCGCCGTCCGTCTTTACCCAAAGCTCTGTCACGCCCACGCCGTCAAAAAGCGTAAGCAGGATTGTTTTCTGCGTGTTTGTCCAATCCGCAGGTAGCGTCACGCCGCTTTTAAGCTTAGGTGCATCGGGCGGCGTTTTGTCCAGCCAGTACGCGTACAGGGTTTGTACGGCGGTTATTTTGACAGTCGTCGCTGACGTAATTTTATTTCCTTTTCCGCCTGTCTGTGTATACCACCCTTGGAATGTGTAACCTGTTTTGGTCGGCGCGGGCAGTGTGCCGTAGGTCGTATCATAGGTCACATTTTTTTCTTTTGTAGTATTATCGCCGGTCGCGTTTTGGTAATCAAACGTAACCTTATAGGAATTGGCTGTCCAGTCTGCATAAAAGGTCTTATTTCCTATAGTGTCTGCGGCAATCTCCGTCACTGCAGTTCCCGTCAGATTTGCATTGTCGTACCAGCCCGCGAAGGTATAGCCTGTTTTTTTCCAATTTGTCGGGAGTGTCGCGCCTGTTCCGTAGGTGTACTGGGTCAGCGCGGTTCCTCCTGTTCCGCCGTTTTTATTGAGCGTGACGGTATAGCTTTTAGCGCTCCAGTTTGCGGTGTATGCGCGGTCTTCCAGGCTGCCCTTGGTGACTTTCACGGTCTTGTTTGTGGTGCCTGTCAGGTCCGTGCCACTCCAGCCTGTGAAGTCATAGCCTGTCTTAGTCGGATTGTTCAAGGTAAATGTCGGCGTTTCCACGGTGTACTGCGTCGGGTTTGATGTTCCGCTTGGGAGGGCGCCGCCTGCAAGGTCGTAAGCAATTGTGTAGGGGATCAGCGTCCAGTGGGCATAGACGGTGATGTCCTCAAGCGGCATATTGTTAATCGTGATTTCGTCGCCGCCATCGGCTTGCGTGTACCAGCCGTCAAAATCATAGCCTGCTCTTGTCGGGATTGGCAGGGAACGTAATTTCCGTAATCCATTAATATCTCCTTTTTCCGTCCCAACCTCGCCGCCGTTTGCATCAAAGGTCATTACCCACGGCACAAAAGCGACTTCGCCGTCCTTTAATATCATCTTGTAATTGTCAACGCTCTCAAAATAATCTTCCGGGTTTTTGCCTGACATATAGGCGCTATATCCTTTTGTGATTATTATCGGATGTTCCGAGTATGGCTCAAAATCTAACAGCTTCACTCGGTAAGCGTCCGCATTGGTCAGAGCGCCTGTCAGCTCAATGATACCTGTCGCATAATTTCTGTCCCTATTTATTAGAAGACAAACGTCAAATCTTCCCGTTTCCTGGATTATTGCCTGATTACCGCTCATTTTAAGAGTGGAATATATATATATTCCCGCCAGGAACTCCCCGCCGTTCACTGTTAATTCGCAATTACGGGCAGTTACCGCACAACGGAATGTTCCACCATTTATGACAACACCCGAAGTTGACATTGCCGTATCACTACTTGACTCGTTCGACATTGATACGCCTTTCCCCTCAAATTCACCGCCCGAAATTGTAACAGTTGCGTTCTTGAGTACATGGATTGTATTATTATTACACGGCTTGTCTATATCCTCTGCCGAAATACTGCCTGACTTTATCTCTACGTTTGCGCCTTCTCCTATGTAAATGGCTGCTATGGAAGCTTGATAGCCTCTGGAATCTTCATCTCTGATTGTCGCGCCGTCTACCAATAACTGCGTACCGGAATCAAGACATACTCCTGCGCTGTTTATTCCCCTAACAGTGCTCCCGCTATAAAGATTGACCGCGGCATTCGCACCTGTCGCATAAATGCCTGCGCCGTCATAGGATTTAGCGCCTGAATAATTGACATCTCCATTTCCAATGAGCGCTCCTCCATACACATTTAGGGTTCCGCTTGTCTTAACCGCGATTCCGTCGCCATTTGATATTTTGCCGTTTCCCACACAATCATGGATATTTAACGTTGCACCGTCTTCCACCTCAATTACACAAGTTGTTAAACCACTGATTAAATAATTGTATTGTTGTCCGTTCAGGCACAAATTGACTGTTGCACCGCTTTTAACCGTAATCTTTTGATATGTCTTATCTATGCTATTACTAATATAGTAGTTTCCGCTGTTTCTCAGCGTAATAGAATAACCATTAGAGGTCAGCGTCAACGCTGTCCAGCCTGTGTGGTCCTGATGTTCCCCGTCAGCCGCCGCCATTGTCATGCTGCCCTCGGTAAGCTGTTTTGCAAGCTTTGTCCATGCCCTCAGCTTTTCCAGCAGTTCCTTTGCAAGCTGCTCCTGCTGTTCCTGCTGCAACGCCTCATATTCCGCCCAAATGGCAAGCGCCTCCTGCGCGGTTTCATACAGGATTTCCTGCCATGTCTCGTACTTTCCTTCATCGTAAACGTCAGGCTCGTCTGCAAGGTATTCCTCCAAGTCGGGGAGTGCTGCGATTTGGTCTGACAGGGTTTGCAGCGGATTGTCTGTGTTGTCTGTTTCGGTGGGTTCTTCCGTCGTATTTTCCGATGCGGATTCGCTTTCGTCCTCTCCTTCGGATTCCTCCTCTGTTCCGTTCTCGGGTTCCGATGCAGGTTCAGGTTCGCCGTTCTCGGGTTCCGATAGGGTTTCACGCTCAGGTTCGCTTTCGCCTTCGGGTTTGGCAGAAACGTCCTCCTGCGAAACGGTTTGTGCTGTTGTGCTTTCCTGTGGAACATGCTCTTCCCGCGTATTGTCCTGCGTCGCAGTTTCCTGCCCGACTTCGGCAGTTTCTTCTGTAGCGTCCTTTTTCTCATCGGCAGCCGTATCCTCGGCTTTGCCATCCGAATACTGCGCCGTTTCCTGCTCCTGTTTCGTTTCCTGACCGCCTCCGTCGGTTTTCTCCGCCGCAAAAACGGCAAGCATTGACGGGAGTTCGGGATACGCCGTAACGGTCACGCAAATACAGAGCAGCAATGCTATGATACGCCAATGCCTTTTTTGCTTTTTTCCCAATTTCGGTTTGCCTGATTGGTTCCTTTCTTCATAATTCCTCATGATTCTGTATCTCCTGTGTATACAATTGCAATGAGTTGCGGTTGCTTTTTTCCATATTATCAATTACCATTTGGTAATTTTAGGAAAATTTATTAATATGTTTTTAATATTATATGGTAAGATCATCCTTCCGCCCACCGCTTTGGTACGCTTTGTCGTTTTAAGGGTACAATTTTCAGTTTGGGTGTGAAAATTTTGCTTGACAAGGGGGAACTTTTCATGGGCAGCAAAATTCAATTTGACATATACACGCAATTCAGGTATAACAAGGCTATGATTAAAACATTTGCAGACAGAGAAACAGAAAAATCTACAATCAAAAGTTTTCAAAGAAGTTACCACAATCAATACAAAAGATAGCATTACGAAAATTGATTATGATTGATAATGCACAAAATTTGGAGGACTTAAGAGAAACTTATTTTTTATGATGTGGAAATAGTGGATTATCATTAGAAAGGAAACAGTTATGGAAAATTATATTGAAACTCCTAAAATAAGTGAAATATTGTCTGAAGAATTTATGATACCGTTTGGTTTGTCGGCATATAAATTAGCGCAGGAAATTCATGTTCCGGTTTCAAGGATTCAGGATATTTTACATGACAGGCGAAAAATAACTGCAGATACATCAATAAGGCTTGGGTAATTTTTTGGTGTATCAGACAGGTATTTTCTTGATATGCAGGACGATATTGACATAAGAAATACGAAAATGCAGATTATGGATGAAATCAACAGTATCTCTGCATTTGATTATGCACAGATGGGATAGATGGGGTTTATAATTGAAAACGTCGGGATTTGATAGTTTGAACTGTATGGGAAGCGGACCGTATAAGTTATTTACCCCCTAGGCGATAGGGGGTATTTTTAAAAGTGAGGTATCTTTTATGAATAAAAATCTTCTTTCAGGCATCATGGCAGGGTTCCTGTTCCTTCTTGCATCAGCCGCTGTCTGCGGGCTGCTTGGCACCTACATGCACACAAAGCAGAAAGTTCTGTATCTGACGCCTTTCTACTACGACACAAACGGTTGGGAACTATACACCATCACGGACGGGGTACGTCACACGATGCAGCCCGAAGAGCTTTTTGCGCTTGATACAAAAACAACCTTCTATCTCTCCCGCACGCTGGCTCAAAGCCTTGCGGACGACGGCTATACGTTTTTGTCCCTTGCAGCCGAACGCCCCTGCGCCGTCTTTTTGGAGAATGAACTGCTCTATACAACCTGCCCCGAAACCGCACCGCGCACAGACAATGTCGTATTTCCCGACTCCTATGCGCCTTTACCCGGACGCGGAGAATCCGTGCGCTGCACACTGCCCGCGGATTATGCCGGCAAAACGCTCACAATCGCCACCAAACATATGCCAAGCGAATATGAACCCGGCTCGCCCCGTATCCTCCTGTCCTCTGAGGCTGTGGAAAGCGAAAGTTATATGGCGGGAGCAAATACAGAGCTGATTCCCGCGACGGGCTTTGCGATGACCGCGCTGCTGCTCTTTGGCATATGGCTTTTTGCATTGGTTCAGAAAGTCCATGCGCCGCGTTCTCTTCTGCTGATATTCGCGGCGTTCCTGCAAGCCTTTCGGCACCTGCGACAGTACGATTTTCTCTCCCCCGCATCGACCGCAATGAATATTCCGCTTGCGCGCTATATTCCTTATATCGCTTTTGCGCTGCCCGCGCTTTATCTGTGTATCGTGCTTTGGAAAAGCAAGAGCCATTTGCTGTTTTTTGCCGTTGTATTCGCGGCGACGGCGGCAAAGCTGACCACATTTGTCGCAGCGTATTCGTTTTGGGATTACTGCTCCATCTATTTATTAATACTCGCGGTCTTTTGCGACCTGCACAGGATTTTGCAGAGCACACTGAAAATCCACACGCAGCTTGTCCTGCAGACTGAGCGTTCCAATCAGCTTTCAAACATTCTGACAATGCAGAAGGATTTTTATGAGGCAAAGCAGATGCACGAACAGGAACTTCTCGCACTGCGCCACGATATGCGGGGGCATTTTGCAACGCTTTCGGCGCTGCTTGACAGTCACGATACCCCGTCTGCCAAAAGCTATCTTGACGGCATTTTAAAACAGCACACCGAACAGACAATGGTGCGTTACAGCGAGAATCCCTATATCAACGCGGTGCTGCACAACTACGCTGCGCGTTGCAGGGAAAACCATATTCGGCTTTTGCACCACATGGAATCCCCCTGCCATGAACTGCCCGCAATGCAACTTTGTCTGATATTTAACAATCTGTTGGAAAATGCGGTGGACGCGTGCCTGTCCCTCCCCGCGCCAGACAGGAAAATCGAAATCCGGACTGTGGCACGGCAGAACGCTTTTCTGCTGCGCGTAAGCAACCGGTTTGACGGCACGCCAAAAACCGCGAACGGACTGCCTGTGACCACAAAGGAGGGCGGCAGTCACGGCTATGGCATGATGAATGTCCGAAACGCGGCGGAACAGATTGGCGGCAGTATGAAATACTGCGTTGAGGACGGGCAGTTTGTCGTCACCGTTATGCTTCCATAAACACTAAGCCAAGGCTGATAATAAGAATTGCTGCCGCTTTATTGTTTTATTTGCAATGCACGGCGCATTCTTTGCCGCAGAAGGCGATTCCGTAATAGCTTACGTACTTATAGCCGTCATTTTTGAGGTCCATGTCATATTGTTTGTCCTCAATCTGACGGATTGCCTCGTCCGCTTTTTGGTCCATTTCGTCAATGTCTTTTGCGACTTTAAACTCTACCACGAATGCTTCGCGGCTTCTGCGGATTGGTTTGATGAGCAGGTCGCTGCGCCCTTTTCCGCCTTCCCTGTTGGAGAGTACAATGTAGCCTTTGATGCCTGTCAATAGCCCTGCTGTCATTCCGTGGTAGTAGTATTCGTTTTGGTCCATGTAGCTGATTGTTTCCTCGAAAATGTCGTTGAGTTCCTCTTCCATTGTGGCACAGTCCTTCGATAGGACGGCGTTGTGGAGGAGCTGCATGTTTCTGCCTTTTAGCTGTTCGCGGAACCATTTCTGTATTTTCTGCTCGAAAATATATTGCACTTCCTTATTTGGAATGGCGAGTTCTGCATAAATCGTTGTCCCTGTCATCCATTCCCTTATTTTGCGGAAATACCCTGTGAAAAACATAAAATTCCAAAGATTATCGCCCTCGTCGTAAATTTCATTGTAGGTGATGTCCTCGTGGATTTGTACTTCAATGGTTTCGCCTGCCAGCAGGCGTTCTATTTTTGCCTTGTCCTCGTCGTCGGCTTGGTCAATCAGTGTTTTTACAATGCTGTTTGAGGACGTATTTGCCCAGTAGGACATTGGAAGCCAGTTTTTGTTTGGAAGCGCGTCATTCATGTATGTGATGACGCTCCATGGGTTGTAGATGTCGGTTTGTCCGAACGTATAGCCGTTGTACCAGTCCTTGACGGTTTTGTATTGATCGTCCATGTCGTAATAATGGCACATTTGTTCTACTTCGTCTACCTTAAAGCCGAAATATTCGTCAAAATTTTCACTTCTGATGGACACGATGCTAAGGTTATTTAAACCAGTAAAGATACTCTCCTTTGAAATCCGCAGGCAGCCTGTAATTGCGGCAAATTCGAGGCTGGTGTTGTCCTTTAATCCGCTCTCGAACAACGCTCTGATAAAATTAATCATTTCCTTGTAAAATCCGCAGGTAAACGAATTTTCCAAGGGGACATCGTACTCGTCAATAATAACAACTGCTTTCTTTCCATAGTATGTCTCAAGGCACTGCGATAAGAATAAAATAGATTTTGCATAATCCCGTTCTACTGCCTTTTCCGTCATGATTTCTTTATATTTTTCCTTTTTTTCTGATAATTCAGGGCAATCCAGCACAAACGCATGACGTTGAAATTCATAAGCAATTACATCGGCAATCCCCAGATAGGACGTTTCATAGTCCTGCCTTTTTGCGTCCTTGAAGGTCAGATAGATTACGGGGTATTGTCCCATGTGGCTTAAAATCGCCTCCCCTGCGTCCATAATTTTAAGTCCTTTGAAAAGATAAGACCAGTCCCGCTTATTCCCCTGCCTGTCCTTGTCGTCCTCAAAATAGTATTTGAGCATACTCATGTTAAGCGTCTTACCGAAGCGGCGCGGGCGCGTAAAAAGCGTGATTTTTGACTTGATTTGCAGTAAGTCGCGTATCATGGGGGTTTTGTCAACGTAGTAATATTCCTTCTCTATCATCTCAGCAAAATCACTGATTCCGATTGGTAGTGGTCTGTAATTCATATTAGTTTGCTCCTTTTCAAAAATGCTATACGACTGCCTCCACAATGGTTTTGCCACCGACGGTTATAGGGGTGTCGTCTTTCCGTATTAAAATATCTCACGTTGTCCACCTCCGTTGTGCTTTTATCTATACTATACACGACTTTTCTTTTTCCCACAACACAAAAGCACAATAAAAAAGGCAGCCGCTGTTCATAGCTGTCAGACTGCTGCCTTTTTTGTTTTATTGATGCAATTTCATCTTCCAATGTCTTTTGCAGATTGTCTGCAATCTTTTAAGATTCTGTCGGTCTTTAGCGCTTCTCTTTTCGCTCGTCCTTTCTTCGGAATAAGATAATCAGCACAACCGTTACAATAATAACCAAAACCGCAAGCCATATGAACCAGCATATGCCTAAGAAGGTCGGGCAGATATGGCAAAGGCTGCATTTTGAACTTTTGGCTGCGCCGGCCGCCTGACTGTAGGCTATGGCGTAGATGGAGAATCTGTCTGTACTGATGGTGATTGTATCCGGGTTGTCGTCCGTGTCTGTTAAAAGGACTGTCTGTCCCTCGTGGACGCGGATAACGTAAAATGCCCTGTTGTCCTCCTGTAGTTTGGTCGGTACTCCGATGATGACGTCAATTGGTTTTTCTGTCGCGGTTACGGCATCCCAGTCGCCTGCACCTGTTTTCAGGAACATGGAAATGTCGATGTATCTGCCGAGCGCAAGCAGCGGATATTCTTCGCGGTACTGCGCAAGTGCGGTTTCGATGGTTTCCTTGTCCTGTTTTGCTATGGTTGCCGAGATGTCTTTTACGTCTATGCGGATTTCGATGATTTCACCGTTATCCACTTGCTGTATCTGCTGCGATGTCAAAACGGCGTTTGCCGCCGCGACGGTGTCTGATACGCCTGCCGCATAGTCTTTGTCTTCGCAGACTACGGTGACGATGACCGCGCCTTGTTTTTCCGTCTTTAGTATGGTTGTTGTAAATTCCGTTTGTGCCGGACTGCCTGTCGGAACAGGTTTGCCGCCGGCTTGAACGAGCGCGCCGTTTTCTATGGTCACGGAAACGGTCTGTGTACTTTGTGCATTGCTGTCCTGTGACACGGCTTGTTCCTGCCCTGATGCTTCGGTTGTTTCCGCCGTTTCGTCAGTCGGGTTAACGGTCTCTGTCATTTGTGTCTTGTCCGTTCCTGTGCCGTCGTCTCCCGGTTTCGTCTTTTGGTCCGTTCCTGTGCCGTCGTCCCCCGGTTTCGTCTTTTGGTCCGTTCCTGTGCCGTCGTCCCCTGGATTCGTCTTTTGGTCCGCTCCTGTGCCGTTATCGTCGGTCGGATTGAGCGGGTCAAGCGGATTGACAGGGTCGGCAGGTTTGCCCGGCTGCTGCGGATTTCCTGTCGCGGGATTTGAACCGCCGGAACCGGAACTGCCCGAACCATCGGAGCCGGAGCCGCCCGACGAACCGCCGCTGCTCTTTTTCTTAACGCCTTCCACAGTCACGGTCTTGTCTTCCATAATATCGGTAATGGTATAGGTATCCTGTGCTGTCAATTCTACCGTCACGCCGTTTACTTTCACTGCAAAGCTGTTTGTCTTGCGGTAGCCTTTTTTGAGCGCAAACGCAAAACCGAAGCTTTCGCCCTCTTTTACGGGCGAAGCGCTGCCGGATACGGCGGTGAGCGTATAGCCTGTGCCGCCCTCTAACGTTACGGTATAGTATACGGGAGTTTTTTCAACGCCCTCTACTGTCACGGTCTTATCTTCCGTAACATCAGTTATTGTATATGTATTATCTGCTGCCAGCTCCACTTTTTCGCCGTTTACTTTTACTGCAAAGCTGTCTGCCTTTTGATAGCCTTCGGCGAGTGCGAACGCAAAGCCGAAGCTGCCGCCCTCTTTTACAGGCGAAGCGCTGCCCGCCTGTGCGGTTAAGGTATAGCCGACGCCTTCTTCCAAAACGACTGCATAGCTGCCGTGGATTTTAACGGTCTCGCTTGGCAGGCTTGCAAAGCTTGTGTCGGTTGCGGCTTTGCGCACGATGTACCGGGCGGGCGCAAGTCCTGTGAGTTCGCCGTCTGCGCCTGCGGTTTTGGCTTCCCATGTTTCGCCGTCGTCGGTTGATATTTCGTATACGGTGCCTGCGGTCAGCCCTGTGAGTCTGCCGTCCTGCGCCTTGGGCGCGGTTTCATCGACGGCTGCCACTGCCGGGGTCTGCGGTCTTGCAGGGATGCGGAGGTTCTGCGGCTCGCTGTCCATGCCTGGTATTCCGTAGCCGGAGCGGATAATCCTGTGGTCCTTGTCCAGCCACTCTTCTTCGATTGGTATGGTATCCTCCTCCTCCGCTGTATATACCGAGCTGACCGGCTCGCTGTTGTTCTCGTATTCGATGATGTACTCTGCGTCCTCGAGCAGGCTTGTGAGTGTCTCCTTTCTGTAATCAATTTTCAGGTCGGGCTTCGGGTAGGGTATCACGTCGCCTGTGGCAATGGTCACGATTGCGGCTTTTCCTGCAAAATTTCCCATGCCACCGGCATTGCCATCGGCATTGTCCACGGCTTTGATGCGCACGTGATAAACGCCGTCGGAGCCGCTGCCGCTGCCGGATAGTCCGGTGATTTCGGCGCCTGTTACATCGGCGTCGCGCCATTTCCATACTTGTCCGCCGTCCTCGGATATTTCGTAGGCGCGTCCTGCGTCAAGTCCGGTGATTTTGCCGTCCTTCTCAAGAGGATGGCTTTCCTGCTCAGTGCCAAGTACAGGCGCTGCCGGACGTGTCGGTATGGCTATGCTTTGCGCGGCGCTGTCACTTTTTGCGTCCTCACCGCTGATTTGCACGATGGTAAGTGTCTTGCCAAGCCAGTCTTCTTCGATTGGAATGGTTCCGTCTTCGCCTGCGGTCAGCGCCACGCTGTTGTCAGCGTCTGTTCCGACCGTGATGCGGTAGGTTGTATCCGCGGTCAGTCCTTTGAGCGTTTCCGCCGTGTAACCGATTGCTGCCTGCGGTGCTGGCAGGGCTTCTTTGACTTTTATGGTCAATTCCTGCACTGCGCGGTTGCCTGCATGGTCGGCTGCGGTGACGGTTATGACCGTGACGCCTGTCGGTATTTTTTCCGCCGGAATGGTGAAGCTTACGTCTGTCACGATTTCGGTTTCATAATTGCCTGTCACATTCTGTGCCGCGCCGTCACCAAGCTGCCAGGTTACGGACGCGATACCGCCTGTAATCAAGCCGTTTATACTGTCGTCGATTTGGTCGGTCACGCTTACCGTGAGCGCGGGCGCATGGTTGTAATATTCCTGTGAGAGCGCTATGCCTGTCGGCTGCGGCGCCTCGTCGGTCACATCGCGGTCTGCAAGCACTGCGATAAGGGGCGCATTGTCCTCAACGATAACGCCGTTTATACCGCCGCCGTTTGTGCCGATGGTTTTGGTGTCCGCGAGGTTGCCTACATTGTCGGCGCCTTCGATTGTAATGCTTCCCTTGAAGGTCGGCTCAATACCGATAACTGCCTCGTAATCCGCGCCGCTGCCCTGTGCCTTTTTGACTTCCGCCGTGCCTTTTATCGTATCCGCATTGCTGTCTGTGGGTGTGAGGGTGTAGGTTACCTGCGCGACGCCGCTGCCTGTCTCGGTTACCGGTACGGTTATCAGCAGTTTTTCCTTATGGATAATCCAGTCCAGAAAATTCTGATAGCCTTCATTGTAAGAGACTGTGCCGAAAACAGGTTTTGTGGTGTCAAGTCTTGCCGTTACCGTGGTCTCGGTTGTTTTCCCTGCCGCGTCCTGCACCTGGAAGGTGTAGGTATGCGCCCCTTCGGCAATATTGTCATATTCGTAACGGAACTGCGGATAGCCGTCAGCGGATTTGCCGTCCTCGGCGCTGCCGCTGATGGCGCCTGCGGCGCTTTCCCCTAAGGTAACGTATGCGCCGTCGTCCTGTTTCACCGATAATTTTGTCACGTTTTCATTGTCCGCGTAGGTCAATACGATGGCAAGTGCCTGCGACCACTGTTTTTCTTCGACCTGGTTTGTCCTGCTGTTGTCTGTCAGCACCGCGGTGAGCGCGGGCTGTTCGTCGTCCTGCCATTTTGCGTAGAGCGTGATGTCGTCCTCAAGCATGTCTGCCGCTGCTTCGTCTGCAAAATGCCATTGGTTTGTACACGCGCTTTCCTGATACCAGCCTGCAAACGCGTATCCTGCGCGCGCCGGCTCCTTGGGTTTTTCGACGGTGTCGTGCCATGCGTTGTCTGTTATCGGGGACACGCTGCTGCCGCCTTGAGCATCAAAGCTTACAGTGAGTGTCCTGCCCTCATTTGGCTCGATTTCCGCCGCGTTTCCGTGGGGCGCGCTGTCGGTCGCCTTCACGCGGAACAGCATGATTGTGCTGTGTGCGTTTGTCATTTTGCCGCCTGAGAGGTCACTGTCCTGTACGGCTGTCCATGTGGCGCCGCCGTCGATGCTGTACTCCATTGTGGCGTCGATGCCTGAAAGCTGTGCGTCATGTTTGCCGCGGATGGTTTCGTCCTGTTCAACAGTAATGCCCGGCGCATCGGGACGCGGTGCAATTTCCTGTACGGCGCTGTCGCTGTCTCGCTGTGTCTGTCCGTCTCCTTTGCGTCTGACTTGCAGCTGCGTGCCGAACCAGTTTTCGCGGATCGGGATATTCCCCTGTGCGTCCGCGGTTACTGTTTCGCCCTGTATGTCGTAGGATGCGCCTGCGGTCAGTCCGGTGAGCAGTTCCTGCCTGTAATCGACGCCAACGACCGGCATTTCGGCTTGTGTCTTCACATGGACGGTCACAATCTTTATCCCCTCGTTGCCTGCCTGGTCACACGTCCTTATTGTGACGGTAAAGTCGCCGGTTCTGCCTTCGAGCGCGGTGATTGTAAAGTCATATTCTGTCAGCTGCGCGATGTCAAAATTGGCGCCTGCGGAATATTCCGCTTCGTCGTTTATCTGCCATGTCACGGAGGCAATTCCCGCGTTGACTGCCGCCGTATCCGGTTCCTTGTCTTCCACATGGACGCGGAGTCTGGGAGCCGTATTGTAATACTCTGTCTCGGAAAGCGCAACGCTGTTTGTGCCGCCTTGTTCGTCTGTCGTTGTGCGGTCCGCCTGTATGGTGACGGTGGGCGCGTTGCTTTCCACGATAACGCCGTTAAGCCCTGTTCCTGCCGCGCCGATTTTCTTTTCGTCGGATATGTTTCCTGCGTTGTCGGCGGCAGTAACGGATATGGCGCCTTTAAAGTCGGCTGCAATGGTTATCTGCGCCGTTTTCTTACTTCCGCTTACGAGTATCTTTGCCGTGCCGGTTACCGCCGTGCCGGTCTCGGGCGTCAGGGTGTAATCAACCTGCTTTACGCCGCTTCCTGTCTCGGTTATCGGGATTTCGATAAAGAGGCTGTCTTTTTTGATAATCCAGTCCCAAATGCTCTTGTGCCCTTCCGAGAATGCCGCCTCGCCGAGGATTGGTTTTACCGTGTCGAGCTTTGCGGTGAGTTTGGTTTCTGTCACATTGCCTGCGGCGTCCTCCGCCTTGAAGGTGTAGGTGTGGCTGCCTTCTTCCAAATCCGTATAAATGGTTGTACCATTCGTATTTATGGTCAGTTCCCTGTACTCTTCGCTGCCTCTTTTTCCGTAGAGCTTTGTGACGCCTACGTTGTCGCTGTAGGTCAGGGTGATGGTGAGCGCATTGTGCCAGTCCTTTGCGTTTTTGCCGTCGGACAATGATGCTGTCAAATTGGGCTTCACGTTCTCGCGCCAGTCTGCACAGAGTTTTACATAGTAAACACCGTTTTCTACCTTCGTGCAATTGCCGGCATATTTCGTCTTGTCTGTTCCGAGGATTTCTCCGACGGTGTTTGCCTTTGCATTTTCCTGGTCTGTAAAGCGCCATGCCGTGTCTGCCGTACTGCCTGCCTGATAGCCGTTTCCCGTGTGATACCAGCCGATGAAATCATAGCCTGTCCTAGTGGGTGCGGCGGGCTCGGTCAGTTTGCTTTTATAGGTTAAGCCTGTCTGGTCCGCGGGTCTGTTCTGCGCCGGCGTTCCAGTGCTGTCGTTTAAGTCAAATTGTGCCGTGATGGTTCCTGCCTGGGAAGTAATCACATGTGTGCTCTCTATCCCGTGCGGATTTCCATTGTCGGGCGTTGCCGTCGTCTGTGCCTTTGCCTTTACACGCAGCAGGAGATTGCCCTTTGGCAGGTTTTTGATCGCGCCGTCTGCGGGCACGTCGGTCCATGTACCGCCGGGGGCTTTGTATTCCCATGTCTTGCCGTCCGCGGCAATTACGAAGTTTATCTGCGCGTCTTCCGCGTCTTTTAATACTTCTGCCTCTATATTTACCGTACCGGAATATGCGGGCGGGCGCGCCGAGACTGTGAGCGTCTGCGCATCGGAGTCCTGTGTTTGCACGCCGTTGCCTTTTTTCACGACGGAAATTGTTTTACCGCAGAGGTCAACCGCAGCGCCGCCTGTGACAGCCGTGGGCAGCACAAAGGGAATTTCGCCCTGTGCGTCCGTGGTGACGGCATAGGTTTTGCTGCCGACGGTAACCGCATATGCGGTGTTCGGGGACAGTCCTGTCAGGGTATCCTGCGGGTAGTTGCAGCCTGCGCCGGGGGTGTCCTCTTTTCCTGCAAACTTTATTATCTGGCTTTTTGTAGTGACATTTCCGGCATAATCCGTAACGCGGATTGTAACAGTGCATATGCCTGAGAAGTGGTCTCTTTGTGCATTTTGGTTGCTGTTCCCCTCAACCGGAAGAACCGCAAGATTTGAATTTGTTATCCCATAACTCCAGTCTGTTTTGAATCCGGTTTTTACACCATTGATGGTATATTCATAGCTCCTAACTCCGGAACCAATTGCAGATGTAACATTTGGAATGTCACCTATAAATGCCCGTACATACTTTACTTCGTTTTTGTCGTAATAGTTATCCTCCTCTATCGAAAAACCACTAGAAGAATCATATCCATTATAATGAAAGTTCTTAACTATCGGCGGTGTAGTATCTACGATGATTTCTCCGATGTCGTCTATCGCCAAAATATTTCCTGCCAAATCGTAGCATTGGATTTCGGTAAGCGTCCCCCGCCAGTTGGGCTCCAGTGTTATCGGAACTGTCGCGGATTTGCCCTGTCCGCGCAAATCCACTTCCAAGGTCTCCTCTTTGATGGTTGTTCCCCTCCAGCTCATCGACGTCTTTTTATAAGTCAGCTTCCATAATCCGCTGACGCTGTCCGCCGCGGAAATGCTGATTGTCGGCGGCTCTTTGAACACCTTTACGGGCGTTGTTCCGTCTTTCTGCGTAGTATAAACAGATTGCTGGGAGTTATCAGCTACCCATATTTGTGTGGGTTCGGGGGTTATGGTAACGCTGCCGAGGGTGGGTTTGCCACTGTCGAATTGAAACGTTCCCTCATATATTTTCGACTCATGACCTGCTGCATCAACTGCCTTATATCTGTAAGTATTGATGCCTTGCAGAAATTCTTCTTCATATATATGCAATGCATCTGAGGTGGAAGAAACTGGCTGCTCTCTCCATTCCCCATTATTCCACTGCACGCATATTTTTGCAGGCTCCACATTGTCAACAACGCGCCAATATCTGTAAGCACGTTTTGTTTCTGAAGCTTTTCTCCACCAACCATTCGATAACAATATATTACTATAATTGACGTTAATGGAACGCGGTTCCTCTATATCCAGCCATTTCCCCCAGTAGTGCTTATCGCCTGTCGCCTCTGCGCCGATAGACGTATATTTCCTGCCTGTGCAGTTTTCGTTGACATACCAACCGTCGAAGACGATTCCTCTCCACTTGAGGAAACCGGCGGGCGGTTTCTCTGTTATATCGTCTATTGTCGGTATGGGTAATTCAACTATCTGTCCGTAGGTGTACTTGCTTTTGCCTGTATCCTGACTGACGTATTCGCCGCTTGTCTTTCCGTTGGGACTTTTCAGCGTATAGGTTACCTGATATTCATCCGCCGTCCACTTGGCATAAAGTGTCGTATCGGTTCTAATCTGTGTCTGATTGTCAAAATCAAATTCATTGCCGTTGGTGCACGCCGCGTCGGTGTACCAGCCGCCAAACGTGTAGCCTGTGCGGGTGGGGTCGGTCGGTTTGACAAGCGCACAGTCCACTGCAGCGCTTGTGGAGGTACTGCTCTGCCTTGTCCACACGAGCTGGTTGGGCACTTCGCTGCCGCCCTGACTGTTGAAGGTTATGCGGCGCACGTAGTATGTCCAGTAATATCGGCTGCCCCATGATGCGGGCTTGATGTAAATATAATTTGTCCCTATTGTCTTTGTCGTATAGCTTGCTGTTCCAGACTGTGCGGAAACACTGTTATGCGGTGCGAGCGTGCCAATCGGGGCGGTCTGTCCTGTCGCGGTCAGCTCTGCGCCTGACGGTCCGTAATTCACCTTGACTGTCATGGCAAGCCCGTCTGTCTCCGCCTGCGACTGCGCCGGTCCTGTAAGCGACACAAGCCCCCCTTTATAATGGTCTTTTTTAATCTCCTCGGAATATCCGTCTTTCGTATTTCCTGCCGCGTCCGTTACTTTATAATACAGATACCATGTGCCTGCCTGTGTAAGGTTTGCTGTACAGGCGCCTGTCTTGACTGTTGACGCGGGTACGGAGGTCAGACCGGTTGTCGGTTTTGTGGTTGTATCGGTTACCCACTTATACTGTACGGTGTCAATGCCGCTTGGCACGCCGCCTTCATCTTTGTTTGCAGGGTCGGTAAATTCGAGTGTCACGGGAACTTTTGTGTCCGTATACCAGCCGCTCGCGTTCTTTGTCGCGTTGACTGTAGCGGTCACTTCCGGTTTGGTTCGGTCTATCCCCTCTATCACAACGATCTTTTCGGTCGCATTGCCTGCATTGTCAGTCAGTTTGAAGGTATAAGTTTGATTTTTTTGTATATTTTGGATTCCCACTAGCCCTGAAGTAACCGAAATCCAGTTGCCATTATCCTGCTTATACACAAACTTTGTCCTATCTCCCTCCATTGGCAAACCGCTGCTGCTGTTTCCTGCCGCGCCTTTTTCATTATACTGCGGCGTACCCGTATCCTCTGCAATTGAAAATACCACCATTCTAGTAGCTGCCCACTTTTTCGACGGTGTCAGAACAGGGTCCTCCAGTGTCGGCGGTTCCTTGTCAATGTGGTTAACCACCAGCGTCGCGTCCGCCGACGCCCCGTTTTGGTCTACGACGGACACTGTGTAGATGCCGTTTTTGGACGCGGTGATTGTCCCTGTGGCATTGACGCTTTGGTTGGTGAGCATTTTATCATCTGCGTAGACCGTGCAGCCTCCTGCCCCTGTGGCTGTCAGCTTCCATGTGAGTGTCACGTCCTGATTTGTCCAGTTCGTATCCGGTACAGTCAGCGTTATCTGCGGCTGGCTTGCAGACGCAGGTTCTTTGATCACGGTGTAGCCTTCGGAGGTTTCTGCAGTGCTGTTGCCTGCCGCATCTGTCACTTTTACATGGAGATATATTTTTGTCCTCGCGGTCTGTGTTGCCGTGTAGGTAAATGCATACTTTCCGTCGGCTGTTTTGCTGCTGTCGTCCGCGGTCTGCCATCCGTTTGCAGGCGCGGTCCGGCTTGTGGTAAACGCGTATTGCACTGTTTTGATACCGGAGAGGGCATCCTGTGCCATCGCCGCCATTGTGAGTTTGTTGTAGATGGCGTCGGTGCTGCCTGCTTTGGTCAGCATGAGCGTGGGATTGTCCCTGTCTACTTTTTCAATGGTCACGTCCTGCGTGATGACCTCGTCGCCTGCGCTCATTGTGACGGTGCAGACGCCGTTTGTATCAACCGAAAATGTGGTGTCGGTATTTTTCAGGCTCTGCGTGCTGCCGTCGGGAAACCTGACGGTAACCGGCGCATCGGCTGGTCTTTTGGTGAGCTTTACTTCCCTGCTGCGCGCCCAGTTGGTGTTGTCTGCCGCGGCGATAAGCTCGGGCAGCGGCGATGTGGGATTTTCAGGTGTGCCAAAATCAAATTCGTGGTATGCGTGCGCCACGGCGCCGTTGTTGTTTCGTTCGCCCATTACATGGAGATACCATTTGCCGCTTGCGCGTCTTGTGCCTGCCCGGTAGCCGCTTTTACATGAGAACCAGCCGTCTACGGGCATGACGGCGCTATCGCTCCATGCATAGCGCAGAGTATCGGCGTTTGAGGCGGTGATGGTGCCTGATGCCGTTCCGCTGATCAGTGTCGGATTGGTGACGGAAACGACGGGCGTTTTGGTGTCCACGGTCACTGACGCGCTGCCTGTACCGCCTGATGCTTTTCCTGACGTGTCACACATGTCCTTGATGTTTGCCGCATTATTGATTTTGGTTACCTTGAGTGTTCCCGTCGCATTGGCGGGCACTGTGCCTTTAAAATAAAGGACATTGGTGTCGGCGCCGCCTGCGTAGGCAAAGCTGCCCCATGTGGTGTCGATGGACACGCTGCCAAGGTCGCTGTTTTTGCTGTCTACGATTTCATCAAATATGAGGGAGACGGTAACGGTATCGCCCGGCTTATAGATGCCGCCTGCCATCGGCGCAACTGCCAAAAGCTGCGGTTCTTTGCTGTCTTTTATTTTTATCCAGTCGTTGTAGGTATCTACACGCCATTTGTCGGTGGCGCTTCCTGTTGACGCAAACCATACGTTCACCTCGTCGTTTAAGCCGAACACGATATAGTTTCCGTCTATGGCGCCGCTTCTTGCGGACTGCCCCCAGCCTGAGAGGTTGCTGCGCGCCTCTCCCCCGGGAACGGTGATGTCGGCTGTTTTGCCGTTGTTGATGTCCCATCTTGCGGTGTATTTTGCCGCGCCAAAGAGATTGTCGTCGATGTTGATTGCGCCCTTGTGTTCATTGGCGCTGTCAAAGTTGTTCGGTTTGTGGTCGGCTATCCATATGTGTTCGTAGCCATCGGAGTCTTCCTTGCCTGTGAAGCGCAGTCTGTAGTAATAGCCGTCCGCGGTTGCCTTGATGTAAGCCTTTTCCTTATCGCTGCCTGATATGCTAAAGGTTCTTTGGACGTTGAAGTTTAGCTGTCCGTGCGACTGGTTGTAGCCTCTGTTGTTGCGAAAATAGGGCTGGTGGTCTTTTGTTTTGCTGCGGTCAGCGACGATATTGTTGTCATTGTTGGTGGGAAAGCTTTGCTGCTTTTCCGAATATATGTTTCTGTTAACGGTGTAGGCGCTTCCTTTTGTCATTGTCCTTGTCGCCCTTACGGTGTCCCCGAGTGTGCCGCCGCCTGTGACGCGGTAGAGCTCGACCTGATAGGTGCGGTCGGCGTTGGTGTAGGCGGTGGCGGTTTTGCTGCCGTAGGCAGTGTTTGCCCCGCGCTCTGTTATGCTGATGGTCTTTGCGGTCTCTCCTGCCGCAAAGGTCAGGCTGCTTGCCTGATGCGTGAAGTGCGTGCCGCCTGCAGCGGATCCGTTTACCGTACGGTAGTATACCTTCTGTGTGCCTTCGGTTCCGTTTGTCCTTGTTACGGTGAAGGTATTTTTTCCGTTATTTTGGATGGTAAAGACACCGTACTGTTTTGCACCGATGTTAAAAGCTACGTTGGGGCTGTAGTAGCAGACGTTGTCGGCTTTGACGTAGGCGCGGGCATAGTAATGAACCCCTGAGAGGATGTCAGCGGCGGTTACTCTGATGGCGTCGTTTTTCTTTACCGCAGTCACAGCGGATTTGGCACTGCCCTGATTGAGCGTTACCGTAGGATTTTGCATGGTGCCCCACACAAAACCGCTTTCCGTTATGGTTTTGCCGCCTGTGCCTTCCAGTTTCGAAGAAAGGGTGAAGCTTGTTGAGGTTCCCTGTCTTGCGGCTGTGGGCTGTGCGATTCTCAGCGTACTTAAGATGTTGATTTGGCAATTTTTTATGGTCTGGTTGCCTGCTTTGTCTTTTGCCGTTACTTTTACCGTTTCTGTAATCGGGTTTGGAAACGTGTAGATTACCTCGCATTCCTGCGTCATGTTGTCTGTGACGTGCAGCGCCTGCTCAAAGAGCTTTTTTGCCTGTGCATCATCCATTTCATCCGACACTGTTATCGGCGTGTATTCGATTTTGGGCGGCTCCTTGTCAATGTTTGTCACATTTACGGTGTAAATCCTTGATTTCGCTTCTCCATTCTTCTGATAGCTGATTGTGAAATCGTACGCGCCGTTTTGGATGGCTGTCCGTTTTCCGCCGTCCTGTATGGTGATATTTGTCACGGAATTGTCCACCGGCTCTGCCTTCACCCGTATCTCTACATTCTGATTTGTAAACACGGCAGGCGTCAGGGTATGGCTGGTCATTAACAAGACATCGGCGCCTTCGCCTTGTATGAAATCGAAGCTGACCGTATCTGTCGCCTTAATTTCCTCCGTGTCGGCATTTTTTAAAATACCTGTGATTTTATATCTGCCTGACGGGGAGTCTAACGGCATGGTAAGCGAAACCGTCTCATCGGTTGACGCTTTTCCGAAACAGGCATCCAGCGCGTCGCCCGTCTCCTCCCGTACCAGGGTATATTCTGTTGCATATTCTGTTGTCCCTGTCTGCTTAATGGTCACCAGGGCGTCTACTGTTGTTTTGTTTCCATTATTAATGGCGTTCTGCAGTTTAATCGAAAATTCCTCAATCGCATTGTCCTTTGTTCCGCCGTCCAAAATGAGCTGCATCCAGTCCACTTTCACTGACCAGCCGGATGCAATTGTTACGGAAATTACATTTTTTCCTTTTTTTAATTTTTCCAGCGGTATTTCCAGTATGGTTGTGTTCCATGTATTGTTTGTGCCGGAAAGATAGCCGATTGTCTCTGCATTATATGACTCATACCACTGATTTTTGCAATCCATCGGCAGAAAAATATCATCATTGAGATATACATAATCTGTCTCACCATAGTCCTCATCCACATCATTTGCCTTGATTGCCAAATACGCACTCTGCGTGGGCAGCTCGTCCAGTGTAAAGGAAAGTTCAATTGGCGCATGCGCTTTATGTCCAGACATATAACTGTCTATATCGCCATCCGCTGTCCCGGTGTGGGAGTTGTTCTCGTTATCGTCCGTAATCATGAGCGTCCGTGGGTGCGTCACTGCGGCTCTTGCCTTGCTGTATGCCTTAGGCTGCACAGTCGGTTCTACGCCATAGTCCTCTACCAAGTCCTCCAGTGTGAGCGGATCCGGCGTTTCGTCCTGATTTATCAGGTCCCGGGCAGAGTGCGGATAGTGATACGGGCAGTCGAAGTCCATGCAGTCTTTTTTTGTGTCGCGGATGTGCTCTAAGCCCTCTAAACGCGTCAGAAGGGAAGGGAGCTCATTTTCCGCCGGGTATTTCTGTATGTAAGTGTCCGCGGCTGCTCTCGCCTCCGTCAGCATGGGTTCTTCTATGAGGTCTTTGTTTTCGGTGATTGTCTGAGTGGTTTTGTTGTAGGTCAGGTAATCCTCGGGATTCGGGAGGGCGCGCAGGAGCGTGAGCAGGGCTTGGAGCTCCTGCTGCCATGCGGCGTCTTGGGTTACCTCGACCGTGATTTGGGGCAGGGATACGCCGTCTGCCGTTGTGTAGCCTTTTGGGAGGACGGCAGTAAAGGTGTAGATGCCTTCACGGTCTTTGTCGTATACGGGGGCGCTGGTCCATGTGATGTTTTCTATGGTAACGGGCGCACTTTCCCCGTTGGTTTCGGGCGCACTTTCCCCTGTGGGTTGGGGCGCACTTTCCCCGTTGGCGGTTTGCAGGGTGTTTACCGTTATTTTGTTTTGTGCCTCATATGTGGGCAGGGTAACGGTATGCGTTTCGGTTTTTTCGTCCGATTCCGGCTTTGGTGTCGGTTCCGGTTCCTGTTTTGTTTCCGGCACGGTTGTTGTATCAGGCTCCTGTTTCGTTTCCGGTACTGTTGTCGGCGGTATCGTGCCCGGCTCCTGTTTTGTTTCCGGCTCCGTTGCCGTGTCAGGCTCCTGTTTTGTTTCCGGCTCTGTTGCCGTGTCAGGCTCCTGTTTCGTTTCCGGCTCCGTTGTCGGCGGTATCGTGTCCGACTCCTGTTTCGTTTCCGGCGGGTCGGATTGTTCTGTATCAGGTTTTGTATCTGATTGTTGTGTATCCGATTGTTCTGTATCTGATTGTTGTGTATCCGATTGTTCTGTATCTGATTGTTCTATGTATGCCTCAAGTGTGTCAGGCAGTGCCAGCTCTTCCTGTTTGGTTCCGGGCGCGACAGTCTGATTCTGCACTTCCTTTGGCAATTGTACAAATTCCGTTATCCGCGCAGCGTCTGCATCTGCCGACGCGATGACGGACAATGTTTCCAGTATGTTTGGATAAGTGGTGCATACTACGCAAAAGCACAGCACTGCTGCCAGTATGCGCATGCGCCTTTTTCTCCTTTTCTTTAACCATGCACGGTATTCTTCTGCATTCATAATGTTGTACCTCCTCCTGTGACTGCGTTGTGTTGTGTTTTTAATCACGCATGTTATTTTATAGTAATTTAATAATTTATTACTTATCATTTTACGGAAAAAATAACCTTTTGCACACCGTCTTGGTACAATTCGTCATTATGAGGGTACAATTTGCAGTTTTGAGTTGAAATTTTCTCTTGACAGACGGATTGATGCATACAATCGGGGAACGCTCGTTTGCACGACATAAGAAAAGCACCCGCCATTTCTGACAGATGCCCTCCTATTCAGTATCCCATTTCTGTTTCACTAAGCTGTCTGCGGATATCCCTGCCGCCGTACATGATGCGGACAATGCTCACTGTGTTTTTGGTTTCATTTGGCAGGTAAAACACAAGATAATTATCGACCGGAAAAAAACGAAGCCCTTCGCTGTGCCACGGCTCTTCCTCATACAGCCGGAACCGCATCGGCATTTCATCAAGGGCACGGATTTCCTTCATGATCCGCTGCGTCTGTCCCGCTGCTGTTTCCGGCGCAAGCAGTTCATATGCAATATACTCGTATATATCCCTCAGATCGCGCCTCGCCCCGGCAGTGTACACGATATCCCAGCTCATATCCCGTAATCCCGCCGCATTTCTTCTTCCACTGCATCTGCTGAATATACCCTGCCTTCGTGTATATCCTCTAAGCCCTTTCCTATCTCTGCATCAAACTGTTCTTTTGTAAGGGAGGCGTATACGAGGGGCGCCTTCTTCGGCAGCTTCATCTCAAACGGGATTCCCTGCTGAAGCACAACCTGCCTTAAAAACATACCGACTGCATTTGACATCGGTATCCCAAGCTGGTCAAGCACCCGCTCTGCCTGCTCTTTGAGCTCCGGCTCCACACGCGCGAATACATTTGATGTCCTTGCCATCTAAACCACATCCTTTCGCTATATAGTATACCGTTTTTGCTTGCGGTATGCAAGCGTTCCGCTTAATTCAATCCACTTTCTTTTCCCTGATTAAAATTTGTTTATAAAATTTTAATCATTTACAAATATCATAATTCCGCTTTTGCATTTTAAGCAATTTTTTGATATAATTTTAATTAAAGATGCAATGTCTGTATTTTATGCTTTCAAAACATATATTCGAAAAGGAGTCAACCCCGTGCAAATGAGAATTGCTTTATGTGATGACGAAATATCTTTTCATGAAACGGCTGCCGCGCTTTTAAAACAATACCGGCAGACAAGACCTTCCGACACGTTTACCCTCACCTTGTTTTCCTCAGGGCAGGAGTTATTGGATTATACCCTGGAGCACGGCGCGTTTGACATTTACTTACTGGATGTGCTGATGCCCGGACAAAACGGCATTGAGACAGGCGCCGCTCTGCGTGGCAGAAACGACAGGGGAATTATTATTTATCTGACCTTTTCCCCCGATTTTGCGGTAGAGTCCTACAGTACGGAGGCGCTGCACTATCTGTTGAAGCCCGTGGAACAAGGGCAGTTTTTTGCCGCTATGGATAAGGCAATGGCGTATTTTTCCAAGATACAAACAGAAAATATCTCCGTAAAAACCGCAAACGCACTGCGCATACTGCCCGTTTCGGACATTCTCTACGCAGAGCGCGTGGAACGCTGCGTCTGTTATTATTTAAGCGACAATACCGCCGTAACCGGCATAACGTTTAATGGTACCTTTCAAAACGCCGTCGCACCGCTGCTTTGCTTTGACTCCATGCTTCCTGTCGGCGCGTCCTTTATCGTAAACCTTTCCCACGTGTCGGAAATCACCAAATCCGCCCTTATCATGCGCGGCGGACGCCTTGTTCCGGTACCGCGCCGTATCTATGAAGAGGTCAAAGCCAAGTGGATGGATTACTGGTTTCGCCAAGGAGAATGCCATGTTATTTGAAGACAATATTCCATACAGTACCCTAAAAACCTTGCTGATTGTGCTTGGAACGCTTGGCATGATGTGCACCACCACGCGTTTTAAATACAGTGCAAAACGCGTTGCGCTGCATTTTTTCCTATATCTGAGCTATGTGGCGGCATCCAGCGCCGCAATTATTTTCTTTTTGGGCTACCCGGTTTTTCTGCGCGTCTTTCTGTTCACCATTTCCGTACCTGCGATTGTGCTGGTTTTTAAAATGGCAAAGGACCAGCCTGCAAAAGCGGTATTTAACTATATGACGCAGATATTAATCTCCGCGTATGCCGCTGCAACTACGACTCTCATCAACGCTGCCATCAGCGGCAATGAGCTGACCGATTTTTTCATGCGCCTGACGTTTTACGTACTGATTATTCTGTTGGAATACCGCTTTTTGCGCCGTCCATTTCTGTGGTTTACCAACGTTACCGATAGCGGATGGCTTATTTTGGCGCTTATTCCCTGCTCCCTGATTGCATATGCCGTCATGCTTGCCTCCTATCCGGTCCCCTACACGCAAAACCCGCCAAACGTTGTATATATCTATCTGTTTAGCGCAGTCATTGCCGTCATTTATTTCTCTGTTTTTCAGTATCTTGCCATGCAGTACCGCCTGCAGATAACGAAACAGGATTTAGAGCTTATGGAAGTTCAGGTGAACCGCTTAAAGGATAAGCTTTCGGCGGATGCAATCGCGGCGGAAAAATCCCGTATTGACAGACATGATACGCGCCATATCCTTTGCACGGCTGCATCCTTGTTGGAGGAAGGAAAAACGGCGGATGCACTTGACTATATCAGTCAGTCCATCCGCCAGTTCCAAACGCACACACCGGTACGGTATTGTCAGGACGTTATCATCAACGCGACGCTCTCCTCCTATTTCGCACAGGCAAAGGAGGCGGGAATTACGTTGGAGACACGGCTGCAGTTTTCGGATACGCTGCCAGTCGATTCGGGGGAGTTTGCGATTGTCATTGCAAACGCGCTTGAAAATGCCATCAACGCCTGCCGTCTCCTCCCGAAGGAGAAACGCAGGATTGCTGTCCGGTGTATCTGTACGCCAAAGCTCATGTTTGAGATTTCCAATCCCTGCAGTGAACCGGTTGCCTTCTCAGCGGACGGACTGCCGCTCTCCAAGGAACACGGACATGGTATCGGAACACGCTCGATTTTTACCTTTTGTAACAAGTACCATGCATTGTACGATTTTTCCGTATCAAACGGGCAGTTTGTCCTGCGCATCGTTCTGTAACTGATTATCGAAACAGTGCAAAACATAATGGGGGAAGATATTACAGCACCGAAACGGGTCCGCCTATTTCCTCCCGCGCCACATACAGCGAATGATCCGCCCGAACACTCGTATACCATTTGACCAGTGTCATGGCGCCCCGTTCGATTTCAATGCAGGTAATGCAGCGCGGGTGGACACAGCTTCCCGTATTATAATAATATGCGGGCTCCTCGGGCATTACAGGGCGGTGCGTATGTCCGGTAATCAAAATATGTTTGTTTTCTACTGCCCAATCTTTTAAACGCGTTTCACAGTTATTTTTCACATGATAATTTTTCGCTGCGCTTGTCGGGTCCAAAACGCCCACATTTTCCAACGGACTCCAAATATATCTCACCAAAAAACACGCTGCCCGCCAAAACGTAGAATTTAACAGGCTCGCCTGATGACCATGCGTCAGATAAAGCGCGCGCTGCGGCATATTGGGCGGACACAGGATAATTCCCTCATAAAAAGGAAACGCCGGGCATCGGGATTTCTTCTTTTTTACCATATCATGATTTCCGTAAATAAGGTACAGCCTGCCCTGACTGCTGAATTTTGTAAACATCTCAAAGACATCCTCATGCACCTCGATAATGTTTTTCATGCTGCGGTTTTCCCACAGCTCGTCACCGTCGCCAAGTTCAATATAAGTAAATCCGTTTTTATAATAGTGCTCTAACGCTGCGTAATATAAATGCCGGTTCTTTAAAAAATTATCGGAAGCGGTGCCGACGCCCCTGTGGCAGTCGCTCATTAGCACATATCGGGAACGATGTGTAAACGGCAGCACAAGGGCGTTTTCAAAAGCGCGCACCAAACGCGACGAAACACTCATGACCGTCTCCGGCAGCAGCGTCTCTTTTTATGGCAGCGTTTATGAAAGCGACGCATTCGAAGCAGTTTTCTGAACGCTATGGGAATGCAGTAGTACAGGCATAAAATCCGGTCTTCACTGCTCTGGAAGGGCTTTGTCACCCATAAATACAATCGGCACGAAATCTTGTTCTTCCACTGTGAAAAGCGGCGCCAAAAGCGTGTCAGCAAGTTATAGTCTGTCTTTTTTTGCCGAAGGAATGTAAATGTCAGCGACAGACCGCATAATGCAAAATCGTGCTGCGTATATCCTGCCCGATACATTCCGTCAATAAAGGCACTCTGCATTTCCCCATTTGGAAATGTCAGCGTCGATTTCAGACACAAATTGTAAGGCTGTGTAAAGCATCCCGTTAAAAATGCCGTAATCCACCAATGCTTCTGACAGGTTTTCACACAGTCGCCATTTGCGTCGCAAAGCGTCAATGAACAGTTTAGCAATTCCTCATCCGACGCACATTCAAACAGTGTCGTTTTATACGCGTTCTCGGCAATGATTTCATCTGCATGGTAAATACCGATTTCCGCTCCGGTATTGATTCCATATTGTCCTTTCCAAAACTCAATTAACCATGTTCTGCCCCTATAGTCAAAGTAGATCGGCAGTGCGTCAAAAACCATCTGAAACCGAGGCGCCATATAGTCATAAAGCCAGGTATAACCGGCTTTTCTCTGCCATGCATCCAGTGTGGCTGAAAAGAAGCCGCACCGGCAATGATAACAGTAGCCGAATGGCTTTACAAGTTCCTCTATTACAGAACATTTCTGACATTCATCCATGCATTTAATCTTTTTGATAATGCGCTTTTTTCTTATGTGAAATAAAATGCAGCTAAAAAATGCAATTATCAGTAAAATAAAAAAGAGAAAATACATACTTCATACTCCATTCTATTATTTTATTAATAGTTTATGTCGGAATATGATATTTTGTGTAAAATTTTCGTCCTAAAAATTGCATAAGCTCCGTACTTTTTATGCCTAATTCCGCAACAGTTCCTTTCCTGCACAAGGAGCAGCTCTACTGCCTGCCCTGCATGGAAGCGTCCAGTAAAACCTTGGAAACGCGCACGTTGTCCTCTACCAAAAACTCCACCTCGCCGTTGTAATACCGGACCAGCTTACGGATGCATTCCGCTTTTTCCTTCCAATACGCAGGATACTCCTCCCGTTCCCGCTTGGACGCACAGGTGTTTTGGCACATCAACACCACCTTGTTTTTGTTTTGCAGAAGGACCACGTTAATCTGACGCGTTTTTCCGCACGAATTGCGGCACTCATATATCGCATTCTCAAAAATGCTGACAAGAATTGCCGCAATGTCAAACTCACGCACTTGAATCTGCTCATCTATATCCGCCTGCACCTTAATCCCGATTTTTTCCTCATCCGCATACGCTATGTAAGTGGACAATATATTGCTGACTGTCACATTGTCACAAATCTGCTGCGCATGTGCAGCATTTGCACCGGATACCTGCATCTGACTCAATTGGCGCTCCAGCAGCAGCTCGTTGAGTTCCATAAGCTCTTTTTCCATCCGGCAGCAGTATTCTTTTCCGCGGTAAAGATACGTGCGAAACGTCATCCACTGAATAATCCCCGTCATCGCAAGCATGACCGCAATGCGCACTACGCGGTTTACGGATAATGCATGGTCGTCAGGCCAATATGCCCCTATGCCCGCAATCATCAGAATGACCACCAGTGTAATTGCGCTCGGCAAATCCATCACTGCACTCAGATATTCCCGTCCCGATTGGAAGCGCGGACGCACACTTTTTATGATAAACAGCAGCATTACCGCCCCGGTCGCCGCACGCAGCGCAATATCCGCCCAAAGGCTGCCTCCAAACCATAAGCGCGAACCGTCAATGCCCAAAAATACCATGACGGAGAGCAGGTAAAAGCCAAGCGTCAGCTTATAAACGGACAGGTATACAAAATCCGCACTCATGGCAATGCAGAAGATTCCGACCACAAAAATCGCCATAAATCCTGAAAGCCTGATAAAAATCTGCACGTCAGCCAAATACCACACGCCAAACGCCGCCGCGGCAAGCATCCCGAACGCGCAGTAATATACTGCTGTCCTTTTTATCGAAAACCGCGGTCTGTCAAGCAGAAAAAACACGCCCATCATCAGCGCCGCCCCCATCATATGCCGAAGCACTGCAATCCAAAAAGAACCTCCTAACATATACCTGTCTCCTTTCTGATCCGTTCCCCCGGTTTACTGCACCTGACACGAAATCCGCGCCACGCCTTCACTATGATATGTTTCCGGCTCATATGCGATAATCTGCAGCAGCACGGTATCGCCTGCGGATACTGTTTTTTCACATGGCACCTGCGCAACATACTCGCCCTGATACAGAACGCCAGTTTGACCAATCAGCTCCTCCTCCTGATATATGCGTGCCAAAATCCACACTGCGTTTTCGGCATAATTCGCCAAATTTACCTGCAAGCCGCCGCCCAAAACCATCGGAGCAGTTTCGAGTCCGATGGTGTATCCCTCTTTTACGGGCAGCTCCTGCCAGCCCTGTCCTGCCTCGGGAAGTCCTTCTGCCGCTGTCTCCTCGTGCGCGGGCGCGCGGAATACGCGGTAGCCCTGCGCAAAGCGGACGTATCCGAGTGAAAGGGCGATACACAAAATGATGGCAAGACTTGTCAAAATCCCGATTTTTGTTTTTCTCCTCGCATCGGTGACACAATTTTTCCGTTTCATATTTTATGTAAACCTCCAACCTGTTCTATACAATCAAACCTTATTTCAACTCCACCGTAATCGGCACAACCGAGTCCACCATGCCCTTCTCGCCGGTGTCGTGGTTATAAAACGAGAAGACCATTTTCGCCTCATACGTCCCTTTGGTAAGCACAATCCCCTCAGGCGGCGTAAGCGTCAGATTCTCGATATGAAATCCGACAGGAATACGCCCCGAGCGGTAAATCTCCACATCTTTCCCGCTGCTGTCCACCATGTACAGTACCGCCACAAAATCATAATTCGCCCCGCGGCTTGGGTTCTTAATCACGTAGGGCTCGCTCTCCGCCGTAAGCGTTGCGGTATCCACCCGCAGCACCTTTGGCACCTCGTAGCTTGCCTTATTGTCATTCGTGCGCTCCCCGAAGTCGTTGTCGGTATTGGGAATAATCGCCGCGTCCGCCATCACGGGCACATAGTCTGGCGGGGGCAGCGGCGGATAAAACAGAAACAAAAACAACAGCGCAAGGTACGGCAGAAACGGAAACAGCCAAATCAGAAACAGACCGTGGCTTTTCCCGCTGACGCAGCAGCGCTCTATCACGCCGTTGTTTTCCCCGGCGAAGCCCCCGACATAGCGATTTGCGTGGATACTGCAGACCGCCTCGCAGCAGTGGATTTCGCCCTCGTTGACCGCGCAGAACGCCGCTGTAAGCGGACAGTTCTTTCCTTTTACGATGCAGTCAATGGTAAGATTGCGGACCGTTCCCTTGAGCACGCCGAAAAAGCCGATTTCCGCCATGCCCTTTCCATTCAAAATAAAACCCTTAATCTGATGCCCTCCGCCGTCAAATGTTCCCAAAAAGGGGTGCTGTCTGTCGCAGCCAATCGAAGGGATTTCCTTTCCGTGAAATTCCAGGTCTTGTGTCAGAAGGACACTCCCCTGCGCCGCCTCAGGCTCCCCGCGGTTGACACGTTCAATCCAGTCCAAAAGCTGTCTGCGGCTTGCGATTTCCAACGGCTTTTTGACTGCCGCCTGCTCTAAGCCGTTCGGCGCGCAGCGCCAGCTTTCCTGCAAAAACTCCATTTTTCCCGCAGGCTCGCGCTCAAAAACGGTAAAATCCCACTGATAGGCGTCCTCAAGAAATGCGGGCACAACATCCTTTTTGGCAAATCCATGCTCCCTGTCCCTGAATTTCTTCAATTTCCTATCCTTGCCCACAACAAAAAAGCACCAGTGGAATCTGCCCTTGTTGACGGCAATCAGACCGTCCTTCCCTTTCCTCCACGTGCGCACAATGCTGCGTGAAAAGCAGTGGTCAAGTTCTCCGCTGTTGTCATAAACAAAACCTGCATTCTCGCTCTTATTTCTGCCAAACCGCACTGCCGTGCTTAATTTTACGGCAGAATAGCTGTTTTTGATGGTTCCCGTATTGCGGTATGCAAAGCCGCCTTCCATTTTAATCTGTCTGCTCATGGCTCTTCCTTTCTGTTACTGCGGGAAGCCGTAAAGCTTCCCGCGTATGTTTTATGCACACGGGGCGTCCAAATGTAATATGTTATCAAACCGATAAATCGGTTCCCTGACGGACGACCGGCGTACGACAATGGGAAATGTTTTCCCATTCTCAATTATTATGCAGTCGGCTGCTCAGTCTCAATTCCGATCGTAATCGTTCCAATCTGCGACCATTTGGTAATTCCGTCCGCTTTTTTGTATTCCTCCTTAATGCCCGACGGCATAAAGAAGACCGTACCCGTTGTCGGCGTTCCCGCCACGGAGGCGTCCCCGCCACGGAGGCGTCCCCGCTGTTGTCGGCGGTAGAAAGTGTCAGATACTCCGGCACATCGCCTTCTTTTTCGGTAAGCTGTGTATCTGTATCCTCCGCATCTTTTGCAAAGTCACCTGTCGTATCCGAATAGTCCTTGTCGTCCGTTTTTTCCGCCGCGTATTCAAGCGTTGCGTAAACGTCGGCGTTTGAGTGGTTGATAACTTTGATTTGATTGACTGCGTCCTGCGTCGTATCAAGCGCCTTATCAGCAACGCTGTCATACACCTTCCACCCTGCGCCCGCAATGGACTTGTGCGCAGTCGCGTCCCATATTGTATTTTCGTACTGGAACGTCATTGCCCCCCCATTCCATGTCAACGGAGTAAACAGTCATGTCCTCCGTAAAGCCCTGTACGTCGATTGTCACATCCGTGTAGCTTTCTTCAGTCGGGTCAAGTCCCAGTTCCTGACGTTCCAATTTTTCACCGAGTTCCCGCGTACCATAATGTCCCTCGGGACCGCCTTTGGCAAGCCGTCTTGATACCTGCGGCACTTCAAACGTATTGTAACCGTTAATGACAAGATTTGATACGGTATTCTTCGCATAAAGAGAACATGCAAACACCCCGCTTTCTGTCTGAATCTGTGTCAAGTCACAAACATTCCCGTTTTTATCGGCGATGTACGCATTGTCCGGTCCGATATGCACACCGTTTAAAGTCAGCGTCATTGTGTCGGGGTCATAGGATGCGGTGCCGTCGCCCAAAATGTCAGCGCAGTTCTCCGGCGTAACCTTTGTATCGCCAAGCCAAAGTTCGCCGCTTTTGCGGTACGTACCGTCGCCGCAAAGCGGCTGTAAGCTGCCGCCTATGGCGCCGCTTCGGTTGTCTCTTTCGGCTGCTCTGTCTTAATCCCGACTGTGATTGTTCCGATTGTTGTCCACTTTTGGATAGCGCCGCCTGTTTTCTGATCTTCCTTTATACCATCCGGCATAAAATACGCCTTCGCGACGGTCGGCGTTCCTGCGGCGCCGTCCGCGCCATTGTCCGCTGTCTCAAGGGAAAGGTATGCAGGAACCGTTCCTGCGGCATCTGTGAGTTTATTTGTATCTGTCTCTTCCGTTCCCTTTGTAAAGCCAAATTTTCCAGCCGTATCCTCGTAATTCGTCTCCGCTTTGTAGGCAAGTGTCGCCCATACAGGCGCGTTAGAATGATTTGTAACCTTAATCTCGTTGATTGCGTCCTCCACTGCGTCAAGCGCCTTGTTTGCACGGCTGTCGTAAACCTTCCAGCCTGCGCCCGCTTTCTTCGTGTGCGTCTCGGGATCCCAGCTGCTGTTCTCCCACTGGAACGTCATCGCGCCCCACTCCACGTCAACCGAATAGACGGTCGCGTCCTCGGTAAAGCCCCAAACGGGGATTTCTACGTCGGCATATGCTTCTTTTGCAGGCTTGTAATCTGGCTCGCCTTCTGTCCCTTCTGCCGGAATCTCCTCGTCGCGCAGCGGGTCAAGGTCTGTTTTCTCACCGCCCTCTTTCACCATCGGGTCTTCAGTTGTACCGTCGGCAGCGCCATCCCCTGTGCCGTCGCCCTCTGCCGCAGGGGTTACGTTCGTATCGCCGCCTTCTCCCGCGCGGTTTTCCTGCTGTCCGTCCAAGGTCTCCTCTTCGGTTTCAGTCGGCTCTGTGGTCTGTCCCTCGGGCATCTCTGCCGCCTGCGCCGCCGTTGCTGCAAGCGGGGAAACGATCAGGCTAAATGCAAGCATTCCTGTTCCCAGTACCTTCCATAATGATTTTCTTTTCATAGTTGAACTCCTTTCTTTCATGCACGCTCCTACGTGCGTATTTTAGTTTCCAAACATCGGCGTACTTCGCGGGCTGCCTGCCAAATTCTTTTGTAATATTTTTGTTTTCGCGCCATACGCCGCCTGTCTGGACATGAATTCATGCCGGAAACGCTGCGAGGGGGGAAATATGGCAGCGTCCCCGACATGCTTTTCATGTCTGTTTATCATATTGTAAAATATAAAAAAAAGATAGTGGTTTGGTACGGATTGCAGTTTAGAGGGTACGGATTGCACGAAATGATTCGTCCTCAAAATAATAGTCGAAATATTTTTCCCGTAAAGACCGGTATGAGCCGCGCGGCAGATAAATTTCCGTCCCGTTATCCAAATACAGCATCTGTGTGCCTAACCGCTCGATATGCTCCAAATTGACGACATAGGACACGCCAATCTTTGTAAACTCCCGATAGCTGCAAAGCGTTTCGCACAGCTTCGCCATCGTCATATGCAGCAAAACAGTCTCGCCGCCCTGCAGGTAAACGCACTGCGTCTTACGCTGCGCCTCACAATAAATAATGTCGCCAAGCGCAATCTTGCGGACATGATCTTCTGTTTCCAAAAGAATATAACGGCATTGTCTTGCCACGAGATTTTCCATCGCCCGTTCCATCGCGTCAAAAAGCGCTTTCTCGTAAATCGGTTTCACCAAATAGCCGGACGCCGACACTCCGAACGCCTCCAACGCATGCTCCTTTGATGAGGTCACAAAAATAACACTGCCTGTATTCCCCATATCGCGCAGTTTTCTTGCCGTCTCAATTCCCGTCGCATACGGCATATAAATGTCCAGCAGAATAATGTCCGGCTGGTATGCATTCGCTTTAATCTCCAAAAGCAGAGCTTTTGCATCCGTATACCGTTTTATGGCAAATCCGTCGGACGGTCTGTCAAACGCCCGCAGCATATGCTCCACCTTATCCAATTCCTGTTCTTCGTCATCGCAGATTGCAATCTGATACATGGTTGACACCTCTCTTTTGTTGTGTTATTGCTTTTTCTGTGTTATTGTATAAAAATTACGGTTCATTGCAGGTTTGGGTTTGACTTTAAGTTTATAGAAATTTAATAATTAATAATTATTGGTATGTATTTTTGAACATTTTAGCATATTTTCTGAAACTATAGAGAGCATTTGTAGATTTGGTTGTGTTTATTGTAAATTTGGTTCAAGACTTGTGACAAATAAGATGATACAGATGCAGCCTGCGCTGACATATTTCCTTTGGGCGCCCGTGTGCATACAACGCAATGAAACCCGATTTCTCGGGTTTCATTACTATTTTCTTATGAGGGGGGAGATAGTGAGTGCTCAACTATCTATATACCACTATAAAGGATAATTGTGTCCAAAGTGTGTTTAAATACTTAAAAAAGAATTATATTTATGAATAAAAGATAAAAACACTGGAATTTTCTAAGGAATGAATAGACCGCTGTTTACTGGTAATACTTCATAATCATCTGCAATGTCGTATTCCCCCGAAATTCATTGATATCCGGATAATACACTACGGAAATCACAATCCCCTGCACTCCCCCATGATAGAGCTGCTCTGTCCGCTCCGCCCCGAATTTATTGCATAAAAACGTGTTAAACGCCTCTAAATCGCCAAAGTACATCATGTCAAACCGTTTTCCGCTCTCGCCTTGGGCAACATACTTCCCGACATTTTTATTCGCCCCCAATATCCTTCCCGACAAAAGCTTCACATCCTTATGCGCAAACTGCGGTTTCGGATTACCGTTCCCAAACGGTTCCAAAAGCGCAAGCTCCTTCACCAATTGAATGGTAGCATAATCCATCGGCATCGGCACGTCAATCAGCACCTTTTCCTCAAAGTCTTCATCCGTAAGAGTACAGTTGTTATTTAATGCCTTGCGAAATGGCTCTACGTTCTCTTTTGGAAGCGAAAGCCCCGCCGCAAGCTTATGCCCGCCGTACTTTGTAAAAAGCTCTTTGCACTTCGTCATCTCATCATACATGTGAAACGCTTCAATTGATCGCCCCGAGCCCTTCACGCCGTCCTCCGCGTCCGTCAGCACAAATGTCGGCTTTCCATACTTTTCCCGAATGCGTCCCGCGATAATCCCCGCAAGGCTTTCATGCACATCCGGCAGATATGCCACAAGCACCTTGTCGTTTATAATCCCGCTGTGTTCAATCAGGTTTACCGCTTCCTCAACGCCCTTGTTGGTAAGCTCCTTTCTGCTGTCGTTCATTGCCTTTAGGTCGCCTGCTATCTGCACGGCGGTTTGCGTATCCTGCGCGCAAAAAAGCTCCAGCGCGTTTGCCGCCGTGTCCAGTCTTCCCGTCGCGTTCAGGCACGGTCCCAGCACAAAGCCAATCGTATAGGGCTTGATATGCTCCGATTGGATTTCCGTCACGTCCATCAACGCCCGAAGCCCGATATTGCGCGTGTTTTTCATCAGCTCCAAACCGCACCTTACAATAATGCGGTTCTCGTCCTTTAGCTCCATCACGTCGCCGATTGTCGCAAACGCCGCAAGCTCCAGAAGCGCGTATCCAAGCTCTGATTGCAAAATCTCCTGCCATGTGCTCCCAAAATGCTTTGCCAAAAGCACCAGCACAAGCTTATATGCCACCACCGCGCCGCAGATTTCCGGAAACGGGTACGTACAGTCCTCCTGCTTCGGGTCAACGACCGCGTATGCCGGAGGGATTTTATAATTGCGCACGCCGTCCTGCTCCTCATAAGGCACCTCATGATGGTCCGTCACAATCACCGTCATGCCCAAATCGTTCGCATACGCAATCTGCGGATGCGCCGCAATCCCGTTATCACATGTCAGCACCGTATCCGCGCCTGCCTCATGCGCCTTATCAATCAAATGCTCATTCAGTCCGTATCCGTCATGCATTCGATGCGGTATTGCCGTGTCCACCACCGCCCCGCACTCGCAAAGCCCCCGATACAGTATGTATGTCGAACAAATCCCGTCAATATCGTAATCCCCGATAATGCGGATTTTCTTGTTCTCCTTAATTTTCAACAGCAGCAAATCAACCGCCTTTTCCAAATCCTTTAGCAGCAGCGGCGAATATAAATCACGGATACCGCCGTTTAGGAATTTATCAATATCCGCGTCCGCGATAATATCCCTGTTTCTGATAATTCGTGCGAGAACAGGTGTTATGTTATATTTTTGGGCAATCGCGTTGAAATCCGCACGCTTTGCAGCCACTCTCCAATTTGCCATACTCCAAGCTCTCCCTACCACATTAATAACCGAAAACTGAAAAACGCTGTCCTTTGCGTTTTTCCTGTGTGAAATTTAATACTTCTTAGGTAGCGTCTTTTGCTGCCTTAGAAGTATTTTTCACACTACATTCCACCATCGCAAACAGTCCGCCCGTCTCGTCCTTTAACTGCACCTGCGTCTTTTTGTCACTGCAATACACCACGGGCACAATCATATCCCCGTAATGCGCCGCCCGCTTATACTCCACCCGCAGCTCCTTAATCTGCTCCTGCGCCTCCACAAACTCCAACGCCATACGGACATACTCCACGTTGTTTACATGGTGATTCGAATCAATCTGCCACCTGCGCACCGGAAACGCCGCCTGCTCTGCACCTTCGCCCAAAACGGCAATTTTCCGCGGCGCATACTCCATCGCAAGCTTCGGCGCCAAATCATACCCGTCAAGCAATTCCTGTGTCGGCTTTGCGGGCAAACCCTTCGTGGTATCAAGCAGTGTCCAAATTGAAGCCGCCTTCACAATTACCCCATCCTGTGCGTCCGTTATCATAAAATTCCGGTATCCCAAAAAACCTTTAAAATCATACGGTGAAGTCGTAATCCGAATGCGCTCGTTTAACTTTGGACGCCTGTCAATGACAATCTGCCATGCGCTCAAGAGCCACACAAGCCCCTTATCATTCAAATACTGCGTATTAATCTTCCCGCCGTTCTCCGCCTCAAAAATCGCCGCATCCTGAAAGCAGTCAAGCATTGACGTCACTTTCATCTGAAACGACGTATCTACCGCACTGTAGCCTGCACGAATCTCATATGAATACATATGTTATTTAATCCTCCGTTTTTCTTTTCTAATCTGCAAATATCAAGCATCCTCATAGCCTTTCATGCACCAAACGCCGCAGGCGCAATCAACTGAGCCAAAGCCGCAGCACCCCAAACAAAAGCAAATGCAGCGGATAAATCGCATAAAATACATACTTTGCCTGCCGTCCCCGCTTTCCATTGTATAAATATAACGGCAGGAACGCAAAGACCGCCTCCCACTCATAGATCCCAAACGCCACAGCGCCCACAACCGCCGTAACCTCCTGCCGAAACCGCAGCTTGCGCAAATAATAAAAGAAAACGATAAATGCGATTCCCTTCCAATGGTAATCCACTTCAAGAACTTCTCCCAAAAACAGAAACACTGCAATCACCGCCGCCTGCGCCAAAAGCTGCCAAACGCGAAATCCGTCAACGCGCTTTAACAGCATCATCGCACAAATCCCAAGCGCAAGCGCGCAGTACACATTCTGCCCCTGCGGATAAAAAACATGCCCGAAAACCGCCATATTAAACGGTATTTCCGACACTGCCGCAAACAGCAGCAAATTCCGCAAATAGCGCCATACATGCTTTGTAAGGAAGAAGCCTTCCACCAATAAATAACAGTAGATTGGAAATGCAATCCGCCCGATTCCCCGAAGGATACGATAAATCTCTATATCATACCCGTTCAAACAAGGATAGACCGAACACGCAAAATGGTCAATCACCATGCTGACCACCGCAATCCACTTTAAAACCGCCGCCGAAATTCCAAACCGTTCTCTCATAATCAATTCCACTTTCCTCTGCACGGGGCTATCCCAATCGAGTAGGGGACGTCCCTTTCCACTACTCGTGCGCCGGGCGTCCGTCATCGAACCGATTTATCGGTTTGATGACATATTTCCTTTGGACGCCCGTGTGCAAAAAAGCCGCGGCTGCCATCGCCGCGGCTTATGCTCTATGCCTTCTTTTTTGCAATCTTCGTTCTCAGTACATACCACAGTGCACCCGTAATGCATACCGAAGAGTACGTACCACATACAATACCAACCATCAGCGGAAGCGCAAACTCTCTGATTGACGTTACGCCAAGCACAAACAGCGCCGCCACCATAACAAACGTCGTAAGAGACGTAAAAATACTTCTCGAAAGCGTCTGACTGATACTTCTGTTTACAAGCTCGTCAAGGCTGTCCTTCTTGAGCATTCCCCCAAGGTTTTCCCTGATACGGTCAAAAATAACAATCGTTGCGTTAATCGAATAACCGACAATCGTCAGCATACACGCAATAAACGTACTGCCCACGGACACCTTCGCAATCGCGTAAAACGCAAGCACCACCAAAACGTCGTGGACTAATGCCGCAACAGAGCTTGCCGCAAAGCGAATGTCCTTAAACCGGAACCAAATATAAATCAGCATACAGATTGTCGCAATCACAACCGCCACAATCGCGTCAGCCTTCATCTCCGAACTGATGGTCGAGCTAATCGTCTCCGCCGTAATCAAATCCTTGTTGACACCGAAGTTATCCACCAAATCCTGTTCCAGCTGCTGTCTCTCGTCCACATTCAGCTCTCTCGTCTTAAAAATAACCTCATTCGATCCTGCAACCTTCTGCACCTGAACCGCGCCGTCACCCGTGATATTACTGAATACCGGCACAACCGTCGAATCAATCTGCGCCAAATCCATATCCTCGTTAAATGTCACATTCGTCGAAGTACCGCCGACAAAGTCAAGGCTGTAATTCAAAATCTTGCCGGTTGACGCACCGTTAATCCCCATAAATACGAATCCCGCAACAATCGCCGCAATGGAAATGCCAAAGAACAGATTTTTCTTTGCAAGGAAATTGACCGTCTGTCTTTCCCTGTTCATTCCATAGAACTTGACATCTTTTAAGCCGATTGCAAAGAATGCCTTCAAAATCATTCTTGTCACCACAAGCGCCGTAAACATCGAAATCACGATACCAAGCGCAAGTGTGTACGCAAAGCCCTTTACCGAACCGGAGCCCTTGAGCGCAAGCACCAAAGCTGCAATCAAAGTCGTCACGTTACCGTCAACAATCGCGGAAAGCGCCTTTTTAAATCCGTCGTCAATCGCGCTTCTGACCGATTTGCCCGCCGTAATCTCCTCACGGATACGTGCAAATATGATAACATTCGCGTCGACCGCCATACCAATCGAAAGGATAATACCCGCGATACCAGGCAGTGTCAGCGTAATTTCAAACATATTGAGGCAAAGCACTGTTAAAATCGTATAAATAATCAGCGCGAGCACTGAGGAAAGTCCCGGAACACGGTAAACAACAATCATAAATACCGCAATAATAATCAGACCAATCAATGCCGCTGTAAGGCTTGTATTAATCGCCTCCGCGCCAAGCTGCGCGCCCACCACGTTCGAACGCAGCTCCTCAAGCTCAAGCTTCAAACCGCCAATACGAATCTGGCTTGCAAGCTTCTCAGCATCTTCAAAGCTGCCCATACCGGTAATCTGCGCCTTTCCGTCCGTCAGCGCAGCCTGTACATTCGGCACGCTGATAAAATCCTGGTCATAGTAAATACCAATCGACTGACCGTTTGCATATGCCTTTGTCGTCGCTTCTCCGAACTTCGTCGTACCCGCGTCCGTAAAAATCAAATCAACCACAAACTGGCTGTTTCCAAGCGAGTCACTGCCCGTACCGCCCTGCGCCGCCGCAACGTCCGTACCCTCAAGCACGATGCTGCCGTCGGCAAGCAGCTCGTCAATCGTCTTATTTAAAGAATAGCCTGTTTCACCCGAGCCTGTATAAGAATAGTTCTCATTGCCGTCCGCATCCGTCTGCGCGATAAAATACAACGCACCTGGTCTTCCCAAATCCTCCAAAATCGTGTTCGCGTCCGATACACCGGGGATTTCGATATTGATACGGTCGTCGCCCTCCTGATAAACCTGCGCTTCCGTACTGTATACCTGTACACGTTTCTGCAATTTGTAAATCGTGTCGCTCATGTCCTCTGATGACGGCTTTTCATCACCCACAACCTGGTAGGTGATACTCACGCCGCCCGCAAGGTCAAGTCCCTGCTTAATTTCCGACGCTGCGCCTGCTTTTTCCGTACCGATACCAAAAACAGCCACATATCCCAACGCCGCCATAATCGCAAGCGTCAGGACTAAGGTTAAAATCCCTTTACTTTTTTTCATTGCTTGATTACTCCTTTTTCTTTCCATGCATTTGACGGATTGATACCGGATGCATTGCATTTGACGAATTTACATCAAATACATCGCATTTATCGGATTTCCGTCGAATGCATTGCATTTTCCTCGGCAAATGCCGCCTTCAACATGATTGCACACTCAACCCGCTTTCTCTGAAGCTCACAGCCTAAGTCATAGGCATCATGAATGCTTCCATGAAAATTGTAGGAGTTTGCCGCGCAGCCGCCGCTGCAGTAAAATTTCGCAAAACAGTTTTGGCACTTCTCCTTTGAATATACATTACATGTCTTAAATTCATCGCGGATTTCAGTGTTTGTAATCCCTTCATCCACATTTCCCATAAGAAACTCCTCCTGCCCCACAAACTGGTGACAGGGGTAAAAATCGCCCCACGGAGTAACTGCAAGATACTCCGTACCGGAACCGCAGCCCGACAGACGCTTATACACGCAGGGACCACCTTTTAAATCTATCATAAAATGAAAGAAATTGAAAGCATTTCCTTCTTTTTTGCGCTTTATCATTTCCGCGGCAAGCTTGTCATACTCCGCAAGAAGCTCGGGCAAATCCTCCTCTTTCAGCGCATACGGCGCGCTTTCGGGCGCAACCACAGGCTCCACGGAAATCTGCCGAAAGCCCAAATCTGCCAAATGACAGACATCTGCCGCAAAGTCCTTGTTAAAATGCGTAAACGTTCCCCTGACATAATAATTTGTCTGATTGCGGCTCTCTGCAACCTTTTGGAACTTCGGTATAATCAGGTCATAGCTTCCCTGACCACCCGCCATCGGACGCATTTTGTCATGAACCGCTTTCCTGCCGTCAACGCTTAAGACAATGTTTGCCATTTCCTTGTTTGCAAAGGCAATCACGTCATCGTCAAGCAGCACGCCGTTTGTGGTAAGCGTGAAGCGAAACTTCTTATTATTCGGCTTTTCAAGGCTTCTGCCGTATGCCACCAAATCCTTTACCACCTGCCAGTTCATCAGCGGCTCTCCGCCGAAGAAATCCACCTCCAAATTGACGCGGTGTCCCGAATTTGCGACCAAAAAGTCAAGCGCCTTCTTCCCGACCTCATAGCTCATCAGCGCACGTCTTCCGTGGTACTCGCCCTCCTCGGCAAAGCAGTACTGACATTTTAAATTGCAGTCATGGGCAATATGTAAGCACAGCGCTTTCACGACCGTATCACGGTTTTGAAATGCTTCAATGCTTTTTTCGTAGATATCTTCCGTAAACAGCATTCCGTCGTCACGCAATTCGATGATTTCATCGACTATTTCAGTCAATTCCGCGTCCTCTGCATGTTCCCCACGCAATGCCGTTAAAATGACGTCCCTGTCCGCATGCTCCAGCCTGTCCTCTACCATGCGGGCAAGCACATCGTAGACCTTATCGTCCACAACATGCACCGAACCGCTGTTGACGTCCAGCACAATATTATAGCCGTTATTTTTATATTGATGTATCAATTTTCAACCGTTCCTTTTTCTGATTTCTATTTGTTTCTCATTATTTCAGCCGTTCTTTTTACAAGACAGATATAAAGCAGCGACCTGTAACAATCGCTGCTTTATCAAACTCTTTTATTGTAATATGCCAACCGCCAAACACCTGCTACTTCGTAGTATTTTCGCAGCTCTGGTTTCCAACCGTGCAGGATGTTTTACAAGCTGACTGGCAGGATGTCTGACATTCTCCGCATCCGCCCTTTTTCATTGACTCTTTATAGTCTCTTGTTGTTAATGTCTTGATGTGTTTCATATTATAATGTGCCTCCTTATCCGTATTATCATTATCGCTCCTAAAATGAAAAGCATTAGCTCCATGTAGTATAGCACATAATTTTGCGCAAGAAAAGGGGGTTTTTTATTTTTTACACCACTTTTTTACATCACTTTATCCAAATATGCCGTATATGCGTACAATACCTGATCGCCAAGCATAACCCTTGACCAGCCGTTATTGCCGATTCCCGTACGCAGTATCATATCGCCCGGATTGATTGGCACGACAATCGTGTCAGGGCTTGCCGTACTTGGAACTGTCCGCAGATTCAAATCCGCCGTATTCGGCGTTACCACCTCGCTGACATCGGTATACTGCACCATTGCCGCTGCTGCCATGTCAATATGCGGCGCACCCGACGGGTCTTTTGGCTCCGCAATGCTATCATAGCCAAAATATGCCACATTCATATCCACCGTTCCCGCAATTCCAGGAAGCGCCGCCTGGTGCGTATACTGCCACATTGCATGAACGCCCGTGTAGGTACATGCCGGTGTAATCGGAAACGGCTCCACAGGATACCATGCCGCCCACACTTTGTACTTATTTAAAATGTTCATATCCCAGTATGTGTTGCCTTCCATGTCGTTCCTTGAACTATAGAACATCGGCGTATAGCCTCTTGCCGCGATTGTATCAAGGAAAATCACCGCCAATGCCGTACGAATGTCTTTTCCAAGAATGTACTGACGGCTCGTCGCGTTCTTAAAGCCCTCGCAGTCATATGCAACCGGAAACGTGATTTTGTATTTGTCAAGCAGGTTTGCCGTAAACAGCGCCTCCTCCATCGCCTCCTGTGCATTTACTGCCGTTGAAAAGAAATACGCACCGGTCTTAATGCCCACACGGTTAGCCTCCTGCAGGTTATATCTTGCATACGGGTCCTCATTCAGAACGCCAGTTCCCTGTGTGCGGTAACCGACACGTATCATTGCAAACTGCACGCCCGACGCTGCTACCATATCCCAGTTAATCAATCCCTGATAACGTGATACGTCAATGCCAAGCGATGCCGCAGGCACTTCGTTTGGCGCCGCCTGCACAACCGTTTGGGGTACGATTGTCATGGCAAGCATTACAACTGCCATTATTAGAGCTTTTGCTCTCGTCTTAAAGTGTTTCATTCTCCTTCTCTCCTCGTCTTGTTTCTTTGTTATTTATCGCTGCATGGAAAAGTATATCATACTTTTTCGACAATATGTACTGTTTTTTGCAAAATTCTAATTTTTGTCAGTTTCAATTTTATCATTTTGCACCTTTTTACCGTGCATTATCCAAGCATCCCCCCAAGCATTCCGCTGCCCGTACAGATAAAAAGCGTTGTAATGCAGGAGCTGCTCATCAGATGAAGCTGTCCCTCCACTGCAAATGTAACTGCACAGATCACCAAAAAATAAACTGCTCCTGCCGCCATGCCCCATAAGAACCTGCGGCTCATTGCACCTTTTGAAAAGAACAGCCCCGCAAGCAATGACGAGAGGCAGTATACGACAATTATACCGACATCCACCACATTTTCCCCCAACGAAAACTTGTACAACAGCCCCGCCACGACAACGAGCAGAATGCCAGTTATCAGATATGCCGCCAGCAGGCATTTGAGCAGTGCAACCAGCCGTTCCGTTACCAATCCGCTTTTCATATTCATTCCTCCGATAAAAATTTTATTAAGTATCTTGTATTATTGAACTATCGCTGATATAATCTATGCTGAACTGTTTTTTGATATGCTAATATATGGCAGTATCAAACAGATAAAACAAAATTTATTTTTTTTTATTTTTATTAAAAGGAGTGATTTTACTTTGGATACCCCTGGTGTCATACAACTTGTTGTTCTTGCAGTGCTTTTAGCGCTGTCTGCATTTTTCTCATCGGCTGAAACTGCCCTTACGACCATCAGCGCCGTCAAAGTCCGTGCAATGGTGGAGGAAAACCCAACAGGGCGGGTGCTCACACTTCAAAAAATTCTTGACAACAAAAGCAAGCTAATCAGCGCCGTTTTGATTGGAAACAATATCGTTAATATCAGCGCGTCTTCCCTGATGACATCGCTTGTCATCCGTCTGTGGGGAAATGCGGCTGTCGGTATCGGTACTGGTATTCTTACGTTATTCGTTCTCATATTTGGTGAAATTGTCCCCAAAACATGGGCAATGTGCAACAACGAGAAGCTTTCCCTTGCTTATGCAAAAGTAATTTATTTTCTGATGACCGTACTCACACCCGTAATTTTTATTGTAGATAAAATTTCAGGATTTTTCTTAAAGCTGATGCATATTGATCCGTCCAGCCGTTCTGCAATGACAGAAACAGAGCTGAAAACATATGTGGACGTGAGCCACGAGGACGGTGTCATCGAACAGGAAGAGAAAAAGCTGATATACAATGTGTTTGAATTCGGCGATTCCGTGGCAAAGGACGTTATGATTCCAAGAATCAGCATGACAACCGTCGATGTAAGCGCTACTTACGACGAGCTGCTTGCCATTTTCAGCGAGTCAATGTACACGCGTATTCCGGTGTATGAAAACGAGATTGACAATATTATCGGTTTTGTAAACGTAAAGGACTTCCTTTTGGTGAAAGATAAGAATACGTTCCAAATCCGCGATATTATGCGGGAAGGCTACTATACGTATGAATATAAGGGAACTGCCGACCTGCTGCTTGAGATGCGCCGCATCACATCCAACGTGGCGCTTGTCTTAAACGAGTACGGTGCAACCGTCGGCATGATTACAATCGAAGATTTGCTTGAGGAAATCGTGGGAGAAATCCGCGATGAATACGACGAGGATGAGGCGGAATTGTTCAAAAAGCTTGACGACTTCAAATATGAGGTCAGTGGCAGTATGAAACTGAGTGACATCAACGACGCTTTGAACACCACGTTTGAGTCGGAGGACTACGATTCGATTGGCGGTATTATGATTGAGCTTTTGGACCGCTTCCCAACGGAAGGTGAAGAAGTCGTCACGGAAGACGGCGTATCCATTACCGCAACCAAGGTTGACAATAACCGTATTGAAACGGTCGTCATTGTTCTGCCGCCTCCGGAAGAAGAGGAAACCGAAGCCGCGGCGGAGCATGTGTTAGATGACGAGAGGCTGTAAAAAATCTTGTGTCTATGGGTAAAAATCTTTGTTGATAGGACTTAGATATGTAGAAATTTGTTGTCAAATAACATTGCTTTTATGTTGTCGAATTTCTTTTCTAATAATAGTATTGCCAGTTTATTTATTTCTATTCATATATTTCAAATTTTTTGCATGCCAATCGGGCATTAGCAGCATGGAAATATTACGTGGGCGCTGCCCACACCCGGCCTCCTGAATAAAGCTG
>CAJTSD010000013.1 GCA_910578795.1 uncultured Lachnospiraceae bacterium
AACCGTCCATTCCAAAGTTGGATTTGTGTCAACCTCCTCCAAGGCAGACATCAGTTCTAGAAACTTGCCAATATCATCAAATCCTTCGTTAAACTCTTCACCAATTCCCACAAGCACTGCTTGCGCTTCCTCAATCCTTTTGGTTAAAAGCTTCTGTTTTTCCGTAATTTCCGACTTTCTCATCTCGTCTCCTAATTATCTTATAAGAGCCGGGGCTTTTATCTCCCGGCTCTGTTTTATTTTATTTCGATAATAATCCGTCAATAACCTTTACAAGGTTTCCGATTTCAGGCTTTGAAAGCTGTGCGTCAGCACCGAGCTCCTCACCTTTTTTGCGCATTTCTTCATTCACAAGAGATGAAAATATAATAACCGGAATATGCTTTGTGTCGTCATCAGATTTCACAAGCTTCGTCAAACGGTGTCCATCCATCAAAGGCATCTCAATATCGGTAATAATTAATTTTACCTGTTCATCCAAATTACCTAAGCCCCTGCAATGATTTATGTAACTCCATGCCTCCTCACCGTTTTCCGCTTTAATCACATTATCATAACCGGCTTTCTTGAGCGAGTCGACAATCAGTTTTCTAAGCAGCGAGGAATCCTCTGCAATCAGAATCGGTACCTCAGAAGGTTCTCTTACGCCAAGCGCATCAATCTCTGTCACCTTCAGTCCGGTTTCAGGGTTAATATCCGTAATAATTTTCTCAAAGTCAAGAATAATAATCAGTTTTCCGTTAATCTTAATAATACCTGTTGAAATACCATCCTCTGCCGTCGTCACTGTTGCACCCGGCTTAATGATATCAACCCATGATACACGATGGATTCCCACAACGGAATCTACATGAAATGCAATATCCAGCTTATTAAAGCTTGTGATAATAAATAAACCGCCTGGCTGTGACTGCCCTCTCTGTAAGCAATTCTTCAAATCAATTGCAGTAATCATTGCATCACGCGGCATAAAAATACCCTCTACACTCGGGTGTGCATTTGGCACGGGCGTTACAGGCGAATATTGTATTATTTCTCTGATCTTTGCCACATTAATGCCATAAGAATTGCCATCCACAATAAATTCCAGCACTTCCAGTTCGTTTGTTCCATTTTCCAAGAGAATCTTAGTCTCCATAGTAACCCTCCATTCTACCAGACAATCATTTATAATTATCCATTTATCATCACTGCCTTGCAGGATTTTTAATTTTCTATAATTATAACATATCCTTGTATAAAATTACAAATATTTTCAGAAAATTTTTAACACTTTCTATGAAAAATTTATATACAACCTTAAAAAGTCCATAATTACCTTATTTTCACATTACAGTTTCCGTTTATCGAAGATATTTGAAGCACAATTGTTTCAATATCATGGTCAGATAATTTCTCGATTTCAGCCACAGCTACTACATCTGCTTTTTTTCCTGCCTCAATGCTTTCGTTAAAAGAAACCATATCGTCCGGCAGCATCGGTGTTTCCTGTACGCCAGTCAAAACAGTCTGGTTAATATTTACGCGAAGCCGCAAGGAATGATCATACAAATTGCAGTCAATCTTTTCAGCAGACGTATTTTCAAGGTCAAAATGCATCACAATCAGCTTCCTGCCCTCTCTTGCGTCAATTCCACTAAAGCCCGTTGCATTCTGCGGATAAGAATCACAAATTTCAAACGACTGATATCGCAGGGATACTCCATCTTGCAAGTCAAGTTCCATGGCAAGGTCGGTATCTGCATCCAAAACATCCTGCTGCATCTGCTCCGTACTCTCAGTAACCTTTTGTGTTTCTTCTTCCTGTGCACTGAACTGCTCTTGCGTTTCTTTCTCGGAAGACTCCTCTGGACTCTCCTGTACTATATCCGTTTCCGTCATTGTTTCCTCTTCCAAGGCTTTCTCCTGCGCAAGTGCAGCCGCAAGTTCCTCATCACTTACAAGCCTGTAATCATAACTGGAAGAATATTTGAGCAACAGTCCTGCCGCATACTCCGCCACCATATCAGACTGCTCCGTTGTCATGTCGGGCATGGAATCAATACACCCTGTAAGCATAACTGCTGACAGGACCAAAAGCCCTAAAATTTTTGTTTTTTTCAAACCGGCACCTCCGTTTATTTCGTTTCAAGCTCAAACCAGAACTCTACACCATTGGTATAATTGATAACACCGTACTGCTGATTCATGGATTCCATGATCGCTTTTACGATGGATAATCCTACTCCGCTTCCGCCATATTCCCGTGTACGCGCCTTATCAACTTTATAAAACTTCTCCCAAATATGAGGAAGCGCTTCCTCAGGAATCGGCTCTCCCGTATTAAATACGCTGATACGTACCTGATCCTTTTCGTTTTCTTTATCTAAATTGTATTTTATCTCTATCACCTTATCGCCTGACACATGGTTTACAGCATTGCTGAAAAAATTTCTGACAACTTCCTCCGTCTTAAACTCATCAGCCCACACATATATTGGTGCATGAGCTTCATGTTTTAACTGTACGCCATTGTGTTCAGCCAATATTTCCGCTGATGCAAGAAAATTTTCAATCATAGCGACAATGTCAAAGCGTTCCATCACCACTACATCATTTCCAAACTCAAGTTCATTTAAATCCAAAAGTTTTTTCACCATGACATTCATTTTACTTGCTTCATCCATAATAACATCACAATAGAATTCACGGCTCTCCGCATCATCGTTAATTCCTTCCCGCAGCCCCTCCGCATATCCCTGTATCAGGGCAATCGGTGTTTTCAACTCATGCGACACGTTTGCCAGAAATTCCTTGCGCATTTTATCAAGCTGGTCTTTCTTTTCAATGTCACGCTGCAATTCATTGTTTGCCGTTTTCAACTCAGAAATCGTCTTTTTTAACGCTTCAGAAAGCACGTTCATATGTTCTCCAAGCAAATCAATTTCATTGATGCTGCGGCTGTTATATTTTGTTTCAAAGTCAAGCTTTGTCATTCTCTCCGATATATCCTTCAATTCCATAATCGGTTTCGTAACTTTTGCCGTAGCAAACCAAATCAGGAATGCACTGATAATCGTTGCCGTAATTCCCACATAAGCAAGAAAACGGTTTGAAATACTGACACTGTTCCGAATACTCTCAATTGGGGACCTGATCAGAAACATATTTCCGTTGTCAAGCACTCCCCACATTTCAATATACTCCGTCAGCGTTGATTTGTCCATAGAAGCCGCAAGGGAATATCTGTCATTTTCCTCAATATATTCCATTTCCAAATCGGGATCAAATACATTATCATAAAGTCTTCCTATCAGTATATTTACGTCACGGCTGCTCGACTTTATGGTCTTCGACTCGGCATCAATTACCACAATGCCGATATTATACATGTCACATAATTTCCTCAGTTCAAGATCAAACTCTCCAGAAGTAATATCACCATTTGAAATAGCCATATTAATACCGGCATATGCATTACGAAGAACACTTGCCTTGTTTTGCACATAAAACATTTCCAGGAAAATATTATTAATAATCCAACACAGGGCAATCGTCCCTATCATCACTGCCATAAATATCATGGCAATCTGCTGCTTAATGGAATGCTTCACACTTTTCACCGCCTATACATCAAGCTTATATCCCATCCCCCACACGGTTTTAATTAATTCACCCTTTTGCCCCATTTTGCTCCGCAATTTCTTTACATGTGTATCAATCGTTCTCGCATCTCCAAAATAATCATAATTCCAAACACTGTTTAGTATTTTCTCCCTTGAAAGCGCTATTCCTCGATTCTCAACAAAATATGTTAAAAGCTCAAATTCCTTATAGCTTAAATCTATCGTTTTTCCATCAATCGTGACCACATGGGCAGCCCTGTCAATCACAATCCCACCGCACTCAAGGTTCTCACTTTCCGAAAGCTTACTTGTACGCCGTAAAATTGCTTCCACTCTTGCCACAAGAATTTTAGGGCTAAAAGGTTTTGCGATATATTCGTCAACACCAAGCTCAAATCCCTGCAGCTCGTCCCGCTCATCCGCTCTTGCCGTAAGCATGATAATCGGTATTTTAGAATAAGCCCTTATTTCCTTGCAGACTTGCCATCCATCCATTTTGGGCATCATGACATCAAGGATCATCAGTGCAATATCCTGATTGTCAAAGAAAATATCAAGCGCCTCACTGCCGTTTCCTGCTTCCAAAACATCATATCCCTGTTTCATAAGAAAATCCTTAACCAGCTTACGCATTCTGCTTTCATCATCAACTACGAGTATTTTCAGATTCCCCATGCCACTACTCCTCCAGTAAAAGCTCTCTTTCCTTTTCCCGCACTGCACTTTCCCTCTCGGAAAGCTCTTTCTCCCACTCAGAATATCTGTTTTGGACAGCACGCTCATAATTTAACGCCGTAGGATTCGAAGCCGTCATAGAAATATAAAACATCAGCGCCACCAACAGCAAAAGCACCACATTGATAAATAATGAGGCGCGCAATCCGAGCGCCTTTTTTGTAGGCTTTGGCTTTGCCGTACTCACCTTTACCCGCAAGGCAGCGGGCGTTGTACTCTCACGAAGACTATATACACCCTGTACGGGAATTTCTTCAATATTTTTTTCAAAATTTGGATTTTCAGTTAAATTTCTCTGCAGTTTTTTTAAAAACTCATAACCGACCGGCGTCTTAAACACACGGTTTTCCACTGCTTTTTTATAAACAGCATAAATTACCTCAGGACTACTGTAATCCATTCTTTCCTCAAGCCTTTCGACTCTAAGCTTTTCATTTTTTGCAAGATTTGCATCCTGCTCCGTACCGAATTGGAAGCCTTCCACAATCCAATCTGTCTTATCTGCCATTTTCAGCTCCTCTTCAATATTATATCTGACTTGTAACAAAGCATGCACGCCATTTAATATGTACTATTCTTACAACAACGTTATCTTCATGGGCACATTTTTAATTTTATCGCTATTTTGCACAATAGTCAATGTATTCTGAAAATTTTATAAGGTATTGTGCATCTGCTATTTTTCGTAATATAATAGGCAAAAGATTTTTAATGTGAAAGGAAGATATTTATGTATTTATCATTCAAAAATAAATCCGGATACACCTGTTCTGTTATCGCTCTTTGCATTCTGATGCTTTTTCTTGCACCTTCCACGGTATATGCTGCGGAGCTTGAAACAAGCCTGCCCTCATTTTCAACAGTACAGCCACTTACGGGAAATGCACTCTGTGCAGATCTTTTAACATCAAGTCTGACAGACAGCCTAAACCGTTATCTTGTGGACAACTATGTGGCAGGTCTGATTAGTCTTGAACAATACAATGCCGTCCTATATAGCGGTATGATTTCCGAAAATGCCTTTTTTGCCGACGCGGTCTTTGTGGGTGACTCCCTGACTGTCGGCTTTGAGCAATACTGCAGAAGTCATTCTGACTCAATCGCCACCGACACTACCCGCTTTCTTGCAAGGGTAAGCTGTTCCGCAAAAGCAGCCATTTCTCCCAATGCGCTCTCAGCACATGCGGGAATTATGCCAAAATACAACGGAAACGTACAATATATTGAAAATGCTATCGCACAGATGGAAAATGTCAACAAAATGTTTATCTGCTTCGGAATGAATGATCTGACAGGCAGCACGCCGCAACAGTTCCTTTCAGATATCCAAACACTTATACTGCGTGTCTTAAGTGTCCGTCCTGATATAAAGGTATATATTATTTCCATTCCATGCATCGTAAGCGGGGCACATTCCGGAGGCTTAAGCAACAATTCCATCACAACGGCAAATCTTCTTTTACAGGAAGCCTGCCTTGTAAATGGCTGGGGCTTTGTAAATTTAAGTGAATACCTAATGGGACCTGACGGTGCCCTGCGTCCAGAATACAGCTCGGATCATTACGTACATGAAACCGCAAAAGCATATGCAATATGGAACAGGGTTTTGAAAAACTATGCATATATGGAAATCACAAAATAATTTCAGGATACCATTTTTGAGAAATCCATAAAGCTGTCCGCCCCTCCGTCATCTGTTTTGGCAATTTTAACAGAAACAAATTTTTCGTTTGCCCGCAGTGCTGCTTCCAACAGGGACTTTCCGGCATTCAGCGAAAAAACGCCCCCCTTTTCATTGACAGAAATGCTGTCAGCATCTATTCCAGTATCTGATTCTATTTTTACCGAAGAAGGATTTAATTCTATAAGCTTATCAAATATTCCATTTTGATATGCTTCCATTTTGTCCAAAATCTCCTGTGCAATCTCCTGCGGTGATGCATTTGTGCTCTCTATTACAAGATTGTAATTACTCATATCATAATAATCAATGTTATAAATCTCTTTATACCGCACTGTTTCCAGCTTCTGACGGTTAATTAAAGCCTTTCTGCACGCTTCCTGCGACTGATACGATTCCGAATTGGCACGTACACTGTCATGAAACACCCTCCGGCTGGACTCATCAATATCCGTAATGACAAACACTTTAAAACTTTTTACTGCAAAATGCCATGCAAGACGCGAATCAAACACAACATTATCCCGTTCCTCACTGATTTTTGTAGTCGTATCATCAATCATCTTGTCCACCGAACGGTCTCCACGGCTGGCAGCCTCGTTTACCTGACGGTTAAATTCCTCCACAGAAACACCCTTTTCCATTGCAAGCTGTCTGAAAACTTTTCCTGTAGAAAATACTTCATACCCTTTTTCCTGCAGAATTTTTGCCACACTTGATTTTCCACTTCCCAAATTTCCCGTAATGCTGATATTCATATTATAACCCTGCCCTTTCTTATTCATGACAACACTTCTGTTTTCTAATAGCTGTATTATATTACTGTATTTTCTAATATTAAAATTCTATCCTGCAAATTTCACCTTCTGCGCCGATTGTATCTTCCGGACAGGCAACCGAATATTCGATTACCGTCGGTTCGCATGCCCTGATATAGATATATGCATCATCCCGCGGATCAATCAAAATCTCCTTGTACGGAATATTGTCGATTACCGGAGGCTCTTCCCTGACATCCGCCGTAGGATCGGTCGTGTAATAAATACGCACAGTCCGCTTGGCAGCGCCTTGAAAACGGATCCATTTACCATACTGCGTTTCCACGGGGGACAGTCTGCAATCAAAGTGATGCCTTCTTTCCCGTCCGAGATAATACTTAAAGCGCGTCTGTTTCTCAGCGTCCGTTTCGAAGTTCTTTTCCACCTTAATGGAGCTTCCTTCCCTGCTCTTTATCAGCCCGTAGGCAACGCTTGTCTTTCCGTTGGGCACATATTCATCCCCGTTTTCGTCATTCATATGCTCTGACAATGTAAAGCTGGGACCGTCCTTTATTGAGGAGTAATTCTTTATCATTTCTTCAAACAATTCCCTGACAAAAATAGATTTGCTGGAATTACCTGCCAGGAAAATATACACCTGCCCATCGTAGTCTGCAAGCTTTCCTTCCTTTTGAAACGCCTTGCCCATGCACTTGAAAAATGCGTCGATGCCCTTTTGTATCCTTGCCTTTATCAGAGAAATCAGATTTTGGGTATCAACCTCAAACCTACAGTCAGACAGCATATTTCCGTCAATATCATACAATTCCGGTTCTATGTATTCCTCATACCCTGCGCTGTTTTTTGCAATGCAATCATTTGCATTTCCCGTCGTCCCATGGCGATACTTCTTTTCCCAGTTTTCCTCCTGATGCCACAGCGGTCTGAGCTCTTCTTTTAATATGGACATATTCCGCCGCGCGATTTGAGAATCGGAGATCAATGTTTCGCTTCCCATAAACGCAGTTTCCCCAAACGGCAGGGAACATGTGATCCGCTTTGCCCTTGCCACTCCTTTATTCTTCTTAAACACATCATAAGCCAGCAATTCGAGGATTTTTTCGCCGCCCAGCGTAACGTCGGAATCCGCACCAAAGCACTCTAAAACATAATCATACCCTTCGACTTCGTATTCCTCCTCACTGGCGCCTCTCCAAACGCCAAAACCAAAATCCGCTGTTCCGCCGCCAAAATCAAAAATCCCATACCGGTACCTGTCATTCTCATCCTCCGGCTCCAAGTCACTCATCTCCAAAGCAGTTACCGCATATGCCGCCGGTTCACTGATTCCCAGCTGAACACTGAACTCCTTCATGCATTCTTCATCCTCCAAAATGCGCATAGGAAGCGATTTTCGGATTCCACGCTCAAAGCTTGATACAATCAGCTGTCTTGTTTCCTTGGAATACCCAACTGGAAACGACATCAGATATTTCATATAAATACCGTTGCGCATATTATTGATATACATACCAATGTAATATGCATAAAGCTCAATCGGATTTATGATGTTTTCCTCTTTTGAACCAGTAGCGCCGAACCGGTATTCGCGTTTTTTCTTATCCCAAATGATGATATTTTCTTTCTCGTGATTCGCCCATTGCTTCAAATCCGCATAATATGCATAAAATTCATTGGGTGGGCAAGAGCGGTAGTCTTTATATGCGTCATATGAAACAAAGAAGTCATCACAGCTTGTTTCCGGTCTTCCGTCCTGTTCATAATACTTTTTTATAAATTTGTCTAAATCCGTACATTCAATGATTGTCGGATTTTCATAATCATTCTCACGAAGCTCCGCGGAAAGCGTTTCTGCCCCAATGCGAATTGGTATGATTGCACTGGTGTCATCTTGCCGCACGACAACGGTGCTCTTGGTTCCAAAATCAATGCCAACAACACCTGTTTTGATATCTTTTTTCGGATCGCGCTGCACCAATTTCCCTTTTTCCGGAATTTCCACATCTTCGGTGCACCCAAACAAATCCCAATGTCCCCGTTTAATATCATACAACAAATCTTCGTCATATGATTCCAAACGGCATCTTCGCTTATCGCAGTCCAACAGTTCCCTGATGTCGTTAAAAGGCTTTTTCCACTGCGTCACATTTTGCTCCTCTTCCAACGGCACAGCTGTTTCGGGCACTGTTTCGGTGATGATTGTTTCCTCCGATTCGGCTTCCGGTATTTCCTCTTCCAAAACGGTGAAGGAGGCTGTTTCTTCAACTATTTCTTCTTTTGGCTCTGCTTTCCATGTTGGAGATGCGCTAAGCGTTTCCCACTGCTGCGTCATCTCTTCCAGGCTTTCCTCCGATACCAGGGAATCCTGCCGCACAGCAATCTTGCCATCAGAAGTTCTTTCATAGGAATCAAGATATTCCCAATGTTCAAAGCTCGTAAAGTTTCTTCTGTCCGTATCCTGATTCTTTACATAAACACACCTTAAGGTCCTTACCCTGTCCATGAACTGTTTGCGTCTTACCATTCTGATTGGAGCATCATATAATGCAGAAGGGTTTCCTGCAATTTCCCATAGCTGCCTGTCAATCCTCCAGTCATCACAGGCACTGATCCTGCATAGTCCGCCAAAAAAATCCTTTGCATACTCCTCTGTTGGCAAACCACAGTCACATTCCTGCTCACCGATCATAAGCTTTCTGTTTTCCGAAAATGCATCCCGTACCCCATATGTCCTGTCGAAGTTCTGCTGTCCTGGCACTAAAATCCCTGCTTTTTTATAAAAATACAAAATTTTACCGTCTGCATCCTTAAATGCAATAAAACCTGTTTCCGAAAACAGCAAATTCTCCTCAAGCATCTTTCTGACATTGTTGTCATTCCTATAGATAATATCGTATACACTCAATTTCATATACTTACTTTCCTTCCTATCTGGTTCTTTTGTGATTATGGTCTCTTGAAACCATTATAAACCATTCCCTGTCCATTATCAATCTGTATTTGTCTAAGTGTGCCGTTACTGTCACTTGTCTGCATGATATTCACGCCGTCGAAAAGATGTTTGCTATCGGCTTAAAAATTACAAAAAGCGTAGAGCCTCATTTCCTGACTTTACGCTTTTTGTACTATTTTAAACAATAATAAAAACTACGCCAATTTTTCAAGCTTTTCGCTATGCTCTGCAACTACCTTCTTCAACAAATCAACGTCCACAAAAACAGCATCCATTTTATCAACATAATATCTATAGCGGTCAAATGTATCTGTATAGCAGGATTCGATTGTATTCAACCGTGGCAAAATCACATTTTCCTGAAACAGCTTCACACCTTGAAGTTCATTTTTTACAGACTGTATATCATTTTCCATTCTGTCTAATCTGTTTTCCATTCCGTCTAATCTGTTTTCCATCCTGTCTAATTTACTTTCCACAGGCTTTAATCCAGCCTCAAGCTTTTTATCCATCAATTCAGAAATAGCCAGCAATAATTCGTTATCGCTCATATCTCTTTACCTCCCACGTTATCCTTACGCAATATAATCAGTCCACCTTCACTCTCCCTGCCACAACATTTTCATAGTCCTCAAGATTTTTCTCCAACAGCTTCGGCGTATCCAGTCCGTACGGACATTTCGACGCACATTGGTTGCAGTGAATGCACTCCTTAATCTTCGCCATATTCGCCTGCCATTCCTCACTCAGCCAGTTCGCGGACGGCGAACGGCGCAGAAGCTGTGAAATCCGCGCGCAGTTATTAATCTGTATCCCCTTCGGGCATGGCATACAATACCCGCACCCGCGGCAGAAATCACCCGATAGCTCTACTAAATCTTTCTCATAAACCGCCTTCATCTCATCGTCCATCACAGGCGGATTGTTCTGATAAGACAAAAACTCCGCAAGCTCTGATTCCCTTTGCACGCCCCAAAGCGGCAGCACCGATTCATACTGGCACGCAAACCAATAACAGAGCCTGGAATTGGTCAAAAGCCCTCCTGCAAGCCCTTTCATGCCAAGAAAGCCCATGCCTGCCTCTTCGCACTTTTTCACAAGGGCAATCTCCTTCTCACCGGAAATATATGCAAACGGAAACTGTAAGGTTTCATACAGACCGCTCTCAACCGCCTCCTGCGCCACATTCAGCAAATGCGCCGTAATACCGATATGCTTAATCTTTCCTTCCTTTTTCGCCTCCAGCGCCGCGGCATACACACCGTCCGCGTCCTCAGGGCGAAAACACTTAGGCGCACAGTGGAGCTGATAAATATCAACATAATCCGTTTTTAAATTGTTCAGAGAAGTTGCCAGCTCCGCGCGGAGCTGTTCTCCTGTCTTGGCGGCAGTTTTTGTTGCGATATAAAATCTGCTCCGGTCAATTCCCTCAAACGCTTTTCCAAGCTTCTCCTCACTGTCACTGTAAGCCCTTGCCGTATCAAAAAAATCAACGCCGCCATCAAGCGCCATGTGAATCAGCCTCACGGCGCTGTCCATGTCGATTCTCTGAATCGGAAGTGCGCCAAAACCGTTTTTATTAACAACAATTCCCGTATTTCCTAATTTTACCTTTACCATAAAATTACCTTACCTTTTCTCACTGTTTCCTATTTCATTGATTCAAAAACCGCCTGCACTCCATATAACATCGTTTTTCTTGCATTCTGATACTGGTATTCTGTATTTACCGCGAGCATTCTGCTGATTCCTGTCGCAAGAATCCAAAGCGTTTCCGCAGCCATTTTACTGTCTGTAGCCGCATTGACTGCTCCTTGTGTCTTTCCTCTTTCAATAACGCGCTCCAAATCCTGCAAAAGCTCATTTTTTACACCGCCCTCCGATACCTCATAAAGTGCGGTATAATATTGAAAGTAAGCATTTTTCTCATAAATATAAGTAAACACCGTCATAATTCTCGCCAAAAGATTATCATAATAAGAAGCTCCTTCCAAAACGGACGCTTCCGCCTTTTGAATCAGCTCCTCATTACACCTTTTCGCAACAATCATGTTCACTTCATCAATGTCACGAAACCGATTGTAAATAACACGCCTGTCACAATTTAACTCCCTACATAGCCTTGTCACGGTCAATGCGTCCACGCCCTCCCTGCAGCCGATATTAACTGCAAGGTCAACAATTCGCTTGCTTGTTTCGTCCTCAATCCGTTTTCCCTTTGAGAATGCCATAATTTCTCTCCTCATCTGTAACAGTGCATGCTTGCACAAACGACATAATCCTAAACTAAATTTTATCAGTTAAATGGAAATATGGCAAGTACCTAATTCATTTATGAAATTGCATTCCCCGTATAAAGCTGATAATATTTCCCTTGCTCCGCAATCAGCTCATCATGCGTCCCGCGCTCAATAATCCGTCCCTGTTCCAGCACCATAATGCAGTCGCTGTTTCTTACCGTCGAAAGCCTGTGCGCAATCACAAACGTCGTCCGATCCTTCATCAGCTTATCCATGCCGTCCTGCACAATCTTCTCGGTACGCGTATCAATCGAGCTTGTCGCCTCGTCCAAAATCAGCGCGGGCGGGTCTGCAATCGCCGCCCTTGCAATTGCAAGAAGCTGTCTTTGCCCCTGACTTAAATTCGCGCCGTCCCCTGTCAGAAGCGTGTCGTAGCCCTGCGGGAGCCGCTCGATAAAGCCATGCGCATTGGCAAGCTTTGCCGCCGCGATAACCTCCTCGTCGCTCGCATCAAGCTTTCCATACCGGATATTTTCCATCACCGTTGCCGTAAACAAATGTGTATCCTGCAACACGATACCAAGCGAACGCCGCAAATCCGCTTTCTTGATTTTATTCACATTGATACCATCATAACGGATTTTACCGTCCTGAATATCGTAAAAACGATTGATTAAATTCGTAATCGTCGTCTTTCCCGCACCTGTAGAACCGACAAAGGCAATCTTCTGTCCGGGCTCTGCAAACATCTTGATATTGTGGAGTACCATTTTCTCGTCGTTGTAACCAAAATCCACATCATCAAACACCACGCCGCCTTCAAGCCGCTGATACGTCGTCGTATCACTGTCCTTATGGTAATGCTTCCACGCCCACATTCCTGTATGCTTGTTGGTTTCCCGGATTTCGCCGTTCACCTCCTCGGCATTGACAAGCATAACATACCCCGCGTCCTCCTCCGGCTGCTCGTCAATCAGTTTAAACACTCTGTCCGCACCCGCAAGCGCCATGATAATCGAATTAAACTGCATACTCACCTGATTGATTGGCATGTTAAAGCTCTTGTTAAATGTCAGAAAGCTCGCCAAACCGCCAAGCGTCAGTCCGCCGATATTACCGATTGCAAGAATGCCGCCGACAATCGCACACACCACGTAGCTCACGTTTCCAAGCTGTAAATTAATCGGTCCCAACATGTTCCCAAAACGGTTTGCGTTGTAAGCGCTGTCAAAAAGCTCATCGTTAAGCACGTTAAACCGCTCAATATTTTCCTCCTCATGACAGAACACCTTGACAACCTTCTGTCCCTCCATCATTTCCTCGATAAAGCCGTTCACCGCACCGAGAGATTTCTGCTGCGCCAAAAAATACCGTCCTGAAAGCCCGGTCGCCTTCTTCGTCACAAACAGCATAACGCCCACCATGACAAGCGTCGTCAAAGTCAGCGGAATGCTTAAAGAAAGCATACTGAGAAAGACTGTCACAATCGTAACCGCACTGTTTAAACATTGCGGTAAGCTTTGGCTAATCATTTGACGCAGCGTGTCAATATCGTTTGTATAGCACGACATAATATCACCGTGCGCATGGGTATCAAAATATTTAATCGGAAGCTGCTCCATTTTCCCAAACATGGCATTCCGGATATTGCGCATCGTCCCCTGACTGACCGTAATCATAATACGGTTGTAAAGATATGCCGAAAACGCGCCGACCGCATAAAAGCACGCCACGCGCCCGATTGCATGCGCAAGTCCTGAAAAATCAGGGTCAGGAGTGGCTAACAGCGGCATAATATAGCTGTCAATCAACGTCTGCATAAACAAGGTTCCCTGCACGTTTGCAAGCACGCCCACAAAAATACAGATAACCACAACGATGACATGCGGCGCATAATCCTTCATCATAAATCCGATAATCCGCCGAAACAGCTTTCCCGGATTCTCTATTTTTGGTTTTGGTCCTCTTGGTCCTCTATGTCCCGGTCCCGGCATTAATTGTCACCTCCGTTCTCATCAAAATCGGCATTGCCGCCTGTCTGCGACGCAAATACCTCTTTGTAAATGTCACTTGTTTCCAACAGACGCTCGTGCGTATCAAACGCGGTCACCATGCCGTTGTCCATCACGATAATGCGGTCCGCGTTCTGCACGCTGCTGACACGCTGCGCAATAATCAGCTTTGTCGTTTCAGGGATTTCCTCGGCAAACGCCTTTCTGATTTTTGCGTCCGTCGCCGTGTCCACCGCACTCGTGCTGTCGTCCAAAATCAGGATTTTCGGCTTTTTTAAGAGTGCCCTTGCGATACAAAGGCGCTGTCTTTGCCCGCCTGATACGTTCGTTCCGCCCTGTTCAATATACGTGTCGTACTTGTCAGGCATTTTCTGAATAAATTCATCCGCGCACGCAAGACGGCACGCCCGTTCGCACTCTTCTTTCGTCGCGTTTTTGTCGCCCCACCGCAGGTTTTCCAAAATCGTTCCGCTAAAGAGCACATTTTTTTGCAGAACGACCGATACCTGATTGCGCAGCGCTTCCATATCATACTGCTTTACATCGAGTCCGCCCACCAAAAGCATACCCTCTGTCACGTCATAAAGACGGCTGATTAAGTTAACAAGACTGGACTTTGCGCTGCCCGTTCCGCCGATTACGCCAATGGTTTCCCCGGCCTTAATATCAAGATTAATATTTTTTAACACGGGCTTGCCTTCTTTATGATATGCGAAACTGACGTTCTCAAAACGGATACTCCCGTCTTTTACATCACTTACGGGATTTTCGGGATTTTTCAAATCCGACTGCTCTGTAAGCACTTCCGCGATACGCTTTGCGCTCGCGTAGCTCATTGTCAGCATAACGAAAATCATGGACACCATCATGAGGCTCATCAGAATGTTCATGCAGTACGCCAAAAGGCTCATCATTTCACCTGTTGTCAGTCCGCCTGCCACAATGGTCTTTGCGCCAAGCCATGATATGACAAGGATGCAGGTATATACTGTCGCCTGCATAATGGGCATGTTCAAAACGACAAGCTTTTCGGCGCGCAGGAACATGCTGTAGATATTCTCGTTTGCCTTAGCAAATTTTTGCGTTTCGTAGTCTTCGCGCACATACGCTTTCACAACCCGAATCGCCGAAACATTCTCCTGAACGCTTGCGTTTAATTCATCATATTTTTCAAACACCTGACGGAAATGCTTTGTCGCCCTTGGGATAATAATGCCAAGGCAGCACGTCAGAAAAACGACCGCGATAAGATAAACGGACGCAAGCCTTGCATTGATTGCAAACGCCATAATCATTGCAATAATCATAGACGCGGGCGCACGCATTGCCATACGCAAAATCATCTGATATGAGTTCTGCATATTTGTGACGTCGGTTGTCAGTCTTGTAATCAGACTGGACGTCGAATATTTGTCAATGTTGGAAAACGAGTATTTCTGAATGTTTTCAAACATTGCCTGCCTTAAATTCCGCGCAAATCCTGTCGACGCCCGCGCACCGTGCTTTGCGCCCATAATGCCTGCCCACAGTCCAACCAGGGCGGCAATCAGCATACAAAAACCTACCTTATAAATATGTTCCATATTTTCCGCATTGACACCATCGTCGATAATGGACGCCATCAAGAGCGGGATAATCATTTCCATGATAACCTCTAAAATCATGAAAACGGGCGTGAGAAAGGAATCCTTTTTAAATTCCTTAATCTGCGCGCCTAGTACCTTTAGCATAGACATAAAATTTCCCCTTTCCAAATTTTTTGCTCTTCCAATCAATTATCATGCCTTAATACCGCTAACCACGGCTTACTGGAAAAAGATTGTTACTGTTCACTTCGTTCCAGTAACAGGTAAAAATCCATGCAAAATTTGCATAACGAACAAGTTCGTTATACAAATGGATTATTACTTGACTGCGATACATTTTCTTACGTGGCTTAGCAGTAAATGCTAAGTCCTGCCTGAACAGTATCAAAAGATTACTGTTTCATATTTTGTTCCTATAAATTTTTAATGTCAACAGCCATTGCGTTATTTCATTGTTTTTTTAGATTTTGTTCGTCATTATGCATTAAAATTTCCGCAATTCAATCGAATCGTCATCAGGCGTATTTTCCACCGATTTTACCACCACATCATACCCAAACTCCGCATTCACCTGTACATGCACGGTATCGCCGCACTTATGCCCCGCAAGCGCCTTTCCAATCGGCGATTCAATGCTGATAAGCCCCTTTAGCGGATTGTTGCGCACGGTGGTGACAAGGCGGTACGTTTCCGTCATGCCGTCCTCCACGAACTCCACTACTACTGTCTTATTTAAGCCGATTTCGTCCTCCGCCGCCTCGTCCTCGATAATCTGCGCCGTTTTGATCATGCGCTCCAGGTAACGGATACGGCTCTCATTTTGGTTTTTGTATTTTTTTGCGGCATAATACTCAAAGTTTTCGCTCAAATCCCCCTGCGCACGCGCTTCCTTAACCGCCTCAATCGCTTCTTTTCGAATGACAAGCTTTCTGTGCTCGATTTCCTCTTCCATTTTTTGAATGTCTTTTTTGGTCAGTTTATCGTTCATTGCGTATCACTTCTTTCTATAATAAATTCAATAATTTTTTTCATGTATTTTAATATGCCAAAATATTCCGCATTTTGCAAGCATATATCATGAATTATTAAGATTTATTTTATATAATTTCATGTAATTTTTATGTAATCTTGCTTTTTATTTTATAATCTGCTATGATTGTGTTATCTACGGATTGATAATTTAATGTCAATCAAAAAATAAACAAAGGAAATAAGGTTAATTCCTTAAGAATGGAGGATTTGTATGAAAGTACAAAACAAATGGATCCGTGCAGCAATTCCTGCATTGTTACTCCACTGCAGTATCGGTACTGTATACTGTTGGTCAATTTTCAGTCAGGAAATTGCTGACTACATCGGTTTTTCAAAGGGTGCCACGGAATGGGCGTTCAGCTTCGCAATCTTTTTCCTCGGTATGTCAGCCGCATTTCTTGGCAATGTCGTTGAAAAAGACATTCACCGTTCTTCCCTGATTGCCGCAATCTGCTTTGCGGGCGGTATGGCAGGCACCGGATTCTTTATCTGGTACGGCGGAAACAACCCCGGAAGCGTGATCGCGCTGATTGGCATTTACATTTGCTACGGCTTTATCATGGGTGTCGGTCTTGGTACGGGATACCTTTCTCCGGTAAAGACGCTGATGCTTTGGTTCAGCGACCGCAAGGGTCTTGCAACAGGACTTGCCGTTGCGGGATTTGGCGCGGCAAAGGCAATCGCAAGCCCGATTATGCAGGCACTGCTTGATTCGCTTGGCGACGGCGGCATCTACAAGATGTTTTTTATCCTCGCGTGTGTGTACTTTGTGATGATGTTTGTCGGACATCTTCTTCTTGCAAAGCCCGAAGGCTGGCATGAGCCGACCGGCGCGGACAAAGGACCGAGCGCGATTGATGTCATTAAGACAAAGCCCGTCGTATTTGTCGGCATTTGGCTGATGTTCTACTTAAACATTACCTGCGGTCTTGCACTGATTTCGCAGGAGAAAATGATTATCAAGTGTATCGGTCTTGGCGCAATGGCAGGCGTGCTTTCTTCCATCACTGCGGTATTTAACGCGGGCGGACGTCTTGGGTTCTCTGCGTGGGCAGATAAGATGAAGGACCGGAATACGGTTTATAAGATTATGTTTATTATGTCCATTATCGTGACGGGACTTGCGATTATCACACAGGCAATCGCAAAGCAGGGCGACAATGTGATTAACGAACTGCCGACAAGCGCACTGCTTACCGTGATCGTTTTGGTTCTGCTCTTTGCGGTCAACGCAGGCTACGGCGGCGGCTTCAGTAACGTTCCGACACTGCTCTCCGACCACTATGGTATGGGCAATATCAGTGCAATCCACGGTATCACGCTTTCCGCGTGGGCAATTGCGGGACTTACAGGCAATCAGGTTGCAACCCTTATCGTAAACAAGGTCGGCGAATGGAGCACGATTTTAGTGGACGGACATGAGTATGAAATCAACCCGACCGGGTATCAGGCGGTACTTTATCTTACGATTGTGCTTTATGTGATTTCATTGCTTGCAAGTCTGTTCCTTGTGACTTCGACGGCGAAGAAAAAAGCGTAAATATTTTTTAATAGAGTATAAATACAAAAACGGCGCATGGTTTCCAGTTATACTGTTCCATGCGCCGTTTTGAACGTCTTAAAACCCAAGCTTTTTATAAATCTCAAACCCGTCAAACGTCGCAAAATAATCCTTCGGTGTCTCCGCGCGGCGGATTAACTGCACGCTTCCGTCCTCCTTGAGCAAAAGTTCCGCCGATTTCAGCTTTCCATTATAATTATACCCCATCGCAAAACCGTGCGCTCCCGTATCATGTATGACAAGATAATCCCCAATTGCAATCTTTGGCAGCATTCTGTCCACCGCAAATTTGTCATTATTTTCACAAAGCGAGCCCGTCACGTCATACTTATGGTCGCATGGCTCGTTTTCCTTCCCGAGCACCGTAATATGATGATATGCCCCATACATTGCCGGACGCATCAAATTCACGGCACAAGCGTCCACGCCAATGTACTCCTTATGCGTATGCTTCTCATGAATCGCTTTGACCACAAGATGCCCGTAAGGTCCCATCATAAACCGCCCAAGCTCCGTATAAATTGCCACGTCACCCAGCCCCGCAGGCACAAGCACTTCCTCATAAACGGTTCGTACGCCCTCTCCGATAGCACGAATATCATTCGGCTCCTGGTCCGGTCTGTACGGAATACCGATACCGCCTGAAAGATTGATAAATTCAACGCTTACGCCGACCTCTTCCTTCAGCTTCACTGCCGTTTCAAACAGCGTCTTCGCAAGCGTCGGATAATATTCATTTGTCACCGTGTTGCTTGCAAGGAACGAGTGAATGCCGAAATGCTTCACGCCCTTTTCCTTCAAAATCCGAAAGCCGTCGAAAAGCTGCTCCGTCGTAAAGCCGTACTTCGCGTCGCCCGGATTGTCCATAATGTCCGTGCTGATTTTGAACACACCGCCCGGATTATAACGGCAGGAAAGCGTTTCAGGCAATTTCCCAATTGTCTTCTCCAAAAACGCAATATGCGTAATATCGTCCAAATTAATCGTCGCGCCAAGCTTTGCCGCATACGCAAACTCCTCCGCAGGCGTGTCGTTTGACGAAAACATGATGTCCTTCCCCGCTACGCCCATCGCGTCGCTCAACATCAGTTCCGTAAGCGACGAGCAGTCGCAGCCGCAGCCATAGTCACGCAAAATGTCGATTAAAAAAGGGTTCGGTGTCGCCTTGACCGCAAAATATTCCTTAAAGCCTTTATTCCATGAAAACGCTTCCTTTAACGCCTTTGCATTCTCCCGAATACCCTTCTCATCATAAATATGAAACGGCGTCGGATACGTCTTTACAATCTCCTCTATCTGTTCCTTTGTGACAAATGCCTCTTTTTTCATTGCTCCAATTTCATTCCTTTCCCTTCGTCAGTTCTATCAGTTTGATTTCGTTTCTCAGCGATTCCTTAAACACATTCACAAAATTACGCTGCCCGCAGTACAGGCAGCTGTCCGTGTCCGAGCCTGTCATCTCGCCCGTCAGCACATATGCCGAGTCCACAATCAGCCTTAGCTGCGGATCCTGTTTCCCCGTCACGTACACAATGCTCCCCGAAAGCGCAGGCTCTATCGGCTCGGCAAGCAGAAGCACCACCTTTTTCCCCTGTGAAAGCAGCCGCTCCAGGCACGCTCGTATGCGCTCCAAATACTGCATCGGAATCGCGATATAAACGCGGTACTCCACATGCTCAAGCATGTTGTAAATCTTATCCATAATATGCTTATGGCTGCTGATTGTGATATACCCTTCCGTATTCGGCTCCATCTGCGGCACCTGCGCCACAAGTTCCTCGCCTAGCTGCTCCAATTCCCGTATCCTGTTTTTGCAAAAATCCGCAACGCAAACCGCCGTGTACTTGTTTGTTTCTCCTTCAAGCAGATACGCCGCGCCCTCCTCGACAAGCCCCGCCAAAGCACTGTACACATTCGAGCGCGAAATCCCTGTAAGCTTCGACACTTCGTATCCCGACAGCTCTTTGTTTCGCAAAAGGCAGAGATAAATCGACGCCTCCTGCCTTGTCAGCCCGAACTTCATCAGCTTTTCCGCAAGGATCCCCAAAACAGTATTGTCCAACTGTTCCACCATCCCTTTTATTTATAGTAGTTCTTTTCAGAAACACTATACTATATGTCCATATAAATGTCAAGTACGAAAACGCTTCTCCTCATCCAAGACTTATCACACAGCCCGTCCCGCCGTACTGTAAGACAAACGCATGCGGCTGTTCCCACTCCTCTCCGGTAAGGCTCATCCAAAACCAAACTGGCATGCTTTCTCCGGCTGCAAGCTCTACGGCATCAGAATAATACAAATAGCCATCAACCACCGCATGCCCATTGATGCTAATGTCAGTTCCCTCCTCCGCCAGCTTTGCATAGAACTGTAAATCCTCCGGTACAATATGCAGCATACCGCCGCTATTGTTCGTCAGTGTTGTCTTAAGTAACAGTATGTCCTCTTCATATGTATCCGCCGTTACCTCAACCTCCTCATATTGATTTTGATCCATATTGAACCGTTTTACCATAAACCCCTCGGAAACTTCCGCTTCCTCAAAAATCAGTTCTCCTCCTGCAAAGGAAGAGGTTTCGCCCTGCCACACCTGCGGATAAGCGCTAATCTGCCCTCGCTGTGCATCGTCCTTCAAAAATGCTGCAGGCAGCAAAATTCCCATAACAGCTATGACGGCAGACCAAAACAATACACTTTTTCGAAGCGCCTTGTCCCCATATGTTTCATACACCCATTTATATGTATCTATCTGCCATCTGTAGCGCTTTGCCAACGGAAAAAACTTTGGATGAAGCGAATATTTGTCCCACCAAAAAAGCGCGCCCAAAAAACAGCCCAATCCCCATACGGTCAAAAATACTCCCAACACAATAAAAGCTATTTTCATCATTCCATCATTTCTGCTCAAACTCGACCACGCCGGCAGCCTCTTCCTCACAGTTTTGGTCTCATGCCAGGCAGCGTAATTTTCCATATGCACACGTTTCGACTCATAAAGACCAAAGTCCTCATAAAACCCCTTTTCTTTCAGCAACGCCAGATAGTCCTGCGTTTCTTCGGGATGAGCCCAAATCCATTTCTGAAGCGCCGTCTTAAGCTTCATCCCCCACATCTCATTCTCATTCAGTCCCTCCAGCAAGTTGAAAAGTGTCTGTTCGTCCAATTCATCGGCTGCGGCAATCAAAGCTTCCAGATAATCGCAGGAACCGGAAACCACTACAAAAGCATCCCAAAATTCATCCTCTTGCGTGTTTACCTTTTTCAGATACGCATTCACATAAGCAGAACTGTCCGGATAGTCCACACAAAACATCCTAAGCGAATCCTCCCTTAAAGACTGCTGACCATGCAGCGACGCCGTATCAATCGCCTTTGAAAGGCATTGATATTCATATGCAGAAAGCAAGAGCACAATCCGAAACTGCTGCTGCATGGAAAGTTCCTCGTTCTCCGCCTCCCCCCGCACAGTTTCCCAGTCCAGTTGCGCCCCTTTGTCCGCCAAATAATTCTCCAAACCATTTGCGCTTTGGGCATCAGTCCAGTATTTATCCGCCTGCGTCATGGTTTCGCCTTTGCACGCGCAAAGACAGCCGCACAACAGTACCGCTACAACCAACAGTTTTATCGTTTGTTTCATCGTTCCTCCAATCATCAGCGCATTTCAAAAAGTAACCTCTATTCCAAATTCCACCCGTCATACGCAAGCAGATATACATCGTCCGGCGTCACCCTGCCCTCAGGCGTAAAGATAATCCAGTCCGTAATCTGCCCGTACGGAAACGTCATCATAGCTCCCTCATGCAAATCCTTCACATAATACGGCTCCTGTGTCAGCTCCGCCGTAAACGTATCCTGATGCTTTTCCTTTAATTCAAACCAAATATGCTCAAAGCTGTTTCCGTCTTCCTTAAACTCCTCGTCAACTTCAAGCCCGACCTTTAAAAGAATCGTAATCTTCTCCCTGCCAAACATTTTCAGCATAAAATCCAGCCGCTCCGCCGCAAGCCGCCGCATTCTGTCCGTTTCCTGATTGGTCAGCATATAAATCGGATTTTCATTCAGATATTCATCAAATACACTCACCTCATAATACTGCTTTTTCTCCATCGACTCAGGGCTGGGATAACAGAAAATCACATCCGTATTTTCATTATGACCCTCTTTCCGGTCCCCCGCACCGCCTAAAATTCCTGACGGATACTTCTTTAATGCCTCTTTCCAGTGAACCACCGTCGCCATTAACGGAATTTCATTCGTCACCATTGCAAGATACATCGGCTCCTTCTCCTGTGGCGGTTCTCCCTTCTCAAGCAGACGCTTTGCCATTGTTTCAATAATATTGTAATGGTCATTATAAGTATCCTTTGTGGAATTTAATATTTCAAGCTCCGGCAGTCCGCACCGGTTCATCCCATGACTGTGCAGCCATACCTCATCGCTCTCACCCGACACTGCCTGCACCGTAAAAATATATCTTGGAGAAGGCGGCACATTTGATTTTGCGGCAAGCGCAACCCACTTTCCCGAGAGCACTTTCTCGGAACTTCCATCTAGCACTGCAAGGCAGTCCGGAAGCAGCTGCGTGATTACCCTTAGCTGTGTATGATAGGAATCCAAAATGTGTTCATCAAACATCATCTCCACAATCAGTCCCTTCTTCTGCTGCTGAATCGCTTCAATATCAATATCGCGGAAAAAATGCTGTATGCGGAACATCTCCGGTATCTCAACTTCCATCGTGTCAAGACGCACCGTATACTCTAAATCCCCTGCTGCTACCCTCAGCACAACCCCATGCTCTGTTTTTTTACTGTCCTTTACAGTCACAAGCAGAGATTCCTTAAGCCGTTCTGCCAAAAAATCAAGATTTTCAATTTCAGCCTCATTTTTTGGAATTACAATCATAAATGAAGTTTCTTTCTCCCAGTTATTCTTTTTCTTGCTTTCCTTGCGTCCCCCAAACAAATTGCCAAATAATGCCATCCGTATATTCCTCCTTTTACGTTTGTACTGTATTTTTATTGTATCTGTCCAGGAAGATTTTGGCAAGTCATTTACATGCCATGCTTTTACGTTTTTCATAGCATTAATTTTGACAGGAAATTAGCAAATAAAGTAGTTACAAATTTCGGAAATTAGTTTATAATGAAATTATATATACATCATAGCAAACCTGCAACAATGACTTGCATAACCGATAAAGCCGCAGCAAAGGAGGTTAAGAATGAACGAATTGTCTAAATTTGCCAAAGATTTTATTTCTCTTTCCGAAAATGCAATGTTTTATTATAATTGCGAAACAAATGAATTCAGACTATTTTGGATAAACTATGAACGAATGGTCGATATTGCAAATATGGATTTTGATGAGTGGGAAGACGAAGCCATCGCCGAAAATAAGGTTTCTGATGAGGATATTTCCATATTCAAGATTTTTTGCAATTCCATAAAAAGCTGTATTGCAAAAGGAACTTACTCATTCCACAGCAGCCTCATCTCACCTGATGACGCCATTGTATCCTGCAAAGTCAGCTTTGTACCAAAAAAATATGATGATGCCCAATATGTCCTCGGGGCATGGCAGATTATAAATGATTACACAGGCGATACCATTGAAAACTATACGAAAGGAAGTTATATTGACCCACTGACTGGTATGTTTAATCAGAAATCCATTGTGGAGTATGCGAAAAAAAGACTGGAAAATACAAATTTTGGTCAATCCGCACTGATTTTACTGAATTTAGACAATTTCAGCCGTATTAACAGCATCTATGGTCATAAGTTTGGCGACCGTGTTTTACAGTCTGTCGCTGAAATTATCAGAGGCGTTATCGGTTCGAACGGTGTTGAAGGCAGAATGGCAGGCGATGAATTTATGATTGTCTTAAATGATGCCGGCGACGAATTGATTATCAGAAATTATTTAAGAGCAATCAAAACCAATATCACAACATTATTTCCTGAAGTACTCGGTGATGATAAAATCACATGTTCTATGGGTATCTCAAGAAGCCGCATTAATTCCAACATCTATGATGAACTTTACAAAATTGCAGAACGTGTTTTATACATAGCCAAGCAAAAAGGAAAAAACCGATATGTCATTTATAAACCCGAAATGCATGGTCAGATTCTCTCCGACAGTTTTGATACGGACTATAATATCGGCACCGATAAAATCTACTCTGACACCGATTTATACAAAACAGCAACTCTTTTGGCAAAAATTGTTGCTGAAGGTACAAGGGAGCTATTTCCAAAAATGTTAGAACAGCTTACCCGTGCACTGATGTTTGACAGGGTTACGATATTTTGGGGACAAAACTTTGATATGATTGCCACAAGCAATCCGGAACTTTATAATGCTGACGTATATCCCCAAATTTTAGATAACGGATACTATTTTGATATGTTCAGTGACGATATGCTTCTTATCAGAAATATCAATCTCATAAAAGGCAGTATGCCCGACGTATACAAATTTTTACAGGAACTAGGTATTTCAAGCACAATGCAGCATCTTCTTAAAGACGAGAACGGACATGTGTGCGGTTTAATTATTGCAGATGAATGTCAGGAAAACCGAACCTTCCCACAAGTTGCAATACAGACATTTTCATTTATCTGCAAAATTATCAACAGTGTCCTTTTAAAGCCGACAGCACATAATTAATCTCATTTGCCCAAAACAGCAGAGCTGATTCTTATTTCAGCTCTGCTGTTTCTTATTTCATAAATTTTTTCAGCAGCGATACCACTTCATCTAAATTAATCGGTTTTGCAGTATGTGCATTCATACCGCACTCCAAGCACTGTTGAATATCTTCGGAAAAAGCATCCGCCGTCATCGCAATAATCGGAATGGTCTGCGCATCGGGATGGTCTAATGCACGGATTGCCCTTGTAGTTTCATAGCCATTCATAACAGGCATACGAATATCCATAAGAATCACATCATACTGCCCAGGCTCGGACTCCTGAAATTTCTCCAGACAAATTTTTCCGTTTTCCGCCCATTCTAACTTCATACCAATATCAGACAGCAGCTCACTTAAAATCTCCCAATTGAGGTCATTATCCTCGGCAACCAATACATGACGACCTAGCAGCTCGATATCCTCACTAATTTTACCATGCGCATCATCAACGCCCATATATTTCTTCAATTCGTGATATAAAGTTGACTTAAACAACGGTTTTGAAATAAAGCCGTTAATTCCTGCAGCTCTTGCCTCAATTTCAAATTCACTCCAGTCATATGCCGATATCAGAATCAATGGCATCTCCTCGGAAATAATACGGCGCAGTTTCCTTGCAACCATGATACCATCCATATCTGGAAGCTTCCAATCCAGCAGCACAATCTGATAATCATCCCTCATTTCATGATGCCTTGTCACCATGTCAATTGCTTTCTCACCACTCAGTGTCCAGTCAGCCTGTATGCCAATTGATTCCAAAGAATCCACCGCCGTACGGCATAAGGTTTCATCATCATCAACAATTAGCATCTTCCATGCCGGAAGATGCATATTTATTTCCTTTTCCGCAGCCCTTTCCAAATCCAAAATCAGATGGAACTCCGTTCCTTTTTCCGGCTCACTCTCTACAGTCAGCGTTCCGTTCATTGCATCCACAATATACTTCGTGATTGTCATGCCAAGTCCCGTACCCTGTGTTTTCTGCACTCTCTTACTGTCCGCCCTTGAATAAGAATCAAAAATATGCTCCAAAAACTCTGGTGTCATGCCAATTCCGTTATCTTTCACAATAACATGCGTTCTTATATAATTACTGCCCTTTTCCTCTGGTGCAGTTTCCTGATACATTGATAACTGTATGGTACCGCCTTCCTGCGTATACTTAACGGCATTCGATAGTAAATTTAATAACACCTGATTCAAACGCACACTGTCACAATGGACATCTTCTGCCGTAATATTATCAATATGTACATTAAAATTCTGGCTTTTACCTTTAATCTGTGTCTGGACAATGCTGACAATTCCCTCAACAACTTCCTGTAAGGAAACCAACTCTGTTGTCAAAGTCATCTTTCCGCTCTCAATTTTTGACATATCCAGCACATCATTAATCAATCCCAACAGATGCTTACCTGACAGTGCAATTTTCCGAAGACAGTTCTGCACCTGTTTTTTATCATCAATATGCGCTATAGCAATCGCCGTCATACCGACAATTGCATTCATCGGCGTTCGGATATCATGACTCATATTCGAAAGGAACTCACTCTTTGCCTTCGTAGCCTGCAAAGCTTCCAAACGCGCCGCGTTTAAATCGGCAATCTGCTGCTTCGTCATTTGGTAGTAAGTATAGAAAATAAACAGCAGAACAACAATAATCACCATACAAATTAAAACTGTTGCAAGCGTCCTATTTTGATTCATTCCCTCAATTGCTTCATTCAAAGCGCTAAACGGCAATATTGTTACCAAATGCCATTCGGAATAAGGCAGTAATGTACAATATACCTGCTGCCGGCTTCCGCCAAATCCCAAAATTGCGGAATAATCTTCTTCATTCACCATAGCATGAGAAATTTCCTGAATATAAGCATCAAGCTCCTCCTGATTATCATCCTGATATCTCGCGTACAGGCTTTCAAAGTAATTGGAATACTCTCCGCTCATCCCCCTTACGATAAAGCTGCCGTCAACACGGATAATATTGGAATACAACAATCCGTTTTCTCCCTCTACTTCGAGCATGGAACTGATATATTCCAGGGGGACAGCTGTCACCATCGCCATACTGTTCCTTCCATTTTTCATAGGATATTGGGCACTGACTCCAAACAAAACGACTTCATTGCCAGATCTGTCCTTCCCTACCGCAACCTTCTGCTCTTCATTCCTTAACGATGAAAAGAACGGATCCGGATCCGCAAGCTGAAGCTGCTCTCCATAAAGCATCTCCAATTCCCCATTCTCAGCACACAGCGCCAAATAATCAAAGCCTCTGACACTTACTCTGTAAGTTAACTCATTATATAGGTCTTCAACATTTCCCTCATCAAATGCAACAACCTTCTTTGCCGTTTCAACCTGTTCTAATTTTAGTTCAATCAGGGTACTGAAATGAGAGGAAATCTGTTCACTAATGCCTGCCATATACATGTTTCCCACTTCATCAATGCTTTCTCTGCTTACTTTACTCATATAATACCCCAAACAGAAAAAAGCTGTTACGCTTAATATTAGAAGCATTAGAAAGCTTCCAACCAAAAAACGTGTTGTATGCCTCTCTTTATTGTCCTGAACACTCATACGTATCTTTCTCCCTGAACCTGAACTACTTGCAACGATATAACCATTTGTGACCGAAACCCTCAAACCAATAGTAAAACGATGCTATTTTATTATAGCAGATTTTCTTTTAAAATCAAGTCTTTTAAAGTTACATAAATACCACGAATATTTTTATGTAACTTTATGCTTATAATTCAACCTCAAAAATGTAATAATCCTTTAAATATAAGCCATTAACATTTAAAGGACCAATTGAAAAAGCCCTGAAACCACAAATAATTCAACGGCCTCAGGACTTTCTCCGTAAAGCTTCCAAAGGGACTCGAACCCTCGACCTACTGATTACGAATCAGTTGCGCTACCAACTGCGCTATGGAAGCTTATGCAATATCATTTATTAACATTACCGATATATCTTACCACAAGCGCAAAATCATTTCAAGGTTTTTTTATCTTTTTATTAAAAATTTTTATCAAATTATTTCGAAAGACTTTCCATCCGTCTACATCAATGGCGCAAACGCTTTCATCAATCGTCCCATCAGCTTCACATGCAGCTTTTCATGTTGAACGGTTTTCTTCGTAACCTGTCTGCACTTTGTGAGCGTTTTCCGAAAATCTTCCTCAATGTCAGAAATGCAGTCCGTACGATACATATATGTAGCACACTCAAAATGATGATACAAACTGCGGTAATCCAAATTGATTGTCCCCACTACAGCCTCTTGTCCATCGCTGACAAAAACTTTTGCATGAACAAACCCTGGAGTATATTCATATATCTTTACCCCTGATTCCAGCAAAGATCTATAATGTGTCTTCGCAAGCGCATATGGCACTGCCTTATCGGGAATTCCCGGCAATAACAGAATCACGTCAATGCCTCGTTCCGCCGCAAACTTTAAAGAAGTTTCCATTTCCCCGTCCAAAATCAAATATGGCATCATAATATGCACATACTCCAATGAACGGTTTAAGATGTCCATATACACCCGTTCCCCCAGCTTGTCATCGTCCAGCGGACAATCTCCATAAGGAATCACATATCCGTTCTCCTTTGGAACCGTTTTCGGGGAATAAGAAAGGAAATGCTGCGTATCATCTTGCACCGTATCAATCCGCCACATCTGCAGAAACATCAGTGTAAAACTTTGAACCGCATCACCCTTTAACATAACGGCAGTATCCTTCCAGTGCCCGAACTTTTTCTTCTGATTGATATACTCATCCGCAAGGTTCACTCCGCCGTTAAATGCCGTGTGCCCGTCAATCACCAGAATTTTCCTATGATCCCGATAATTATAATGCGTAGAAACAAAAGGTGATACCGGTGCAAAAATCTTACACTGAATCCCCAATGCCTTCATACGTTTCGGATAATCATGTGGCAACAGTGCAAACTCACAGGTTCCGTCATACATCACACGTACATCTACGCCTGTTGCTGCTTTCTTCGCCAGGATTTCCAAAATCCGTCCCCACATCATTCCTTCATCCACAATAAAATATTCCATGAATATAAAATCCTTTGCCGCCTCAAGCTGCTTAAGCATTTCTTCAAATTTATCCTCGCCCGACGCAAAATACGTTACAGACGTATTTTCAAATACCGGATGGCAACCGCTTCTATGCATGTAATGCGCCAGTGCCGCCACCCCCTTGTTCTCCTCAGACAACCGTTTCATGGTATCCGTTGATTGCGGGATGCATTCTTTTGTATCCGTTATAATCTGATTCACACGCTGCTTCAAAGCACGGTGACCAATGTCGCTCTGCGTATAGGCAAACAGCAGAACACCAAATACCGGTACAAGCATGATTACAATCAGCCATGTAATTTTTGCCGTAGGATTCATTCTGCTATTCAAAAGGCAGACAACCATGACGAACGTAAACAAAACAGTTCCGCCCAAAATATGAGGTAAAAATTCTTCAAACCATCGAAAAATGCCAAAAAGAATAAAAACCTGCAGTACCAATAAAAGCAACATCAAGCCAAAACGGCTGAAAATCGCATGAATAATGCCCTTCTGTCCTTTTTTTAAGAGCAAAAGCCCTTTACTCCTGTAATCTGTCTGCATAATCCATCACCTTCCCCTATGATTTATGAAATCCCATAGAAATAAAATTAAAAAACATGTTGACATATCTACCAAAACAAGGTAAAATATTAGTTGTTTGCAGGAGTGGCGGAATTGGCAGACGCGCAGGCTTCAGGTGCCTGTGGTAGCAATATCGTGTGGGTTCAAGTCCCATCTCCTGCATTTTACACGGCAAAGACCTTAAATATAGGTTTAAGCCGTTTTTTATTTGCCAAATTCGCTATCGAAATAATCTACCGTATCCCGTTTCATGTAACCAATATAAAAATCCTCCTTTTTGATAAGAATTACGATATCCGGATTCTTACCAAAAAAGAGGCATTATTGATATTTATACAATTCAAGACTTACAGAATTCTATAAACTGATCCCTGACGCATAGCCATCAATAACATAGTAAGCCATGCCTTCTTCAGGCTTTATGTATACTTCTACATTTTTAATGGAAGCTGCAGAATGACCTTCATCTACATAAGCCTTCTTTACACGCTCAATCACATTTTCCATAGATATGTCTTCTCTGCCACTCATCTGCAAAATGATTTTCTGTGAAGCTGACGCTTTCGTTGTCTTTGCAGGCTTTTCCGCCGTTTCCTTCTTTGCCGCTGCCTTCGTTGTCTTCTTTGCAGCCGCAGGCTTTGCTGTCTTCTTCTCTACCGCCTTCTCCTCTGCTTTTACCTCAGACTCTGCTGCCTTAACCTCAGGTTTTGCTTCAGCTGCCGCCTCTTCTGCCTTGACTTCGGTTTTTTCTTCAACCTGTACCGCAGGCTCTGCCGCCTTAACGGCACTGACTGCTTTTTTCTCTACTGTTTTCTTTGCTGCTGTGTTTTTTTCTACTTTTTTTCTCACTTCTAACCTCTCCTGAACTAATCCTCTAATTTTATCTTCCTACCGTTTCCAAAACAGTGTCATCATCATGCTGTTTTGAGTTTTATAACACTTAAAAACATTGCTTTGGATGTTTATGTCTGACCATCGTTGTTTAAAGACTTCATATGCACCTATATTAATATACTCACATTTATTGATTTTGTCAATACCTGTGACAGTTGAATTATACAAAATTCATGCACTAATATAGTAACATATAACATCATTATTTCAATTTAATATGTAACGTTTATGAAATCATCACATCTTTTACCGTCTTTTCAATAAAAACTTAATAAAATTTATAATAAATCCGATTCATACCACATAACTTTTCTTTTTTTTGCCATACTGATTTATAGGAGACAGCTTTTACTGTTTCTATAATATTATGGCAGCACGGAGGCACAATATGGGTAATAAATTGATTGACGGGATTGCATTAACGATTGCCATCGTCGGTGCGGTAAACTGGGGATTAATCGGATTTTTTGATTTTAACCTGGTTGCATCCGTTTTCGGGAGCATGAGCTGGCTTTCCAGAATCATTTATGCTTTGGTAGGCATCTGCGGACTTTATCTTATATGCTTTTATATGCGTCTTGGCAGTTCGGCAGACGAGGCATAAACCAATGCTTCTATAAAACCTCATGCAATGCATTGCAGGCTTTGCATGAGGTTTTTATCTGTCGTTGCCCATATGGTGAGCCTTATTTTTATTGATTATAAAAAATCTGCGTAATCGGAGAATCCTTATCTAAAATAACCGTCTTGTCCCCGCCCTGTACCGCATTCTGTAATGCATCAAGGCTTCTGATAAAACTGTAAAACTCCGCCTTCTGCGGACTGTCATAGGACTCCGCCATAATCTTCATGTATTCCGCTTCACCCTCTGCCTTTAAAATCTCCGCCTTTTTTTCTGCCTCCGACACCAAAAGCGCCGTTTCCTTATCCGTCGTATTGCGGATAACCTGCGCCTCGGAATTTCCTTCTGCCGTATAAGTCGCCGCCATATTTTCGCGCTCGGAAATCATACGCTCGAACACCGCGTCCTTATTATCCTCCGGCAAATCCAAAAGCTTGATTTCAATGGTTGCAATCTCTATGCCATACTGGTTGATTCCCGAAACATTCTGCATGATATAATCCGTAAGCTCACGCCCCCTTGCCGCAATGATGTCCGACTGCGCCATGCTGCTTATCACGTTTTTTATCGCGTTATACACAACCACATTGATACGCCCCTCCGCATTCACCGAAGAAGTATTTAAAGTCTGTGCAAACGTCCTTGGATCGGTCACACGCCAAAGCACGAAGCTGTCAACAATCATGGATTTTTTATCCTTTGTAATGACGTCGGATTTTGCAATGTCATAAAGCAAAAGCTCCTTCGTGACTGTATCCTTCTCCTGTATAAACGGTATCTTAAGATAAAGCCCCGGCTCGGAAATCACCCGCTCAATCCTGCCAAATTCCCGCACAAGCCCATACTGGTTTTCCTTGATGACAAAAACGGAATTGGCGCCCACAAACAACACTCCCAGCAATACCACCACAATCAATAATTTTCCGAATGTCTTTTTCATAACCGCCTAATCCTCCTGTTCTGTCGTCTGCGTGTCATCTGTACTTTCCGGCTTTTGCGTAATGTCCTCAAGCTGCAACTCATCAAGATAAAGGGTTTTATTCAGGCTGCCGCTGCCGTCATCAATAATCAGTTTGACGCCCGGAAGCACGGACTCCATCGCCTCATAAAACATTCTCTGCTTTGTGATGACCGGATTTTTTTCATATTCCTCATACATTTTTTGGAACCGCACCTGCTGAGCGCTTGCCTCATTAATACGCTCCTGCTTCTGCGCCTCTGCCTTCTGTATAATCTGATCCGCCCGCGCATTCGCCTCGGGAAGCTTTTGGTTGCGGTATTTGTTTGCATTGTTAAGCGCGGTTTCCTTGCCCTGCTTTGCCGTCTCTACCGCCTTAAACGCCTCAATAACCGAGTCTGTGGGCGGTTCTGCGTCCTGCATGGAAATATTGACCAGTATGAGCCCAATATCCTGCTCCTCAAGCTTCTCCATCATCATCTCCCGGATTGCCGCTTGAATTTCACTTTTTCCGGTCGTGATTACATCATCTACCACATAGTTGCTGATGATGTTCCTGATACACGACTGCGCGATGTTTTTGAGGATTTCCTCCGGCTGTTTGGAGTGATAAAGGTACTTTACCGGATCGGACACCTTATATTCCACATAAAAATCGACATTGACAAAATTAAAATCTGAGGTTATCATAAGGGACTCTGCTGCCAGCAAATCCGCGTTGTCCGCCTCATTTTCAAGCCTGTACCCAATTGGGAATCCAAGAATCATTGTGTTTACTTTTGTCACCTTCTGCACAAAAGGGATTTTAAAATGCAGCCCTGAGGTTGCAACGCCTGTCGCCTTGCCAAAGGTTGTCACGACGCCCTGTTCCTGCTCCCCAATCGAGTAAACGGACTCAATGCCCAAAACCCCTATCACAAGCGCTGCCGCTATTGTCACGGCAACCCTGCGAAACGGGATTTTCTTTTTCTCCCTCTTCTCTTTTTTCTCCTCTCCCTGTTGATGTTCTCCTTTAAATTCCCTAAAGTTATTTTCCATCGTTTCTCCATTCTAAAATTGTAATTCGCAATATCCTGTTTGTGCTGTCTTATTTTTGTTTTAATATTTCCAGCAAATAATCCCACATGCGCGCCGTTGAGGAAATGCTAAGACGTTCCTCCGTCGTATGAATATCAAAAATATCCGGACCAAAAGACACGCAGTCAAGACCGGGGATCTTCGAAATCATAACGCCACACTCAAGCCCTGCATGAAGTGCTTCCACCCTGACCTCTTTTCCAAACAGCTCCTGATAGATTCTGATCATATCCGCCCTCAGCTTCGAATCCGGATTGTACTGCCAGCCCGGATAATCACCGTACGCTTCTGTATAACCGCCGAATACCTTCGTGAGCGTGTCAAGCTGCAATTTCAGCTTCTCCTTTGCCGTTTCTATCGCGCTTCTGACCGCAAGGCTTACAACGACCTCCTTTTTTGCGCCGCATGCGTATCTCATTACGCCTGCATTGAGCGAAGTTTCCACAAGACCCTCAATATCCGCACTCATCGCCATCACACCGTTTGGCATTGTGGTTAAAAATCCTGCAATTCTTCCCGTGCTTTCATTATCAAACATTTGTTCTTCGCATGCGTCACAGGACGCAATACTGATACACAGATTTTTTTCCTTGGACTGATACTCCTTTTTGGTTTCTTCCGCAATGCGCGCTGCTTCTGCTTCAAGCATTTTTTGTTGGTCTTTTTTAACACACACAACGGCATGTGCCGCAATTGGTATGGCATTATCCTTCTCTCCTCCGGCAATGTCAACAATATTCAATTCCAAACGCCCCAAAAGCTGCTGCAGCGTTACGCCCAAAAGCTTTATGGCATTCCCGCGCTCCTTGTTGATTTCCGTGCCGGAATGCCCTCCCATAAGCCCGCTTACAGTTAATTGCAGGCAGACTGTATCAGCAGGTCTGTCCGTTCCCGTTACGGGAAGATGACAGTCTGTCCGGAGTCCTCCCGCGCAGCTTGTCAAAAGGATCCCTTCCTCCTCCGAATCAATATTCAGCATTCTTTTTGCCGTCAGCATGGACAAATCAATTGCCACGGCGCCGTCCATGCCAACCTCCTCGTCCGTTGTGATAACCGCCTCAATGCGCGGGTGCGGTATATCATCAGAATCAAGCAATGCAAGAATATATGCAACCGCAATGCCGTCGTCCCCGCCAAGACTGGTTCCTTCGGCAAAAACAAAATCCCCTTCTGTTTTTAACCGGAGCGCGTCTTTTTGAAGGTCGATGTCACACCCGGGAGTCTTAACCGCCACCATGTCCATGTGCCCCTGTAAAATAACAGGTTCCGTGTTCTCGTAGTCCGTAGTTGCTTCCTTTACGATAATGACATTGTTTGCTTTATCCCGGATATGGAATAGCCCCCTGTCCTTTGCAAACTGTTCCAAATAACCGCTGATTCGGTCAAGGTTCCCCGAACCGTGCGGAATTTGGCAGATTTCCTCAAAATAGTGAAATACATTCTTCGGTTCTAAATTTTCTAATACACTCATGATTAACCTCCATTTGACTGCTGCCTGCAATATTTTCCAATTTACTTTGGTTCCACATACCTTGCGTAGTCAAAAAACTTTTCTTTCCTTAAGGATTATATCATACATTTTTGCTTTCATACGGAATTTGTTAATTTTTTTACAATTTTTTACAAACATTTCACGACTTTCCATACGAATCGAGTGGAGAAGATTTATCTTCCCCTACTCGCGCGCCGGATGCGGGCAGCTTTAGCTGCATATTTCCTCTCCGCGTCCGTGTGCATAAAAAAATTGAGCACATCAGCGCTCAATTTTTTACTCATTCTCTTTTGTTGACAATCTTATGCAACACTGCTCTTTGCAAGATCAGCAAGTGTCTTGAAGCCTTCTGCGTCATTGACTGCCATCTCCGCAAGCATCTTTCTGTTAATTTCAACACCGGCAACCTTTAAGCCGTGCATCATCTTGCTGTAAGATAAGCCGTTCAGTCTTGCCGCTGCGTTGATACGTGCAATCCAAAGTCTTCTGAACTGACGCTTTCTCTCTTTTCTGCCTGCGTATGAAGATGCAAGCGCTCTCATTACGGACTGCTTTGCAACCCTGTACTGCTTTGAGCGTGCCCCTCTGTAACCTTTTGCGAGCTTTAACACTCTGTTATGTCTTTTTTTTGCGTTTAAACCGCCTTTAATTCTTGCCATTTTCTTTTCCTCCTAACAAATTCACATTCCTTTACCGTTTCCTGCCGCACATCTTATGCGTACGGTAAAATCTTCTTCATATTCTTAACATTTGTTGCATCTGTGATAGCCGCTTTTCTGAGATTTCTCTTTCTCTTTGCGGACTTCTTTGTCAAGATATGGCTCTTATAAGCTTTTGATCTCTTTAATTTACCTGTTCCTGTTACTCTAAAGCGCTTTGCTGCTGATCTGCTTGTTTTCATTTTTGGCATATCTGTTTCCTCCTAAATCATACTATTTTGCAGTTGTCCAACGTCAGACCGCTGCACATTTTCTATATTTTAACTGACCTAAGCCGTTTTGTGGGAATAACTGCTTATCGTTTTTCAGCTAAAAACATTGTCATGCTTCTGCCCTCAACCTTCGGCTCCTTCTCGACAACGGCAATATCGCTTAAGCTCTCGCCGAAATCCACAAGGATATGCTTGCTGTTCTGCATATGAGCCATCTCGCGTCCGCGAAAACGCAATGTCACTTTAACCTTATCCCCCTTGGTTAAAAACTTGCGGGCAGCATTTATTTTTGTGTTCAGGTCATTCGTGTCAATATTCGGAGATAAGCGGATTTCTTTCACGTCAATAATCTTCTGCTTTTTCTTCGCTTCCTTCTCCTTCCTTGTCTGCTCATACTTGAATTTTCCATAATCAACAATCTTACATACAGGAGGTTTTGCCGTGGGAGCGATTTTTACCAAATCAACGCCTGCCTCCTCTGCAAGTTTCATCGCTTCTCTCGGCGGCATAATGCCGAGCTGTTCGCCGTCCGCGCCGATTACACGCACCTCTCTGTCCCTAATCTGTTCGTTAATCATTAAATCGCTAATAACCTTACACCTCCATAAAATAAACATAAGAAAATAAATTGAGTGCCAGCGCACTCAATATGCAAAAAGCTTCGCTTTTTGTCTAAATATTGAACGCTGCTGCTTTAATCGAGCAGAAAAGATTTTTCCTACTCGCCGCGCGACCCATGCGCCACTCCAGTGGCATATTTCCTCTGCATGGGTCTGTGCATAAGAAAAGTGGATAATCACAGAATTATCCACTTCATTTTCTATCTTTATGACATTCGCTTATGCATTGCGTGTATCTAGTGCATCTATTATCATACACACGCAAACCATAACGGCATAAAATTCAAAAATATAAACACCTATAAGCCTGTTTGCCATAGGGTGAGAGCGGATACTCTGCTTTATTGTACCTGTCTGAATGTCTCAAACAAAAATACTTTACCACATGTTCTCCGCTCTGTCAATGGCTTTTTACTTATTTTTCATTATTTTTCCTTAAAAGTCGCGCAAAGCGTCTCCATACTTGTGCCTGCGTTTCCGCCCTTGATGTCAACATGGTCCGCATGGCAGCGGTAATCGCTGTTGTAAACACATTTTACCGCCTCGCAGTCGATACTGATGGTCTTGCTCGGGTGTGAAACAGCGCTGGTAAAGCTGTCGCCGCTTCTCTTATGAAAACTCTCACAGCATGTATTGTCGCAGTCACAGGCGTGCTTTCCGCCCACCATAATGTCGCCCTTACAACAGCAACGGTCTTTGTTATAGGTACAGTTTGATACGCCACAGGTTAATTCTGACATCGTTTCCCTCCATTCCGAAGCCCCATAAATTGTGCTTCCTGATCAATGTAATATTAACAGAGTCCATTGAACTATGAACCTGTGATTAGTATGCCATAATCAAACCTGCGTTATTCTTTTTTTAAATTATTTATTTTCCTCGTTTTGCATTTCTTTGCGGATTTGCTTTGTCCGGATTTCCTCCGTAATATCCGCAATAAAGCTGTCCAGGCTCTTTACGCCCTCGTCCCCCGCAAAACGGCTGCGCACGGAAACGGTATTGTCCGCCTCTTCCTGCTGCCCTACCACAAGCATGTACGGCAGCTTGTCAAGCCTTGCCTCGCGGATTTTAAAGCCGATTTTCTCCGAGCGGATGTCAACCGTCGCGTCAATTCCCGCTTTTTTCATCGTTTTGCAAACCTTCTGTGCATACTCCTCGTATTTATCCGAAATCGGCAGCACGCGCACCTGCTCGGCGCACATCCAGGTCGGGAATTTGCCCGCATATTTTTCAATCAGCCATGCAAGCGTACGCTCATAGCAGCCCATCGATGTTCTGTGGATAATGTAAGGACGGACCTTGTCACCGTTTTGGTCGATATAATACATGTCAAACTGCTCCGCAAGCAGGGCGTCCCACTGAATCGTAATCATCGTGTCTTCCTTGCCGTAGACGTTCTTTGCGTTAATGTCTACCTTGGGACCATAGAACGCCGCCTCGCCGACATCCTCCACAAACGGAATTTCAAGCTCTGTCAGAACGTCCCGGATATGCTGCTCCGTTTCATTCCAAACCTCCGGTTCACCGATATATTTCTCCCTGTCTTCAGGATCCCACTTAGAGAGGTGATAGGTCACGTCGTCATTCACGCCAAGCGTTTCCAAACAGTATTTTGCAAGCGCAAGGCAGTTTTTAAATTCCTCCACCATCTGATCCGGTCTGACAATCAGGTGTCCCTCCGTAATCGTAAACTGGCGCACACGTGTCAAGCCGTGCATTTCTCCCGAATCCTCGTTTCTAAAAATCGTGGAGGTTTCGCTATATCTGCATGGCAGATCACGATAGGATTTCTGTGAATTTTTATATACGTAATACTGGAACGGGCAGGTCATCGGGCGCAGCGCATAAACTTCTTTATCATTCTCTTCATCGCCAAACACAAACATGCCCTCTTTATAATGATCCCAATGCCCTGAAATCTTATACAAATCCGATTTTGCCATTAAGGGCGTCCTTGTTCTCATATAGCCCCACTCGTTGTCCTCCAGGTCCTCAATCCAGCGCTGGAGCTTCATAATCATTTTCGTGCCCTTCGGTGTAAATAACGGCAATCCCTGACCGATGACGTCCACGGTCGTAAACAAATCCATCTCCCGTCCAAGACGGTTGTGGTCGCGGCGCTTCGCGTCCTCCATGCGCTCCAGGTGCTCTGCAAGCTCTTCCTTTTTGTTGTAAGCCGTACCGTAAATACGCTGCAGGCGCGCTTTGTTGGAATCGCCCCGCCAGTATGCCATCGAAGACGAGGTCAGCTTAAACGCCTTCACGCCCTTTGTGCTCATCAGATGCGGTCCTGCACACAAATCCACGAAACCGCCCTGGTCGTAAAAGCTGATTTCGGAATCCTCCGGCAAATCCTGGATTAGCTCCACTTTATACGGCTCGCCTTTTTCCTCCATATATTTTATCGCCTCTGCCCTTGGAAGCGTAAAACGTGTGATTTCATGCCCTTCCTTGATGATTTTTTTCATTTCCGCCTCAATTTTGTCCAAGTCGTCCCTTGAAAACGGCTCTGCGTCAAAATCGTAATAAAAGCCCTCGTCAATCGCAGGTCCGATTGTCACCTTCGCGTTCGGGAACAGGCGCTTTACTGCCTCCGCAAGCACGTGCGACGCAGTATGGCGGATTACATGGAGCGCCTTTTCATCCGTTGCCGTAATGATATTTAATTCACAATCCTTGTCCAGTACTGTTCTTAAATCAACTGTTTCGCCGTCTACCTCACCCGCACATGCCACGCGCGCAAGTCCCTCGCTGATATCCTTTGCAATGTCAATGATTGCCTTTGCTTCGCCGTACTCCTTTACGGAGCCGTCCTTTAATGTGATTTTCATGTTCTCTCATTCCCCTTTCCTTTTATCTACTCTTTTGCCCGCCCATCAATATGTCCGCGGCGCTGTTTCTGCTGCCATTGTTTGATCCGATTGTATTGCCGCTAAGAAGCGTTACCCTTCCGCTTTTCACCGGTGCCAGCAAAAAACCAATTAAAATCCCTACCACAAAACATAATGCTGGCAGCAGATATTGGCTATAGTTTGTCGTAACTTCTGTTTTCAATTCTTCCATTGGTTCATCTCCTTTGCTCTTTTAAATCTTTTCCCAGCCCGCTTTGCATACGCCTTAATGAATAAAAAAAATCCCATACACTACAAATCCGTAATGCATGGGACGTATCAACGCGGTTCCACCCTGCTTGCCTGTTTTTTGCCTCATACAAAAAACAGACCACTCATGATTATAACGTAATCAACGGACCGGATTGGGGTCACTCAGAGGTAGTTTTCGGATATTTCCTGTAAGAATACTTTCAGCACAAACGGTATTCCTCTCTGATACATTCCAATATCGTACTCTTCTCGTCATCGTGTTTCCTGTTTCTGATTTTCTATTATTCTAATCCTATTTTCTGCAATTGTAAAGCACTATTTTTTACCACAGCATTTTTTATACTTTTTGCCGCTTCCGCAGGGACACGGATCATTTGGATAAATCTTTGCCTCTTTTACGATTGTCGTCGAAGATTTCTGCTCCTTGTATAGCTCCTTCTTGCGCTCCTCGCCCAAGATTTCGTCCCATGCCTCCAAGCCGTAAAGCCAGTCTGCCTCCGCTGCCACCATGTTTTTATACAACAGCTCTTTTTCAAACGCAAGGCTGACCTGTGTATCCTCGTCCATTTCCTCAATCGGATTCGGCGTCTTTAGGCTGTCGTTAATGCCGTCAAGAAAGCCGGTCATTGTCATGATGTCTATGTTATATTTCTCCGCAAGCTCTTTTACCGTACCCTTGACTTCCTCGTCAGGATTTTCCAAAAGCTGCTGGTATACTTCCTTCTCCTTCTGAAAATAGTCAATCCAAAGCTTCTGAAGCGTGTTTTTATCGGTATTTTCATTGTATGCCACACTTCTCCACTGATCCAATAATGTCTTGTTCTCTGCCATGATTTATACATCCTTTCGTCTTTATCGCATCTTTTCGTGCGGTCTGAATGCCTGTAGCCAAGCAGTACTAGTATATACCAAAGTTTACCGAAAGTCAAAGGAAACGGTTGCATTTCTTTTAATTTCTTATTATAATCAGTTTTAATATCTTTTATGAAAATATGAAAGGACATTGCTTTATGAAAAAAAATCCAAAACAGCTTGTGGCAATTGCCGCGCTTATCGCGATTGTTGTACTGATTATTGCCTTTGTGATTTCCGCTTTTACGGCTGGTCCCGGCGAAGCAGGAAACCGGTTTATGGCGCTTTTGTTCTGTATTGTCGCGATTCCGATTCTCGCATGGGTGATTTTATTTTGCATCGGCAGAATGCAGAATAAACATACAATGGCGGAATTTTTACCTGAAAAGGAGCAGGATGAAAAAAAAGATAACTGATTCTCAAAAGAATCCGTTATCTTTTTCTATCTTTTACAAATATCTTCTTGCACACGCCGGCGTACGGTAATTTACACTGGAAATCTTAATACCCGTTTTCGGGCTTGACGCATGGATAACCTGTCCGTTTCCTATGTAAATTGCCACATGATTAATGTTGCCATTCTTTGCATAGAACACCAAATCCCCAGGCTGAATCTCTCCCATTGACACCTTCGTTCCCATCTGTGCCTGTGATGCGGCATGATGCGGCAACGACACATTATACTTTTTATAGATACTCAACGTAAATCCTGAGCAGTCCGCGCCACCCGTAAGGCTTGTTCCGCCCCATACATACGGATTTCCTACAAATTGCTTTGCATACTGTACAAGGTCAACCCGCACATCAGAAACACCCTGACCATACAAAAGTTCCGTGAGCGTCACAGCCTTTTCAAGACGCTCCTCGACATCCACAAATTCCCCGGATACGTAAGCTTCCTCATCATCCAGTAAAAACTTCACCCAGCCGTTATCCATGACATCAACAACTTCAAGCTCTTCCTCCTGAGGAATCAGCGTAATCACAACACTGTCCGTATTTGGTTCTTCCCTAACCTTCAAGGTCTGCGTATTGACAATCGCAATCATAGACGCCACTTCCTGGCCTCTGCGGATTGCCTCCGATCCCATATACAGGTAATCCGTATTACAATAACCCTCAACCTTTCCCGATTTAATTCGCGCCCAGCCGTTTTCAATCTCAAGAATTTCACAAGCCGCATCCTTTGGCAGCTTTCCGACAAGTTTTCCATCCTCGCCCGGCTCCTGCCTGATATTCAAATGGTTATCCACATGGGCAATACCAAGGTTTGTATAACCCCAGTGGTTTTGCGGCATCTCCTCCTCTGACGGCTCTGTGTCAGCCTGTGCCGCAGGCGCCCCTTCCTGTATGTCTTCCTGCGTTTCATTATCCAGAATCTGCGTACCGGCTGCCTCATCATATTCCGAAGTCTGCATTTCCCCGCTTTCCGGTTCTGCATCCTCAAGCTCTATTTCCCGTCCGGCTCCTGCTGCCCTTCCATTCTCTGAAGACGGTTCATAATCGTTAAAATCAATCACTTCTATACTCGAATCTTCTATTTTCAAATCTTCTATTTTCAAATCTTCTTTAGAAGTTCCCGCTTCTGTGCTCTCGTCATAGACATCCTGTTCCTTCGGATTTGCATAAGCGCCGTTTCCTAAAAGCACTACCGCAAGTCCCATGCCCGCCACTACCCCCATGTATCTGAGTCTATTTATCCTTTTCATAAAATAATAATTCCTTTTATTACAAACTTGTTACATTTTTGTTACAACCACAATCTTATCATTATGCCCCCAATCCTGTCAACACAAACAATCTAAAATTTTTATGAACAAGTATTTAAATCCCATGATATTTTCTGCCTGCCGCAATATCCTCCTGCATCTGCGCCTTGAGCTCCTCCACGCTTCCAAAACGCATTTCAGGTCTTTTATGCTCCAGCAAATACACCTCTATATTTTCACCATACACATCTGCATTAAAATTATATAGGTATGTTTCCACACCCATTTGATTAACATTGTTTACCGTAGGCTTCGTGCCGATATTTGTAATCGAAGGAATCTGCACGCCATCATAAGACCTGTTGCCGCTTCTGCTATGCAGATATACATAAGAGTAGTACACACCCTTTGGCGGCAGCAGCTTTTCCTGCGGCGGCAAAAGATTCACTGTCGGCATTCCGAGCGTTCTCCCGAACCTGTTCCCATGCACAATCTCTCCGCCTACATAATACGGTGTGCCAAGCAGCTTTGCCACAAGTCCCATATTCCCTTCTCTTACCGCCTCACGCACATAAGTAGAGCTCACTACCCTTTGTCCATAAAGCACTTTATCAATAATAATTACCTTGTAACCGTTTTCTTTTGCTTTCTTTCGCAAAAGCGCACTGTCACCCGCACCACGTTTTCCGTATGACACATCATCGCCTGCCACCACGCATCCTGCATTCATCATGCCGACCAGCACATCATGAATAAACAGTTCCGGCTCCATATCGGCAATCTCCTGAAAAAACGGAAACTCAATCAGATAATCCACTCCTGACTGTTCAAAAATCCTGCGCTTTTCCGCCACAGTCGATAAATCCCGAACTGGCTCACTGCTAAAAAATGCCGCGGGTGACGGCACAAAAGTAAAGACAGCTGATAAAAGACCTTGATCCTTTTGTTCTCTAAGCTGTCTTAAAAGCTTCTGATGCCCCAAATGAAAACCGTCAAATTTTCCAATTGCGACAGCAGTCGGCTCTTCTATATGAAATTTTGTCGTATTTTCTATAATTCTCATGCCAAACCCGCCTGATCCCCTTATCCCAATCTACAAAAACATTTTATAAGGTTTAAAACCATTTTCCTTTTTTACAAAAGTATAGATTGCTTTAAATTCCCGTTTTCCATTATAAACGCGAAGCATATCTTTGTCATTAAATAATTTTTTATGCTCCAAATCAAGCTGTCCAAAATATAGCTTATTTCCGTTCAAAAGTGCACTCTCAGCTTCTGGCTTCACAACCGCACCCTCATAATCCATAAAAATACTATCCGGCGCTATGACATATTTTTCACAATCACCCGACTCCATAAGCTGCTCCACTTGGGAAAGCGTTATGGCATCCTCTATTTTAAAATTGCCAACCCTTGTGCGCTTTAACGACTCCATCGCTGCCCCGCAGCCAAGCTGCTCTCCAATATCCGCACACAATGTCCGGATATAAGTACCCTTGGAGCATTCGACCACAAAGCGCACGCAGGGAATGGAAACCTCAAGAATCCAAATCTGAGGAATCTCTACATGACGCGGCTGCCTGGCAATCTCCTTGCCCTGTCTTGCAAGCTCATATAGCTTTTTGCCATTTACCTTTAACGCAGAATACATCGGCGGAGTCTGCTCATATCCTCCCACAAAACTCATAATGGCAGATGTGACTGTGGCTTCATCCACTGTCACATCCTTTTGAAACAACACCTTTCCGCTCATATCCTGTGTATCTGTCATGATGCCAAGCCGCATACAAGCCTCATATTCCTTACTTTTATCCGTCATCATATCACAGAGCTTTGTGGCACTTCCAAAGCACACCGGAAGCACACCCACCGCATCCGGATCAAGTGTCCCTGTATGCCCGATTTTTCGCTGCTTCACAATCCCCCGAAGCTTCGCTACAACATCATGTGAAGTAAAACCGGCTTCCTTATAGATATTCATAATACCGTTAATCATAATTCCTCATGTTCTTTGTAACAGTTCAGCCTTCGGCTTCCTGTTACAAGCATCAAGCCATGCAAAACCACTTCGTGGTGGCTTGATGCATCTCAACCTTAACACTGTTTCACGGACTTTGCAGCAAGTGCAAAGTCCTGGGCTGAACTGCTACTGTTCTTTCATCTGACGCACAATCTGCCTTGAAATATTATTGATTACATCATAAAAATTACCGTTCATGCTGCATCCCGCTGCCCTCACATGACCGCCGCCGCCAAAATACGACGCAATCCTGCTGACATCGATATACTTGCAGGAGCGAAGACTCACCTTGTATTCCAAATTACCCGTTTCATACATAAAAATTGCACACTCCACGCCCTTAATAATACGCAGATGATTTACAATCCCCTCCAAATCCTTCGGCTGGGCATTATAAAAATCCAGTATCTTCCGATTAATTGCACTCACAATACATTTTCCATCCATAAAGACGATACTCTCCAACAGCGCCCTTCCCAAAAGCTGGTTTTGAACATATGTTTTCTCATAAAATGTTTCATCTATGATAGCCGGAAAGTCAAAGCCATATTCAATCAGCTCTGCCGCTATTCTTAACGTTTTGGGCGAAGTATTGGAGTATTTGAAAATCCCTGTGTCATGAATGATTCCTATGTAGACAGCCTTTGCAATCTCCTCATCCAAATAGCTTTTATCAAACAGATCATAAACCAGCTCCGCCGTAGAGCTAAGACCTGGCACAACATAATTTACATTGCCGCATCCTCCTACATTGCTTACATGGTGATCTATATTGATTCGCTTTTTCGCACCTTCAAAAAGCGGCTGCGCCTCTCCAAGTCTTGACTGCTCGCAGTCAAGTGCGATAAACACATCCGGCACGGCTGCCTGAAAATCGCTGTCAATACACTCAAAATCCTGAATACATTGAAATACCTCGGAGGGCTTTTCTAAACAGAGCGTAATCTCCACGCCTGGAAGCGCCTTTTTTAAGTAAAGATACATTGCCATACAAGAACCCACGCAGTCGCCGTCAGGTCTGACATGCCCTGAAATAACAATGCTCTTTGCATCCCTACATTCTTCTAACAGATTTATCTTTTCCACAACGATCCCTCATTTCTGCATAAATTGCAAATTATACCTACCCTTATAAAAGATTCATTTTAATCCTCATTCGTTTCCACGTGTTTTGCGTCATCCTCCCGATTAATATCATCAATCTTTTTTGTCATTGACACTCCATACGCGATTGACTGGTCTAATATGAATTTAATCTCCGGTGTATTTCTCATATTGATCTTCTTTGCAAGAAGATTTCTGATATACCCCTCAGCGCTCTTTAATCCTGCAAGCGTGTCTTTCTGCGACTCCTCGTCTCCAAGCACGCTGATCCACGCCTTACAGGTTTTTAAATCGGGCGCCACCTCCACAGTAACGACAGAAGTCATCGGATGAATCCGCGGATCCTTAATCTCACTCCGGATAATCTCCGCAAGAACGCGATGCACTTCCCCGTTTACACGTGTATTTTTCACGCTGTTTTTTCTCATTAACGCGGTACCTCCACCATAATATAGGCCTCTACAATATCAAATTCCTGCATACTGTCAAAACCTTCAAATACAAGACCACACTCAAAGCCTGAACGAACCTCCTTGACATCATCCTTAAAACGTTTCAGTGATGCAAGCTCGCCCTCATAAATCTGCTCACCTTCACGGCTGATTCGGATCTTACAACCTCTTTGGAAAATACCGTCAAGCACATACGAGCCTGCGATATTTCCGACTGCCGACGCCTTGAAAATCTGCCGTACTTCCGCGTGACCGATTACCTTCTCCTCAAAGACAGGATCCAGCATACCCTTCATAGCTGCCTCAATGTCCTCAATTGCCTGATAAATAACCTTGTAAAGTCTTACATCCACGCCCTCACGTTCGGACGTAGCCTTCGCCTGCGCGTCAGGACGGACATTAAATCCAATGATAATCGCATTGGATGCTGACGCCAAAATGACATCCGATTCGTTAATCGCACCAACGCCGCCGTGAATGCATTTTACAACAACCTCTTCATTGGAAAGCTTCACAAGACTCTGTTTTACTGCCTCCACACTGCCCTGTACATCCGCCTTAATAATCAGATTCAGCTCCTTTAAATTACCTGCCTGTATCTGTGAGAACAAATCGTCAAGCGACATCTTCGCCTTCGTGTCCTCCAAAAGCTTCTCTTTATTCTGTGCGACAAAGGTTTCTGCGTAATATTTCGCCTCTTTGTCATTCTCGTGTGCGATAAAGATTTCTCCCGCATTCGGCACATCACCAAGTCCCAAAATCTCAACAGGCGTTGAAGGACCTGCTTCCTTTACCCGTCTGCCCTTGTCGTCAACCATCGCACGCACCTTGCCGCTTGCAGCGCCCGCCGACACAAAATCACCAACCTTCAATGTACCCTTCTGTACAAGAATCGTGGCAACAGGACCACGCCCCTTGTCAAGCTCTGCCTCAATGACAAGACCTCTTGCGCGCCGTTTCGGATTTGCCTTCAGCTCTAGCACTTCCGCTGTCAAAAGAATCATTTCAAGAAGCTGTTCAATACCTTCTCCGCTTTTTGCCGAAACAGGCACAAATACCGTGCTGCCGCCCCAATCCTCGGCAATCAGCTCATATTCCGTAAGCTCCTGCTTTACACGCTCGATGTTGGCTCCGGGTTTATCAATCTTGTTTACGGCAACGATAATCTCAATTCCTGCCGCCTTGGCATGATTGATCGCCTCCACCGTCTGCGGCATCACGCCATCGTCTGCCGCTACGACAAGGATTGCAATATCCGTGGAATTCGCACCACGCATACGCATCGCGGTAAATGCCTCATGACCGGGCGTATCAAGGAAAGTAATCTTTTGATCGTTGATGTTGACCGTATACGCACCGATATGCTGCGTAATCCCGCCAGCCTCCTTGTCAATTACATTTGTCTTTCTGATTGCGTCAAGAAGCGAAGTCTTTCCGTGGTCTACATGACCCATAACGCAAATAACGGGCGGTCTTGGAACCATGGATGCCGGATCTTCTTCATCCTCCTTTAAAAGCTCCTCAATCACATCAACTTTTACTTCCTGCTCACAGAGAATATCATATTCCATCGCAATATTTTCTGCTGTTTCATAAGGAATCTCCTGGTTGACCGTAACAATCTGTCCCTGTAAAAAGAGCTTCTTTACAATAGCGGACGGCTGTATTTTCATTTTATCCGCAAGTTCTTTGATCGTAATGGTTTCAGGAAGTGTAATAACCTTGATTTGCTCCTCAACCTTATCGACAGGTTTTTTCTCCGGTTTAATAAATTTGCCGGGCTTGTTTTTACCCTTTCCACTCTTAACCGCATCATCATCTTCCTCATACATGAAATCTTTGCGGTTTCTCTTATCCTTCTCTTGACTAATACGGCGTTTTTCCTCGTCCCTATGCTTTTCTGCATCCTTTACAGGGCTCTCAGGCACAAATCCGCCATTTTTTCCGGATCCTTTTCCAGAAAAACCGCTCCGATTATCACGCCCACGATCATTATCACGCCCGCCGTTAAAACCCTGTCCTGGTCTGCCTTTAAAACCCTGTCCGTCGCGGCGCTGGCTGTTTCTGTTGTCTCCTCTGTTATTATCCCTGTTACCGTCCCGATTATTCTCTCTTTGTCCGTCACGGCGCTGACCGTTTCTGTTATCACTTCGATTATTCTCTCGATTGTTGTCCCGGTTATTCTCTCTTTGCCCATCGCGGCGCTGGCTGTTTCTATTGTCCCCTCTGTCTCCTCGATTATCAGTCCGGTTGTCTCCCCTGTTCTCAGCTTTACCCTCTGTCCTGTTTTCCGTCACTGCCACAGCAGGCTTTACAGGCTCCAAACGCTCCTTCACCTCAGGCGCAGGCTTTGGAGTCTCCTGCACAGGTGTGGGTGCAGGCTTTACAGGCTCTGCAACAGGCTTTGGAGCCTCCTGCACAGGTATGGGCGCAGGCTTTGCCGGATTTGCGGGCTTCGGTGCTTGTGCAGGCTCCGCTTTCTTCTCAGCAGGATGCACAGGTTTTCTCGGAATCTGCACCCCCTTCATTCTGGAATTATCAGGATTGCTCACAAAGATAATACTCTTCTTCTTTTTAACGGGTGCAGGCTTCGCCGGATCTGCCGCCTTTGCCTGTGCAGCTTTTTCAGGCGCTGCGGACTTCGTTGCCTCCGCAGGCTTCGGTGCCTGTGCCGCCTTTTCAGGCGTTTTCATAGTCTTTCTTACTTCTTCTATTTGCTCATCCTCCAACACACTCATGTGACTTTTTACCTCAATACCTCTACTTTTTAATACGGTCAGGATTTCAGCGCTCTTTACGCCAAGTTCCTTCGCAAGATCATATACTTTCATTTTTGCCATATTTTCTCATACCCTTTCCAAATGCGAATTCGTAATGTTATCAATCTGCCGCAGAATCAATTTCTTTTCCAGCCTGCTCCAGCTTTTTTGATATTGCTCTCGCAAACTGTTCGTCCGTAATCGCGAGTGAGGCGCGTATCGCCTTTCCAATCGCATGTCCGAGTTCCTCTTTCGTTCCAAAAAAACATTTTGGCACCTTATAAAACCCACACATGTTGGAAAATAATTTCTTTGTATTATCCGAAGCGTCCTCGGACACAATAACGAGCTGCGCCTGACCGCTCTTTACGCTCTTTTCCGTGGAAAATTCCCCGCTTGCCACTTTACCTGCCTTCATTGCCATCCCCAGCATTGCGTACACTTTTTTCAATTATCTCGATCTCCTTTGTCAGACTGTCATAGATTTCATCGCCTATCTTCATTTTAAATGACCGCTCAAGTCCCTTCGACCTTTTTGCCTGCTTCAGGCACTCTGCATTCGGACATATGTAAGCGCCTCTGCCGTTCTTTCTTCCTGTCGCATCAAGAATAATGTCTTCCTCCTGCGTACGGAGAATGCGCAGCAGCTCCTTTTTGCTTTTCATCTCACCACAGCCTATGCATTGTCTCATTGGAATTTTTTTTGCCATTTATTCGAAAATCTCCTCTTCCTCTATATTTCCGGATTCTGCTGCATCAGTTTCCCCTTCCTCATACTCTGCCCCATAATCGGACTCGTCGTATTCCCCTTCCTCATACTCTTCCTCATAGTAAACATCTCCGTCCTCGTCATACATATAGTCCTCATAGCGGAAGCCCTCTGCATCCTTTGCCTGCGTTTCCGACTTAATATCAATCTTATATCCCGTAAGCCTTGCCGCCAGCCTTGCGTTTTGTCCTTCCTTACCGATTGCAAGCGAAAGCTGATAATCTGGTACGACAACCTTTGCAGTCTTTTCATCGGGATCCGCAAACACGGCAACAATCTTTGCAGGAGAGAGCGCATTTTGGATAAAGTTTCCGGGGTTGTCATCCCAATTCACAATATCAATTTTTTCACCGCGCAGCTCCTCAACAATCGCATTTACTCTTGCGCCATTCATACCAACACACGCTCCGACTGCATCCACATTCGGATTATTTGTTTTTACCGCAAGCTTCGTACGGCTTCCCGCTTCCCGGGCAATGCTCATAATTTCAACCGTACCGTCCTTAATCTCCGTAACCTCCGCCTCAAAAAGCCTCTTTACAAGCTCCGGATGCGTACGGCTAACCATAATTCTCGGTCCCTTAGGAGTATTTTTCACTTCAAGGATATACACTTTAATGCGCTCCGTAGGCTTAAACTCTTCACCCTTTACCTGCTCCGCCTCATTTAAGATGGCATCTGCCTTTCCTAAATTGATGCTGATGTTTCTTCCTGTATAACGCTGCACAATTCCCGTAACCACGTCCTTTTCCTTCTCAAAAAACTGATTGTAAACGACGCTTCGTTCCTCCTCACGGATTTTCTGGAGAATAACATTTTTTGCATTCTGCGTGGCAATCCGTCCGAATTCCTTTGACTTAATCTCCACATTTATGGTATCCCCAATCACCGCATTCTTGGAAATATTGATTGCATCGTCAATACAAATCTGTGTGACATCATCCTCCACCTCGTCATGCGTTGCCACAATCTCTTTCGTGGCATACACAAGAAAATCGCAGGTTTCTCTGTCAATCTGAACCGTGATGTTGTCAGCCTTTCCGAAATGGTTTTTGCAGGCTGTCAAAAGCGAATTTTCAATTGCTTCAAAAAGTGTTTCTTTGCTGATTTCCTTCTCCTTTTCGAGAATGTTTAGTGCTTCCATTAATTCCTTGTTCATTTTTCCTTTACCCTCCTATCATTTAATCGAAAGTTTCTGTTTTCGTATCTTGATAAATGCAGCTGTCCGATGCGTCCTACCGGATTAAAAATCAAGTGTCAGCCTGATAATTGCAATGTCAGACTTTGCAAAGACCATATCTTTTGTCCCAAAATTTCCTTCCAGCTCTATTGTAACAGTATCCTTATCATATGCCTTAAGGATTCCGATAAATTCCTTCTGCTTTTCAATTGGCTTATAAGTCTTTACCTCCACCTCATTCCCCAAACTTTTTTCAAGGTGTCTGTCCTTTTTCAGCGCCCTTCCCAATCCAGGACTTGAAACCTCAAGAATATATGAATCCGGTATCAAATCGTTCTCGTCGAGCTTTTCTGAAAATGCCCGACTCACATTCTCACAGTCATTGATATCCACCCCGTCCGGCTTATCAATATAAGCCCTCAAATACCACTCACTGCCTTCCTTCACATATTCCACATCATAAATTTCACAGCCATTCGCCTGTGCGATCGGTACAAGAAGCGCTTCCGCGCGTTCCTCATAAGTATCTTTTTTTGCCATCTGCCCACCTCATAACAAAAGAGTGAACTCGCAAGCTCACTCTCTATCATCCAACATTATTTAACTTTTTTCATTTTAACACCTTTTTATGTAAAATGCAATAGTTTTTTAAAAAAACTTCCATTTGCGCTCCATTAACAGCTCTTTTCATTCATCGGAAGCTTGTATACCGTTTCATCACGCCCACCCAGCTTTGGCGTTGAGCGCTCCTGTAACGATTCATAAGTCTTTAACGTCGCAACACTCTTGTATGCAGGTCTGATAATCTTGTCAACATTAATCAGCTCCTCCATTCTATGCGCACTCCAGCCGACAATTCTTGCAATTGCAAAAATCGGCGTGTAAAGCTCCAGCGGAATATCCAGCATACTATATACAAATCCGCTGTAAAAGTCTACATTTGCACTGACACCCTTGTAAATTCTGCACTTCTCAGCAATAACCTCCGGTGCAAGCCGCTCAATCATTGAATAAAGATCAAAATCATCATGGCGCTTCTTCTCCGTTGCAAGCCGCTCCACAAACGTTTTAAACACCTTGGCTCTCGGATCGGAAATCGAGTAAACCGCATGTCCCATTCCGTAAATCAGTCCGCTTCTGTCAAACGCTTCTTTATTGAGAAGTCTGTACAGATATGCCCTTACCTGATTCTCGTCCGTAACATCGTCAACATTGCGCCTTAAATCCTCCATCATCTGAACAACCTTGATGTTTGCACCGCCGTGCTTTGGTCCTTTCAGCGAGGAAAGCGCCGCTGCAATCACCGAATAGGTATCGGATCCTGCACTTGTAACGACCCTTGTCGTAAAAGTAGAATTATTACCACCGCCATGCTCCATATGAAGAACCAGTGCCGCATCAAGCACCTTTGCCTCTGTCATCGTATAAGACATATCCGGTCTCAACATCCGAAGCAGATTTTCCGCCGTTGATAGATTCGGGTCGGGTCTGTGAATATATAAGCTCTCATCACATTCATAATGATTGTACGCATGATATCCGTATACGGAAAGCATTGGAAAGACACTGATTAACATCAGGCTTTGGCGAAGCACGTTATCAAGCGACACGTCTTTCACCGTATCGTCATATGATGCAAGCGTCAGCACGCTTTTGGTCAATGAGTTCATAATATCATGGCTTGGCGCCTTCATGATGACATCCCGCACAAAGTTGGTCGGAAGGGTCATACTGTAGCCCAGCGTCCTCTTAAAATCCGCAAGCTGTTCTCTGTCAGGCAGACTGCCAAAAAGAAGCAGATAGGCACACTCGTCAAACCCAAAGCGATTATCCTTTTTAAAACCTCTTACCAAATCATAAATATTATAGCCTCTGTAGTACAGCTGTCCTTCACAAGGTATGCTCTTTCCATCTACCTCTTCCGAGGATTTTATCATTGAAATATTGGTAAGTCCCGACAGAACCCCCTTACCGTTTTTATCCCGAAGTCCTCTCTTTACCCCATATTCGTCAAACAGTCCGACATCAATCGCATTGTTTTCCACACATATTTTTGAATACTTATCCGTAAACGCATTAATTGTATCTTCCATCTTTGTTCCCATATCCTACACCTGAATAATTATTCAGCGCACCCCCTGTCTGATACCATCAAAATGCACGCCTTATAATCATTTCCTTTCCTGATTATTTCTGCATTAACATATCTGCTTACTTTCTATTATATCTGAAAACAGACTGTATAACAAGTGAATTAAGTATTAACTTTTTTTAAACATTATTAATTACTGAAAAAATTACGACAACTGAACCTTCAGAATTACAATGAAGAACACCTGAATTTTCTTATAATAAGATCTTATGATAAGTATTAAAAAGCACCTGAAAACCAATCAGGCGCTTTCTCGGGTTGGGCTGTTTTAAACAGTCAACAGCTCGTAGGGGAATCGAACCCCTGTTTTCGCCGTGAGAGGGCGACGTCTTAACCGCTTGACCAACGAGCCATAACTATTTCTTATTGCTGTCAACTTCCTGCGCTAACAACTATTACATCATACAACAGTTTTTCCAAAAAAGCAAGTCCTTTTTTAAAAATTTTTTATTTTTTTAACTTCAGGCTTTTTTTGCACTCTCCACACCTCTCTCGGCAAGAAGCATTTCAAAAAATTCCTCCTGCGGCATCGGCTTGGCATAGTAATATCCCTGCACCTTATCGCAGCCGATTTTAGACAAAAGCTCCACCTGTTCCTTTGTTTCCACGCCTTCCGCCAAAAGACCAAGCTCCAGCTTCTTCGCCATCGCTACCACATATTCTAAAATCAGCTTTCCCTTTTCCGATGCCATCATGTTATCCATAAACTTCTTATCCAGCTTCAGCACGTCGAACGGCGTTTCTAAAAGCACATTCAAAGAAGAATATCCACTCCCGAAGTCGTCCATCAGAAGCGTAAATCCATCTTTTTTCAGCTGTTCTGCCACCCTGCTGATTTTCTCATCATTCGCCGTTTCCGTGATTTCCAGCTCCAAAAGGGATTTTTCTATTTTATTGTTTCGAATGTAGGCGACCAGCACACGCATAAATTCCATATCTTTTAAGTGCTGCCTTGACACATTCACTGACACAGGACAATCCCTAAGCCCTAAATCCGTACACTTTTTGATAAAACGGCATGCCTCTTCCCAAATATAATAATCAACCTTTCGGATAAAACCGTTCTCCTCAAAAATAGGAATAAATTCATCCGGATAGACCATTCCTCTTTGCGGATGTATCCAGCGCACGAGAGCTTCCGCTCCTACAATTTTATTTTGTGATATACTGTACTTTGGCTGAAGATACATTTTGAACTGCTTTTCCGTAATCGCCGCATTCATGTTTTCTTCTATGAATTTTCGTGTATACAGTAACTCTTTAAACTGCTCCTGGTAAAACAGACGGTTCGTCGCCACTTCATCCTTTGCTGCCTTTCTGGCCATCGCTGCCCGGTCCTCCATTTGACGGATTTCCATCCCCCTGTCCTCAACCGTATACACACCGAAGCTCAACTGCAGCTTTACTTCCTTAAACTCTTCAAAACTCTCCTCCAAGCGTGTGATAAGCGTATCCAGTTCATGATCCGTATCATAGGCTGTCACAATAACAAACACATCTGCCCGCAGATTCATAAAAAACTGATTTTCGTCACAAATTGTTTTAAGCTTTTCCGAAACAAAAAACAGCACCTGGTCTCCAAACTTTTCGCCATAAAGATCATTGATAATTTTAAAGCGTTTAATATCAAACTGAATAAACGCCACCTTTTTATCCGTGCTGTCCAAAAGTTTTGTAACGTTTCCCGTAAATTTGCGCCGTTTATCCGCATGCTTTATGATCGTAGTTAAATTATCCGTATTCTTTATATTTTCTACACCATCTCTCAAAAGATCATTTTCTCTCGTTTGGAAATCCGCAATCATTTCCTCAACAATTGCAATGCACACACGCATCGCACGCGGACAAAGCTTGAGCATAAGCCCCTCTTTGCGGATAACTGCCAACCCCTCCGGCTTAGAGATATCCTGTCCGAGTATCGCCTTACATGTAATGTCCCCTGCCATTCGTTCCTTGAAAAGCGCCAGAAATTCTTCCGCCTTTTTGTTCCCGTAGAGCTCAAGCTCCTTATCCTGCGGATCATAAAAACCAAATGCCATTCCTAGCACCATAAAAGACGCCGTAATACATCCGCAGGTTCCGCCCTCCCGCATTCCACCGCCAAAGCAGGTACTGATTTTAAAGCAATCCTTTAAATTGTATCCCAGCTCATTTGCAAACGCGCCTACAATCGCCTGTGAACAGTGATAGCCGTTTTTTTGGAGCTCCACTGCTTTTTCCAAATGTGTCACAACAATTTCTCCCTTCTGCCATACATCCTGTTTTTTGTATTATAAATCAGACAGCCCCGCCTTCTCAACTGTCTTTTTGTACAAAATTATTTCCCCGGAAATTTATTCCCATGCCTTCCCGTAAAAGTCCATCATATTCCTCCCAGGAAATAAAACGTCCTCCCATGCTCTCCAAATGTTCCGTGTGGAACTGGCAGTCTATCAACACAAATCCTTTCTCATCAAGCAGCTTCGCCAAAGCAATCAGTGCAATTTTGGAACCATTCTCTTTTTCCGAAAACATACTTTCTCCAAAAAAGCACCGTCCAATCACAACGCCATAAAGCCCTCCTGCGATCACTCCGTCCTCAAAGACCTCCACACTTACCGCATAGCCAGCCCTGTTCAATGAAGCATATGCTTCCTCCATCTCATCTGAAATCCATGTACCCTCATTAAACTCCCGTTGACTACGGCAGCGATGCATGGTATCCGCAAAATCACGGTTCAGACTTATAACAAAATCATGTTTTTTCATATACTTTTTCATGGACCGCGAAACATGAATTTCCTTTGGAAAAATGACAAACCGTTCATGCGGGCACCACCAAAGAATCTCATCACCGGGATTATACCACGGAAAAATACCATGGGAATATGCAAGCAGCAGACGCTCTACGCACAAATCGCCGCCCACTGCCAAAAGCCCGTCCTCACGTGCAAATGTCGGATTCGGGAAAAATATGTTTTCTTCGCTTAATCGATAAATCGGCATTCTTCATCCTGCCCCTCTCCAAATACAATCCGAAAATCAGCTTCTGAAACCGTAAGCATACAGTTACCGCCTTTTTTGAGTGTTCCGAATAAAATTTCGTCCACTAAAAGCGGTTTAATGCTTCCCTGAATCACGCGGTCAATCTCCCTTGCACCAAACTCCGTGCTGATGCCCTTCTTCTTTACAAGGGCTTTTGCTGCGGCATCCGCAGAAAAATAAACCTTCTTCTTTGCAAGCATATCTGCCAGCTCTCCAAGTTTTTTCTCCACAATCTGCTCCGCCATTTTTTCATCCATCGCCTGAAATACCACAATCTTACTCAACCGATTCCGAAATTCAGGTTGGAAGATGCGCTTTACCTCCTCCATAATGACATCCGCTTTCACATCCTGCGCGTTAAACCCGATTCCATGCGCTCCAATACGGCTTGCGCCCGCGTTTGATGTCATAATCACAATTACATTTCGAAAATCCGCCTTTCTCCCCTGATTGTCCGTAAGCGTCGCATAGTCCATAATCTGTAACAATATATTATAAATATCAGTATGTGCCTTCTCAATTTCATCCAAAAGCAGAACACAATGCGGATGTTTTCTGACTTCCTCAGTCAAAAGTCCGCCCTCCTCATAACCCACATAGCCTGCAGGCGCGCCAATCAGTTTTGCCACGGCATGCTTTTCCTCATACTCACTCATATCAAAGCGCACAAGACAAATGTCAAGCTCCTGTGCAAGACTTCTTGCAATCTCTGTTTTTCCGACTCCCGTAGGACCCACAAACAAAAGGCTTGCAAGCGGTTTTCCCTCCTCCAAAAGCCCTGCCCTTGAAAACTTTACCGCATTTACTACCTGCGCCAGCGCCTCATTCTGTCCGTAAATCCGTTTTTGCATCCGTTGCTTTAGTGTTGCAAGCGTCTGCGTTTCATCATTTTCCACGGTCTGTTTTGGAATATTGCAGGTCTTCGCAATGATTTCATCAATCAAATCCCTGCCCACAGTTTGACTTTTCCGGTCAAGCGGATGCATACGTCTGTACGCTCCTGCCTCATCAATCAAATCAATTGCCTTATCCGGAAGGAAGCGCTCATTGATATACTTGGAAGCCATTTGAGCCGCATATAAAAACACGCCTTTTTCATATTTGACATCATGGAATTTCTCATAGTTCTTCCGCAGACCCTCAAGAATCTTCACCGTATCGGAAACGGTCGGTTCCTTAATATCAATATTTTGAAAACGCCGCACAAGGCTTTTACTTTTCTCAAAATGCTTTTTGTATTCCTCATACGTCGTTGCACCGATAAAACGGATGCGTCCATTTGCAAGATACGGCTTTAACATATTGGAAATATCAAAAGATCCGCCATTTACCGCTCCTGCGCCAATAATATTGTGAATTTCATCAATATATACAATCGGATTTTCTTCGCTCAAAATACTTTCCATCACGCGCTTAAACCGCTTTTCAAAATCCCCCCGGTACTGCGTACCCGCAAGAAGACTTCCCAAATCCAATGCAAAAATACGCGCATTTTGCAAAGGCTTTGGTACCTTGCCTTCATGAATCAGCCTTGCAAGTCCATATGTAATCGCCGTCTTTCCGACTCCCGGCTCTCCGATATGCATCGGATTATTCTTATCCCTGCGGCACAGTATCTGCATAGTGCGTTCCAGTTCGTCCTCCCTGCCAATCAACGGATTCACGTTTTCAAGCGCATCATTAATACACACTGCGAACTGCCGCCAAAGCGTTTCCTCCTGTTGCTCGGAAGCTTCCTCTGTGTCAGGATTTTCGTCCGTTCTGACAAAAACAGGATCCTGTTCACCGGCTGCAATTGCCATTTCCTGTAATAGCCGCGCATGGTCCACACCCTGCACCGTCATATAATAAACCGCATAGCTTTCTTCCAGCTGGTAAATTGCATGAACGATATGGGACAGCTCCGCTACCATTTTCCCGCTGTTTTGTGCGGATTCCCACGCACGCACAAGCACCCCGCCCATTGCGTCAGAAAGCTCTGGCATGCTTTCTGTGTTACCGTTCTCCTCCATATAGCTGTCAAGATACCCTTTTAAATCTGCCTCAAGTCGCTTCAAATCACCGCCGCAGCACACAAATGCTTTTGCAAATATTTTGTTTCTGCAAACCATATAAAGCATCAGTTCCGGCGTCACATACTCATAATGCGCATCTTTTGCATAAGAAAATATCATATTTAAAATTGATGCCACTTCATTTGAAACGTGCATGCTTATTAATCCTCCTCAAGTGTCATGCGAAACGGAAAACCCTCTGCCTTCGCGCGTGCCAACGCACTGTTAACTTTTGTTGCTGCAATATCATACGGATAGGCGCCAACCGCCGCCCTTCCGCTTTCATGTACCATGAGCATCAGACGCTCCGCTTCAAACGTGTCCTTCTTAAAAATATCAATTAAAATATCAACCACAAACTCCATTGATGTAAAATCATCATTATGCATAATCACTTTGAAATGCCTCGGTTGACGTATGTTAATCCTTGTTTTTTCCTTTGTCTGTCCCTGTACTGCCATGATTCGCCTCCATTTGGTAAGTTTAATACCTGGTCATAATATAACTGCCCTCGTCGATTAACGCTGACTTTGGTATTTCCCTTCCCCAGTGAATGGCGCCATTGTAATTTCCCTCTGCAACAATCACGGAATCCGCCTTTACTTCAAGCACAATCACGGAATGTGTATCATGATCCACTCTTAAAATATCACCTACTCTGATATTGCTATAATCCGTGTGCAGAACTGCCCGCGCATCACCAAATGCCGCGTCGCTCACGGCAAATGCAAACGCCGCGCAGCCAAATCCCGCGGAATAAATACCACCCTTCCAGCTATAAAAATCGGCATTCGTCCACGCCATTCCCTCAGGAAAATATCCCTTTTGTGCAATGAGTTTATCATAGACGCTGTCTGCCGCACCATTATCAGCATTTGGCAATTCACCAGCGCTTAAACCAATCCCCTGAACATAATAAGTCTGACCGTCAAGCGCTATTCTGAAGTATCCATTGCTTGTAATACCCGTTACCTGTATGGGGAGTCCGGCTTCCACTTCCGATAATACCACCGTACTATTCTCATCCGCATCCGAACGTATCACTGTATTTTCATTGGTGAACAGCACAGCCTGCGCCTGCGTCACACTATATTCAGCCGCACTTACATAAAATGCATTCCAGTTTAAGCTTAAAGCAAACACAACTGCCACCATAATACATACTGCATTCTTAAATCTGTTTCTAAAATATCTCATCGTTTCTTCTCCTACTGTTTTTTATTTTTGTTTCTCCTGCATTCTCCTATGAATGAGAACCCATTCTCCATAAAATCTGCTTTGTTGACTATTCTTACTTTATTGGATATAATACTTTGTGGAAACCAAAACCATTTTAGTATCCTCGAAAGGCGTGAGCATTATGTTTTCAAGATTCTATCATGTTATTATAAAGAACCTTCACCATATTTATATGATACCGCAAATGGAATATGTTTCCCGTCATCCGGAAAAGTACTCCGAAGAACAAATGTACGCGCTTGACCGGCTTGCCATCAACAGAATGGTGAAATCGGGACATATCACCACCGAAGGTTTTGGAATGAATAATCTCCCAAAAGACGGTGGATATATTATGTGTCCAAACCATCAGGGAAAATACGACACGCTTGGCATCATGCTCACACATGATAAACCCTGCTCCGTGGTAATCGACATTGACAAATCAAACACCCCCCTCGTCAGGCAGTTCATCAATTTGGTCCGTGGAAAGCGAATGGACAGGGAGGATGCAAAGCAGTCCATCAAAATCATACGTGAAATGGCTAACGAGGCAATGCAGGGACGAAAGTTCATTATTTTCCCGGAAGGCGGATACCACCGCAACGGAAATTCAACCACCGAATTTAAGCCTGGCGCATTTAAGAGCGCCGTGTGGTCCAAGGTTCCGATTGTGCCCGTTGTTCTGATTGATTCCTACCGCGTTTTTGAGGAACGGAATTTAAAACCCATCAAAACGTTTGTATATTATCTTAAGCCGTTATATTATGCGGATTACAAAGACATGACCACGATTGAAATTGCTCAGACCGTACAAAAACGTATCCAGGACATTTTAAACCTGTACAAACAGGGCAAACCACCCGGCTCCATTGCGGAACACTGTTGACAAATTGCTTATTCATATGGTCTTTGATAAAACCGTCCCGAAACCTGTTGTGTATTAATCACATTAACAAACGCTTTGGGATCAACCGCTTTAATTCCATCAATAATGTCCTTGCACTCCGCCCGTGACACCACGGAATAGACAATCTTGCGCTCCTGATGCTCATAAGATCCTTCCGCCTCAATAATTGTCGCACCGTGGTTACTGTTCTTTGCAATCACCTCATAAATACGCCGCGCGTGGTTCGTCACGACAAACAGCGTATGCTGGCGGTACTGCTTAAACAGCATATGCAGAACCTGTGTAGACGTATATTGAAAAATAATGGAATACAACGCCTTTTCCCATCCAAATAAGAAACCTGCAATCACCAAAAGCACCGCATTAAATCCAAGAACAACGTTAAACGAATCCACACCATTTCTCTCTGACAAAAAAATACCGATAAAGTCCGTTCCCCCCGTTGTTGCGTTCATCATCAGACACATGCTGATTGCAAGACCATTGAAAATACCGCCAAACACACTGATTAACAGCGTATCATATGTAATCGCAAACGACGGCAGTACATCCGTTAGAACGTTCGTCAGCATAATGGACAAACACGAATAGAGCGTAAATTTCTTGCCGATAAACCGAAAGCCAATATAAATCGGTCCCAAATTCAGTATCAGATTAATCAATGTATAAGGAAGCTCAACCCCCAAAAAAAGCTCAACAATCCTCTGTATCAGAAGCGTCAAGCCGGTAGCTCCTCCCGGATACAGACCGCCTGTCCGCACAAAGGTCTTGATGTTGAGTGCCATAATCACAGACGCGATACAAATTACAACAATTCGTTTTGTATCTTCTTTTAAACTGAATTTCATAACGATTTCCCCGCAATCCCTTTCTTTATGATTCGTAAAATACCCGTTTAATACTATCATAGTGCAGGAATATTCCCTGCGCCGCAAACATTTCGATTTGCTCAACCGCAGCAAGCATATAGTCATCCGTTTCCTCTGTCTGTATGTGAATATCAGACACGTCAAAGTCCCCCGTAAAACGGTAAATATCCACGAAGTAGTTATCGCCCTCACCGGGATTTTCGCGCTTATAGCTGAACAGATAACCGCCCTCCCAGTCACTTACGTCAAGCCCTGTTTCCTCTTTCACCTCGCGTAAAACAGCATCCTTTGATTCCTCTCCCGCCTGTACCGCACCGCCTGATACTTCCCACCAGCCGGGCGCCCAAGCCTTTGTCATCACGCGCTTTGTAATCAGAAAACGGCCGTCTTTATGACGCACTACGCCAAGGACTGTCAAATGATATTCCCCATCCTTTAAGCACCAGTCATTTTTCTTCATGGTTTTTCCCGTACGGTTTTTATCCACATCATAAATATCCCATAGCTCCATTTTAATCCTCTGCTCCTTTTTTGATCACAAGTATTTTCCAATTTCTTCCTTCCAGGCTTCTGTCAGCCGTTGCACGCTCCATGCCGCATTCGCAGGACTTGTAGACGGAAGCTTTATTACCGGTATTCCTGCAATGCACCCCTTACAGTACTTTCGAAACAATACATCCGCCTTCGCTCCGTTCGTGAAAATCACTCTGACCGGAGCAGTCTCAAAAATGACACTCATGTCATTTTCTTTGACATTTTTAATCGTACTGTCCGCCGATCCGATAATATCGCACGACGCAATGACATCCCAAAGCGCAATCCTGTTTGAAATTAAAAAGCTTCGTTTTTGCGCAATCGTACCAGGAACCTCTGCAGCTCCAAGCACACCCGCCAGCACCCGCCAAAATCGGTTTTGTGGATGCCCGTAATAAAACTGCTGCTCTCTCGATTTTACGGAAGGCAGAGAACCAAGGATTAGTATTTTTGACATACTGTCATACACGGGTCCAAACTCATGCGCCACGTGCTCATAGCTGCCCCGTTCCTTCTTCCCATCTTTTAGCTGCCTGTTCCTCAATTGATACATTCCTCCCTACTTTTTAACTATCAGTGACATTATACCAAGAATCGACTTTGTTTTTCAACCCTAACTACAAAAATGGTCAAAACAGTTGAAAAAATAAAAAGTTTCCACTATAATAAAATAGAAAATGCTTGCCGGATATAGTCTGCTTATCTGTTTTAGATATCTTATCCGTAAGCATATCATGAACGATAACAAGAATGGAGGATTAATATGAGATTAATAACACGTTCTGACTTTGACGGCCTTGCCTGTGGAGCGCTTTTGAAAGAGGCCGGTATTATAGACAGCTGGAAATTTGCGCATCCAAAAGATTTACAGGATGGTCTTGTAGAAGTGACAGAAAACGATTGTCTTGCAAATGTTCCTTTTGTAGAAGGCTGCGGACTTTGGTTTGATCATCATTCCAGCGAACATGAACGGCTAGAGCTTGAAGGTAAATACAAAGGCGAAAGTCGTATCACCCCTTCGTGCGCCCGCATTATTTATGAATATTACGGCGGGAGGGAACGCTTTCCACAATTCGATGACATGATGATAGCAGTTGATAAAGTTGATTCTGGAAACCTTACGATTGACGAAATCCAAAAACCTGAGGGTTGGATTCTTGTCGGTTTTCTCATGGATCCCAGAACCGGTCTTGGGCGCTGGCGGAATTTTACTATTTCGAACTATCAGTTAATGGAAAAACTTATCGACGCCTGCCGCACCATGTCCACAGATGAAATTTTAAATCTCCCCGATGTCAAAGAACGAATTGAGGTTTATTGGGAACAAAATGAAAAATTCATGGAAATGGTCAAAAAATATACACGTGTTGACGGCAATCTGATTATTTCCGATTTAAGAGGCGTTGATCCGATTTATTCCGGAAACCGTTTCCTGATCTACAGTATGTATCCCGACCAAAATATTTCCGCATGGATTGTCAGTGGGCGCGGGGGCGCAGGCTGTTCGGCGGCATGCGGTTACAGCATCCTTAACAAAACATCAAACGTGGATGTCGGAAGCCTGATGTTAAAATATGGCGGCGGCGGACACAAAAAAGTAGGCACCTGCCAGTTTAGCGATGAAAACATGGAAGACCAATTGCCCAAGCTGCTTGCGGAACTCTCACAAATGGCAAATTCCTAATTCAATACATCATAAAGAGTCAAAAAAGCTGCACAGTCAAGAATTCTATCCTTGGCTGTGCAGCTTTTTAATATCTATGATTCCTTTACGCAAGCGTAAGATTGAGGTATCCTTCATCACACTCCCACCCCGCCATTTCCCTGGTATGCAGAATCATGCCACCCTCATTTTTCTCATATGCCTGAAGAGTATGCGTACTGCGCATAAGTGTTGGAAGAATCTGAGCAAGCTCCTCCTCGTCCAATGTCGTTTCAACTACATGAAGTTTTCCGATATCACAATCCCTGTCGCACACTCTGTACATTATCAACTTCTTAGTACCGTTTTCACGGTTTGTCAGCTTGAGTGTACCTCCATTGCAAAAAGAATTTTCCTTCATTGCGTATTGGATTGCCTCCTCGTCCCATTCCACATAGCCCTCACCCGAAAAATACTGGTCCCTGATTTCCTTATATTCCTTGGCAGATACATCTTCCATCTGCCACCTTCCAAGCTCCGCTGCCCTAATTTGCCTCAGATTTTCTGACACATATGTCAGATCCTGCGCTATCTCATATGCTGCATTTTCTGACATATATGTCACTTTTTCCGCATAGGCATTATAAACCCAGCAGGGACTCTGCCGGAACACTTCATCAAACCCAAGCTGTTCATAATATCGTTGTAAGCTCTCGTTTTCCGGTTGTAAGATAAGAGGTTCCCCATATTTATCAAACGCATACCGAATCAGCTTTGACGCATAACCCTTTCCTCTGTATTCGGGCAACGTCGCCACTGCATACACATATCTTGCCGCGTGTCTTTCCCCTCCTATCGTAACCGTTACTGGCAGCAGGCTGAGCATGGAAACAGGCTTACCGTCCTCATGGATCACAAGCATATTTTCCGTCTGAAAGCGATTTTCCAAATACAACTCAATATACTCCCTGTCATCACCAAAACATACCTGCCATATATGCTCAATCGCATCGGTATCCATCTCGTTTGCAAAAACTACGCTGCTTTCCACTGCCCTGTATTTTTTCAATATCATATCCGGATAGTATGAGAGCTTCGCTTTTCTCAATCCCATATCCCCCGTATCCTCTTCACGGTTTACATAAGTAAAATTCATGCCCTCATGTAAAATAAACTGTTGGTTAATCATGGGATATGCACCCTGCAAGTCAGGATATGCCTTCTCGAAATGCACTACAAGCGTATCCGAATTTAATTTTTCCCCTATTGTAAATGCCACAATCTCCTCTGCCTTATAAAGCACACCACCTACAAAGCCAAGCTCCTCGAAATAGTCAAACGCCTCGTCAAGTACATTGATCTCCTCCTCCATACTGTCATTCCACTTATCGGCACGCATGCACTCCCATTTCTTTGACATTTGACGGCAGCCTTCAATATTTTCCGCACTCATAGGCTCATAGCGCCAATCATTGTCATCCATAAAACGCGCAATGTGATTTCGCTTGCCATGAAGCTTTTTTCCTCTTAAGTACGCAAGCTTTTCCATTTTATAAATATAATCATAGTCTCCTCTGTCAGCATCAATCTCAAATTCACCCTGAAACCACTCAAGCAGAAGCTTTCTATCCTTTTCAAGTACAGGATATATACGAAGCGCATACCCGTCCCGTCTGCAAAGTTCCTGCATTGTTTTGAGCGCTTCCCGTTTATTCCCGTTGCCAAAAGGAAACGAATAACTATATTGCCCTCTGTTTTTTTGGTTTCGGTATCGTATCACACCGCATCCCGAAAGTTCTCCTACCTGTACATCATAAACCTTCGCATAAATAAAATTGTTTGCAAAGCTATACTCACATGAAGCATGATTGCTTTCCTGCAGTTTAATGTTGATCCACTCTCTGTCCGCAAGCTGAATGGAGTGGAAATAATTTTTATTCTTTTCCGTCATTATTAAAATACCTCCGGCTAGCAGCTGTCTACTTATTTAGTATTTCCTGCCGTTTTCATTTTATCAGTTCTTTTTATCCGATTGCCGCCAAAAAGGGCAGATGACACATGCATCTGCCCTTTTTAAAGCTTTAAAACTAAATTCCAAGTTTTTCTTTTAAAGCTGCAAGCTCATCGTCCACTGACGCATCACTTCCACTTCCTGCATATTTATCTGTCAGGCTCTCTACGCTGATTCCCTGTGCATCAAGCTCTGCCGCCGCATTTGCTTCCGCAAGCATTCTCTCCGCTTTCTGTTCATATTTATTAAAGGCATCTTCGTTAACGGTGCTGTTTGCCTTTGCTGCCGAACTGTTGATCTGCTCCTGCGCCTTTGCCAACGAAATCTTTGCCTTTGCTGCATCCTTTCTCTGTTCAAGCTCCTCAATATTGCGCACCAGCTTATTATAACCTTCCTGCATCATCTGCGCATTCTTCTTAGCCACTGCCAAATTTTGCGCAAGACTCTCACGCGTTGTTTCAAGGCTCTGCTTTGCGGCAATCAAGGTACGCGCATCGCCTTCATTTCCTGCCTTAAGCGCATTCTCTGCTGCCTTTTGCTTTCTTGCAATACTCTCATCGCAATCCGAAAGTTTTTTCTCGGCAAGCTGAACGTCCGCCATCACTGCCGCGGTATCTTTCTTAACATCTGCCAAATCCCTCTTATAATCAATCAAAAGTTGATCAATCATCTTTGCCGGATCCTCACACTTATCCAATATCGCATTGATGTTCGCCTCCAAGATCTTTGGTATTCTGCCTAATGTGTCCATTAATCCCATATTATGTAACCTTCCTTTTCTTATATTTCTATTTTAAATACTTGTCTTCAAGATGATCCGTTGCAATATCACCAACAGGGGTATTTAAAATCTTAGCATCTTCTTCTGCTTTTTCTTTTGCGCGCTTGTGAAGCATTTTGATAACCACCACAATTGCCACTACGATAACAATCACCACTGCCAGTATCACACACCACATAATAACATCGTTTCCTGTCGCCGATACACGCATAATCGCCTTTGCCGTATTGTTGAACGCATTGATAAACACATCATCCGTATCCATATTTGATGTCCAATATCCGTCAAGGTAATTCCAAAAAATTTCCACTGCCTCAGCATCCATAACCGCTGAAGTCTGATAACCGTTTGCATATGCCATGTAACCGACATCATTATCCGTATCCTTCTCCGCAAAATAAACATAAAGAAAGATATTCTCCGTGTCAAAATTTGCTTCGTAATAATCTGTTGCCCACCTCTCTTTTTGACTGTCTGTCGTAAGCGTTGCATCGTAGGCTTTTAAAATAATGAACGGCTGGACACCCGTTTTCTCCCAAAAAGATTTTAATTCGGCTGCCGTTTTTGTCGGATTGTTAAACCAACCAATCTCATCAATAATGCAATGATTAATATAAGCGTTTCCCGTATCAAGCTTTTCCCTTACAATTGTACTTTGAACATGATTGTACGAAGCGCCCCCGCCAATCCCCCGAAGCGCACCCAAAACCACTGCCATAATTGCAATCCAAGCAAAAATCACGACCAGCGTTAACGCTAATCCGCCCGGGCTGCCATAGGAAGCGCCCCCATATCCGCCATAGCCATAATGCCTATAATGCCTGTATCTTCCCGGCATTCCGTATCTTGGCGGCGGTGTATATCCGCCACTGCTCATCCTGCTGCCGCTTCCCGCTCGGCTGTGACTTCCTCCGCTTCCACTAATCCTGTGCCCGCCGCTTGCCCTGTGAACACTGTGCCCACCGCCCGAAGACCTGTGTCCGCCTCCTCCGGCGCCTGCTCTGCCCATATCCTACCTCATTTCCGCGCATTCATTAGCGCATCTCGTAACATAACACGTTGCATTTCTTTTTCAGTTTATAAGTTATCGTCTTGTTTGTCAATAAAAAATCTGTTAATTACTAAACCTGCAGACATTGACACTTGCATCGCAAAGACATAAAATAAGACACAAAGGATAATAATTACACATCCAATGATAATGCGAGGTGACAGCACATGACACAGTTAAGCCTTTTTGATAATGAACAAGCCACATCCGCTCCGCTTGCAAGCCGCCTGCGTCCAGAAACGCTATCAGAATATGTCGGTCAGAAACATCTGCTTGGCAAAGGGAAAATACTGCGCCAGTTAATTGATAAAGACCAAATCTCTTCCATGATTTTTTGGGGACCGCCCGGCGTAGGCAAAACAACTTTGGCACGGATTATTGCAGGACGGACAAAAGCCTCTTTTATAGAATTCAGTGCAGTAAGCAGCGGCATTAAGGAAATTAAGGAAGTGATGGAGCAGGCAGAGAAAAACCGCTTTATGGGTCTTAAAACACTCCTTTTTGCTGACGAAATCCACCGTTTTAACAAGGCGCAGCAGGATGCCTTTTTGCCCTATGTGGAAAAAGGAAGCATTATTCTGATTGGCGCAACGACAGAAAACCCATCCTTTGAAATCAATTCTGCTCTGTTATCGCGCTGCAAAGTCTTCGTGTTAAAGGCACTTGATGAAACAGACCTGACCGGGCTGCTTACCCATGCGCTCACAGATCCAAAAGGATTCGGAATGACGGAAATTAAAATGGAAAACGCACATCTTCATGCAATTGCCCGCTTTGCAAACGGTGATGCCAGGACTGCACTCAATACTTTGGAAATGGCTATTTTAAACGGAAGAATTGACAGCAGCGGAATCATTCATGTGGACAATGAAATCCTTGCGCAGTGCATGAACAGGCGTTCTCTGCTCTATGACAAAAATGGAGAAGAACATTACAACCTGATATCTGCACTTCACAAATCCATGCGCAACAGTGATCCCGATGCGGCAGTCTATTGGCTGTGCCGTATGCTGGACGGCGGAGAAGAACCGCTCTATATTGCAAGGAGGCTGGTGCGGTTTGCCAGTGAAGATATCGGCATCGCGGACTCACAGGCATTACAGGTGGCAGTTTCTGCCTATCAGGCATGCCACTTTTTGGGAATGCCTGAATGCGATGTACACTTAACCCACGCTGTTGTTTACCTGTCAATGGCCCCCAAATCCAACGCGTTATATATGGCATGCGAACATGCAAAACAGGACGTACGCACATTGCCCGCCGAACCCGTCCCACTCCAAATCTGCAACGCACCTACCGGACTGATGAAAGAGCTCAACTACGGTACCGGATATGTTTATGCCCATGACACAAAGGAGAAACTTTCCAAAATGAAATGCCTTCCAAACAGCCTTGCCGATAAACGGTATTATCTGCCGACTGAGGAAGGCAATGAAAAAGCGGTAAAAGAACGATTAGAAGAAATTCTTGCATGGAAAAACGGTTAATGCATCTTCTCTAAAATCCCGACTATCTCTTCAACACCCTTTTTCCCAAACAGCACTTCCTTCCCCTCGTCAATGACAAGGCATGGAACCGCCATAATGCTATATTTTTCCTTAAATTCCGGAAACTTTGACAAATCATACATCTCCGCATCTATCATTTTAGAAAACATGGCAATTTTCTGCGTCGCCATAACGACCTCCGGACAGTTCGTGCAGTTGAGCGTCGCCATAACCTGCAGCAAATGCTTTTTCTTCAGTTCACGTATACGCCGCTGCATGTTCTCACTGACACTTTTTGTACCCGCACCCGACGCATTATAGAGCGCCACTACAAACGAGTTAAACTCATGCCCGCCGGGTACACTATAATAACGAATCCCTACGCTGCCCTGTTCGTTACGGATATCAAGATGCGGTTTTGTATCGCCTGTTTGTAAAGTCGTATCATCAATTTCAGACTTTACCTTCTCATGAATACCAACAATCTCATTGACAAAACTCTCAAGCTCCGCAGAAACAATATCCTGTCCGATTACCGCCTTAATCGTCACCGTATTCGGAAATTTCCCAAAAACATCCAAAAGCTGTCCTCGCATTTCCTTGCTTAAAAAACCGTCTTGTGCCGTAGTTCCTATGACTGCCGCCGTATCTGACGCAGATGCTTTCGCGTCCTGTGCAACTCCCTGTTCAGGCGTTCCAAGCTTCAGCCGTTCCCTCGTTTCTGAAATATATTTCTCCAATGAAGTCGCTGCAATCGCTCCATCTGAAACAGCTGTCACAACCTGCCGCAGGTTTTTAATGCATACATCTCCTGCCGCATACACGCCTTCCACATTCGTCCTCTGATTTTGATCCGTCACCACATATCCCTGCTCATTCAGGACAATTTTGTCCTGAATCATATCCGTCGCGGGAGCATAGCCCACAAACACAAATATACCAATATTTCCACCATCCTGTGCACGATATTCACGAACTGTTCCCGTCTTATTATCCCTGATTTTTGCATACTCCACGGTCTTATTTCCACCCGCCTCAATGAGCTCTGTTTCAAACTGTACTGCAATCTGCGGATAATTGTTCAGCTGCTCATACACACCACGCGCGCAAGTAAAATTTTCCGTTATCACAAGCATTGTCAATTTTTTCACATATTTAGTAAGAAAAATTGATTCCTGTACTGCAGCATAACCGCCACCAACCACAAGTACCTCTTTTCCTGTAAAAAACTCACCGTCACAGGTTGCACAATACGCCACACCGCGCCCTTTAAATTCTGCCTCACCCCGAAAACCAAGATGCCTTGGGTTGGCACCCAGCGCAAGCACCATGCCAAGTGTCTGATAAACCGTTCCATCCGTCGTTGTAACCTGCTTGACATCATTTTCCATCTCAATACCGGAAACATTGGCAATCGCGAACTCCGCGCCAAAGCTCTGTGCCTGAAGCCGCATATTTTCTGTCAGCGCACTGCCACTTGCATGCTGCACGCCAGGATAATTGACAATGTCCGATGTAATCGTAATCTGACCGCCAAACCGTTCCTTTTCCAGTACAATCACACGGTATTTTGCACGCCCTAAATAAATCGCGGCAGAAAGCCCCGCAGGACCTCCGCCTACGATAACCGCATCATATAAATCCGTTTTCTTCTCCATAATTTCCCCTATTCCAAAACATTATACCCCAAGGGACGAGCAAAATGCCAGCTTTCACTCTACCTTACAAAATCCCCACTAAATCAAGACTTGGTTTCAAGGTTTCGGCTCCCGGCTGCCACTTTGCAGGACACACTTCATCACCATGCTCCGCCACAAACTGCAAAGCCTGCACCTTACGTAAAAGCTCCTCGGCGTTTCTTCCCACATTTCCGGCACTGATTTCATACGCCGCAATCTTTCCCTCAGGATTGACAACAAACGTGCCTCGCTCCGCCTGTCCTGCTTCCTCAATTAAAACGTCAAAATTAATGCACAATGCATGTGTAGGGTCTGCAAGCATCGGATATTCCAACTTTTTAATACGGTCCGACGCATCCTTCCATGCCTTATGAACAAAGTGCGTGTCTGTAGATACTGCATAAATTTCGCAGCCCAAAGTTTTAAACTCCTGATACTTGTCCTGCAAATCCTCAAGCTCTGTCGGACAGACAAATGTAAAATCCGCAGGATAAAAGAAAAATACTGCCCATTTTCCTAAAATATCTTTTTTAGTTACCGTTGTAAAATGGTCCTTGTGAAATGCATTAACTGTAAAATCACTTATTTCCTTTAAAATCATTGACATAATCTTATCTCTCCTTTTTTCAATAAGCTTCCGGAATATTCAAACACTTTATTTTGTACCTGCCGGAAGAATATAAATATAGAATTTGTAAAAACATGGATTTTATGCATTAATTCAATATCTTTTTCTTATAAAAGCCAAAACATTCAATCAATATTTTTTGCAGATATCTGTTTGTATTTTATGGAACTTATGGAAAGAATACACACAAAAAACTACCATGATGCTTTACATCCTGGTAGTTTGTATATAATTCCATTGGATATCAATACATGAAGTAAAGATATTTGGGAATAACACTTGAATTCATAATTACTTAAATACGCCTTTTAAAGTATCAGCAACTTTAGATACACCGTTTATAGTGAGTATATTAGAAGGCGACTTTATGCAATCCATCTTTCAAAAAATGGTTGATAAATTACCTACCTATCATATTCCTGATAATATTATCGTATATCGCTATATTTCCAAAGGTCTTTTAAAAGAAATGTGCCCTTCATATCCACCTAAAAAAGGAATGCTTTTAACCGATAAAGGATTTATGAGTACTACACTTGTCAGAAAAAGTATAACTAATTATAGACCCCCTCTCAATAAAAAACTACCAATGCACACATTTTACAACGTGTTTGGTAGTTTTGATTTGAGTTGCTTTATTTAGTAATTTCACCAGTATCTAATAATTCCTTCATTGAATCAGTAAGGTTTCGTTCTATTCGTAAGGCTCTTTGAAGATTACGTTTTGACATATTGAGTTCTTTTGCTATAGTTTCAAGAGATGATTTGGGTGTGCCATTGTGACATCCCCATTGATTTTCTCCATTTTTATACCCTTTTAGCTCGACATAAGTAGCCATAGCCTTCCTATCTTTTGCAGGATCATTCTTACGTCTTCCAAAATTATTAGATATTAAAGCACGAAGTTTAGAATGTCCGGGTGTAGATATTGGGACAATGAAATCGTAGTTTTATTTTCTATAAAAAATATTATTCCTTTTTATATTCATGTAAGTTTTGTGTTATATCTATGAATCTTATTATAATGACTGTATTTGCATTTTTTCTCTTATAATTATCATTTCCATTCTTTTATTTTTGTTATTTTATTTCATATGTTTAGCATATACTATTAAGTTAATAAATATTACTTTATTATACAAAAACTATATATAATAGTATTAACATACATAAATACAATAAAATACACCCATAACATTATAGCCAAATAACAGAAAATTTAATTAATTCTATCTTCCTTATTTTTCTTTCGCAATTTTTCGAGTGCATATCTGTTTTTTCTCATGTATATTTTTACCAATAATATCATGGAGATATTTCTTTTTCAATATGTAGTGTGATTTTTTGGATTATACAAGATATAGGATTTATATTGTATAGGCAATATTATTATTTCGTGCATCTATTATCTTATATTTATCTATACTCTATCTGTAACGTCATCGAACATAAAAATACCTTATCTATCTGCAATACCTTAAAATTCCTAATATTCCAATACAAATTGTATCTGTATCATTTCCACTTAGACTGATTTGGCTGAATGGTACTGAGTCGGCGAGTCGGCTTGTTAGATAATAATGAGTATGCATATATTAAGTGTATTATAATCGCATTAATGACTATTGGTCATTTTTATTGTCGAACCGTGATTTCTTCATACCTTTTACCCCTACAATCCCCAAATTCCTTGTAAAATCAACCGTTTCAGCCCCTATACCAACAAAATACATCATCACAATTTGCCCCTCAAAAAATCCCCAAAATGCTTGATAAATAAGTAAAATATCGAACTAACCGCAAAAACACCATAATATCATTATAAGACTACATTTTGTAGGCTAATTAATTTTTTCCAACGCACACCCTATACTCTACCGAACACATAAATTATTTCATAAAATAGCTGTACAATACTCACATCAAAGCTTTATTAATCCATGTAATTCCTACTTTATTACTATGTATTATATGCTTTTGTTTCCTACAATTGTAATACTTCGAATATCAAACCGAACTCAATCAACCACATACCAATAGAAATTACATAAAAACTCTTCTGCCAATATAAAAACAAATCACACACAAAAAAGCACCATCCAATGAACAATACATCTTTTGGTGCTTCCTAGCAAACTAAAATTCTCCAAATATATCCTTAAACACATCATCACCATACTTATCGTATAGCTTTGCAACCAAATCATAACAGTAATTATCGTCCCTTTGCAAAATTACCATTATATTCATTGTCATTTTATCCACGACCAAAGTATATACAACCCTTATCCCAATTCCGCGATATTTTATTTTAAAGAATCCTGTCAGGTTATTACCCTTTTTATTCCCCAATGGTTTTCCATAGCCATTTGGACTTGGCAAAGGTGCTTTTGATACCTTGACGATACCTGCCAATACCTGTTTGCGCACACTTTCTTCTATTTTTTCGTAGTCCTTCTTCGCTTCATCTGTTATACGTATATTCCATGCCATTATTCAAACTCCACGCTTTCAGAAATTTCTTCCAGTTCTTCCATTGAAAATCCCTGTTCATTTACAAATGCTTCAAAAGAAGATGTATTGCTGCTCTCCCGTTCCTCTGCAAGTTTCAATAACCTCATATTTTCAATTTTTTCCATTAATTCTTCCAACTTGGCAGACTTTTCTTGTATTTCCCTGTATTCTTTTACGGATAATAATACCGCCGTTGGCTGATTGTTTTTCAATATGATATATTCATTGTTGTTTTTCGCCACGTCATTAAAAATTTTTCCTGCTTTCCCCTGACTAAAATCAGATATTGGAACAAGCCTTTCTGTTAAATCCAATAAAGTTGCACCCATAGCATCAGCCTCCTTATTATCTTTATTATATACTTTACTCTTATTATATGCAATAAATTCATTAAAATTTTTATTATAATTTTAGCTGTTAATTTCCTGTATACTTAAGATGTTATTATGCACTTATTATAAACAAAAAATAGTATCTACCATCTAAAGTAAATACTATCTCTTTAAATACATATTATTGATGCAGGCACTCATTTTAATTTTTCATACTACCTACGTACTTTAGGTGCCCTTTTAAAAAGTCTGCCAAACCGTTCCATATCTTCATGTGTTATCTGTTCCCCATATATTTCATATACACTCCTCTGCTTATGACTCTCGCTGTCAGTATTTATGTATCTCCCCGTCATTTCCTTTAAAGCATCAAGATCCACTTCAAAGGTCTTACGAAACCAATCTACAATATCCACCCTTGCTGTCCCTATAGGAAATGTATTCCATTCTTCTGTTATGCATCCATGTTCAACAGGCGTATCACAAAATCCGTCCCATAATCGCGCTACATTTCTCATATACCGACACAATTCACATGACTTTGTTTTACCGCATAGATTATTTTCCCGTAAGCAACATTCCTTATACCCCATTTAATAGACATATAGAACGAATGGTATAATCTATCCAGCAGAGTCAGGAGGAAAGATTATGGCACAGACGTATAGTATCGAATTCAAGGAGGAAGCATGTAAACGTGTTCAGTCGGGAATACCCGCAGCACAGGTCGCAAGAGAACTCGGCATTAATGTAAACACCCTCTACACATGGATGTCCCGCTTTAAGGAACATCCCACAGAACCCTTCGTCGGCAGCGGTAACCTCCATCAGTAAGATGCCCAACTGCGCGCCCTCAAAAAACGCATAAAAGATCTGGAACAGGAAAATGAATTTTAAAAAAAAGCAAGCGCCTTCTTTGCAAAGAACCTGAAGTGATCCATTATCTTTACATGGAACACAACCGCTCCAAATACCAGATCGCAAAGATGGCGCAATGGCTTCAGGTTTCCAAAAGCGGCTATTATGCATGGCGCAGACGAACACCAGGCGCCCGCCAATTGGAGAATAGCTCCCTTCTGGAGCAGATACGCCGGATCCATGAAGCGTCCCACGGGACTTACGGCAGCAAAAAGATCACCCGTGAGGTAAAATGAGCAGTTCAACCACAAACGGATAGAGCGCATCATGCGTGAAACGACATCCGGTCAAAAGTCCGTAAAAAATA
>CAJTSD010000014.1:0-4455 GCA_910578795.1 uncultured Lachnospiraceae bacterium
CATAGATAATAATTTAGCAACTTAATTCAGCAAGCAAAATACTACTTAGATTATTTAAACTGTCCACTTCCCGCTTATTGATTGAAATTTGCTCTTCAATAGACTTAAATTGGTGATCTAATACACAAAGAACATCATCGGACTCAGGAATTTCAAAGGTTATTCTCTGTAAATCCTTTATCGGTAATTGTGGTTGAGCAGAACCCGATTTGAATTGTTCAACGGCGGCTTTCATATATGAACTTCTCAAAAGAACATATATGAAATATGGAGATAACAGTTGAGTTTTTGGGCGAATGATGAGCATACCTGAATTAATACGAACATTTTTATATTTAATATGCTTATCATACAAAGCTACATTACCAAGTGTTCCACGAGAAGTGAGAACTATATCGTAGAGTGAAAGATGTCCTTTGTTCATCGCTTTGTCCTTTTCCTCAGTTACAAACAAACAAGTACCAAAATTAAAACCTTTCGGAGTAACATTGGAAGCATTTAAGAACAAACAGTAACCCGTAGCAATAAACTCGTCAAAAGTTGGATAGTTCTTTCCTCTATCACCATCAATAAACTCTACGAGGTTTTCAAGAGCTATTTGTGTGGTTGAGTTACTGTTGATTGCTTCAACTAAAATTGCTTGTTCGATATTTGATAAATTATCATTTATCTTCCGTTTAAGTTTAATTCTCTCCTCCACAATCTTATACGCTTCAACAATTTTTCTTTGTTGTTCAATCTTAGGAACATATACTTTCATCTGTGCAAATTCATTCCATTGCATACTACCTCTGACACCACCGACCGCAATAAATGCAGCTTCTCTATCAAATTCGTTTCTTTTAAACCACAATTCCAAATATTCTGGTAAAATTTCATCAGAATTTCTTACTCTAAATATCGGATATACAGGCGACATAATTGCAATCTCATATTCTGTCTGCCTTGCTATCGGAATTCGGGAATCTCTGCTAACCTGCATTAAACTAACCGCAAAATCATTTTTTCTTATTAATTTATAATTTTTTAAGTCTGTTCCTATTGTATTTGCAACGGAAGGAATGAAACATTTATCAATGCTTAATCCTAAAAGAACATCAGTTTTATTATTAGAATTTCTTTCATCAATCCTAATAACAAGTTCTTCCAGTGTCTTATAATTCAATTTCATACCCCAACTCCTTAAACACCTCTAACAAATCCGCTTTCGATTTTTCCTCCTCAGTAAGCAACTCCTTCAACTCCGCTTGCAGCGTTTTCATCTTCATATCAAAATCAATATTTTCATCCCGATTCACAAACTCAATATATCTGCTTGGTACAAGGGTAAAGCCTTTTTCTGCCACTTCATTAAAACCGGCAGAATAACAAAACTCCGGTATATTCTCATAAGCATTTTCATACCCTGCCTGCTGCCAATTATGGTAAGTTTCAACCACCTTTGCCCGATCCGCCTCTGTCAACTCTATGTATTTCTTTTCATATGGACTTCCTATCTGCCGCAAATCCATAAAGAGTATTTCCTTTTCCCGATTGCGATAATGCTTCTCCACCCCATTCATATCCACTGTACGCTCTTTTTTATTCTTATTCAAAATCCAAAGCGTCACACTAATATCCGTTGTATAAAAAAGATTGCGGGGCAAAATCAAAATTGCTTCCACCAAATCATTTTCAATCAATCTCTGTCTGATTTTTAATTCCGTTCCATCATCAGACAATGCACCATTAGCAAGCAAAAATCCCGCCACTCCGTTTTGTGACATTTTTGACACAATATTCAATATCCACCCATAATTTGCATTGCTTTTTGGTGGTATCTCATATCCATTCCACCTTGCATCATCTGTCAGTTCATCAGCAGCACGCCATTCTTTTTGATTAAACGGCGGATTCGCCATAATATAGTCCGCTTTCAAATCTTTATGCTGGTCATTTGTAAACGTATTCGCTGCCATTTCTCCAAGATTTGCCGATATTCCCCGAATTGCCAAATTCATCTTCGCAAGCTTATAGGTGGTATTCGTATACTCCTGTCCATAAATGGAAACCTTCTTTTTATTCCCATGATGCGCCTCAATAAACTTTATGGACTGTACAAACATGCCACCCGAACCGCAGCATGGATCATATAACGTTCCGTCATAAGGTTCTATAAGTTCTGCTATTAGATTTACAATCGTTTTGGGCGTATAAAATTCTCCCTTCCCTTTTCCCTCAGCAATCGCAAATTTACTAAGGAAATATTCATACATACGACCAATAATGTCATTTTCTTTATCCTTTGTAGTGTCAATCTTATTAATTTCGTCCAACAAAGATGCCAGTTTAACTGTGTCAATTTGTAACCGGGAATAATAATTATCTGGTAATGCACCTTTTAAAATCGAATTTGTTTTTTCAATCGTAAAAAGCGCCGTATCTATCTTTAACGCAATATCGTCCTGCTTGGCATTTTCCATAATATAAGTCCATCTGCTTTCGGGCGGCAGATAAAACACATTGTCTTTTGTATAAAAAGCAACATTATCCACAAATTTCTCCATACTGTCAGCAATGATTTTCGCCCTCTGCGCTTCGAATTTATCACTGGCAAATTTTAGGAAAAACAAACTTAATACCACATGCTTATACTCAGACGGTTCAACCGAACCTCTCAGCTTATCCGCAGACTTCCACAAAGCCTCTTCCATCGAAACCTCTTTTGTCTTTATTTTTACTGCCACTCTTATGTCCTCCTCAGTAATTTGAAAAACTCTACCTTATTGCTAAAGAAACTCCATTGCAGCGGCAATGCCCTCTTAACAATGGAGTTTCTAACTGTAACAGTATGCGTAAATTATATTTGCGTTTACTGTTATCTTAATATCAATCAGTTATCTATTTCTTTGGAAAGTAATTCATCCATAAGTTTTTTCTGAAATTCTTCGTCTTGTGCGGCACGCTCCAAATCATCATATCGCTTGTCTTTCAATAAAAGGATCGTTAAACGATTAATTTTGTTTCTTTCATCTGCGGTAAGCCGTTCCATAATCTCACACATAGCATTCAATCCTCCTTCTGTTTCTTTATACCTGCGTTTGCCATCGGAAGTTTTTGGGAATTTGCTATTATAAATATCATCTTTTACAAATACTTCCATAAGTTCAGAAACGTCTGAATTATTCTTAATTTCAGTATTCACGTAAACTTCCTCAAAACCATTATTAACAACCGTTCCTGTTTCCCTTACCCTGCGGTCAACATGATAAAGCGGAAAATTTCCCCGAAATATATCAAATCTTGAAATAAAAACCATACAAACATTAGGAACGTTTTTAAAGCGAATACCCGGATTAGCAATATTCGTTGTAAGAACAGCACCATTATAGCGAACCCTGCGCTGATGGTCATCATCATCTGCCTTCTGCACTTCAATATCTATTTGGGTGCCATCGCCCTTGACACATTTTGCATCAAGAATCACAGAACGCCCCTGTAAATTCGCGCCCATCCATTGCGGAATCGATTCAAGAACAATCAACTTATCATCTTCAAGTATCACTCGAAGTATTTCCTGACAAAAATCTTTATCCTCTGCCATCTTACGGAACATCAAATCATCAATCGGATTTAATTTTTTTGCCTCTTCCCGTATTTTCACCTTGTTACTCATATAAAATCCTCTCATTATAATCAGCGCAAACCATTTCTAATAACAGTATATCACATTTTACCTATTAGGCAACCGCAAGATTTGTAGACTCTGCACCTAAAACCAGTTAAATTTAGAAGAAAAACGAACCCACACAACTATCCTATAATAAAACAAAATATCAACCCACACAAACGGAGGTAACAAAATGGATTTCCCTGATATGGTCCAAGGAGAAAACGGTTTATTGATACACTTACGTTGCAACAACACATTCAACGAACAACTTTTTGCAGACATTACAGACTACCTGAACGAACACTTATCCGAATGGAAAGCAAACGGCTCCATCCCTGTCGCCGACGCGGTATCCATTTTTAACCTGATTGACGAACTGGCGGGCGGAAACAGATTTTTGAGTGAAGAAGCCGCACTTCGCGTAGAGGACGCCGCGCTTGAAATTCAAGATATCATCTCCGAATTAGAACCCTGAAGCATCGTTCGGATGATACAGAAATTGCACAAGTTAAATTACGGAGGTATACAATGGCAGAGCGCCCCGCATTTTTTATCCAAGACAAAAAAGTTATCAGCAAACAATACACCTTCAACTGGTTTCCCGGCTTTGCAGTATCGCAAAAGCAAAAGTTCATAGAAAGTCTGCACGCCGCAATCCTGAAAACAGACGCCCACGCAAAACCGCTCGAGGTCAGCACAAAAAGCACCGAACCACTCGGCGTAAGCTTAAGTGCATTTAACCTCAAGCTAGACAATTCGGGCGGGTATAATGTCTATCGACATTTTACCATAATTGCTTCGCA
>CAJTSD010000014.1:4554-70421 GCA_910578795.1 uncultured Lachnospiraceae bacterium
AATTACGGTTAAGGCATGCCCATTCGGGCGGGTATAATGTCTATCGACATTTTACCATAATTGCTTCGCAATTACGGTTAAGGCATGCCCATTCGGGCGGGTATAATGTCTATCGACATTTTACCCTGACCGCCTCAATCCGCCCCTGCAGGAACCGTTTCAATTGCTCCGCGTAACGGTTCAGCGCATACGGATTGCCGCACGCCAACAGATAAACCCACACCGCGCTGCCGTTTTGCGTCGGCGTCACAAACACCCGATACCGCGCTTTTTCACAAGCGCCGCACCGCATGGAAAGCAGATAGCATTTGTCCTTGACATGCTCCGTTTCCTTTTTCAGCAAAAATGCACCGTTTGTTTCCTGCCCAAGCGTTTCGATAACCGCATCGCACGGCAAGTCCGTAAGATATTTCATTCTCGTTCTATGTCCGCCGCACGCCCGCAGCTTCGTCCTGTGCCACAAGGCAAAAAGCAGCGCCCCGAAATACAGAACAACGATGCAATATCCTGCCGTTTTGAAAGGAACCGCCTCCGCCATTGCAATCATCAGCAATTCCAAAACAAAAGCAACCGCTATCATAATCCCCACCGACGCATTCTGCTCCTGCCAGTTCTCTTCCTCGGCAAACACCAAATCTGTTCCCGGTATGGTAACAACCCGTATGGATTTTTCCCGCTGATACCGTTTGAGAAATGAGCCGCTTGACCGTATCAGCCGCTCCTTTTGCTCCCCGTTTTCCTCAAGTTCAATCCACAACTCATAAACCGTAGGACGCTGCAGGTAAATCGCTTCCCACCGCTTGATTTTTGCCAACTGCACCCTGCCGTTTACTTCCTTCATATATTGTTTAAACCAATTTCGGTCAATCCAAAAAACCATCGCAAGCGCAGCCAGTCCCAAGGCAATGAAATAAAAGACCGCGATGTACACCATATACACGCCTCCTCTGCCGTTTTATCGTCAAAATATTTCCTCGTTTTTCAAATCCTCCATAAATTTTATCAGCACCTCATGCTCACTCTGATGCGGCTGCAGCGCTAAAATCGAGCAGACCAACAGCATTGCAAATACACCTATTCCCAACAATGCCATCGGTGTAAAACCGTCTGCAATCGAACCGAGGATTGCTATCAGCGCCCCCAGTCCCCCAAAAGCAATCCCAAAAACGGACATCATTTTTGAGCCAATATAAATATCAATTGTACAGTCAACAACCGTATGACCGTCGCACTCATGAAGTATCCCGTAAACACAGGAAGGATTTATCCAAACAGGTACTTCCCTTATGATGCCAAACGGACGTTTGAAAGGTTCCCACTGGTCAGGATACGTCACAACCCGAAAATGGTCCGCCCCGACCTCGCTCAAAAAAACCCTGCCCTCCAATTTCCTGCCCAACGGACGTTTCATCCGCTCCCGAACATCAACTGGAACCGTCCGCTCTATCATCTTCGCGGCAAAAACCGACTTTGCAAAAGGATATGTTATCTGATAACGCTTCCCGCTCATTTTTCCCTCCAAATCTAACCTACATTCCGCCATTTTCATCTGCATTTCTAATAAATTCATATTCCGTAGACGCGGGCGCATTTTGGTGCAAATAAATACAGGTACTTTTTCCCGTCCGTAAATTACAAATTTTGATGCGGATATCACTGCTGTTTAATAATTTCACAAAATGCATTGCTGCGTTTTGCGCGCAGTGTCATATAAATAAATCCGTTTTGCCTTTGCACCGTCCTGAAAAGAAACGGCTTTTCTGCCATTATCCGAAATGCTGCACTGTCTGATACCCTTGAACAGTTCCTTCCTTTCCCGCGTTTTCATGTGATAACACGTTTCCTGCCCCTTATAACAAATGCACATTTGATTTCCGTCGCCATACGGAAATGTTTGGTTCCAAACAATATGTTCCTTTTCCCCAATGCACAGCTGCTCCTCACTGCGCAAAAGTTCTGACCTACCGCTCTCCAAGAAAAAGCGTATGATGCCAAATTGCGAATCCGATTCCGCTTCCGACATCTGCGGCGGGAAAAAAGGACTTCTCACTCCCGTAATGGCTGTTTTCCCGCTGTCAATGATACAATTGTGAAAATAGCCCAAAACACGCCCCACTTCCTGTACCGTTTTCGTCCGAGCATCATATTAGTATATCGTCGTCTCCAAGTCCTTGACCGAATACGACTGAAAATATACATCTTCCGCAAGCGATGGGGTTCCCGCCAATAAGACAAATGCAATGATCAAGCCAATCTGAATCGGAGCCCTGCGCTTCTTTTTCCTCATATGAATTTCTACTCAATATCTTCCTCGGAAACTGCCGCCATCATCAACATCACACTCAAGCAAAACACCCCGTCCTTCACGTCAATCGCAAGTTCCCCCTCATACTTGCGCGCCACCCTGCGGATATTGGACAATCCATACCCATGACCGTCCCCCGGCTTTGACGTAATCGGCAGCCCGCTCTGCGCGTCCCATTCCAAAGTCCCGCAAAAGCTGTTGCAGACCTCTATCATATACGCATTCTTCCTGTGATAAGACCGAATAGAAATAAACGGCGCCTCACACTCCGCCGCATATTCTATCGCATTGTGCAGCGCATTGTGCAAAATCACACTCACATCAAACGCATTGATAGACGCCCCGTTCGGATAATAAAACGCAGTTTCAAAACGTATGTTCTTTTGTTCCGCCTCTTTTTTCCGCTCCTGTAAAATAACGTCCGTCACAGGATTGCCGCTTTGGATCTCTCCCGTAACTTCCAAAAGCGCAGCCTTTAAGTCCGTTCCGTACGCGACTGCCTCCTTCGTCTTATTTTCCTCATAAAGCCGTTCCAGGGTGACAATATGGTTCGTCATATCATGCCTCGCGCTGCGGATATTCTGATAAAGACTCTCCACATGCCCAATATGCCGCCGGATATTGTCCACCTGCATGGCAAGAAACTCCGCCTGCCGGTTTTCCTCCTCTTTTGCCCGAATATCCTGATACAACACAATGACCACGACAATCGCAATGACGCTCGCCGCGTAAAACAACACCATCAGAAAATCATAACCGGCCTTATTTTCGCCGCCCTCCACAATGTAAAACATGCGGTGATGCTGTATAATCTGATACGCCATCACGCCCATAAGCGAAGGGAGCGACAGCATAATCAGCTCCCTGCCCCGCATGTCCGTCCGTTTGTTTTTGTACGCCCTTAGCACCTGCCAAATCGCAACCGCCGTAAACAAAAACTCCAGCAAAAGATAAACCGCACTTACCCCGATATAAAGCGCAACCCACATATCCAAATGGCTTCTCATATAACTTGTGCGCTCGGCAAATGCATACAGGTTATCGTAAATGATTTCCGCCATTGCCGAAGAAAGCCAGTTCAAGGAAAAAAAGACCATGACAAGAAACGCTTTCTGTTTATAGTTTCTTTTATCTGTCAAACAAAGAACCAAAAACATCAGCAGACTGCCCAAGCCATATGCCGTATAAGCGTCCCCGACAAACGGCATGATAGGAAGCAATATCATAATTAAAGCGTATGCCACACCAACCAGGCGCACACACCCCCGCTTTTGCAGCATCCCGGGAGAACACAGAAACGGCTTTACCAAACGGTAAAAACAATACGCCCTAACTGACGCCTCCGCAATAGGCAAAATCCTTTAAATTACTGTATATGTCATTTACCGTTCCTTTCCTGTTCCATGGTTCCCAAAACCGTTCCCATACGCTGTCTTTCGTATCCAAAATACTTTCGCAGCACAGATCGAACACACATTCTTCTATTATGGCGTGTTAAAGCTTGCAAAATACTCCTTAATAATATCCTCCATACCGCTTGGATATTTCCCCGCCGAAATGCCCTCATAAGCGTTCTGCTCATAGCTGCCGATAACCGCCTCGTGGGAAATATGCTCGCCCTCCCAGCTCAGCCCGTTCTGTGCGCGGAAAAAGTCGGAATCGTCGTGATTTCCGGCATTTCCCGTCAGATTTTCACTGTCCGCAATGGCATTTGGAACGCTGACATAATCATGTGCATTGTCACTGCTGCCCGTGCCTCTGCCGTTCCCCCCGTTTCCGTCACCGTTGCCGTTTCCTTGACCGCCCTGACCATCGCCGTCCTGACTGTTCCCCTGACCGCTTTGACCATTCTGTCCCTGTTCGCCCTGACCGTTTCCGTTCTGTCCGTTCTGTCCATTATTCCCGTTTCCGTTTTGTCCGTTCTGACCATTCTGACCGTTTTCGCCTTGACCGTTCTGACCGTTTCCCTGTCCATTATTCCCCTGCGCAAGCTGCTGACCGCTCATTTTCTGCAGCTGCTGCGCCATCTCCTGCATTGCCTCCAGGGACGCTACCGATACCGACGCGCCGTTCTGCAAGCTCTGGGCAAGGGAGGACATTTGATCCGCCATATTCTGATACTTATAATCCAGCTTTTGTGACGCCGCCGCAAGCATCTGCGACGAAACCGCCTGCTGATACTCGGATAGCGACGACTCAAGGCTCTCAATCATTTCCTGTAATTGCGTCTGCTGCTCCGGCGTCAGCGCCTCCTCCTGCGCAAGCTCCTCCAAAGTTTCCACAAGCTCCTCCAACTCCTTCGTCTTCTCTTTCGCATCTTCCTTCACATGATGCAGTTCTGCCGCGCGCTCCTTCGTTACGGACGGCACAAACGCAAGCCCCGTCACAAGCGCCAGCATTCCCAAAAGCAAAAGGATTTTCCGAAAAGGCGGCATCAGCGGAATGCGTATCCTGTCCTGATGCGCACGCAGCTTTTCTATCGCGTCCTCCCGCTGCAATACAATCAAATCGCCCTCCTGCGCCAAATTCTCATAAGCGGTCACAATCCGCTCCGCAAAGCCAAAACGGTCCATCGCAAGCGCCGCCTGCTCCATATTTATCCGTTTCACAAATGCGCCTGCAACCGCTGCCAATACCGCAAGAAGCAATGCCCCAACGATATATAGATTTACATAATACATCGGTATGATAAATGCCGCTGCCTGCAGAAAAATCCCCGCGCCAGCACCGACGCACAGCGCGAACAGCAGAATTTTGAGAAAGCCTGCTATATTCAGCCTGCGGCGGTATGTTTTAATGATTTTCAAAAATACGTTTTTCTCCATCTTATTTTCTCTTTCTACATTCCTCTGCAATTTTACAACTAACACGCTCTACTGTCTTTTATCATACTGTAAGTCTTCCCACTTTTCAATAACTTCTTCACTTGACGCAAAAACCGCTGTTACTGTTCACTCCGTTCCAGTAACAGGTAAAAATCCATGCAAAATTTGCTTCGCAAATGGATTTTTACTTGACTGCGATACGTTTTCTCACGGACTTAGCAGTAACTGCTAAGTCCTGTCTAAACAGTAACAAACCGCTGTCCTACTCAAACAGCGGTTTAAAAAAATATCAAATTACAACTGGAACTTACTTGCCTGTTCATTCAGCAAATGTCTCAGTTTCACCAATCCATGCGTATCTTCCGCACACCCAAGTGTCGCACTGGCGCTCGTTTCTTCTGTAGATGCCGCATTCTGCCCAACCACGCTTGCCAAACTATTGACAGAATCCGTAACAATCTGCTTTAACGAGTTCAAAACCTCCGTCTGACCTCCAATTTCTCCAGTCACTTCTTCCACCAAAGAAACTTCATTGTTTAAATGATGAAACACGGTTCTTGTTTCTTCCAAACTGGTCTGCTGCTTTTGCACATTGAGCATGACCTCATCCATTTTGTTGACAGAACTTTCCACATTATAGATAAGCTCCTTCACAATTTCCTCAATCTCCTTCGCATTGCTTGAAGACTCCTCGGAAAGATTACGGATTTCTTCCGCCACAACGGCAAATCCCTTTCCGGATTCCCCTGCCCTCGCCGCCCAGCTCTACAATCTTATCATTCACTGTTTCCGTTTCATTCGCCTGATTGGTTGCGCCCTGCGCCAAATCATCAATCGCCTGATTGGCGTCTTTGATACTCTTTGAAATATATTCAAATTTCTCGCTAAACCGTTCACTGATCTGCATCAGACTCTCTCCGGTATGTACGACACTTCCAAGCATGTTTGCCAAAGACTGACGGACATTTTCCAAAGAACGCGCCATCGACCCGATTTCATCGACACGCTTCATCAGTACCGGACTGACCGTAAATCTTAAATCACCCATTGACGCCTGATGAAGATTGCTCTCCACCATTTTAATGCCTTTCGTAAGCCGGACACCGCTCACTGCGGAAATTCCCAATGCGGCAAACAACATTACAACCGCCGCAACGCCATAAATCAAAAGCATTCCTGAAAACTGCTTCTCAATAGACGCTTTCATTCCTTCTATCTTTGCATTCATTTCATCTACATAATTTCCGGTGGCAACTGCCCAGCCCCACGGCTCAAACATCTCGGAATATGCAATCTTAGGTGCAGCCGTCACACCATCCGACTTCGTGAAATAAAATTCATTGTATCCGCCTCCCGCCTGCGCGGACGTCACCACATTCTGCGTCACCGTCACACCGTTTTGGTCGGTCATATCATATCGGTTGTTACCCTCCTGCTCTGTCAAAATAGGGTGCATAACCAACACATAATCCTTACCGTCTATCCAAATATAACCCGATGCATCGTCCCTGTAGCGCATGGCACGAACTGCGTTTTTTGCCATCTCCATAGCCTCCGCTTCCGTCAGTTCGCCGCTTTGGCTGCGGTCATAACAGCTCTGTATTACCGCTATCGCCTCCCTGAACCTGGGATTTAATCTCCATCAGATCGCCGTCCATCATGGAGGTCTCATACAGTTCTACAGACTCCTCCATTGATTGGCGCAAATCATAAATTCCCAAACACGCCAATCCAATTGTGGGAATAGAAACCATAATACAAATAATTAAAATCAGCATTACCGTCAAACTCCGAAAACCTCTTGTCTTATGTTCCTCATTCGCTGTTTTTTCGTTCATGTAACCCACCCTCCATTTCATTTTAATTGGTATTTCCATTATACGATTTTCTACACTAAAGTCAATGAAATGGCAAGAGACGGTAACATTCAATAAAGTTTACTTTTTTGCCTTCTTTCCTGTCGTCCCATGCATCGGATTAATCTTCCATGCCGCCGCCAGCATAAACAGCAAGGACAGCGCCAAAATACATGCCGCCGATAAAAACATCCACGTCTTTCCCTGCGACAAATAATATGTGAAAAAACCGACCTCCTTTTGGGAAAAATTCGATCCCGCCGTACCAAACAGCGATTCTCCCGTCATAATCTGCATGAAAAATTCCTCAAAAAACACAAACGGATTAAACAGCAAGAACAGCATTGACTCTCCCGCGCGCTCCGCCTTGCTCCAAAGCATCTTTAAAATCAGCGGGACAAAGGTCAGAAAATAAATCACAAAATAAAACGCAAATGACAAAATCACTGCCGTTATGGACTTGCGGCAAAGCGAGGAACAAAGAATCCCGATGCTTCCCGATAACACCGACAGCAAAATAATCGTCAGTACAAAGTAAAACAGGCTGCTCCAGCTAAGACCTCCCGCGACAAACGAAAGCGCCATAATCGGCATTCCCGCCACCACAAAAAACAAAATCCGAATCACCGCGGAAATCACTTTACCTATGACAATCGAAAACGGCGACATGCAGGTCGTCAGCATAATATCAAAAGTCTGTCGCTCCCGCTCCCCCGAAATCGACGACGCCGTAATAATCGGCACAATCAGCGCCACAATGCACACCTGCGCAACCGCAAGCACCGGAAACAGATAGATTAAGTAACTGTAAATATTGTTGTCACTGTAAATGCTGTCGCTCTGTGCCTGTATCACCGCCATCGCAAGCAAAAATGCCATCACAAGCACCGCCTCGTAGGCAAACAGTCCCCAGCTGAATTTCATACTGCGTGCCGTCACCTGCAAATCCTTCTTCACAATAGGATTTAAGTGTATTCTCATAATCTCAATCCTCCGTTTTTCCTGTCAATTGCATAAACAGCGATTCCAAACTGCCTTCTTCCCTGTAAAAGCCCGTCAGAACCACCTGATTCTGAATCAGCCTTCCAATCAGTGCACTGATTTCTTCATCCGTGCCATTGTTTGAAACAATGATTTCATTCTCACGCACCGATTCCACACGCACATTTGCCTGTTCCTTTAACAGACGCACAGCCGTTTCCATGTCGGAAACAATCTGAATATGGATGCGTTTACCGCCCCCAAGCTGCTGCATAATATCCTCAATCCGCCCCGCAGTAATCAGCTGTCCGCCGTTCATAATGCCGATACTGGTACACATCTCGGAAAGCTCCGAAAGAATATGGGAGCTGATTACAATTGTCTTTCCCATGGAATGTAGATTTTTTAACAATTCCTTCATTTCCACCCGCGCCCTTGGGTCCAAGCCAGAGCTTGGCTCGTCCAAAATCAGCAGCTTCGGATTATGCAGCAATGCCCTTGCCACACAAAGGCGCTGTTTCATGCCGCGGGAAAGCGTATCCACATAAAATTCCTTCTTGTCGGTAAGATTGACAAGCTCCAGCAAATCATCCGAAAGCTTTGCAATATCCCGCGAATACATACCATACATGGAACCATATAAATCCATATATTCCCGCACCTTGAGATTATCGTACACCCCGAAAAAGTCAGGCACATACCCAATCAGGCGTTTCATCTCCTTACTTCCCACAGCCGCCGCAGTCGTTCCAATCCGTACCGAGCCTCCGCTAGCCCGAAGCAAACCGCAGACAATGCGGATTGTCGTCGTCTTTCCCGCACCGTTCGGACCCACAAACCCGAACAAATCCCCCTCCGGAATATGCAGCGTCAAGTGATTGACCGCTGTAAACGAACCGTAATTCTTTGTTAAATTATTAATATATAACATACTATTCCTCCATTACGGTATACAAACACCCGTAAGACACTTCGCTGCAATTATCGTCCACCGTTTTGTCCCAATTCTCTGTCACGCCGACAATCATCACCTTATCATCATCCATTTTAAAACTTGCACCGGAAATTCCCATACCAAGCGCAGCCTTAACATCAATGTCCACCTTCTCGTCCGCGCGCAGGGAATCCCGCAAATATCCGTAAAAATAAGCTTCCGCAGGTGCATAGGAATTTTTGGAATAGTAATTCGAGATGCTCACTGAATCTGTGTATTCACAGTTCTTCTCATCCAGCGCAACGCTCTCCCCCGCCGGAAGGTCTTTATAAATCAACATATCGTCATCTTTAATCACCGCAAAATACAAAAAATCGTACGGTGTTTCATTGGTAACCATTTTCACGCCATCCCACAAAATGCTTCCGGCTTCCATCGTATTTTTCGCACCCGCCATAAAATAAGCATCCTCAAATCCGACCTTCGGATGATACCCGACAAAAAGCCTGTCCCCCTCTTTTCGAATCCGATGATAATAATCCCCCTCGTCGTTATAATAAAAATATCGATTCGTCATCGGTCCCGCATACGTATATCTATCCGCCATTTGCAGGCTCCATTCCTTATGTCCCGCATCATAACAGCGCAGATACGTTGTTGCGTTTCCATTCTCCGAAAGGTCTTTCACCGTAACCGAATACACATTCGTGCTTGCAACCTCAAAGCCTCTGCCTGTCCAATACACCAAAAAGATTCCCACAAGCGTCGCCGCAGGCACCGCAATCCAGTAGAAATCCCGCTTTTTCACCGCGCATAAAATCAAATACAAAATCGGACCCACAAAAACCACATACAAAACCACAAGCAGCTTCAAACCGCCAAAGCGTAGACGGCTGCTGCCTTTTCCGAGGCTTGGAAAAATGCGCTGCATATTGTAATCCATCTGATAATACGAATCCCCCGACGGATAACGCAGATTCGCGTAATTCATCGGAATATTTAAAATCGTCTCCACCAAAGATTCCTGTGTCGATAAAAGATAAGCATCCCCGTCCTCTTCATTTCTCTCATAAGCGTCCGTTCCAAGCCTGCCGACCTCCGTCAGCGCACAGGGCAGAACACTCACCGCGCCATTCCCCCGCGAACTGACAAGCGAAAGACCCACACTGTTATATTCTTCTCCGAAAGAATCGCCTGCAGTATCCTCCAAATCTGCCCAGGATAGCTGCGACACATCCACATAATAATTCCAGTCATATACATTTTGATCGACTTCATCTGCCTCCTTGTACGCCACCTCCAAAAAGTCCAGACCGCCAAGCGTCTTCTCCGCGTTCTTTCCAGTACCGACAAGCAGGATTCCGCCGTTGTCAATCCAGCGTTCAATCCCTGCCTTTTCGTCATCCGTCAGAATCTTCGTATTATAACTGTCAATGACCAAAAAAGTCAATGTGTCCAACGTCTGCACGAGACTGCCTTGCGCCAACTGCACCAGCTTAATCGGACGGGTTCTGTCCCCGTAAGATATCTCATTTCCACCCATATCCAAGTACGTAAGCGACGTATATTCATCACTCAGAATCCCCATCGACAAGCCATCTGCCTGATTTTGCAAAAGCCTAGGAAAGTCTTTCCTGGCAACGACCTTTGATTTTTGATCCAGCAAAGAAACAACAACAACCCCGTCCGTCCGGTCAATTCCGTCCCTCGGCACCCTGACCGCAAACTGCTTTGTACTGCCCTGCGGCAGGGAAAGCACAGTATCGTAAACACACCCGCCGGACGAGGCATATCCGGTATCTATCCTAAGACGCACAATCCCTTCCCAGTCACCTCCGAAGTTCTCAACAGTCATTTGAATCTGATAAACAGGTTCGTCCGAGGGCTGTACCTGCGCCTCAATCACAAATCCCCCGCTGTCCTCCTCTTCTTTCGCCTGCACCGTAATCCCCGCCACTGACAAAAAAATACCGCACAAAAACACAATCAAATAAAATACAAAACTCTTCTTTTTCATCTTAAACTCCCCTTATATACGCCGCTTTTCATAATGACCCTATAATACATCGCAAGCGGAATAAAGCACTGTCCGAAATTTTTCGCACTACCGCTCCCTGCCACGACCGCATCGCCATATATGGTCTTTTTCCCAAGCGAACTGCCGGACGGTTCGCGAAGCGCCTTTTGAAACGTCTGCTCACCGTATTTCAAATACGCCGCATCTCCCGTCAGTTCATAAGCAATCACAAGCGACTCCAATAAAAGCGTGTTGGTTCCAAGCCGGTTCAAACTCGGCAGTTCCTTATAATAAAACAATCCCGTGCGTTCCATATAACAGTTTTCAATCAAATCGTCCACGGCGTTTATCATCATGGTCTTTAATTCCGCACTCGGAAAAACGCGATAATAGCGCATCAGAGAGCCTACCGCCACCGAAATCATAAACCCTACCCGAATCACCGTATTGTCCGTATAGGGCGCAAGCCAGTCACCGCCGTACTGATCCCCCCATACCTTGAAATCCTGAATAATTTTATCCGCCTTTACGAGCCACTTTTTATCATGTGTTTCCACATAAAGCGCCGTCAGGGAACGAAGCGCCCATCCAGTTTCGCGCGCATTCGCCTCTCCCACCTTGGCATACATCGGCATATCCAAAAGCCGCAGCACATTGTTCCCGATCCCAAGCGCCGTTTCCAGTCCTCTTTCATCCCCCGTAAAATGATAATAGTCCAGCAATCCTTCCACCCACTGATGAGAACAGACCATCAATTTTTCCCGCGGTATCGCGTTCCCGCGGCAATGCCCGTTCGTATGCTCCCACTGACCGCCCAAAAACAACGGATCATCGCTAAAATGGCACACATCCACATCCATCCAGTGACTGACCGCCGCAATATTGTAATCCAAAAAACGCCTTGTACCATTTCTTACATATAATAACGCACACGCATGTGGAAAATCATATTCGTTGTTGCTCCACACCAAATCTCCGCCGCCTCTGCCCTGTGTCGTATAATTCATATCCGGCGTATCACCGAAATTCAACATACCATATGCCCTCGCATGACCATCCGCCTTTGCAATCAATGCCTGCTCTGCCTCAGGAATATACTTGTCCGTAAAAATGTCAGGATAACAGCCGGATTCCTGATGTACCTCGGGCTGCACATACGGTCTGTCCGGCATCTGATAAATCAGGCTCCGGTTGTCAAGCGCCTCAAGTGTCTCCTTTGCGTCATGAAAATGCAGCAAAAACTTCTGCTCCCGCGACATCCCCGACTCCATAACCACTTTGTCCTCACCGAATTCCGGCGTGACCTCAGGAACAAGCATCACCGAAACCCCCTTGTTGTCAGCGCGCACCGCTTTCGGATAATTTTGCTGTGCCTGAAAAATCGTAGCGCAGACACCGCCGTCTTTGTCCGTACTGTCCGCAAAAAACGTACCGTAAAAAACTTCCGCAAAGTGCTCGTTTGATTCATACACAAGACTTTGCGCATCCACATATTTTGAAACGGCCTCGCCGTGTTCCCCAATCAGAAAATCCGTTCTATAATTCGATGACGCCGCGCACGTTCTAATTTCTGACACTTGTGTCATTTTTTCATCATTATTGTCATTGTTCCGAAGCTTTACATCAAACACAAGCGACGCAATCGGGAACTGCTTTAACGTTGTGTTAATAATCCGGTAAGAAACCTCAATCCACGGCTTTTTCGCATATGCCGTCAGTTTTATCTCAAAGTCAACCTGTTCCGCTTCCGCATTCACACACACATTCGTACCCTTTGCCTTTAAAATCGCACAAACCGCACCGCTTTCCACAATGCTCCACTGTCCGATTTTCATCTGATAGCGCTTTCCTTCCCCGCCGCAAAGCAAAGGACCGACAAGCTGCCGCTTTTCATAGCGTCTGCCGTCTGCCTCAAGATATTGAAAAATGCTGTCACTGTCATTTTCCACCGCAAAAGAAATGACACCCGTGTCAACTTTGATATCCTTCTGCCCTTGTGTAACACCGACCTCAAAGAACTCTGAAGGCTTATCTGTCTGTGCGTTCATATCACACTTTAAAATAACTCCCTTATTCGCAGGCAAATCTGCAAGAAACCGTAAAAAAAGAAATTTCACGCTTCCGTCATCATGTCTTGCCGTTACTTTCTTTTGGAGCGGAAGCACTCTGTCATCCTGAAAAACCGTTACCCGATCCAAATCACGAAGTTCCCCTTTTTTTACCGGAATACCAATAAAGCAGGGTTCTTCCTTTCTCTCGTATTTGTATAACTTATCCACATAAATATCCATCATCATAACAGCCCAAATCCTTTCTCATCTATTTTTATAATTATTCCATGCGTTTCCCATAAAATCCATGCGCCTATGCATAAAATCCTTTAGCTCATTTACCTTTTCCGCATAACAGTCCCGCTTTTCCCCAAGATCATTATATTGTGAGAATGTATTCCAGCGGACAATATTGCAAACATTGGAAGCTTCTATAGAATGACTGTAGTCATCTACCATTTCATCAAATGATTCTCTCAACTGCGGCTCCAATTCTTCAAAAAAAATCTGTGCTGCCAAAGCCCGGAAGTCTTCATGCTGATATAGAGCATACCAAATATCCGAATCTTTTCTCTGCAATGCTGCATAAAATCCTTCCGCATCATGCAAATCAATGCCGTCATCCGTTACTCCCGATGCTGCTATTGATTTATCATAATCCCATGCAGGACCCGCAAAAAACTTTGTGCTCACTTCATCTACGGGTTTATAGATATATTGACTCGTAAAGGACGCGTCTAAATTTTTTACCAGCTCCTCGAGCAAGTACTTCCGTGCAAAGGATTCCATATCAATATAATCGCTATAATGCGCTCCGGTATATGGACTATATCCATCTTCTGAGAACATAGCGTCTTCAAAATCCTGATACCTTTCAGCAATATACGATACCTGGTTATACGACGCATACTTCGGACTTGCAAATACAACCGGCTGCATTCTTGATGTCAGAAATCCGCTTGCCTCAAGCCCATATCGGTCACTTGTTTCCAGTTCAAGAAGATAACCTCCCGAAATATCCTTCGGCTCCTTTTCAATCCGATATCCTTTTGTACTGAAAAGCCTTCCTTGCTGTTCCATGAAAAACTCATATTCTGCAAGCTCCCTCGAAACATTTAAATCCTTCATGTTTTTTTGAAGATTCGTTATATTGACTCGGTTTTTTCCAATTTCCACCTTTTCAGACAAAAGATAATTACCAATAAAATTTCCATTTACATAAACATCCGTGTACTTAACATCCGGCGTATATGCAAGTTGTAACTTCTTTGCAATATCAAATGCAAGTATATTTCTAAGAAGCGTATTATCAAAAGCATTGGCAGTCAAAATCCAATCCGCATCCTCTCCCATTCCAAACAAATCACGTTTATCCTCAAAGGTCATCAAATAAGACTTTTTATCCGTTTCAATATAAGAGGAATTCCCACGGCAATGAATATTTTCAATCTTTCCCTCATAACAGGGTTTTCCGCTTTCATCCAAAAACAAATACCTTCCGCTCTCGTAGTTCTCTTTTGACTCATGAATATGCGAAAGAGAACCGGAATCCGTTTCCAAAAACAAGGTTGCTATACATGAAGTATGATAAATATCCAATCTGTAACTTTTTTCTTCACCATTTTCCTTAAGCACAAGCTCATATTGTCCGCTGTCAAAATCATATGGATCCCCATTCTTTATTTTTTTATGATCAAGCAGTATTTCCCCCTGACCTCCAATAAGCCAGTATAACTTTTCCTCTTTCATACTGCCAGGTACAAACAGTACATAGTGATTATCTTTTTCCTTACACCACCAATTGAGAAATATCTTATAGTTGCCGCATGAATTATCTGTCACACCATTCCATAAAGAAATTGTTAAGTTTTCTTCCTGACTTCGATAAGTTTCTATATACCTTGTGCGTTCTATAAAATCTGTGATTCCCCCTTTCAGACATACCAGCAGTGTAAACGCCGTAGTCAGAAATAATATCAATACCTTCCATAATTTCCTGTTATATACTCTCATCTACAATAAACATACTCCTCTTGTTATAGGTCAGTTAACAGTTCAACTATTAAAATTATAAGACTATATGCTATATTTCTCAACTCTTTTCGAACTGTCCCCTAAAAAAAAGTGAAAATTGTGTATTTTTTAAATGACATTCATATTATATAGTTATACAATATGAAGAACATGGAAAGAAAACATAAAAAACGGGGGAACACATGAAAAAAATTGCACTGATTAACGACTTGTCCGGCTTTGGAAAGTGCTCGCTCACGGCGGCAATTTCCGTCGTATCCGTTATGGGGATTCAAGCCGTGCCGCTTCCTACGGCTGTTTTATCCGCACAAACAGGCTTCCCAAGCTTTTACTGTGACGACTACACAGACCGCATGGACTTCTTTACGGACGAATGGAAAAAAATGGGGGCGCACTTTGACGGCATTCATTCCGGCTACCTCGCAGGTCCAAGCCAAATAAAAAAAGTGCTCCGCTTTTTGGATGCGTTTCAGACAGACGGCACAATTTACCTCGCCGACCCCGTCATGGGCGACGACGGCAGGCACATCAAGGCATTCAGCCAGGAGCTTTTGGACGGAATGAAACAGCTTTGCGCACGTGCAAGCATCACGACGCCGAATCTCACGGAGCTTTGCCTTTTGACAGGAACAGACTACGCAAAGCTTACGGCGTTTGCAGATACAAACGATTATCTTACGCGCATCTTAGACGTTGCAAAACAGCTTTTAAATGCAATGGCAAAAAACGCATGTTCGCTCATTACCGGCATTATCCGGCATACGACAGACGGTTCTTATATGGGAAATTTGGCAGTCACCCGGGACGCCTGCTTCTATCACGAAATGCCCTATATCCCGCAAAGCTTTTCGGGCACGGGAGATCTTTTTGCAGCGGTAATCTGTGCAGCTTTGGTAAACGGTCTGAGCGTCGAGGACGCGGCAAAAAAAGCGGATTCCTTTTTAAAACCCGCCATCGAAGACGCCGTGGCAGAACAAATTGAGAGCAATCACGGAGTCGATTTTGAAAAATATCTTGGACAGCTGATTGCAGTCTGACAAGGATAAAAATAGAACGATAAATCCAGAAAAGAGGAGATTACGCAGGTATATCAAGAAGGGAGAATTAATATGAAAACAAACACAACCACAAAGACAAGAGTAACCCAATCCGCCAAAATGCGCTATGTGACACTCACAGGGCTTATGGCGGCAATGATTGCGCTAATGACAGCCTATATCTGCCATATTCCGACCGGTATCAACGGCGGATATATCCATTTTGGCGACTCGATCATTTACATTGCAGCCGCACTGCTTCCCACACCATACGCACTTGCCGCGGCGGCAATCGGCGGTGGTCTTGCGGATTTGATGACAGCCCCCATGTGGGCGCCTGCAACGATTATTATCAAAATGCTGATTACCATTCCGTTTACCAACAAATCGGCAAAAATCATCACGCCGAGAAACGTGATTGCAACCGTGATTGCCTACTTCATCTCAGGCGTCTGCTACTTTTTCGCAGAATATATTTTATTTGGCTCGTTTGGAAGTGCATTTATCGCATCCATGTCCGGAAGCCTGATTCAGTCGGGCGGAAGTGCGGTCTTCTTCATTATATTCGGCATTGCGCTTGACAAGGTACATATTAAAAGCAGACTGAACAGCACACTGGGATAACGGCAGGAAAGGAGTATGGAGATACGATTATGGCAGACATTTTATACACTTACAAAAATCAGGTTTACGCAAATATTACAAACAAGTGCGACTGCAGCTGCACCTTCTGCATACGCTCCCTAAAGGACAGCGTGGGCGACGCCGAAACGCTTTGGCACCAAAAAGACCCGACGCCGGAGGAAATTAAAACGGCTATGGACAATTTTGATTTTACCGGATACGATGAGCTTGTATTCTGCGGCTATGGCGAACCGACCTGCGCACTTGACATTTTATTGGAAAGCGCGAAATACGCCAAAGAAAAATACGGATTAAACATACGTTTGAACACAAACGGATTATGCAATCTCTATCACGGGCGAAATATTGTGCCCGAGCTTGCCGCCGTGATTGACAGCGTTTCCATCAGCCTCAACGCGCCAACCGCAAAACAGTATGACGCCGTGACAAGACCACAGTTTGAAAACGCGTTTCCGGCGCTGCTCGAATTTGCCTCGCTTGCGCAGGCGGCATTTGCACACACGCAATTATCCATTGTAGATGTCCTTCCCGCCGATGAAATCGCGGAATGTCAGCGGATTGCAGACGAGCGGGGAATTTATTTAAAAATCAGAAAATTCAGTTAAGAAAATTTCGATAAATACAAATCCATTCAGCAAATGCACCGTATTCCGTGGAACGGCTTTCCATAGGAAGACGGTGCATTTTATTTGACTTTCTTCTCACAATATGGTATACCCGATTTAGACAAAGTGCATCAAAAAAATGATTGTACAGATAAAAAATCGAGTGCCAGCGCACTCGATTGCAAAAAGCTTCGCTTTTTGTTTCAATGATTTACGCTGTTGCAATTTAATATAAAATAAAAGAAAGAAGGAACCGATTATGAAAATAGAACCGTCAAAACGCCTCTCACATTTCCAAACAGGAATTTTCGCCGCGCTGGACGCCAAAAAGGACGCTCTGATCAAAACCGGAAAAAAGGTCTACAACCTTTCCGTAGGAACACCCGATTTTCCCGTGTTTCCGCATATTCAGCAGGCGCTGGTCAATGCTGCCAAGGACCCCGAAAACTTCCACTATGCCCTCAGGGATTTACCCGAACTGACGCAAGCCGTTCAGGCATACTATCAAAAGCGCTTCGGCGTTATGCTTTCCCTGGACGAAATCACTTCCGTAAACGGCTCTCAGGAAGGCATTGCCCATATCGGCATGGCACTGTGCAATGAAGGGGACGTTGTTCTTTTGCCGAACCCCGGATACCCCGTCTTTGAAGTCGGTGCATATTTTGGATATGCCGAACAGTATTTCTATGATTTGAAGGAAGAAAACCAGTTCCTCCCGCGTTTTGATGAAATTCCCAAGGAGATTGCAAGGCGTGCTAAATATATCATGGTTTCCTACCCGTACAACCCGGTCTGTGCAGTCGCGCCGCGCAAATTTTACGACGAGCTGATTGCCTTTGCGAAACAGTACAATATCATCATCGTACACGACAATGCCTACTCGGACATTATCTACGACGATGTATACGGCGGCTCATTCCTAGAGCTTCCCGGGGCCAAGGAAATCGGCGTGGAGCTGTTTTCACTCTCAAAATCCTTTAACCTCACAGGCGCAAGAGTATCCTTTGTGGTCGGAAACAAAGACGTGGTGGACGCCGTGAAACTGCTGCGCTCACAGTACGATTTCGGTATGTTCCTCCCGACGCAGCACGCCGCGATCGCCGCGCTGACCGGTCCGCTCGACGGCGTAAAGGCGCAATGCCAAAAATACCAGGAACGCCGCGACGTGCTCTACAACGGACTGCGCGCAATCGGCTGGGACGTACGCAAAAGCGAAGGCACCATGTTTGCGTGGGCAAAAATCCCGCCTAATTTCAACTCATCGCAGGAGTTTTGCATGGAATTAATGGAACAGACAGGCGTTATCTGCACGCCCGGCGCTGCATTCGGCAGCATGGGTGAAGGATACGTGCGCTTTGCGCTCGTACTCCCCGTGGAAACGCTTCGGGAAGCGATTGATGTGATTGACAAGAGCGGAATCATCCGGCGCTAGCAAGAAATTTTTGGGCATACGCCAGGAGCCGTTTAAAGATCATTTTATTTTCCGATTTCTCTACAAGCCATAATCTCTCATCCTTTTGAAGGAGAAAATCTTCCATATGCAGCCCAAGGATACCGCTGAGGATAAACAAATGATCCACTGACGGCAGATTCTGCCCCTTATACCAACGGTAAATGGGCTGCGGACAGGAAAGCCCAAGCTTATGCTGTATTTCGGAAACGGAGTATCCGGCTTCACTTACAAGCCTTTTGATTAAATGTCCTGTCATAACCATGTCCAACGAAGTATATTGAAGTTGCGGTTTACTCATCTGTGAACTCTCCTTTTTTCGAACATATTTTCTTTGTTAATTATAGGATATTTCCATATGAAAGTAAATAGTTTTCCGCATATTCATTTTGGATTTTTAATCCAACAAGATTTCACACTTTTTTCACAAAATATACGTTCTTTGGACACATTTATCTTGTAAGATAAGAATTGTTAACAGGAAACATACCCTTCCTCTTTTTTGAGGCTTCGGTTCCCCGCCGAAGTCTTTTTTATTCCAGCTTCGCAATCTCCTGCAAATGCCGCGGAATATCAATGTGCTGCGGACAGTTCTTGGCACATTGCCCGCATCCGATACAGTCCGCCGCCGTTCCTTTGCCAAACACCGCCCGCTCATAATACATCCGCGAAAAATTTCCGTTCACCTTATAATTATTATACACGCCAAAAAGACCGGGAACCGCAATATTTTTCGGGCATACCTCCGTACAGTATCCGCACGCCGTACACGGAATGCTCATCCGCTCATTAATCATCTTTGCCACATCTTCCAAAAGCGCCCGCTCCTGCGCATTCAGCGGCTTCGGATCACGCATCGTCCTGACATTTTCTGACACTTGTGTCACATTGCTCATACCGCTCAAAACCATCATCACGTTGTCAAGCTCCGCTGCAAACCGGAGCGCATACGATACTGCCGACGCATCGGGACTGTACTGCCGCAGACGCTTCTTTGCCGCATCGGGAAGCTGCGCAAGCGTGCCGCCCTTTACAGGCTCCATAACAATCACGGGCTTTTTGTGCTTCACCGCCGTTTCATAACACTTCCTCGACTGTATAATTTGATTTTCCCAATCAAGATAATTCACCTGAAGCTGCACAAAATCAACCTCAGGATGCTCCGTCAGAATTTCATCCAGTGTTTCGGCATCATCATGAAACGAAAAGCCGAAATGCTTAATCTTTCCCTCATCCTTCTTTCGCATCGCAAATGCAAACCCTTGAAATTCCTTTGTTTTCCGGTACCGGTCCTTTCCCATATTATGCATCAGGTAATAATCGAAATACCCTACCCCCGTACGTTCAAGCTGCCGTTCAAAATACATCGGATACTCATCGGCAGACTTGACAATCACGGTCGGCATTTTATCCGCAAACACATAGCTGCTCCTGTCATACCGCTCCACAAGCGCTTTTCGAAGCGCCTCCTCCGACCGCTCCTCATGATACAAATATGCCGTATCGAAATAGCAAAAACCCGCCTGCATAAACAAATCTACCATTTTATTCAGCTCTTCGTAATCAATCGACGTCTTATCCTCAAAGTTTTTCAGCGGCAGGCGCATTGCCCCAAATCCCAGTTTTTTCATAAGTAAGCCACAACCTCCTCAAAATGCATTCCATGCGACGCCTTCACAAGCACCGTATCGTTCTCGCGCAGGATCCCCTCCAGCTCGCAAATCATCGCGTCCTTATCCATAAAATAATATCTCTCCTGCGCTCTGTTTTCCACTGCCAAAGCCGCATCATACATACTTTTACACAAATCACCCACAAAAATCAGCACATGAATTTCCGCATTTGCCGCATATGTTCCAACCTCCGCATGCAGCGCGCGCTCGTTCTTTCCAAGCTCAAACATATCCCCAAGAATCGCCACGCGGCGCGGACTTTTTCGCAAATCCGACATCACAAGCAGGTCAAGCGCCGCCTTCATTGACACCGGATTGGCGTTATAGCAGTCGTCAATCACTGTAAAACGCTGCGTGTGAATAATATGGCTTCTGCCGCCCACCGGCTCCACCGCGCAAATCCCCTGTCTGATTTGCTCCGCACTAAGCCCCATCAGCACTCCCACGGCTGTCGCCGCAAGCGCATTATAAACCATATGCCCGCCCGGAAGCCCAATATCCTCCTGAAAATCAGCGCACACCTCACCCGTACGAATATGAATCCTCACGCTACTGCCGTCAAGCCCCTTATTCTCATAAGCATCTGCATAAATGGCACACTTGCTATCGCTGCCAAAAAATAACGGTTTTATGCCTTTTACGTCTTTAACCGTAGCAAGCTTATCATCGTCCCCATTCAGACAGATGCGCGCATTCTCTTTCATATAATCAAAAATTTCCGTCTTAGCCTTCAAAATACCGTCACGTGATTTCAAATTTTCCAAATGACACTGACCGATATTCGTTATGACACAGATGTCAGGTTTTGCAATTTTGCTAAGCCTGTGCATCTCGCCAAAATCACTGATACCCATTTCCAGCACGGCAACCTCGCAGTCCTCGCGGATTTTCAATACCGTAAGCGGAAGCCCCACTTCATTATTAAAATTACCCTCCGTCTTCTGCACCCGAAATCCCTGGGAAAGCACACTTGCAACAAACTCTTTGGTACTCGTCTTTCCGACACTCCCCGTAATCCCGACAACCTTAACGTCCAGCCCGCCAAGATAAAATTCCGCCATATCCTTGAGCGCCTGAAAGCTGTCCTTTACAAGAATATACGCACCCTTGGGGTCTTTTGGTTCTTTCTCACACACCACGCCGAGCGCGCCCTTCTCCCATACGCTTCCGATAAAATCATGTCCGTCCACACGCTCTCCGGTCGTGGCGACAAACACAAAGCCGCGCTGCACCTGTCTCGAATCATGCACCACGCCAAGCGCCTCGGCAGTATACTGCCAACCGTCCGCCTGCACGCCCTCCATATGCAACACGCCGCCCACCGCCTGCGCAATATTGCTGAGTGTCATATTTTTCATAACATACCCCCGTATTATCTCCGATACTTTTCCAAAGAAATGTCTATGATCTTTTGGCAAAGCGCCGGAAAATCCATTCCAACAACAGCAGCCTCCTGCGGCAGAAGCGATGTCGGCGTCATTCCGGGCAATGTATTTGCTTCAAGACAGTAAAAATTAAAGTTCTTATCCATGCGAAAATCCATGCGCGCATAAGTTTTTAACCGCAGCGCCCGAAAAACCGTTTCCGCGCATGCCTGCATGGCACGTGCCACGTTCGCATCAAGCTCGGCAGGACACGTCTCTACGGTAGAACCTGCCTGATATTTATTCTTATAATCATAAAATCCGACCTTCGGCGCAATCTCAATAATCGGAAGCGCCTCACCGTCCATCACTCCTACCGAAAATTCCCTTCCATCTATGTACTGCTCGATAATAACCGTATTCTCAAGCGCAAACGCTTTATTCAGCGCTTCCTCGAACTCCTTGTTATCATATGCGATATAAACGCCGACACTTGAACCGCCGCAATTTACCTTTACAATGCACGGATAAATATTCCACACATCCGCCATATGCTTTTCGGCTTTTGAAATAACAATCCCTTTTGGAGTAGGAATCTTAAACTGCCTGAAAAGTTCTTTTGAAATTGCCTTATCCATCGCAATTGCACTGGATAAATAATCCGTACCTGTATACTTAATATCAAGCAAATCAAACATCGCCTGAATCTTCCCGTCCTCGCCGTTCTGTCCATGAAGCGCCAAAAAAACAATGTCGGACTGCTGGCAAATCGACACGACATTCGGTCCGACTGCACATTCAGGATTCCCATTGCGCATTGCCTTAACTGCACTGATATCAGGATTGATCTCTGAAATTGTCCCGAGGTTTTCGCTCCAATCCCGCTCCAATGTAAATATATTCTCCGTATCGCCCTCATACCCCATATACACATCAAGCAGCACGAGCCTGTGCCCTTTATTTTGAAGCGCCTTATAAATCATCGTTCCTGTCACCAAAGAAACATCTCTCTCCGTGCTGATTCCACCCGCTAATATAACAATATTCATAAAATTAACCTTATTCCTTTCATAATCTGCGAATTTAAAACCAATCCATTTCCAAAACACTGTTACCAGTTCTTCTCTATATCAATTAGATTTTTCAGCAAATCACTCATGCCGAACAGCAATATTCCATTCCATTCCAAATTTCTTTCAGATGTCTCCGAAAGCTCCTTCCAAACACCGCTTCCATCAATATAACACACGCCTTTTTCGTTCAGCCCCCCCATATATTGTATGGTATTCTCAATAATCTCCGTGTATTCCTTGCTCGGTGTAATATAATTCACAAAAGATATCAAAAGCATATTGTAAAGGCTATTGTATGCTGTACGTTTTCCTGTTCCGAAAAACGCATCACGTTTCGCCTCATTTCCTGCAAGTTCGTTTTGATCAACCAAATCCTTCATAATATGCGTACATAAATCCCTGTCTATGTTATCACCGGCGCTAATATACGCAATCACACCATAAAAAACAAAACGCTGCGTTGAATAGTCCTTGTCCTTTTCCAAAAGAAAACTCTCAACTGTATTTTTATATTCTGCTTTATACTCCGCTTTAAAAAGCTGTGATGCAGCATAAAAACGTGCGTTTTTTCTGACATCCGTGTCACATTCCTGCTGTTCCAGCCATTTCCACGCCTTGTCAGATGCATCCTTATATTCCTTCGACACACTTGCCTCATACCTTCCGAACATATCCCTGCTCATCACCATAATACCGCAAAAAGCAGCTGTCGCTTCATAATCATTGTAAAGACTGCCATCCGCACTTTGGTGCGCCATGAGCCAGCTTGCAAAATACAAAAGCTGTGTTACAAGCTGCTTGTCCTTCTCATCCTCCCCAAAATGATTATACGCTTCCTCAAACAACGCGCCGTTGCACTGCATCGCATACATGATTGCATGCATGCCAAAACTGATATCACACACACCCTGCGCACTTTCCACAAGCTGTACTTCTCTCACATTTTTAAGTATACTGATGAACATATTTTCGTATCCGTCCTGCGTAATCTGAAAAGGATACGATTGTCCGACAATATCCGTTTCTATGTAATATATTCCTGTCTGTGTCACCTCTGAAAAGTCACCCTCACTCAAGTAGCAGCCACTCAGATCATCAATTCTTCCCTCTTTAATCTGCCCAGTGTATACAACCGTTTTGTCCGCCCGATTAATGACACGAAATGAACTTCCGATCTGTTCTCCTAAAAACATCACTTTTTTATCACGGTCTGAAATATATCCCGACTGATTGACAAAAACCTTCGTAGTGCTCACTGGCAAATCAATTCCCTGGCTCACCAAAAGGGCGCCAAAATCATCTTCGCGCCCAAATATTGACTGTTGTATTTGATCCTGCCCTGACTGTGTGTCCATATCAGCCTGCCCTGCCTCATTCTGCACGCCATTGCCACAACCTGTAACTGCAAGTATTACAACCAGCAATAAAGAAACAATCCTATTTTTCTTTCCCACATTCATTGTTAAAACAATACCCTTCTACCACCTGATTCGTTCTATTCCAACAGTATTATTTTACACGTATTCTTTCGCTCTGTAAACCACTTTTCCATTAATGATTGTCATAAGCGTTCTCGTAAACGTTTCCATCGGATTTCCGTCAAATATTGCAATATCCGCATCTTTTCCTTTTTCGATTGTGCCCACCCTGTCATCTGTGCCACACATTTTTGCCGCGTTAATCGTCATTGCACGGTATCCGTCTTCAAGCGACAGTCCCTGCTTGACACTAAGTCCCACACATAGCGGAAGCGATTGAATCAATGACACGGGATGGTCCGTTGTAATTGACACCATAACACCTGCATTTGCAAGAATTCCAGCCGTCTTAAACGCAACATTTTGCACTTCGATTTTATTTCTTGTTGTGAAATCAGGTCCGACAATTGCAGGATATTGTTCCTGTGCCAGCTCTTCTGCAATCAAATGTCCCTCACTGCAATGGTCAAGTGTCATCCTCAGATCAAATTCCTTCGCAATACGAATTGCCGTGAATATGTCATCGACACGATGTACATGTGCTTTCAAAGGTATTTTTTTCTCAAAAACCGGACGCCATGCCTCATAATGCAGGTTATACGGCGTATGACCGCTCTCATAATCCGAAAGATACTGCCTTGCATTTACCAGCTCGCATCTTAACATACCGGCAATTGCCATGCGCGTTACCGGTGAAGTGTTCATTCCCATATAATTTACCTTCGGATTTTCACCAAAGGCAACTTTCATTGCAGACGGCATTTTCATGATTAAATCGTCTATCCGTCTCCCGAATGTCTTAACCACAGCAAACTGACCTCCGACAACATTAGAGCTGCCGGGGCCGATATTTGCCGAAGTAATGCCCGCCCTCACCGCGTCCGAAAAGGCTGCGTCCATTGTATTTATGGCATCTATGGAGCGGAGCATAGGAGTAATAGGATGTACTGACTCATTACAGTCATCACCCTCCTGCCCCTTCTTTTCTTCTGTGATTCCCATGTGACAGTGAGCCTCGATTAGTCCGGGCATCAGCAAATGGTGTTTCACATCTATCGTTACACACTCCGCAGACGCAGGAAGCTCTATCGCATTTGATACTGCTGCAATCTTACCATCCTTTATAAGTACACTGCCATCAAATGTCCCCGCTTTCGTCATGCTGCGGATTGTTGCATTTTTCAATAAAAGCATCTGACTGCTAATCCTCCTGTCCTCTCGTCAAAGGATCAACCGGTGTCCCGTCCTTAGTCAGCTTAAAATAAACATTGGGACCTTCTTCCGAATAATAAATTGTAGGCGCCGCTACTTTTCCAATCAAATCTCCTGCCGACACTCTGTCCCCTTGCGCAACTGCAAGCTCTTCCAGCTGTCCGTACGTAAGCTCATATCCGTCTCCAACGTCAAAAATGACTGTATTTCCTGTTTGGGAGTCATAATAAATACTTTTTACGATTCCTTCCGTTGCTGCCGTAATGACAGTTCCTTCCGGAGCCGCCAGTACAAGCGCCGGATTGTATTTATACTGCTGCATAGTTGCATGATAGATTGCCCTGTCCATACTGTAGTCAAGAAGCACTTCACCTACCACCGGAAGTGTCAGCGCATCTGTTCCCGCAAATGACAAAGGTTCAGCCGCTTCCTCTTCGCTCATAAATACTGCTGCTTTGTCTGTACCTGCCAAGGTATCGCCTTCCAGCGTGGTATTTTCAGGTAAAACATTTGAAACATTTCCAGAATTTACTTCCGTAAAATTGGGGTCAACATCCATATCGTTATTATCACTTAAGTCATACATATCAATATCGGATGTGTTCTCATAGCGTGTATCGGTCAGCCCTGTATTTCCCTTTGTCAGGTCTGCTGTCGCCTTTCCTGAAACAAAGCGTGTGTCAGTGCCATTCTCCTGCGTATCGTCATCATTTAATTGTTCCTGCTCAAGCCTTGCAAAATCTATTTTGTTCTCCTCCGTCTTCGTGTTACTCCGTGCCGACATATAGACACCGGCAAGCGTAAGTGCAGACAGTACAAAGACGGATGCTGCTATAATGCTCAATTTTTCCTTCTGCATGGCAGGACGCCTGTTATTACGTCTGTTCATCCTCTACCTCCATTTCCGGCAAGCCACCAACAAATTTTTATCGGTTCGCCTGATGATAGCATTGCCGTGTTTGGAGAAGTTTATTCATAGATTGCTACTGAAATCCCGTCATAAAAACGCTGCAAAATTTTGTAAAAATCAAAGCCCTCCTTTGCTAAAAGATACGCATAATTCAACGAAAATCCATCGCCGTCGCCCATCTCCCCAACCAGCATACTGCCCTGGGAAGACGTAAAAAACGGAGCTGCAATTACGCCCTTGTCCTTCGTAATCACCGCTCCATATGTATACGCAACCGCGCGTTCTATTTCTCTCTTTTTTACTGCCTCTTCCTCTCCGGCATCCATATACAGTTCCCTAACGCAAAGCCCCGTAAGGTCAAAATCAAGATTTTCAGGACACCCTTCACACTCCCACACATAGACAAGATTTGTCCGAAGCACAATTGCAAGCGCTTTTAAGTATTCCTGCTCTGCATCATAAACAGACTGCGATGCCGTTTCGACATAATCTTCCCCCTGACTGAATACTATATCTTCCGGAATTTGTGCCGCAACCATCAGTTCAACCATTTTTTCCGGAGAATAGCAAAAATCCCCCCTGCTCTCATGTACGGTTACCTGAAACGCAGAATTTATGACACTCGTGTCATCTTTTGACGTATTAAATTGTTCCGTAACCCTGTTATTCATAGGAGATTTTATCAGGACACTGCAAATAAGCGGCAGTGTTATGATAAATACTGCTATTTTTATAATCGTCTTCATATCTTATTTTACGCAATGTTTTTCAAAGATATTCATAATTTTTTCTGATATCCTGTCAAATATTACCGTACAGACAATTACTACTGTATTGTCTATCACGATTGCCATGGCAAGGCATATCAAAAAAGTAAGTACCACGGTTGCTGCGATACCGCCAATACATCCAAACCGAAGCGCCGTGATATGCATTTTTCCCTGTACCACCACAAACAATACATACCAATGGATCAGAATAATGGAATAACTGTATTTAGAACACATCCTTACAATAAAATCCAAACACACACTCAAACGCGAATCAAAGGTCACTGTAAATTTCTCCTTTTGTTTTAAAAACAATGTGAAAATTCCACACGATATAAGCAGCATTGGCAGCGTGTTATTGTACACGTAATTCATGTTGGATGAATTACCAAAAACCACTGCCACAACAACTACAAATGCCACCAAACCCGCAGCCACAAACCAATTACCACGTTTATTTGCATCTGGAAGATTACTCTTTCGGGTCAGAATGTAACCCATTAGAAATACACCTTCCCAACCTGCCAGAAATGTCGATGCGCCAAAATTCATCCCAAACAGCGGCAAATAATAAGTAAGCGCATTCAATACAAAAATCGCCGCCGTAAGCGAAGTAATCATTCTGTCACTGAGATGCGCCATCATCACCCTGAAAAACGGCGTTATAAGATAAAGCGACACAATTGTATATATCAGCCAAAAATGCGGTGCCGAATCAGGCGCTCCAGTCATAATTCTCTTAAATGCCATGCCAAGGTTTTGGGGTGGAAGGAAGCTTACCTCATGGTTTAATGACAGCAATAACAAATAATATACCACAAGCGGTATGATCACTTTAGATGCCCTTCTAATGTAAAACGATGCCACATTCTCTGTCCTTGTCGTATCTTTTACCACATTCAGCAGGAGTGCGCCTGAAAGCATGACATATAGAAGGTTACAGGTAAGTCCCAGACTAAGACCGCATACAAGTACAAATCTTTTCCAATCAGCGCCTCCTGATTCCTCAATCGCCGTCACCATTGGAGAGCATGCATGGGCAAGTATTACAAACACTGCCGCCAGTATGCGCAGATAATCCCAATGCAGCTCTCTTTTTTTCGAAGGTTCCGTGCCAAAAAAAATGCTTTTCCACCTGCTTTTACGTATTCCATGCGCCCAAAAGATCAAAGAAAATCCAATCAACACGGCAGGAAAATACCAAAGACACCGATTTATGGTTGTGTCTGATATATAAGGATGGCTAATTATTTTTTCAGAACATACATTCACTTCATGCAACACAAAAGAACCGTCGATATCTATACGCAGCTGCTCATAGGAATCAAGCGGCAATGGTATAAGCACGCGCTCCCCCCACGGTGCAAGCTTTGTTTTCACAGAATGTCTTTCCGAAAAATCTTCTCCTGCTTTTTTATAAAACAATTGCACATCCATTTCATGATTTGCATCGTTCATCTTTGTAAGCACAAGCTCCAGTCCGCCTATTTGCACAAGTTCCTGTTTTTCAGACAGATCAAAATAAATCTGCGGATCGTCGCCTTTCTTTTCAAAATACATTCCATTACCATCATCTGTCTGATTCTCAATTTCATAGTCTATGGCGTTAACATAACATTCCCCGAACACGTTTACCGTTTCTCCGGAAAGCTGATACTCATACGATATATTGTGATAAAATATCACTCCCCATGCAACTATGACCAACACAGCCAATACAAAATATTTTAGTCTGGCCTTCTTATTCATACCCAATACTGTTCTGCTCCATCAACAATCAATTTTTCATAAATTCCACCAAGCCCACGCAACCCCTTTGCAATCAATCCGGCATATAATAAAGCCCCCTCATAGCGCAAGTGCGTATTATCGTCTTTTCCATCGGGATAATTTTCGTAAATTCCCGCATCAAAAAACATATGCCATTTGCGGCTTTCTACCTCTCCCGCTTTTTCCAGTGCGGCACGGCTCATGGTAAATAAATCAATTAGCGGTACATTATTTTTTTCGGCTGCTTTCTTCATGCCTGCCACATAATCCGTATGCATACTTTTCATTAATTTTTTGTTTTCATCAAAATGCCTGCGCTCAATGGGCGTGATTAATACAGGATTTGCTCCATGCTTTCTTGCCACGTTAATATATTTTTCAAGATTTTCAATATATGTTGAAAACGGCTCGGTATAACGTGTTGGATCTTCCTTTTTCTCATCATTATGTCCAAACTGGATAAATAAAAAATCACCTTCCCCAATTTCTTTATCAATCGCGTCAAGCCTGCCTTCATCCATAAAGCTCTTGGTGCTCCTGCCATTTCTTGCATGATTCAGGACAAAAACGCCTTCCTTTACAAACATTGGAAATACCTGACCAATTCCCGTCTGTGGATATGTTGTCACATCATTATTCTGTACTGTGGAATCAGCTGCCCAAAAAATTCGTTTCATATTATAGTACCCTTCTTTCTGTATAAGCTTTTCTTTATTGATTATAATAACTTATTATAGCACAGAACATATAAAAAAGGGAAACCGAAGTTTCCCTTTTCCTCACATATCTACTCTTTAACGGCGCCGATATTAACACCCTTAACGAAATACTTCTGTAAGAACGGATATAAAATCATGAACGGAAGGATCGCGGAAATGATACCCGCATTAAACAGCGTATTCTGCGATACCTCGTAAGCTGTCGTCGGCGTATCACCATCCATAATCATGTTTCTTAACTTATACTGGAAGTTTACCTGTGCCGGGTCTGTGATGTAAATCTTAACCGTTGAGTAATCATTCCATACTGCTACGGAGAACATCAAACCAATTGACGCAAGCGCCGCCTTTGAAAGCGGAAGTACAATCGTAAAGAAAATTCGCATCGGTGAACATCCGTCAATTCGCGCCGCCTCAAACAGTGACGCCGGAATGCCTTCAAAGAAGTTTCTCATCAATACAAGGTTATAAACATTCATACCATGCTTGAAAACAAGAATCCACATATTGTTTACAAGACCTAACTGCTTCATAACCAAATACTCCGGAATCATACCACCTGAGAAAATCATGGTAAACATCAGGAAATATGCGAAAAATTCACGTCCGGGCATCTCAAACTGTACCAATACATAACCACCAAGTGTTGAAAGAGCCAAACCAAGTAATGTACCTAACACTGTTGTAATAACAGAGTTGATAAACGGTCTGTATAATGCCGATGTTTCAATAATGGTTTTATAACCGTCCAGTGTGAACTGACTCGGCCAAAGCTGGAACTGGTAAACACCAACCTTATTCAAAGAGTCAACCACAACCTTCCAAATCGGAACGATAACAATTAAACCGATGATAATGAACACGATATAATTGACAATATCAAATAACGATGTTCTCTCACTTGGCTTTTTTGATTTTATTTCTTTTTCCTTTGCCATATTCGCACCTCCTTATACGATACCGCGTCCACGGGTCTTCTTACTTGCCCAGTTACATACAAGAACGAGGAAGCAGCCTACTGCTGACTTGAAGAGACCTACCGCTGTTGAATAACCATAGTTCGGCAACGCAATTGCAAATGTCTGACGGTAAATATAAGTAGAAATAACGTCTGATACATCATAAACTGCATTGTTGTAAAGTACGAATACAGACTCAAACATATTCATAACCTTTGCAAGGTTCAGAATCAATACTGTAATAATTGTATTGGCAAGTGCAGGCAGTGTTACGAAACGAATCTTCTGCATACGTGTCGCACCGTCGATGTCTGCTGCCTCATACAACTCAGGATTAATACCGGAAAGTGTTGCAAGGAAGATAATGGTTCCCCAACCAGTTTCCTTCCATATATTAATCACATAAAAAATCGGACGCCACCATGTCTTGCTTGCAAGGAAGTAGATATACTTTGTCGTGTCACCATTAAACAAAATACCGTTTACCATACCGGTTGATGACGGCGAAAGGAACAAGCTGAAAATCGATGCAACTACTGCCCATGACATAAAGTGTGGCAGATATATAATTGTCTGCAAGGTTTTCTTTGCAAACAGGTTTTTCATTTCATTTAAGAAGATTGATACCACAACTGCGGAAATATTTGTGATAATCAGCTTTATGATACTCAGCTCAAGAGTATTTTTAAATGCAGTCCAAAATGCAGGTGTTCCAAACATCTTTGCAAAATGGTCAAATCCTACAAAAGTCTTTGGTCCTACAGGCTTGTAATCATAAAACGCCCAGCGCACACCGAGCATAGGCCAGTAGTTCATGATTAACATAAAAATCACTACAGGCAGGAACATGATGTAAAAACCCCTATTGTTCCAAATGCGAAGCCCCAAAGGTTTGTGGCGAACTTCCACGCCGCCGGATGTCATTACAACTTGCTTTTTTGCCATACCGTTCTCATCCTTTCTTCCCTTTCCTAATGGAAATTTCCTCATAATTACTATGCGGCCGGATTAGAACGGCCACGAGTTACTATGTTGGTGTTTTTTAGAATAAGCGCCTTTGCCATGTACAAGTTTCCGCACATGGCGAAGACGCTTTTTCTTAATTTAATTGCCAGCCTGATTTAACTGATCACTTTTATCATTACTGATTTAACTCAGCAAGACACTGGTCGATAGTAGAACCAACTGTATCAACATATGTCTGCATCGCTGCATCCACATCGCCGCCTTCAACTACGACTGCCGTGATTGCTGCAAGCTTTGCATCATAGATTGTACCGGACTCATTTGTAAATGTCTCTGATACCGGTGAAAGAGGAGCGTCTACACAATTCTCTGTAAAGAACTTATTACCCTCTGCAGCAAGGTCTGTCTGAGCTGCAAAACCATTTGTAAGCTCACATACTGCAAGAGCGGGATCGATAAGGTTCTTCTTCCATACAGAGTTTGCATCGTTCGGAGACTGCTTTAAGTGGAACTCACCGTCTGCATAAGAATACTTCTTCTCCTGGTCTGTACCCGGATTTGTTGTGAACTCTTCTGCCTTTGTTGACCAGTGAACATCCTCTGCACCATAGGTCCAAAGTGTCTGAACAACATCGCCGTCCATCATTGTCTCAATCAATGCATCAAATACAGCCTGATTACGGGCAGGATCGCCTGAATCGATAATACACCATACCGGAGCTTCTCTGTTGATATAAGCGCCAACCTCTGCAATAGGAGGAAGCTGTACCAGCTCAGCATCAACTTCGTTCTTAATAAGGTTATCTGTCAATGTCTGATACCAAGAACCAGCCCAGTAAGTAAATACGCCTGATGAACCGGCCTGATCATTTGAGAACCATTTCTCACGTGCAATCTTTGTAGATGCCGTCAATGTTTCAGGATCGATACAACCGTCAACATATGCCTGCTGTAACCTCAAAAGTGCCTGCTTTGTTGCATCTTCCTGGAATCCGTCAACCCAAACGCCGTCATCTCCCTGATAAATAGAAGGATATGCATCCTGCCAAAACTCAGGAAGGTAATTTACGTAAGGAGCCTCGTTTCCAACGAAGCCGGCTGCTACGACACCGTATGTATCACCTGTCTTACCGTTTCCGTCAGGATCCTCATCATGGAATTTCTTAAGCATTGCATAATAATCATCATATGTCTTGATATCATCAACGCTCATTCCGATTGCATCCAGCCATGCTTTCTTGATATATGTAACACATCCGTTACCATATCCGTAAGCGAATCCGTATAAGCGTCCCTCAGAATCCTTCAATGCCTCATTGATTGCCGGAAGTGTCATTCTGCTTTGGAAATCAGCATTTTCATAAGCCGCTGTCATATCCCATAGAAGACCTGTCGGCGCATACTGCTTAAACATATCTGCTGACATGATGATTGCATCAGGATAATCGCCGCCTGCGAAGAGACGTCCAACGGCATCCGTATATCCTGAGTGATCAAGCTGCTGGATTGTCAAAGGAATACCAACTGCCTGCTCCCACTGCTCCTTAAACTCAGCCTGTCCGTTATCAAGAGTAGCTGTTACCGTACCGTTTACTACAATGTTGAGACCTGTGTCACCAAGAACCTCATGGTAATCAACCTCTGCAGGCGCTGCGGCATCGCCGCTGTTGTCAGCCGGTGCGCTGGTGTCGCCGCTGTTGCTTGATGATGCATTTGCATTCGCATTTGCGTTGTTGTTATCTGCCGCAGGCTGGCTGGCTGAATCTGAACCGCCGCCGCAGGCTGTCAATGAAACAACCATTGCAGATGCCAAAAGTAAAGATAGTGCTTTCTTTTTCATTTTTCTTTCATTCCTCCCTAAAATATAAAATGTAAGTTTAAAAAATCCCGGCACAAGGTTATCTCTCTTTTTAGATTTCAAGGTTATACCCTATGTCTATTTTAGATTTTACCATTGTAAACGCTTTCATGCAAGCAAGAAATTTTCGAAATCAAGCCATTTCGGGGACGTTTTTTCGAAAAAGCCTTGATTTTTCGCCGTTTCGCGCGCTTTAGGCAAGGAGAAATTTTTTTAAATTTTTTTAAATTAACCAAAAAAATGCTAAAGTTTTTCCTATCTTTTTCTAAATTTTTTGTCAAAATTAGGCAATGCCTTTTCAAGTTACATAATGCAAAGTGTACATCTTGTCATATTTTTAACAATTTTTTAATACAAAATAACGAAACACATCCATGTTTTTCAGGATTTGTATACTACCGTTCCATCTACAATGGTATAACGCACCACACCCTGTAATGTCTGCCCCGTGAACGGCGAATTGGATGACTTTGAGCGGTAATCCCCCACCGTCCATGACGCCTTAGGATCATAAATTACAAGATCTGCAGGCGCACCGACAGCGAGTGTTCCCGCATTCAGCGCATACATTTGGGCGGGATTTGTGCTCATACATTTTAATAACTGCTGATGGGTGAACCCATTTTCCCCAACAAGCCTTGACACACCGAGAGAAAGCGCCGTTTCAAGACCAATGATGCCGCTTGGCGCTTCCGTGAGCGGACGCTCCTTCTCCTCCTTGCTGTGAGGTGCATGGTCCGTGGCAATGATGTCGATTGTTCCGTCACGCAGTCCCTCAATGATTGCAAGACGGTCCTCCTCTTCTCGCAGAGGAGGATTCATTTTCGCCAATGTACCATATTGGATAGCCGCCTCCTCAGTCAGACTAAAATGATGCGGCGTCGCTTCGGCATGAATCCTGGCAGTTCCGTTTTGTGCTGCTCTTATCTTCGCCTTTCTGACAAGCTCCACGCCCTCTTTTGTGCTGATATGCTGGATATTTAAAACTGCATTTGTCCTTAAGGCAATTTCTAAATCACGTGCAATTAATGATATTTCAGCTTCTCTTGGAGATCCTCCTATTCCAAAATGTTCTGACGCTTTTCCTTTATGAATACCGTTATTGATTATCAGTTCAGGATTTTCCTCATGCAGGCTGACAGGCGCTTTCTTCTCTGACGCTTTTCGAAATGCTTCCTCCAAAAGGGTTTCATCTGTTATCGGGATTCCGTCGTCCGTAAACCCAACTGCACCGCATGCAAGAAGGGAATCCATATCTGTCAGTTCTTTTCCTGCCATTCCCTTTGTCACTGCCGCACAGGTATAAACTTTAATATCCGTTTGCTTTCCTTTATTAATCACATAGGATACGGTATCCTCATTGTCCGCCACGGGCTTTGTATTTGCCATAAGCACAACACTTGTATACCCGCCTCTTGCGGCTGCCTTTGCCCCCGTTTCAACATCCTCCTTATACGTAAAGCCGGGATCCCTGAAATGCACATGCACATCGACAAGCCCTGGCGCTACAATGCATCCTGTCGCATCAATCATATCACATTCAACTGCAGCAGTTGATATTTTTTCCTCCATCCCCAAGATTCTTCCGTCTTTCACATAGATATCCTTCTTTTCACACAAATCCTGGCTTGGATCAATTACCAGCCCGTTTTTTATCAATAACATACGTTACCCTCCTTTGTTCTTAATCTTATCGCCTTATAAGCCACAAGCATTATGAATCTATACTATCATAAAAAGCAAAAACCGCAAACGGTAGTCTAATTAAATTCAATCGGCTTATCCGCAATATTTTCCGTTTTTATGACAATATAAGGTGTCGTCGGCGTATCCGTTACGTTCTCCGCAGAACCCGGTCCGATCAGCGTAGTATCTATAAAAAGAGAATCCGGTGTTTCATAAAATTCATTTACCGTGATGCTATACCCTCCGCTTGGCTGCTCGCCGTAACCGATTGCTATGTATAGCTCCTCCCCGATTGTATAGCTGATTTGAAATGCGCTTTTCGACTTTTCCGCAATAATATCCTTAAGCGCATCAGGCTGCTCATTCTCTCCGACTACCGTGAAATCCAAATCCTTCAGCTTATCCGCCGCTTTCTCCCCGGTTTCACAGCCCATAAGAGCCACCGTTAACAGAACCACTGTCATTACCCTGAAAAAATTTTTTATTGAAATATGCATGCTGCCTCTCCTCATGAATTAATATGGATTTTCTGTATTAAGCTATGCCTTTAGCAGAAAAGATATTCTTTTATTATTGATTTTATTTCATAAAATGTATAAGATATTAGTATGAAGTTAAAATTTTATCAATAAGGAAGGATTAAGATACTTTATGATAAGACTGGTTTTTGTGATATCCTTTGTGGTTCTCTTTTTAATTTTGACAATTCCCGTTATGATTGCCGAATTTATGATTGGCAAATTAAACCCCGATATAAAGAGCCAATCGAGCCTTTCCATTGTAAACTGGGCATTTCGCTGTGTGTGTTTTCTGGCTGGAACGAAGGTTGATTATATTGGGTTGGAAAATGTTCCTACTGATACCCCCGTATTGTATGTGGGCAATCACAGAAGCTATTTCGATATTGTTCTGACCTATCCAAAGGTGTCACGCCCAACAGGATATATCTCCAAAAAGGAGATTGAGAAAGTTCCCCTTCTCAATATTTGGATGCGAAATCTGCATTGCCTCTTCCTTGACCGCAAGGACATCAAGGCTGGTATGCAGACGATTCTGCAGGCAATTGACTTAATAAAAGGCGGTAAGTCTGTCTGTATTTTCCCAGAAGGTACAAGGGCAAAGACGGAAGGGGAGCTTCTTCCTTTTAATGAAGGCAGCTTTAAAATTGCCGCAAAGACCGGTTGTCCGGTTGTTCCGATTACAATTGTCAACAGCGCCGCTATCTTTGAAAACCATCTTCCTTTTATCAAAAAGGCACATGTGATTATTGAATACGGCAGCCCGCTTTGCATTAAAGACCTTCCAAAAGAACAGCAAAAACATCCAGGCGTATATTTTAAGCAGGTTATTGAAGAAACGCACGCGAAAAATGCTCCAAATATTTAATGTCGAATTTTATTATAACCACGGAGGTACAAATGAAGCGAATATCAATTGCGGAGTTGGTTCCGGGCATGATTGCCGCTGAGGATCATTTATTCCACGACAGCCGTACAGTTGTTCCAAAAGGGACGGTATTTACCCAAAATATCATTACCCAACTTGAGAATTATTATATATACTATGTATTTATTGAAGAAAACATTGCAGCCGAATTGTCGTGCCCATTAGCACCGCACCAAATAAATACCGATATTACAGAAAACAGCTCCTTTATGGGCGCTTTTAAACGCTGTTCGGAGCACTTTCGTGCGGTATTGACAGGTTCTGTTTCCAAAAATGAACCTTTTTTTTCAGATGATTTATTACGGGAAGTCCTATCGCTTCTCCCGCAGGACGGCAAAAATGATACCATTCTTGATGTTCTTCTAAATATGCGCAATATGGACAACTCCGCGTATAGCCACTGTATTAGCGTCGCGCTGATATCGAATATACTTTCTTGCCAGCTTGGTTTCTCTAAAAACGAACAGGTGACAGCTACCGCATGCGGTCTTTTCCATGATTGCGGTATGCTGATGCTGCCTTCGGGAATTATTGAAAAATCAGGAAAATACACCCACGAAGAATGGAATATTGTCAAAACACATCCCATCGAGGGATTCCACCTTTTAAGCAGATACCGGAGTATTCCCGAGTCCGTCAAGGATGCTGCACTTACACATCATGAGCGATGCGACGGAAGCGGCTATCCATACGGCTTAAAGGGTGACGAACTAAGCAGGTACACAAAGATTATCATGATTGCCGATATCTTTGACGTTATGGTCAGCGACAAATCCTACCGCCTTTCGATGACTCCGCTTTCCCTCGTCAAGTATTTTGAAGATGATGGTATCCAAAAATACGATACAGAATATGTTCTTACTTTTTTAGAGCATATCTTAAATCTTTATCTCAAGCAAAAAGTGACGCTGCACAGCGGAATGGAAGGGAATGTCCTTTTCATAAACCAGGGATTCTTCCCAAGACCTGCTATCCTCACGGAAAGCAGTAAAGACAAAGAGCTTGAGGAGGATTATTATAACAGCATTATGTTTTTGTCCAGTATCGAAAATCTTTCCATTGAATCGATTATATAAGAAGGAAGCACAGGCGATTCCTGTGCTTCCTTTTTCATACGCTTTCTTTTACTCCACATCTGCCAAAGCTGCCATATCTTCTTCTCCTGTGCGGATTTTAACAACTTTATCAACATTATATACAAAAATCTTTCCATCTCCGATATGTCCTGTGTAAAGCACTTTTTTCGCGCTCTCAATCACTTTGTCAACCGGAATGCTTGAAACGACAACCTCAACCTTCACTTTCGGCAGCAATGTCGCGTCAATTTCCGCTCCGCGGTACCGTTCTCCTGCTCCCTTCTGAATACCGCATCCCATAACCTGTGTCACGGTCATGCCTGTTACTCCCAAATCGTTCATGGCTTTCCTAAGTTTATCATAACGGCTGAGTTTTGCAATAATGACTACCTTATATATGCCTGACGCTGATGCAAACGGAACCTGCGATACCTTAACTGCAGCGTTCCTTTGAGTTTCCGATGCATTGGCATAATCATCTGTGCCAAGCTGCGTATTTTCGTTCTCTTCCATAATCATATTGTTGGAAATATCCATCATTGCAAAGCCCGCATATGCGGAGGGAAGTCCATGCTCTGTCGCATCAAGACCGATAATTTCCTCCTCCTCACTTACCCGAAGACCAAAGATTGCTCTAATTACGATAAATGTTATCGTAATCGTTACAACGGTCCAGGCAATCACACTAAACATTCCCAGCAGCTGCATTCCCAACAAGCCAAATCCGCCGCCATAGAAAAGTCCCGTACCGCAAATCTGATTTGCACCGTAGCTGATGCCGTCCCCAAAGCCTCTTGCATAAGCCGGCGCTGTGTCGGTTGCAAAAAGACCAACGGCAATCGTACCCCAAATGCCATTCAGACAGTGGACTGCCACTGCACCTACAGGATCATCAATATGTAATTTATAGTCGAGGAACCACACACCGAAGCAAACCAATAACCCTGCCACTGCACCGATTACGATGGCTCCAAACGCGTCTGTCACATCACACCCTGCGGTAATCGCTACAAGACCTGCAAGGGAAGCATTAAGCGACATGGATACATCCGGCTTTCCGTACTTAATCCATGTAAATGCCATGCATACCACTGTCGCAATCGCAGGCGCAATTGTAGTTGTCACAAAAATAGATCCAAGCTCCTCAATCGAAGTTGCAGCCGCACCGTTAAAGCCATACCAGCCAAGCCAAAGAATAAATACCCCCAACGCGCCGATTGTAAGATTATGCCCGGGAAAAGCATTCACTTTCACAATTTTCCCACTCTTATCTTTTGTAAACTTACCGATACGCGGACCTAACATTTTTGCACCAATCAGTGCGCTGATACCGCCTACCATATGGATTGCGCAGGAACCTGCGAAATCATGAAAGCCTATCTGTGCCAGCCAGCCGCCTCCCCAAATCCAGTGTGCCTCAACCGGATAGATTATAGCGGAAATCACTGCGGAATATACACAATACGAAAGAAATTTTGTTCTCTCCGCCATTGCACCCGAAACGATTGTAGCTGTGGTTGCACAAAACACCAAATTAAACACAAAATTTGACCAGTCAAAATCCGCATAGCTTGTGAAAATATCAAATCCAGGCTTTCCAATGAGTCCTATCATGTCTTCACCAAGCAGCAGACCAAACCCGATTAAAATAAAAGTACATGTGCCAATACAGAAATCCATTAGGTTTTTCATAATGATGTTTCCTGTATTTTTTGCTCTGGTAAAGCCCGCCTCTACCATTGCAAAACCTGCCTGCATCCAAAATACCAATGCCGCTCCAATCAGAAACCATACGCCATAGACCTCACTGGTTATAGCACCCATAATCTCTTCTGCCATAATTTTTTCCTCCTCATTATAACTTTTTATAAATACGAAAAGGCGCTTCGGGAATTCCTGTTTCCCAAAGCGCCTTTGCTTTATGTCACATATACTACCACCATGTTTTTTGATTGTCAAACCAATTTTTGACAGATATTCTATGCATGGGCAGAACATATATTCTAATTGTGCCCTTTATTGTATTTTTTGTGCGTTAAATGCATCCAACCGAATTTCAATTCCCTTACATTTTTTGCCATTATGCCTCATAAACGTAACATACAAACTCTTTTTCTACTAGTTTGTTTACAAAAATTTTGTCATCACAATGCAGCTCCGGCAATTTTACCTGTCTTGTTTGAACAAATCCAAGCCGTTCACAAAGTCGCATTGATGCAACATTGGCATCATTAACAAACGCGTAGAAATGGACAATGCCAAGATGCTCTACGCCATACCGAAGCACTGCCCTGCATGCCTCATACGCATAACCACAATGCTGATACTCAGCGCCAAGCATAAACCCAAGCTCAAGCCCATCAAATCCTGCTTTATACTCAAGTCCCACACGCCCAATAACTTCACCGCTCTCCTTCAGCACAATCACCCACAGACCATAGCCATAAAATCCGTACACATTTTTAATGTAAGCTTCTGTGTATTCTATTTCCTTCTCCATTTGAGGAAATAGTGGTTCCATGTACTTTGTAATACCCTCACCGCTATAAAGCTCATATAAGCGCGGCACATCATTCACCGTAATCTCTCTGATTTCCAGCCGCGCCGTTTCTGCAATATCCCAGGGCAGACCACAAAAACGCCGGTATACTCTGTCCTTGTATGCATCATCAATATCCTCTATGCGTTCCACACAGTATGCGCCGCTTGGAAATGTTTCAGCCTTATTTTTTTCATTTAAAACCACAATATATGGTATGTTTCTTTTGGCATAATCGCCCGCCATTGCTGGTGAGTCGGTTACCTTTACTTCTGTTTTTTCTATTTTCATAACCTGTTAATCCGTTCTAAATGCTGTCAGCCTTCACGAACATGTGGGAAGCCGACGCATTTCCCTATGTCTAAACAATATCGTATCACCATTGTTAATTGTATACAAGCCTTTTATCAAAATTTTGCTTTACTATCATATCTTTTTCCATTAAGATAATAAAGGAAAACCATATAAAGGAGAATAAAACTATGACACAAAACCCGATTGTTACAATTGAAATGGAAAACGGCGGTATTGTTAAAGCGGAGCTTTATCCTGAACTTGCTCCCAACACCGTAAACAACTTTATCAGTCTTATAAAAAAAGGATACTACAATGGTCTTATTTTTCACAGAGTCATCAATGGCTTTATGATACAAGGCGGCTGCCCTGAAGGCACGGGTATGGGAGGTCCGGGATATTCCATCAAAGGAGAATTTTCCGAAAACGGCTTTGAAAATAACTTAAAGCATACAGAAGGCGTTCTCTCGATGGCAAGAAGCATGATGCCCGATTCGGCGGGAAGCCAGTTTTTTATCATGCACAAGGCAAGCCCGCATCTTGACGGCGCTTATGCGGCGTTTGGGAAAGTGACAGAAGGCATGGATGTGGTGAACCGCATCGCTGAAACAGCTACCGATTATTCCGACAGACCGCTGGAAGATCAAATAATGAAAACCGTTACAGTCGATACGTTTGACGTAGAATACCCTGAGCCAGAGCGATGCTAATGCATCGCTCCAAAGACGAAATCACTTCTCATTGTTTTTTTCCGTTTCTTTTCCTCCTCCCGCACCGTGCAGATACTGACGCACAAGACACAGAATTGCAATGCTGATTACAGACACAAAATCCTCATAAGGAGTCGTATCAACCACAATCATATGTCTCGCCACCAAAAAAATGATTACTTCTATCACATTGTCCGAGCTAGGTCGAAACAGCATCTGAAGAAATTCGATTCCAATCACGATAAGAAAAATCTTGTCCAAATAATGTTGAAAAGTATCAATGTTTCCCATCAATTCATTAAAAACCGCACCGTCTTTAAAAAAAGCAATTAATGCAAGAATAATACCAAACAATACAAATATTGCCACAATCAGTTCCAAAATCTTGCATGTCTTCTGTATCAATGTTTCAAATTTTTTCATATGTCCTCCTATTCTCCAATCTCTCGCACAAAACAATTTCATCCTTCTTATGTTTTCTTTTTCCTTAATATTTATCAATCCAAAATAAGATGAAACTATTGTAATCTGGCTTCCGGTATCAGTCAAGTTTTTATGCTGTTTTTCTTTTCACAACAGCTATATGTTGACAGCCTTCCCTATAATGCGCTATAATAGTTTATGCTTTAACGCGTCAAAGCGTCTATGTGTTAAAGTGTAAACTATTTTCATTCAAAGGGAGGCATCTTGTTATGCTTATCAAAATCATTTTATTACTTTTATTTTTTGGTTGTATGATTGGCGTAGGACTTTACGCGCGAAAGAGTGCGGGAAGCACCACTGATTTCGTACTTGGCGGCAGAAGCGTCGGTCCGTGGCTGTCCGCGTTTGCATACGGCACGTCTTATTTTTCCGCCGTTGTCTTTGTCGGCTACGCAGGACAGTTTGGCTGGAAATACGGTATTTCATCGACATGGATTGGTCTTGGAAACGCTGTCATCGGCTCGCTGATTGCATGGGTTATCATGGGCAGGCGCACGCGTGTCATGACACATCATCTGAATGTGGCAACCATGCCCGATTTCTTTGGAAAGCGTTATAGCAGCAACGTGCTCAAGCTGGTCGCATCCGCGATTGCGTTTGTGTTTATGATTCCTTACACAGCGTCCGTATATAACGGGCTTTCAAGGCTTTTTGGCATGGCGTTTGATATTCCTTACACGGTCTGCGTGGTAACGATGGCGGTGTTGACAGGCGTTTACGTTATTCTCGGCGGTTATATGGCAACCGCGATTAACGACTTTATTCAGGGAATCATTATGCTGATTGGTATTGTTGCGGTTATTGCTGCTGTTCTTTCGGGACAGGGCGGTTTTATGGAGGCAATCCGGACGCTTTCGGAGCTGGAATCGGACATTCCCGCAACGCTCGGACAAAAGGGCGCGTTTACGTCGTTTTTCGGTCCTGACCCGTTGAATCTGCTCGGTGTTATTATCCTCACTTCCCTCGGCACATGGGGACTTCCGCAGATGGTACATAAGTTTTATGCGATTAAGAGCGAGAAAGCGATTAAGACGGGAACGATTGTTTCGACATTTTTTGCAATTATCGTGTCGGGCGGCTGCTATTTTCTAGGCGGTTTCGGCAGACTGTTTGACTCGCCTGCGATTTACAAGGCGGACGGATCGATTGTCTACGACGCGATTGTTCCTTCGATGCTTGCAACGCTGCCCGATATTTTAATAGGCATCGTGATTGTGCTTGTGCTCTCAGCGTCCATGTCAACGCTTTCATCACTTGTTTTGACTTCTGCCTCGACACTGACCTTGGATTTTATTAAGGGAACAATTGTGAAAAAAATGGACGATAAGAAGCAGTTGATTTATATCCGCGTGTTAATTGTATTCTTTATCGTGATTTCCGTTGTGCTTGCACTCAATCCCCCGACATTTATCGCACAGCTTATGGGTATTTCATGGGGTGCGCTTGCGGGTGCGTTCCTTGCGCCGTTCCTCTATGGTCTGTATTGGAAAGGCGTTACAAAGGCGGGCGTTTGGGCAAGTTTTATCTGCGGCGTGGGCATCACGGTTTCCAATATGTTTATTAAGTTTATCGCATCGCCGATTAACGCGGGCGCGGCGGCTATGATTGTAGGACTGATTGTGACACCTGTTGTAAGTCTGATTAGTCCGAAGCTGGACAAAAAATTCCTGGAAAATACGTTTAAATGTTATGACGAAACGATTTCCAATGTTTCCCGGAAAGAGTATTTGAAAGAAGACTGATTTTGTGCTATGCTCGTATAGACGTTTATTATTAATTTCTATACAATAAGGAGTACAAATGATGAATTTTATCACAAAGAACTGGAAAGGTATTTTTATCTGCCTGTGTATTTCGGTGCCGTCGTGGTTTTTGGGAAACAGGTTTCCAATTATCGGCGGCGCGGTGATTGCAATTATTGCAGGCATGGTGATTGCGATGTTTCTCAAAAACAAAGCGCCGTTTGAGGCAGGAATTAAATTTACCTCGAAGAAAATCCTGCAATGGGCGGTTGTGCTGCTTGGGTTCGGACTGAATCTGCATGTGATTGTAGAAACCGGAAAACAGTCACTGCCGATTATTGTCAGCACGATAACCGTTTCGCTTGTCATTGCCTTTGTGCTATGCAAGGTGATGCATATTCCGGGCAAGATTTCGACTTTGGTCGGCGTTGGCTCATCAATCTGCGGCGGTTCTGCGATTGCAGCGACGGCTCCCGTGATTGATGCGGACGACGAGGAGGTTGCACAGGCGATTTCGGTTATTTTCTTCTTTAATGTACTTGCGGCAATTTTCTTCCCAACGTTTGGAAAGCTGCTTGGATTCAGCACCGTTACGGGGGAAGCGTTTGGCATTTTTGCAGGCACTGCGGTAAATGACACATCATCGGTTACCGCGGCGGCGTCCACTTGGGATACGATGTGGGGGCTTGGTTCTGCAACGCTTGACACGGCTGTGACGGTAAAACTGACGCGGACGCTTGCGATTATTCCGATTACTTTGGTACTTGCTTTCCTGCGTGCACGGAGCGAAAAGAACAGCGAAAATCAAAAGAAGGTATCGTTAAAGCAGATTTTTCCGATGTTTATTTTATACTTTGTGGCGGCATCGGTTATCACTACGATTGCAGTTTCGGTTGGCGTCAAATCCGAAGTATTTTCACCGATTAAGACGCTCAGCAAGTTTTTTATCGTGCTTGCTATGTCGGCAATCGGGTTGAATACAGATATTGTGAAATTGGTGAAAACGGGCGGAAAGCCGATTTTTATGGGATTTTGCTGTTGGACGGGGATTACGGCTGTCAGCCTTTTAATGCAGCATTTATTGCAGCTTTGGTAAATGATAAACTGTTGTTTCATCAAAAAAGGCAATCCGAAGGAAATGAAATTACTTCGGACTGCCCTTTTTTATGTTTTTATTTAATATGTCTTTTACAACTTAAACTGCTTCACCGACACACTCAGTTTATTCACAATCTCATCCAACGTCTTTGCGTATCCTGCCATTTGGCTCATGGTGTCGTTGACTTGTTCTGCGGACGCATTCACCTCCTCCGTGGCTGCCGCCGACGTTTCGGAAACGGACGCGATGTCTTCCATTTGGTGTACGACGTTATCACGCTCCCTGTTCATCTCAGCATTCAGCGCTTCGATTTCTTCGACCGCCTCCAAAAGCTCCTGAACGGATTTTCCGATTTCCTCAAACAGATTCTGCGTTTCTTTAATTGACGTCTGCTGCTCCTCCTGAATCGCGCCGCTCTCCTCAAGGCTATTCTCCACCTGACCGGAATTACCGGATATTTCGTTCAAAATCTGCTTAATCTCCTCGGTTGAGTTCTTTGACTGGTCGGCAAGCTGCCGGATTTCGTCCGCCACAACCGCAAAGCCTTTGCCTGCCTCTCCCGCTCTTGCCGCCTCAATGCTCGCATTTAAGGAAAGGAGATTGGTCTGTGAGGTAATATCCGTGATTACATCTGCGATATAGTTAATCTTATCAATTGATTTGAGCATTTCCGTCATCATTCGAATCGACTCCGATGCGTTTGTTTTTGCCTTGTCGGATTTCCGAATCAGCTCGTCAAGAATGCGAATACCCTTTTCTCCAAGCTCCGCCGTATCTCTTGAACGGTCGCCGATGTGTTTCGTCTTCTCCTTTGACGCCTCCATGCTTTGTGCAAGCCGCTCCATTTCCATGTTGGCGTCCGCCGTGCTCTGCGCCTGCTCGGTCGCACCCTGCGCCACGCTGCCGATTGCCTCTGTCACCTGCTCGGCAATTTCCTTCGTGTTTGCGGATACCTCCGTCACAGATTTGGCAATGCCAAAGATTTCGTCGGAATTTGCGTCCACTTCTTTTATCAATCCCGAAATGCTGTCCATCATCGTATTAAAATTGTGCTCCAACTCGCCGAACTCATCAAGCCGTTTGACCTCGAGCTTTGTCGAAAGGTCGCCCTGTGCCATGCGCTCGGTCGCTGACTGCAGCTTTTTCAGCTCGCGTGAAATAGAATACGAAACAAACAGTGCCACCAGTACGGACAGAATCAGCGCCAGTACCACACAGATTATGGTAGTCACGGTGATTGCACGAAAGCTTGACGCAAGCTCTTCGTCGCCAATCATTCCTACAAGATACCACCCTGTTATCGAGTCCTGCAAAACCGTTACGACATACTTTTCCGTGCCGATTTTACAAGTCATGCTTGCAAACGGATTGACTTCCGCGTCCGGATTTTCGGCAAGCTGCGCCTGCACATAAGCGTCCGCCTCCGCAATCAGTTCATTCCATACAGGTATTTCTGCTGCGCTGCCAACCACATCATTTTTTGTATTATTGACAATAATATCTCCTGATTCATTTGCCAAAACCGTAAAACCTGTATTCATCAGCCCGATGCTGTTGATATATTCCTCAAGCACCTGCACGTTGATGTCCATTGCCACCACGCCCACATGCACGTCCGCAGCCTTTAAATCCTGCGAAACGGTAAAGACATGAATGCCGTCATCATTGACATACGGCTCTGTAAAATTTGCAAACACAGTATAGCGCCCGCCAAGTCCCTGACAGTCGGCAAACCAATTCTGCGCGGTGTTGTCAATCCCTGTCTTTTCAACATAATCACCCGTCTTTTTGCCTTCCTCGGACACGACCATTTTTGCCTGTATGTATCTTCCGCTCGCAGTTGAATAGTACGTACGTTCAGAATTTGGAATAACCTTGAGCGCGCTCAAAAGGGAATCCTCTATGCCGCTGATTCGGTCATCATAGCCTTCGTCAATTTTCTTGAAATCATTGCTTCTGCACATCAAATCAATGGGCAGACTCAGTGTCTTGGTGTAGCGCTGAAAGCTTGTCATCGCCGAGTCCATCGTCTGCCGGCTTGTCAGCTGCATGTCATTTTCGAGAATGCCAATCATGCGAATGCTTATCATCGATGCACTAATCAGCAATGCCACAAGCGATACCATAACAATGTAACATACCAGCTTTACGCTAAATCTTGTTTTCTTCATCTGTACCTCTTTTCTGCGCTGCTTTTTGTCGTTCCCCCTGTTTGCATCAGGCGGCGCGCGGACACAACGGGTTTAAATTGATTATAACATACCCCAAACGCGTTGTAAACGCAATCCCTGTAATCCGCTACATCCCAAGCATCGAAGAAAACGCGCCCATCATCTCGGAAATCTTAATCTGCTGCGGGCAGACCTGTTCACAGCTTCTGCAGCCAATGCAGCTTGCGGGGCGCTTCTCTTGCGGCATTTTGGCAACCGCCATCGGCGCGATAAATCCGCTGCCTGTAATTTTATGTTCATTATACAAAGAAATTAGTTCAGGAATCGGTAATCCTTTCGGACAGTGGCTGGTGCAGTAGTGGCACGCCATACAGGGCAGTCCTGCTTTTTTCACTTCCTCGTCACAACGCTTCACCAGCGTGTCAGATTCCTCTCCGCTTAAAGGCGCGTCCGTTTCAAATGTCGCGATATTCGCCTTTAGTTGCTCCATATAGGACATTCCTGACAAAATAATCATAACACCGGGAATGCCCTGCAAAAGACTCAGTCCTTTTTTCTTCTGCCCCTGTTTCAGGCAGGACACAACGCTGGCAACCATGTATTCCTCACACCCTGCGTCAACCATGTTTGGATAAACTCCGTCTCTGTCTGATAACCGCTAAACATTTCAACCCCCTGCACGTTTTCAGGCAATATCCTTTTTGCGCCCTGTTTCTTCCCGCAAAACGACCTCACCCGTACACTCCATAACAGCATCGCCGCAAATCACCTCGCCCACGCTGTCCGCAACAATCCGCCCCGACTTCGGATTTTTCACGGAAAGGATATGTCCCCTCACATCCGCCTCTACATCCAAATATTCAAAGGCTAAATCCGTATCCTCCATTGTGCAGTTGATCAGCTTTAAATTCTTGCAGTAGCATAACGGCTGCGTCCTGATAATTCTGCAGTTTATCAGTATCAGTTTTTCGGAAAACCACCCCAAGTATTCGCCCTTTACAATGCTGTCCTTTACGGTCACGCTCCGACTATGCCAAAACGCATCCTTCGTGTCCAGTTCGCAGTCCTCAATCTCCAAATGCTCCATGTACTGGAACGAATATTTTCCCTTCATTTTTACGCTGCGCAGCGTCACGTCGCAGCTGTCCATAAACAGATATTCCGAAACAATATCCGTGTCTGTCAGCGCAATGCCGCGCGATTTCCAGCCAAACTCTTGCGATTCGATTTGGCAGTGTTCCAAGCGAATGTTTGCGCATTCACGCACCGCCTTAATCCCGCCTAAAACACTGTCCGAAGTATGAAAAAAGATTGGATAACTTTCAAACTATGACTGATAAAGCGGCGGTGAAATGCCATAATGATTAGTAATTCCCACTGACCATTTATGATTCTGAAGGGAAATATCTATAAAGGAACGGGCTGAAATGGCTTGAAAAATGTTAAAACGAAACATTGACGTGCATGATATCATGGAGGTTACGGATATGACCAAAGCATAGCTTCTTCTCAGCCGCATTATTCCAATGCTCATGCACGCCCAAATTCGTAACCTTTTCACCATTCCCATTATAATAGACATTTCCCGACGGCGCACTTCCCACAAGCCCCGCCTCATGCAGATGATTCTCCACATTCGGGTTATTCCGCAGCGCCCCGTTGCGGTTCGTAACAGACGGCTCATTGATTAAAAAATCAGCCCCCCACAGAGTCAATCGCCACAGGATCCTGAGAAACAAACACGCTGGACGTATAATTTCCGTTAAATGGCATCTGCTGCCACCGCGCGCTTTCCGATGTAACATCAGCGCCTTCCGATGTCGCACAAATCAACGCGTCCCGGCATGGCGCCAATTCCTACGCCGTATGGCTCATGCGTTGGAAAGCCGCCGCTAGAATCTGCTGCCATTTGCTTTTCCGACACGCCCTCACTGTTTCCTTTCCGCACATCACACGCCGCCAAAGAGGACAGCAGTGCAATGCAGCCCAATATCGCTATTATTTTCTTCATAATCCATCACCCTATACGCCGTTATGCTTTCAAATATTCCGCAAAAAACTGTTCCAGTTTGTCAAACGGAATGGCGTCTTTTTGACCGCCGTCGTACAAATCCGTATGGACTGCGTCAGGAATAATGAGCAGCTCCTTATTGTCCGTATACGGATTATCCTTCACCATCGCAGCATACGCGTCACGGCTGAAATAGCAGGAGTGCGCCTTCTCGCCGTGCATAATCAAAACTGCGTTGCGGATTTCATTGCTATACTGCGTTATCGGTTGGTTCAGAAATGACATGCAGCCAATCACGTTCCAGCCTCCGTTGGAATTTAAAGAACGTTTGTGATAGCCGCGCTGCGTTTTGTAATAATCATGGTAATCCGCCACAAAAAAGGGCGCGTCGCTTGGAAGGGGATCGACAACACCACCGCCCAATGTGTAGCTACCGTTTTGATAATCAGCAATTCTTTGAGCATTCATCGCCTGCTTTTTTGCATAGCGTGCGTCGGCGGAATTTTCGGCATCAAAATAGCCGTTGGCATTGACGCGGGACATATCATACATCGTGGAAGCGACCGTCGCTTTAATGCGGGTGTCTAAAGCCGCCGCGTTCAACGCCAATCCGCCCCATCCGCAAATACCGATAATGCCGATGCGTTCGGAGTCGACCGTTTCCTGCACGGAAAGGAAATCGACCGCCGCCTGAAAATCCTCGGTATTGATGTCGGGCGATGCCATATAACGGGGTGTTCCGCCGCTTTCTCCCGTAAAGGACGGATCGAACGCGATTGTGAGAAATCCCCGCTCCGCCAATGTCTGCGCGTAGAATCCCGCCGCCTGCTCCTTCACTGCGCCGAACGGGCCGCAAACGGCAATTGCCGCCAGTCTTCCATTTGCTGCTTTCGGCTCATAAAGATCCGCCGCCAGTGTGATGCCGTAGCGGTTGGGGAATGTCACCTTGCGGTGGTTTACTGTTTCGCTTTTCGGGAATGTCTTATCCCATTCGTTTGTAAGTTTCAATTTTTCCATCTCTGCCATGTTATAAATTCCTCTCTTTCTTTTCTTTTTCCATATGCCATACCAAAAAATCAAGGCAGTCAACTTTTTCCTGACATTCATGCAAGCTTTCCATCAGATGCAGTCGGTGCCCGCGCAAGGCTTTAATCACTTCCTGAATCTGACCGTTGTCATACAGTCCGCATATCTGCGCAATTGTTTGGGGGCTGCAGCCTGCATCTTCCATGTTCTGTACTAAATTTTCCATGTAAAACCTCTATTCCTGATATGCCCTTTTCCCGTAAAAAATTTACTTTTCACAGTACCGCCTCCCTCGTAGTGAATTTTTATGTCTTTTATGCGTTTATTATATCCGCTTGCTTTTTGTTGCGCTAATGGCTATAATTTATATCATGATATAAGTTTTTTTCATATCACAGGAGGAGGACTACTATGGAACTGCGCACCATGCGGTATTTTCTTGCGGTGGCAAGGGAGGAAAATATGACACGCGCGTCAGAATTGCTGCACGTTACCCAACCCGCACTGTCCAAGCAGTTAAAGGCGTTGGAGGAGGAGCTTGGGAAAAAACTGTTCACACGCCATAGTTTCAGTATTCAGCTGACGGAAGAGGGGGTTTTGCTGCGGAAACGGGCGGAAGATTTGGTGAAGATGGCGGATAAGATTACCGCGGAATTTCTCTCGCTGGATGATGTGTTGGGCGGCGACGTTTATTTTGGATTGGCGGAGTCTTATCAAATCAGGCGGCTTGCCGCCGTAATTAAAAAATGTAAGAATAACTGTCCCGACCTGCATTACCATATCACAAGCGGCGATACAGAGCAGGTGACGGAAAAATTGGACAAAGGCGTCATTGATTTTGCAGTGCTTGCGCAGCAGCCAAATACTGCAAAATACCATTCTTTAAAATTTCCTGATGCGGATTTGTGGGGTCTTATTATGCCTGCCGATTGCCCGTTGGCAAAAAAGAATGTAGTCTGCTTTGATGATTTGATTGGACTTCCTCTGTTCTGCTCGGAACAGGGCTGGAATAACGATATTGCAAAATGGTGCGGTCATGATATTGAGCGGCTGCATCTTGAGGGATCGTTTCGTCTGTCCTATAACGGATCGCTTTTTGTGAAAGAGGGGCTTGGCTATCTTTTGACGCTTCAGCATCTGATTGACACGAACCCTGACAGCGGGCTTGTGTTCTGTCCCCTTACGCCGAAGCTTGAAACGAATATTTATTTGATATGGAAAAAATATCAGATTTTTACGCCGATTGCGCAGCGGTTGTTGGAGATGTTGAAGGAGGAGTTTAGGGAATAATTGACACATCCTCCCTTTCCCGCTATAATATATCTTACAATCGTAAGAATTAAAAGAAAGGAGTCTCGCAATTCCCATGAAACCCTTACCCCAAATCTCCGAATCCGAATTTGAAGTCATGAAGCTCATATGGAAATACGCCCCCATCAGCACGAACGACATCACGGAACGGCTGACAAAAACAACCGCATGGAGCCCCAAAACAATCCAAACGCTCATCAAACGCCTTGTCACAAAGGGCGCGATTACCTACGAAAAACAGGGCAGGATGTTTGTCTACACACCCCTGATTAACGAAACCGAGTATGTCGGACAGCAAAGCCGTTCGTTCCTTGCGCGATTCTATGACGGAAATATTGCCGCTATGCTTTCTTCCTATATTGAGAACGACAAGCTTTCCCGTGACGAACTTGCCGCCCTGCGCGCACTGCTTACAGACGGTGAAAACAACAGAGAGGATTAGCCTATGGCAGAATTTGGAATCCGCTTTTTTGTCAGCAATCTGCTCCTTTGCGTCCTTACGGGCATTTTTCTAACCGCAAAGCGGGCGCTGAACAACCGCCTGACAAGCCGAATGCAGTTTAACCTGTGGTTCCCGTTTTTGGGGCTTTTGACGGTTCCCTTTCTGCCGTTTCGTCCAATCGGGTTATCGCGGCTGTTCCTTTGGTTTGACCAGTTGAACAGCAGTTCACTATCCAATGCAAAGTCTGTTGTGACAACGCCTGCAAATTCGGGAATTTTTGCTGCCGCAAACACAATCGACGACCTTGCGCTCTCCGTCAGCAGCAGACTGCCCTCCGTTGTCGGGCTGAATCTGTGCAGGATATGGCTGCTTGGCGTTTTTTTCATGCTTTTCTTTTTGAAAAAATCCGCCGCCCGTTTCAACCGCGTCAAAAAATCTGCGCTCCCGCTGCAAAACAAAACTGCGCGCGACATCTACAATAGCTGCTTGTCCGAGCTTCGGATAACAAAGCATATCCCGATTTACACCACCGCCTTTTTGCAATCCCCTCTCATTACAGGCGTGCCGCGTCCGCGCATTTTTCTGCCAATCCGATTCGTGTCGGACGGCACCGCCGCTGACCTTCGCTTTGCGCTGCTGCACGAATTGCAGCATTACAGACACAAGGATCCCTTCGTAAATTTCTTGATAAACGTATTCAGCGTCCTGTATTGGTGCAATCCTTTCGTGTGGTATGCGCTGTGCGAAATGCAAAACGACCGCGAAATCGCCTGCGACGCGGCGGTTCTAGACTGCCTTTCCAAAAGCGAATTTACGGCTTATGGCAACACGCTGATTACCCTCGCGGAACGGTTTTCTCCGACCGCATTCCCGTTTGCGGCAAAAATGTGCGGGAGCAGGAAACAGCTGCGGCGGAGGATTTTGCAGATTGTTACTTATCAGATGCAAAGAAAAAGCCAAGCATCTCCCTCTTGGAAAACGGGAACAGGAATTGCCGCTTTTTGTGTGGTTGTGGTTCTTTTTTGGGGGCTTGCGCCCGCGCTGTCCACCAATGCCGCGGTACAGGATGATTATCAGTGGAACGTTTCGTCTGATAAAATTTTCACAATAAATTTGTCCGCATATTTTGAAGACTATGAGGGCAGCTTTGTCCTGTATGACCGCGAAAACAATACGTGGTATGTTTATGATATGGAGCATGCCGCATTGCGGACATCGCCGGACTCTACTTATAAAATATACGATGCGCTGTTTGGACTGGAGGAGGGCATTATTTCGCCGGAAGATTCGCTACTTGCGTGGGATAAAACAACCTATCCGTTTGCGGCTTGGAATGACAATCAGGACTTGTATTCCGCAATGCAGCACTCGGTCAACTGGTATTTTGAAGAACTCGACGAACGGCTCGGTGCGCCTGCAGTTCGCGATTATGTTCACGCTATCGGGTACGGCAATGAGTGCGTCCGATTTGGAAACCGCGCTTACTGGCTACAGTCCTCCCTGAAAATTTCTCCGGTGGAGCAGGTTCAGCTTTTAACAGACTTGTATGATAACCGATTCGGTTTTCATGCGGAAAACATTGCTGCAGTGAAACAGTCTATTCGCCTTTTTTCCTCTGAAAACATGCAGATTTACGGCAAGACCGGAACGGGGCGCGTAGACGGACAGGATGTGAACGGCTGGTTTATCGGTTATGCGCAAATGCAAAACGGGACGTATTTCTTTGCAGCAAATATCCAAGGCGGCGCTGACGCAAACGGAACAAACGCCGCAGGCATCACCGCGTCTGTTTTATCGGATATGAATATCCTGACAATGGATTTTCCTGAATAGCTTTGGCAGTTTGGCGCTACTTTTTTGCTGTCGCAATCGGCGGCAGCTTCAGTGTACTGTCTGCTTCATATCTGGTAAAACTCCGCAGAATATTTTTCTGAGAGTGCTGCTTCACAAACGCAGGCGTAGCGGTGGCTACGGCGAGGCTTGGGAAGTAGTGCTATCAGGAAAATAGGCAAGGAGGTTTACCGGAATATGAACAAGACAGTACACTATTCTTTTTGCTCTATCGAATTGGACAAATAGCGGAATGTGCCGTCGGCAAAGGGCTGTACCACAATTGTATTCGTAAAGGCGCAGTCGCAATTGTAATCCGCCCAAACGCCGTCCACCGTCAGCGTAATCGTTTTGTCGCTGTTTTCCGTATAGGCGATGACCTCCCCGAACGGCGGGTAGGGGCTTGACGAAATCATTTCGTATTCATAGGTATTGCTGTCTGCATCATATCCGCACACCGCGCGCAGGGTTTCCACGGATACGGGAAAATACGTTGTCATAATCCGTTCGTAAGTATCGGCGGGAATGCGCCAGTTCTGCGCCTTTAAGTTCTCCCCCGTATCAATGCGGTATATGTCTTCAAACATGCACGGCATCAAAATCTCCTCAACATTACTGCTGTCCCAGTTTGTTACAAGCATGTTATAGTTGATATAACTTAGCCCGCGCACATACTTTGCCGTCAGCTCCCTGCACTTGTCGGAAAGCGGCTTTATGCGCCAATACTGGCGGAAACGGGAGTGCATGAGCAGGTCTTTATATTGGTAAATAAAATAGCCTTTCTTTGTCAGATTGATTTCTGCAAGGTCGCTGACCGATGTGCTTTTTATCTTGGGAATACCGCCCTTTTGCCAGTCAATCCCCACGTAATAGGTCTGCAGCTTTCCGGCTCGGTGCACAAACGTAACTGTCCGCAGAAGTCCGTCCAAGTCCACTTGAAAAATTGTGACCGACGCATCTTGCCTGTTCTGATATGCGGCGTAAAAATCTTCTACTTTCTGATAATTTTCCATATTCATATCTTCCGAAACGCTGACATACCCTGCCGCGCCGAGAAGGGACACAGCCGTTCTGCGCTGCTCGTCCGTAAAGGTTTTGATGTTGGAGCCAAATGCCGAATTGCCAATCAGTTCAATATCACGGTATAGTTCCCTGACCTCCTCGGCTGCCTTCAGCGCGGTGGCTTTTACTTCCCTCTTTTCCACATCTGTGAGCAGACTGTTATCCTCCTGCACCGCGGCAAATGGTGTGTCATTTATCATCGTATCTGTGGTCGCTATTTCTGATGCTTCTGATGCTTCTGATGCCTGTTCCGTCGCATCTGCCGCCGCTGATTCCGTAGCGCGCTCTTCCTGCGTTATACGGTCGCTGTGCCACCATGTATCATATTCTTCCCGACGCGTCATTATTTGATTTGACATATATTGAACCTTACCATTTTCCAGTGGGCGAACTACTGTTTTGTGTGTGAAGGACTTCGACGTGTTGCCATATGGATAAACGGCGTTGACCGTCAGCGTAATTGTTCCGTCCGGATTTTCGGTACTGCTTATCACTTCGGGATATGGAATGTCGGGATACTCCGCCTCATAAAATCCGCGCGGGCGGTATTCATACGTTTTATTTTCTGCAAGGTACTTTGTCTTTGTACGCAGCGTTTCTTTTCCGATTTTGAAATAGGTCATAATCACGGTCTCAAATTCGGCTTCGGGGATTTCATACACGGTTTCGTCCACCGTGCTGTCCGCCGCGGTGTAGGGGACAGGCTGACCGTATAAAATCGGATAAAAACGGTCAAATACATCATAAAAATCCACCGTCCCGAAATCCGCTTCGTTCCAATTGCACAAAAAGAGATTGTTGCGCTCATAACCGATTGGCAGGATATAGGTTCTGTTTTGCTCCCTGCATGCTTCGTTTAGCGGCAAAACCCGCATCGCGGTATACTCCGCAGCGTCGCTCATTGTCAGGACAAGGTCTTCCTTGGAGAAATAGGTTCCGGAAAATAGGAAGTATCCTTCCTGTGTGTACTGCCAAAAATCGGCGGGATAACATGCCGTATCGGTACTTTTGATGTGTCTGTTTTTGTCGAATTGGCAATACGTTCTTACAACGTTTACGGTTCCGTTTTCTGTCCGTAGTTCAAAAATCCGAAAGCCTGACTTCGTAACGACAATGACGGTGCATTCCGCCGTCTGCTGTTGCTCCGCCGCATTGCAAAATGCCGTGACCTGCTCCGCACACACCATGTCAATCTGATTTTCACCGTCAACCGCCGCGTAGCCGTTTTCTCCAAGTTCGGCAATGATACGGCGCATTGTTTCTAAACTGACACTTGTGTCATTTTTTGGCGCTTCGTTGGCAATATCATTGTAAATTGATGTAACCTGTTCTGCAAGCTGCATGGTCTGTCTGCTGAGCGGAGTTGTTTGATTCTTGGCTGTTGGTTCTGCGGCTGACGCTTCTGCCGTTGCTATTGTTACTCTTGTATCCGAGAGTTCTGATGACTGCTTTTTGCAGCCTGACAGCATGAGTATGATGATTCCTGCCATTACCATTGCGGTTGAAAGATGCCGTAAATTTGTCATTTTCAGTGTTTTGGTTGTGTTTCCTATCATAAATGGTTATCCTTTCCCTGTTTGATTTTCGTATCGTATATAATGCATCAAGCAGCCATGCCTGCAAAGCCATCCTTGGGTTCGTTTTGATATTAATGCTTGAATGTTTTTTATGCTCCTGCATATTTTTTACAGAATGTATTGCTGGAAAATATATTTTGCAAATATTACACTTGTAAGATTTAAAGGTAAAAATTTCTTTTAATTAGATTCCCCAACAGAAACATTCATCCGTTTTGTCAGAAAAATGCATTTACATATATCAACGTTTTCTCCAGTAAATCTTGCGGAAGCTTCTCCACAAACTGAATATTTCTGCTGATTACGTCCAAGCATTTCATATGTTCCGTCAATATCACACCTGTTGTCTTTGTTCTGTTATCTAACGGAATATGCAGCGGAAACTGATTCCTTGTATTCGTAATCGGGCACACTACAACAAGCTTCGTTCTCATAAAAAACTGGTCATTGCTGATAACGACACCTGGTCTTCTTCCTGCCTGTTCATGCCCTGATTGCGGACTAAAATCCAAGAATACAATATCGCCTTGTCTTGGATGATACATTACCACACTTCCTTCCCAACAGGCGAACCCCAGTCAAATTCCTCCGCAGCATACTCTCCGTCATAATCTTTGAATATATCTTCCAATGTAAGTTCTTTTTTCTCTTGAACCTTTGTAATCACAATATTATCATCAACCCTGTTCAATTCGACAAGGTCATTCTCCCTCATTCCTAATGCTTCAAGAAATGCTTTTGGTATTCTTATCCCCTGGGAATTTCCCCATTTTTGAATTGTTGCCTGCATAAAATCATCTCCCTATATTCAGTATATACAATAGTATATATATTGTAAACGACTTTATACGACGGAACAATAACCTTTTTGTCAAAACCACACACAAATCACGCATAATACGTCCGCCCAAAAAAATCCTCTGCAACACGTCCAATCGACTTTACCAGCAATTCCTCCAAAATCCGCCGCGCTTCCCCCTCGTCTGCAAGCTGCGCGGTCTTGCACTGACAGGGGCGGTTTGCAAAAGCATTGCCGAACTGCATAAAGGACGTTACCTTCGTCACGGTTTCCGCGCGGTGAATCACTGCATTGTAATGAATGTGCCCGCTTTTTTCTTTGGAGCGCTGCGCATATTCCTCCCAAGTCAGCACCTGCGTCGTCACTTCAAGCCGCGGGAACAGACGGGACAATTCCCGCTCTACCTGCACTTGGTATTCTCCCGCCTCATCTGTCAGAAAAGCAACCATTTTATCAAAACGTACACCCTGCTGCGGGTCATACAATGGACATTCAAACTTTGACATTATGGACGAAAAGCGTTTCATATCCGCCCGCTCCATTGAATAGCAGTCAAACCGTACCATTTGCGGCGTTATTGTAATCTGAAAAGAACCCTGCCCGTCTTTTTTCTCGTAGTTCCATAAATCAACTGCATCCCAGTCCTGAAAACCTGCTGCCGTTTCTTTTAAAATCTCCTCAATCGGCAAAGCCTCCAAACACTCGACATTCTCATGATCGCAGCACGCAGTTTGATATACCGCTGCGCTGTCTAAATCAGTACCGTTTTGAACCTTCCAAAAATTTAAGTCAACTCCCATTCGTATTTCACGCTCCATTTCTTATAAAAATACACTTCACGCTTTCTTTAATCTTACATCTGTAAGAGTTTTAAGTCAATAAAAAATTAAAATGCATACACTTTCCGATAATCAATGCCGCCTCTTAAATGGAACAGAACCGCGTTCTCCAAAAACTGTTCTTCAACCTGTTTTTCGACGGATTTTTTAATATGATCCATATTTTCCTTACGACTTACGTCTGCCAAACCAACAGTAATGATCATCAGCCTCACACGGCTGTTCTTCAATTTTTTGACAGTCCTTTTTAAGCCTTTTACCCCGCCTGCATATAATCCGCCAAAATAAATGATTTGCTCATAACGGGTCAGGTCTTTTACTGTTTCATAGCTCACAGCCAAAATTCCCGTCATTTCAGCAAGCTTCTCTGCATATGCTTTCGCCGTGCCATATTGACTGCCATAGATAATCAAACTTTTCATCTCTGTATGCTCCTACCTCAATTCATTGAACTCATTTTATCACAACCGCTTCGCGGACTCCAGTAATTTTGCATATCTACACGTTCCAAAGTCAGCAGCTTCACTTTCTTGTCCAGCCCTCCGGCATATCCCGTCAGACTTCCGTTTGTTCCGACTACCCTGTGGCAGGGAACGATAATTGAGATTTCATTGTGTCCGACTGCGCCGCCTACTGCCTGTGCGGACATACTGGAACTCCCTTTCTGCGCGGCAATTTCCTTTGCAATTTCTCCGTAAGTGACCGTTTTTCCGTAGGGTATCTTTTGCAGGATTTTCCAAACGGAAAGCTGAAACGGAGTGCCAATCAAATGGAGCGGCGGCAAACAAGTTCGTTGCGTAAATGGATTTTTACTTGCAGGCGAAACGTTTTCTCACGGACTTAGCAGTAAATGCTAAGTCCTGTGTAAACAGTAACCTTCGTTCCTCATGGGCATTACATAGCGGCGTGCTGCTTGACACCTTGTTGCATTTTCAAGTATAATTTTATCACATAAAACAGAGAAAGAATATCTATAAAATTTCAAAAAGCGGGGTACTCCCCTGGAGAATACCGGCTAAAATTGGAGGTATCCGTATGAAAAAAATGATAAACGTAATTACAATAATGCTCCTGCTTCTTACGCTGTTTGGCTGTTCCCAAAAAGAACCCTACGTGGTTAAGACCTATGAAGAAACGGACTTCGCGCTCACGGACGAATATTGGGAAAATGATAAGCTGGTTACGATGGTTTCCTATTATGAAATGAGCGACGGTACTTGGAAAACAGACGACTATACTTATCAATACCGATTGGAGCTTACCGGAAGAATGGGGAATGCGGCAAAAGACAGCACGTTTGTCTTTTTAAGCAACACAGAGGACATTACATTTGAGCAGGCATGGAAGGCAAGCGGATTTAGCAGCAATATGGCTGATTATTTTGAGGAAGAGGTCGCAAAATTTGTGGCTTTAAAATAAATAAACAATGCAGACAGGCAGACTGTAAGGAGCGTGTTTTCATGATACTGATAGAAACGGATCGATTACTTTTAAGGAATTATCAAGTGTCGGATTTAGACGATATTTTGCAATATTTTTCTGACGAGGAGGTCAGCAAATATGAAGACTTTTATCCAATGTCAGAAGAGCAGGTTCGAAGCATGATTACAGAATGGAAAGATATGGATAACCGCCTTGTTGCGGAATTAAAATCATCGCAAGCGGTGATAGGGAGCGTCGGTTATTGGATTGATGAAGAAGGGCATTATTGTATTGATTACGATTTCAATCCTAAGTTTTGCAAAAAAGGCTATGCAACAGAGGCAGGAAATGCACTGGTTCTATATCTGTTCGAAACAGTGGGTGTCAATGCAATTTACGGCGATTGCGACGTTCGAAACGAATCCTCATGGAAGCTTTTAGAACGGATGGGGTTTCAGCGTATCCGCCAGCTCGATAATCAATCCTATAAAAATGATGAAAACGGCAATCCGATTTTCATTCGCACATTTTTGTATGAATTGAATAAATCCGCGCGAAAATCGGTTTCTTCGGAGGGCTAAACCATTGAATACACAATCCCTGCCCCGATTGGAGGGATTTTGCGTTTTGCCATATTGCTCTTTTACAATAACGGATTTTAAAGAATCACATCATTTAATCCGCCCAGTTTTCGACAATCTGATCCGTCAGCCGTTCCACCGTTTCTTTGAGTTCCTGCGGCTTGCACTCATAAGTAGAAATCAACTTATCCAGCACCCTCAAACGCGCCCCTCGTTAAACTGCTCCTTCTCCGGCTCGTGCGGTCGGATATGCTCGCGGTATTTATTCTGCGCAAAAATAAGATACGGCAGCCCCTCCGCATACCGTCCCTCTATCCACAGCCCCACGCCATACACTGCAGCCTCGTCCACGCACGCGAAATATATGTCGCTGAAAAACACAATCTGATTGACCCGAAAAATCTCTTTCTCCCCGTCCGTGCGCAGGCTGACCTCATCAATCAGTTCCTCCCTGACGCGCATCAAGCGGTTTCGTTCCTTCGGGTGCGGCTGAAACCCCAACGGCTTGAGCAGCTCCTTTAGACGTTTCCGCACCAGCTTGACAGCATCTTTTTTATGATAATCGGTTCGTCCATACCCATAGTCCTCTTCCTTTCAGAAAACAGATTTCCGGTACAAATCATAGACATCAATGTCCTCTTCCACGAAAACATCTAACAACTTTTCATAACCGTTTTTCTGCATATACGCAAATTCACTGTCCGATATGGGATTGAGCATCAGCCAGGTTATGACACGCGTGTCAGTTTCTATGACGCCCAAATCATGTTTCAGGGAAAAAGGCGGTATTAGCAGAATGTGCTTCATGTCAATATTGGGTTGATATACCGGAATAATATCCTTATAAACCTCGTACGGATGCGCCCGCACTTTTCCTTTGATCATGGCAAATGCACAGGTGGATAAAAGCCCGTCAAACCACTGGTTCCTGCTGTCGCAGATACCCATAAATTCCACGTTCAAATCCTTATCGTCCGCTGTCAGCAGATTTTCACATTGATAAACGCCCAATGTTGAGTAAGAGGTCACTCCTCCAAAAGGACTGTCCGGACAGCCGACAATCTCGACGCAAGCCTGCCCGTCGTCCGAGTAAAATGTTTCTATCTGAATCGGATTCTCAAAAACCTCTTTTATCCGCTGCAGCACCAATTGTTTTTGTTCCATGCCATCACGCCTCCGTTTCCATTACGCATTTCAACATTTGTTTACCTTACTTTAATTTCATTACAATTTTACCACAACCAAATTTGGGGTTCAACCAAAACACTGTGGAAAACGGTGACATTTCCCATTGACAAACCGCCCGATTGGTTGTATGCTTTAAAAAATAACCAAAAGCTATGAAGAGAAGAGTAGGCGGTTAGATATGTTACAGAGAGTCTGATTAGGTGAGAACAGACGCAAAAGGAACTGCTGAAAATGGTCTCGGAGCCGCGTACCGAAGCAATTATGCCAAGGCTACGACGGGTGCACCCGTTACAGTGATAGACTATCGGCGAATCATTTCTCGTCCGTAGTTGATAAGGTCTGCATCGTGAGGTGCAGGTGAATTTGGGGTGGTAACACGAAGCAGCTGCTCTCGTCCCTGAAAAAGAAATTTTTCAGAGAGGAGGGCTTTTATATTGCAAAAAAAGAACTGACCATAAATGGTCGGATATGACACGTTATCACAAGAAAATTCAGGAAATGAGGGAAAAATTATGTGTACTATTTTCATTGGCGGGGCATGGCCCTATGCGAACGGCTCCCTGCACATCGGTCATATCGCAGGATTACTGCCCGGGGACGTTTTGGCAAGGTATCACAGGGCGATTGGCGATACGGTCTGCTTTGTATCCGGCAGCGACTGCCACGGAACGCCTGTAGCAATCCGTGCCAAACAGGAACAGAAAACACCGCAGGAAATCAGTGATTTTTATCACGAAGAATTTACGAAATGCTTTGAAAAATTAGGGTTCAGCTATGATGTCTATACAAAAACATCTTCCCCTGAGCACAAAAAATTTGTCAGGGAATTTCACAAAAAATTGTATGAAAGCAGCTATGTCTACGAAAAGGAAGTCCCGCAGGCATACTGCGAACAGTGCAGCGCCTTTTTGGCTGACCGCTTCGTGCTCGGAAAATGCCCCAAATGCGGAAGCGACACAAGAGGCGACCAATGTGATGTCTGCGGTGCGGTACTTGAGCCGGGGCATCTTACGACACCGATTTGCGCAGTATGCAAAACGCCTGTCAGCTTTCAAAAAGCAAAGCATTTATATATCGCTATCACGAAATTACAGGATGAACTAAGGGCGTTGGTTGACAGTCACGCGAATTGGCGGAAAAACGCAATTGCATTTACAAACAGGTATCTTGATGAAGGGTTGAGAGACCGCGCCCTGACAAGGGATTTGGAATGGGGAATCCCGGTTCCAAAGGCCGGTTATGAAAACAAGACCATTTATATATGGGCTGAAAATGTATTAGGTTATTTGTCCGCAGGCAAAATGGCTGCCGAGGCAAGGGGCGGTGATTTTGGGGAGCTTTGGGGCAAACATGCAAAGCATTATTACGTACACGGAAAAGATAACATTCCGTTTCACACCATTATTCTGCCTGCGCTTTTACTGGCAAACGGCGATTACCGGCATTTGCCTGACCGTATTATATCGAGCGAATACCTGACATTGGAGGGGCGAAAAATATCGACCAGCCAAAATTATGCCATTTGGGTAAAAGACCTGTTGGCACATTATGAGGCGGATTCCATTCGTTACTTTTTCCTCGCAAATGGTCCGGAAAAAAGGGATACGGATTTTTCGTGGAGAGAATTTGTTCACAGCCACAATAGCGAACTGCTTGGCGCATACGGAAACTTCGTAAACCGAACACTGACCTTTATTACAAAATACTGTGACAAAATTGTACCCAAGGGTACACAGCACCCGGCTGTCAGCAAACAGATCGATGCATTGTTTCCTTCCGTTGGCAGGAAGATTGAAAACGGTGCTTTTAAAGATGCGCTTACGGAACTCTTTGACTTCGTGAGAAGTGCAAACAAGTTTTTTGACACCGAACAGCCTTGGATTACACGGAATACGGATAAAGAAGCGTGCGATAATACCCTGTACCAATGCGTTCAGATTATTGCAAATTTAGCGGTACTGCTGTCGCCCTTTTTGCCGTTTTCATCAGAGAAAGTGTGCCAATGGCTTGGCATTTGCCACAACTGGGAAAGGCAGTCCATTCCCGCAGGTTTGACGCTTCCTGAGGTGGAGATTTTGTTTCAGAGAATTGATAAAAAGGTTATTGATGTGGAAACGGAGAAATTGAAAGGGATTTTGTAAGAATTTAACCGGAACAATCATTTTGAGGGGAACGTTTTTGAGTGAGCGTTCCCTTCGTTCTTTCCTCAATCAAACTGCGTTTTCCAATTCTCGTCATGGTAAGCGTCAAAGCACATCTCAATCTGATCTCTCGTTATTTTTTCCACTGCCAATTGACTTGGCAGCTCCTCCATAGAATCCCATCACGCAAAAATGCCCCTGACCAACACATCAAGGACATTTTTGAATCATTCAATCGTTCCTCCGTATCCGGCTAAAGCCATTTGGTCTTTTTTACTGTGACAAAAAAATACAAAAGAAACAATATAAACTGCGAAATCTCTTTACGCTGCTATCCTAACGCCACGTCCAGTATCATCATAATCACAAATCCCGCCGCAACGCCTATCGTACTGATATTCGAGTGCTCGCCCGCCTGCGATTCAGGAATCAGCTCCTCCACCACCACATAAATCATCGCCCCCGCCGCAAATGCAAGAAAATACGGCAATAACGGCACAATCATATTTGCCAAAAAAATCGTGAGCACCGCCGCAACAGGCTCAACAAGCCCGGAAAGCGTCCCGTAAACAAACGCCCTCCTCTTTGACATTCCTTCACTTTTGAGCGGCATTGATATAATCGCCCCCTCGGGAAAATTCTGAATGGCAATGCCGAGCGCAAGCGTCATTGCACCTGCCATCGTAATCTGCGAATCGCCCAAAAGCGCCCCCGCAAATGTCACGCCTACCGCCATTCCCTCCGGTATATTGTGAAGCGTCACGGCAAACACCATCATCGTCGTTTTTTTCATTTTTGCCTTAATGCCCTCAGGCTTGCTGCTTTCTATATGAAGATGCGGTATCACGCTGTCAAGCAGCAGCAAAAACGCCATTCCAAGCAAAAAACCCGACGCTGCAGGCACCCACGCCGTCTTTTGCTGCTCTGCCGCCATATCAATGGAAGGAATCAGCAGCGACCACATCGACGCCGCAATCATCACTCCCGCCGCAAACCCCAAAAGCAGCTTTTCAAGCTTTTGATTTAACTGGTTTCTCATAAAAAACACCATAGCCGCGCCCAGTGTTGTACCCGTAAACGGTATCATCAGACCAACTACCAAGCTAATATCCATGCTATTAATCCCCCTTTTCGTTCCTTATTATAGTATTCTTTGTTTTGAAAATGGTAACCGTGATTTTGGAGGTTTTTTGGTTAGTTGTGGCTAACCGAATATTATAATAGCACATCATGCAATCGTTGGCAATGGATTTATTTATAGTCGTTCTCCCCCCCTATCTCTTTATTCCTTTTACAGCTTCTTAAAATAACTGATTTTGACATAATCTTCCCTATCCTCCTGCTGCCAGAACGACTCATCATATTCTGCGTCATAGATCGGATCGCTTGACATCCCCCCATACCAGCTGATATTGATATGTTCCAACTGTTTTGCAGAGTTATTCTCCTCGATATACGCCTTCGCCGCCTCATAGCCCATATCGCATTTGATAACCTTCTCCCCGTCTATATGCAGCCAGTATACATCCGTTATCCTTATTTTCGTATGATATACCGTCTTACACCCCTTTGGCAGCTTCAATGTCTCCATACGCCAAACAGCCGGCATTTTCCACCCCGCCACAAAATAAAACAAAATCAAGGCAACAGCCGCCAGCCCAATTTTTCGTAACCACTTTTTCATACATTCAAACCTCTTTGCAAAATTACACTCTTTGTCATATCCCAATCTCCAACCATGTCTGTTAAACCCAAAACCGTCCGCTTTCCCAATAGCAAACGCCGCAATATAACTCCATTATATCCACATCCAGCGCCACCGTCAAACCCGCGCATTCCTTTTCTTTTCCATGAAAATCTTCACCGCCTGACTCACCGCAATCCCCGCCGCGACTAAAATCCCCGCCCCAAACTCACGCTTATTCAACGCCCCGCCGCCAAAGACGTCCAACAGCATCCCGCTAAACAGCTGACCGCAAAACAGAAAAAGCGACAACTGATACGCCGGAATTTTGGGAACAATCACATTTGTCATCGCAACTGTAGTCACGCCCAACATTCCCCCGCACCATATCCACAGCCGAAAATCCCCTGCCATAAAAGGCACCGCCGCAGAAGACTCATTTACACCAACACCAATCGCCAACAGCAAGCAAAACGGCAAACCAACCAAATGATTGACAAGCGACCCCTGCAGCGCACCGATGCGCTGCGACAAATGCGCATTCACAATTCTCGAAAGAACCACCGTAATCCCCGCCCCCAGTGAAATCAAAACAGAACCCCAACCGCCCGCTGCCGGATTTTCCAGCATCAGCGCAATTCCCGCAACCGAAAGCAGCGTCCCGCAAATGCTTAGCTTTTCCCTGCGCCGCTCCATACCAAACCAGCCAAACGTGTCAATGAAATAGGAAAACACAAGCTGCGCAAAAAGCCCGAGCGCAACAATGCTCGTCAAACTGATATGCGAAAACGCAAAATTATTAAACAGTGTCGTCAAAACACCGATTGCACCGCCCAAATACATCCACAAAGGCATCCGCCTGACCAACGCAAACGGCTTTCTTTTTACAGTCAATCGAGTAGGAAAGAGCCATCTTCCCCTACTCGCCGCGCCGGACGCGGGCAGCTTTCGCTGCATATTTCCTTTCCGCGTCCGTGTGCATAAAACAAACGCTGCAAACACCGCGCCGACAATATGAATATACAGCGCCGCATGGTAAGCGCCGACCTGCGCGCTCAAGTCCCCGTTCCACTGTATCATGACAGCAAGAATCGCCCCGCAAAGAAACGCTAAAAAGTAAAACATAAGCTTCTCCTCCATTTCCTTTTTATGCTGACATTCTAACACAGGAAAACCCTTTTTAAATGGGGCTGTCGCTTTAACGAATAAAAATTCG
>CAJTSD010000015.1 GCA_910578795.1 uncultured Lachnospiraceae bacterium
AAGCCGTTCTGCAAGCTGCGCATTGCCGTCGCGGATTGCCTCCATGATACTCTTGTGCTCCGCTACCGCCGCTTTGCTACGCTCCTTGTCCGAAAGCGTCTTTTGCCGCTCTTTTTGGACATACTGGTGAAAATCCTTGAGCAGGTGAATTAACATCTTGCTCTCGCACGCCTCGTAAAGCTGCATATGAAAGCGGTTATCAAGCTCGGTCAACTGCTCAAAGTGCCCCTTTGACAAATGAAACTCACTCAAAAGAATGGTTTCCTCCATCTCCTCAATCGCGTCCTTTGATATTTTTTTCGTCGCCCATTTCGCGCACAGTCCCTCAAGGAGCGAACGGATTTCATAAATGTCCGCCACATCACAAGCCGATATGCCCGTCACATACGCGCCCTTGTTTGGCACGATGCGGATTAACCCCTCCAGTTCAAGCTGACGGAATGCTTCTCGAACAGGAGTTCTGCTTACACCAAGCTCTTCCGCGACCGCCGCCTCTTTCAGCTCGTCCTTTTCATTGTATCTGCCGCTTAAAATGTCTTCGCGGAGCTTGTTAAACACCCTGCTTCCCAACGAATATTTGTCCGGCGCATCATAATTGACATCATACTCACTCATGTGCTCCTCGCCTCTCATTCTGTCCCAAGTGTTATGCCAAGCGTTTTGCAGCCCTCGTCAATCACCGATAAAAGCTCGTTATCCGTCAGTACCGTGACACGGCCGCCCTCGTACTCCGCATCAACCCATGTTTTCACATATGCTACAAGCTCGGAACTCTTTTCAATCTTCGCATCACCGTTCAGTTTAAAGTACGTGTTAATCCAGTGCGCAATGCCCGCAAGCCCCGACGTGTTGGAAACAGCGCAAAGCACAGGTCTTTTCAGGAATTTTTCGGTGTCGAAAATATTGTAAATCTCCTCGTTTTTCAGCAGTCCGTCCGCATGGATTCCCGCTCTTGTGATATTAAAATTTTTTCCGACAAACGGGGTTCTCGGCGGAATCCGGTAGCCGATTTCTTTCTCATAATACTCCGCAAGCTCTGTAATCACCGTGGTATCCATGCCGTTTAGCGTTCCTCTAAGCTGCGCATACTCAAATACCATCGCCTCAAGCGGCGTATTGCCCGTGCGCTCCCCAATACCGAACAACGACGTATTGACACCCGCACAGCCGTAAAGCCACGCCGTTGTCGAATTGGTAACTGCCTTATAAAAATCATTGTGCCCATGCCATTCAATCCACTCATGCGGGACGCCTGCGTGCGTGTGAATGGCATAAATGATGCCCTGCACGCTTCTTGGGATAACCGCACCGGGGAAATTGACGCCATACCCCATCGTATCACAGGCACGCACGATAATCGGCAGCCTGTACTGCTCTGCCAGCTTCATCAGCTCCTGGCAAAACGGTACGACATATCCGTAAATATCCGCCCTTGTAATGTCCTCTAAATGGCATCTGACACTGATTCCCTCGTCAAGACACTCTTTTACGACCGAAAGATAATGCTCCATCGCCTGTCTTCTTGTCATTTTCAGTTTCATAAAAATATGATAGTCGGAGCAGCTCACAAGAATCCCCGTCTGCTTCATGCCAATCTCTTTTACCAGCTTAAAATCTTCCTTGCTCGCCCGAATCCACGAAGTAACCTCGGGAAACTGATAACCGCGCTCCATACATTTGTACACAGCGTCCCTGTCCTTTTTGCTATACAGGAAAAACTCGCTTTGGCGTATCATGCCGTTTGGTCCGCCGAGCTTGTGCAGGTAATCATAGATTGTCACAATCTGCTCCGTGCTGTAAGGCGCCCTCGACTGCTGCCCGTCACGAAACGTCGTGTCCGTTATCCATATTTCCTTTGGCATATTGTGGGGAACTACCCGGTCGTTAAACGGTATTTTGGGAATCTCATCATAAGGGAACATGTTTCGAAATGCATTCGGTTTTTCCACATCCTGCAATTGGTACATGTGCTCCTCAATCTGCAACAGATTGTTATGCTCGTTCATGGTAACCGGGCGGTTTTCAAAGTATCCGGTATTCTTTTCCATTGTTCCAATCAACTCCTTTATTGTATAAATCCACTATTTATTTTGCATTTTTGTATTATTGTATACAATTATACATTACATGTCAATAGCATGGTGAAAAAAACATCACAAAAAAGCAGTGACCTTTTTGAATCACTGCTTTTCATACCAAACCGACACCCTGTAACTTTAACGGCGTACCCACTTGCCAAAGCCTAGCATTGTACGCTTATAATTCTTCATCTCTTCCTTTACTTCCGGATAGTTGCCTGCTTTCTGCAAATACGTAACGCCTTTCTCGATGTCCTCTGCAACGCCAAGTCCACGTGCATAAATCATGCCAAGCAGGTAATCTGCCTCCCAATAGCCCCAGTCCACCTGCTCCAAAAACATGCGTGCCCTTGTATAATCCTGCGGCGTTCCATTTCCATAAAAACAGCATTTTCCTAAATAAAAGACGCCCCATTTACTACCCTTATCATACGCATAAGACAACAAATCAAATGCCTTATTGTAATCCTGCGCGACACCTCTTCCAAAAAAGTATGCCTTACCCAAACGATTGTGACTGTCAATATGTCCAAAAGGAATTTCCTTTTCAAAGCATTCAACAGAATACGCTTCATCCTTTGCCGTACCAATTCCCTCTGCATAACAGCGTCCCACATTGCACCATGCACCGGGATGTCCGCCTTCTGCCGCCTTTTTGAACCACCCAAGCGCTTCTTCCTTGCGCCCTGCTTCCTCCAGGTCATCCGCGTAGATTGCCTGATGCAGCGGATGACCGTACTCTGCTCCGATGCGAAACAAATCCTTTGCCTTATCTGGCTGGGGTTTTATAATATCCTCATCCCCCTTTGTATAATATTGGTTCAAATTGTTTGCCGCAAAATACATGCCTCCCCGCAAAGCCTTCCAAAACCAATCCTCACACTTGGAAATATTCTCCTTTAAATATGCCTTAAATGCCTGCTGGCTGGGAAAATCTGCCTTGTCCTTATTCTGAATGGTCAGAAAATCCCACCAAAAATAACAGTTTCCAATCACATACTGGCAAAACGCGTCTCCGTCCTGCGCCTGCCCCAAAACAACGTCAAATGCCTCCTGTAAATTAGCAAACGGCATTTTCTTTTCAAGTGCCGGCGTAAGCTCTCCGCAGCGCAGACAAATCAGCACGCCAAGCGCGCTTCCCTGCTCCACGGATTTATGGTAAAGCTCCACTGCCTTATCATCATCCTCCGGAAAACGATGCCCAATCCACACATACTGACGACCACAATAGCATCTTGCCAAAATACAGGTCGCATCTCCGTCCCCGGCAGCACTTGCCTGCTCCAGCAGCGCAAAGGCCTCTTTTCCCCGACCTGTGCGCTCATGATAATAGATATCCTCAAGCGCCTGCTTCACCTCGTTGCTCAATGGTTTTCCCATAAAATTTCCATCCTTTCTTTTTCATATATCATTTTTATGATATCATATTTTTATAACTCATTTTCCTTTTCCGATTCCTGATTCTCATTCTCGTAAAGTACGTCCTCAATCGGTTTCCACGCCTGTCCAAAATTGACATCTTTAAACAAAGCAACAAGACCACTAATCTGTTTCAGGCGCAGTATCTCATCCTTATCCATGCCAAGATGCTTTGCAATCCATGCGTCACTTCTCCCCAGCTCATGCAGCTCTTTTACAATATTGCTCATCAAATCCACATTGTGGGAACCTCTTGCACGGTTGTGCCTGACTGTGCTTGCCATTCGGTTTGACAAAGGTTTGTCAATCACAGCTACGGGCATCATTCCATGCTCACGCTCATAAATGTCCGGATATTCCTTCATCACATGCCAGCGGTGAAATCCGTCCACAATCGCATACAAATCCTTCTTAGGTGAATAATAGCATACAATCGGCATTGTGTATCCGTCTTCTTTAATACTGTCATAAAGAAGCTTCATCTCTGGCGGCGCAACACTATTTGGATTATAAGTATTAGGTACAATTTTTTCAAAAGGAACTGCTATTACATTATATACAGGACTTTTAAATTCATTATCTGCCATTTATCATCTCTCCATACTTACGTTTAATCTTCTCGTTTCTTAGCTGTTCCTGTCGTGTCAGTCCAAATCCCATAAACCGGCAGGTATGATCGTTTTTCAAAATACAATAGCACATTCTTTTCCAGCTTGGAATGTCCTTTGTTGACTTGATATCGTCCGTATCGTCAGGGATATCCCCAACAAATACAATTCTGGAATTTTTCATCAGCGTATAGTTTGACACACCGTTCCGGCGAATATTATATCCATGATCAATCAGTTCCTGTATGACATTCTCCTCTAAACCTCCGCCTGTTTTGTGCCAAAACTCAATTGAGGTTTTAAACTTTTTTACATAATTATTGCGCAGCCTTGCGGGAAGTGTATCCAGCAGAAACTTAGTGTAAGACTCCCATGTATGACCTTCTGGCAATGTGACATTACGATATCCCATCGCTTTGGTTTTACCATAAATACATCCAAAATTTGCCCCACGGACACGTCCCACAAGTCTTGTCCAAATCTCCGGATCAAGTACACGATATAAATTCAGCGAATCTTTGGAATAATCATTAAACGGTGATGCCACACGCATTTGGTCTATCTTTAACCCTGCTTTATAATACAAATCATACAAGGCATTGTAATCATAATGAAATTGATAATTTGCCACCCATACATCCTGATTTGACCAGTCATATAGCGGTGAAGCACACCACACGTCCTTAAACTGTTTGGAAATCCAGCATTCTCCATTATATCCGTACTTCTTATTGACAATGCCGCTATATCGCTGCAAAGACTCATCTGCGCGAATACCCAGCAAACTTACTGTCTTACCGTAATCGTGTTCTTCCCTGTAAAACCGTCCAAACTGCTTTGCAAGATCTTCCTGATGCATCCGGTAACGATAATGGTTAAATGGATTATCTATTGTAATGACATAGGGATAATCCGGTCTTTTGCGAACCCAAATCTCCTCCTTTTTATCATCCCACGGATACCAATACATCTCATAGCTGCTGAGCGCCGTCCTAGTAGCCATTGGCAAGCATACCCAATACAAGTCACATTCTCCCTCCAGCGCTTTAAAGGTTCTTGTGACATATTCCGTAGTCACACTGTACTGTGCCTCAAAATCCTGATGAAACACCCCGATTCTGCGTCCCGGATAATTTTTTCGCTTAAAGTCAAGCAGCAGATTCAATAAAACGCCACTATCCTTGCCACCGCTGAAAGATACATAAATATTTTCAAACTCATGAAACAGATAATGAAACCGTTCCTGTACTGCATCATATACATTTTTCTTCTGATATCCTTTTACCATCATAAGGTATACCTCCCTGCGCTGCATAGCGTTTACGCACTTTTATGATGTCAAAGCTAAACATTTTTATTGTATCACGTTTTTTTTATTTTTTCCATTTTTTACCAAATTTTAACAATTATTTCCACCAAAAAAGGAGCCGTCATTTCTGATATGCTCCCTTCTGTATCCATATTTCCCGGCATTTAAAGACTTATTCTTATCCCCCTAAAGTTATATCCTGTTTTTGGTACCATTCTAAAGCATCCGTAAATTGTTTTTCCTGAAAATCGGGCCATAGTTCTTTAATAATATAAAAATCCGCATAAACAGTCTGAATAGGCAGAAATCCGGATAAACGACACATCCCGCCCCAACGGATTACCATATCAATTCTCGGTATTTCCTCGGATACCCAGCCATTCTTCATATCCCATTCCCATCCATAGTTTACCAGAAAATTCACCCTTACTGTTTCTTTTTGATATCCCGGCTGACGTCTTCGGCATGCATATGGAAGCAATTCAGCAGGAAAACACGGCGAATCAGTATTGCCAATCACATACAATTCTATATTTTCCTTCTCAATCATTTTAACAGCATCCGTACAGGCTTTTGAAAATGCAATAACCTGCTCTCTTGGACGCTTACAGTTATCTACTGTAAATCCATAGTAAGTTAATTCCTGTACTCCATACTTTTGTGCTGACCGAAGCAGTCTTAATCCCGGTTCTAATCCATATGCATACCCCCCCTCTTTTTTCAATCCGTTTTGCTGTGCCCACCGTCTGTTACCGTCCGGTATGATACCAATATGTTTTGGAAAACGCCTCATACAATTAACCATACTCCTTTCACAGTATCTCCTGATATGTTACAGTATGTCCGCATAAACTGTTACAATTATTGAATAGAATAAACATCCCTTATCAATATGGACAAATTTGGAAAAATTATACATACCTTGCAACGGCAATCGAGTAAGGAAGAGTCATCTTCCCCTACTCGCTGCGCGCCCCATGCGCCGCTTTTGCGGCATACTTTCTATGCATGGGGCTGCGCATAAGAAAAGTTAAGGACTATGTTACCACAATCCTTAACTCCCACAAACAAATCTAAATAAATTTTACCAAATCATCCACACTCTTGCGCTTGGGCGCCTCCGGCGCCTCGTCCGCGTAGCCCATTGCCACAAGCGCTGCAACCTTCTGTCCTGCGTCAAGACCAATGAGTTCTGCAACCTTATTCTCATCAAAAATACCAAGAATCACGCAGCCCAAGCCCTTATCGTGCGCTGCAAGGCTAAACGTCTGCGTTGCAAGTCCCGCGTCAAACACCTCCCAACGGTCCTCCTTGGAAGTAGTATACGAGCCGTCCCTTTCAAAACCGCTCCTGCCATGTACCATTGTCACAACCACAAGTGCCGGAGCGCCATTGATAATGCCTTTGTTATGTTCAAATCCAAGCGTCGCCTCCTCGGCAATTTTCGCCTTCGTATCCGCGTTCTCCACAATCGTATAACGCGTTACCTGTGTGTTCTTCCATGAGGGCGCATATGCAGCGGCAGCCACAATCTCCCGCACGGTTTCCTGTTCTACCTGCTGCGGCTTAAATTTGCGGATACTCCGACGCGTCTCAATGCACTGTAATGTTTCCATAAAAATACCTCGCTTTCGTGATACGTATATAAGTTAATAGTTACTTTAAAAAACCGTTCACAATCTGTTCCTCCGCCTCCGCCTCAGTCAGCCCTAAGGTCATCAGTTTCATCAACTGTTCCCCCGCAATTTTCCCGATTGCCGCCTCATGTATCAGGCTCGCATCAAGGTGGTTTGCCGTAATCTCCGGAATCGCACGCACAACTGCGCTGTCCATAATAATCGCGTCACACTCCGAATGTCCGGCACATTTGTTGTTACCGTTAATATGGGAATAGAATGTTTGTTCTGATATATCTTTTGCCACCGAACGCGAAATCACGTTTGTACTCGAATCCTCACCGTCCAAATCCACGTAAAAATTCGTTGTCGCTTTCTGTTTTCCGTGCGTCATCAGCTTTTCCTTAATCACAAGCTGCGCGCCTTTTCCAAGCTTCGCCTTTGTGACACGCTCCGTTGAATCCACGCCCTTAATCTGCACCGTATCCATTTCCATATAGCTGTTTTCGTCCATCTCCACGACCGTTTCCGGATTCATAATCCGTTCGCCCGTGCCCTCGCCCGAACCATAGTGCTTTTCCACGTAGCGAATCCGTGCATTTTTTCCGACATAAAACGTATGAATCCCGCTGTGCTCGCTCGCCTTATCGCCACCGTTGTGGATACCGCAGCCTGCGACAATCGTAACATCGCAATCCTCGCCGATGTGAAAATCATTGTACACCAGTTCCTTCAACCCGGTCTGTGTCATTAACACCGGAATATGCACGCTTTCGCGCTTTGTTCCCGGCTTGATATAAATGTCAATGCCCGGTTTGTCCTCCTTCGTGACAATCTCAATATGTTCCGTCGAACGCCTGCCTGCCGCCTCCCCGTTTGCACGGATATTGTAGGCGCCCGCAGGTACGTCATGCAAATCAGCCACCTGCATCAATAACGTCTTCTGAAGCTCATCCATGTATACATCCTCCTGCATTCCGCCTGCACGCAAAGCCGTCGTCCAAAAGCTGCGGCAAAATCTCGTCCCTTGTACCCACATTCGTGATTTCACCGCCTGCAATCACCACAATTTCATCCGCAATCTTCAAAATCCGCTCCTGATGCGAAATAATCACAATATTTCCCTGCGTCTGTCCGTGCATGCTCTCAAATACCTTAATTAAATTCTGAAAACTCCACAAATCAATGCCAGCCTCCGGCTCGTCAAACACCGAAAGCTTTGTGCCGCGCGCAATGACCGTCGCAATCTCAATGCGCTTTAGCTCCCCTCCCGAAAGGCTTGCATTTACCTCGCGGTTGATGTAATCCCGTGCACAAAGTCCCACCTCCGAAAGGTATTTGCAGGCGCCGTCAACACTCAGCCGCTCGCCTGCCGCCAGCCGGATTAGGTCAAGCACCGTGATTCCTTTAAAACGCACGGGCTGCTGGAACGCAAAGCTGATTCCAAGCCGTGCACGCTCGGTCACGGACATATCCGTAATATCCTGTCCGTCCAAAAAAATCTGCCCCTCCGTCGGCTTTATGATGCCTGCAATCAGTTTCGCAAGCGTAGATTTTCCGCCGCCGTTTGGACCCGTAATCGCCGTAAAGCTTTGATTGATCTTTAAATTCACATGATTTAAAATATCTTTTCCATCTCCGTCATTCACATGATACGAGATGTTTTTTAACTCTAACACGTATTGAAACCTCCATTCCGTAATGCATTTCGCATCACACTTCAAGTATACCCAATATCTGCCTAAATTGCAATTCCCTAAATCTCCACCCGGAAACAGATTTCCTGTATGCCTGCACGGTCCAAAAGCTCCACCGTGATTTCCCCGTTGTGGCTTATCGCAATCCGGTTTGCCTGATACAGTCCTAGCCCCCTGCCCTCGCGGTTTTTCTTTGTTGAATAGCCTTTCTCGAAAAAATGCTGGATTTCTCCCATCGTAAGATGCTCCACCTGGTTTTTAATCATAAAAATCAGCTTATCGTCCTTTGCATCGAGCACCATTTCCACTTGGTTTCGCACAGGCGTCGCCGCCTCAAACGCATTGTCCACAAGCACGCCGATAATCTCCACCAGGAAATGTTCTGACACAGATGTCACAATTTCCTGACTCAGCACCTGCAAATCAACATCAACATACTCTGGCGCCGCAAGAATCTTGCTATATAAAAACCCCGCAAGAATCTTATCGGAAATGCGCAGAAGCGACGGGCTGCACCTTGACCTGTCGTCATAGATTTCCCTGCCGTACGCCGACTGCGCTTTCACCAGCTCGTCATAATTGTCAATCGTCACATGCATGTTTAAAATCGCGTTCATGTGATTGTCAAACTCATGCTGCCTTGCCCGAATATCCTTTGTCAGCTCCTCCATAGGCTTTATGTAAAGCTTATAAATCTTGAGTTCTTCCTCATTTCTTTTCAGCGCCGCATAATTGCGCCCCCAATCCAAAAAGCCGAAAAAAATCACCGAAAAAATAATGCCGAACAGCACCATCACCTTTATGTCAAGCGTGTGGCTCAGTGACAGGTCTATCATCAGATAAACCGTCACAATCAATGCCGCCACGCAAAATATTCGATATAAAAATTTTCTGCCAAGCTCTGCCATTTATTGATCCTTACCCTTTATCCTGTTCATCAGTCTGTTTTTGTATGTGACGCCGATTTCCGCCGTTTCCCCGTTTTTAAGGTCCATCAGCCCGTTGACCGTATCAATACAATCAATATAGTCCAAATTGACTACACACATTCTGTGTATCTGCAAAAACTGCTCGTTCGGCAGCTTTTCCATAAGCTGCTTAATCGACAGATACGGCACCCGCAGTTCCTCTTTTGCGAGCACAAAGCACACCCCTCTTGGCACTGCCCTTACACAGATAATATCCTTGCAAAAAAGCTTATAATTGACCCCGTCCTTTTTCACCATCACAAAGCGTTCGCGTGTTTCCCCCTGCTGCGACAGAAACAAAAGTTTACCCACAAGCTGTTCAATATCCGCCTCCTGATAAGGCTTAATCAGATATTGGTAACAGTGCAGCTCCCTGTATGCGGAAAGCTCCATATTGGCAATCGAGGTTATCATCACAATCGGCGTAAAAACATACTCCTTTTTTGCCCGGATTTCGCGGGCAAATGTCATTCCCGAAGTGTCGTCCTTGTCCTCGGGATTTAAGTTTATATCAAGCAAAAAAGCCTGAAAGGGCTGCTGCGCCTGATACAGCGCAGCTCTTGCCTCCTCCAGACTGTTTACGGGAACTGCGGACACGGACTTTGATACGTTTTCCGCCATAGCCGCAACCGCATTCAGGCTGTCCTTGCTATCCTCAAGTATCAAAATTTTTGTCACACTCCGACTTTCCATGTCCACTCCCCTCTCCGCTTTATACCATTATCTTATTTTAAAATCTCGCCGACTGACTTTGCAAGTCCAGCCACGCCCTGAATCTCCGACGGAATGATAATCTTCGTCGCCGTGCCGTTTGCAGCCTTCTCAAATGCCTCAAGCTTTTTAATCGTAAGCACTGCATCGTCCGCGCCTGCATCTTTCAGGAACTTAATACCTTCCGCATTTGCCATCTGTACGACCCGGATCGCCTCCGCCTGACCTTCCGCCTCACGGATTTTACGCTCTTTTTCCGCCTCGGCACGAAGGATTGCAGCCTGCTTTTCCGCCTCTGCCTCCAAAATTGCCGACTCCTTCTGACCTTCCGCAACAAGAATCGTCGATTTCTTTTCCCCTTCCGCACGAAGGATTGCTTCACGTCGTTCACGCTCCGCCTTCATCTGCTTCTCCATCGCATTGCGGATTGCCTCGGGCGGAATGATGTTCTTCAACTCAACACGGTTTACCTTGATACCCCAGGGGTCGGTTGCAACGTCGAGTGCAGAACGCATGTTTGTATTGATAACTTCTCTGGAAGTCAGTGTCTGGTCAAGCTCCATATCACCGATAATGTTTCGAAGCGTTGTCGCCGTCAGCTTTTCAATCGCCATAATCGGGTTATCCACGCCGTACGCATACATCTTCGGATCGGTGATTTGGAAAAATACGACCGTGTCAATCTGCATCGTAACGTTATCCTTTGTGATAACGGGCTGCGGCGGGAAGTCCACCACCTGCTCTTTTAAATTGACTCTCTTTGCCACTCTGTCAAGGAACGGAATCTTAAAATGAATTCCGACACCCCACGTCGTATCGTATCCGCCAAGACGCTCAATAACATACGCCGACGCCTGTGGCACGATGCGCACGTTCACTGCAATCACTACAATAATGATAAATAAAATCGCTAATATCCACAACATTAGTTTGTCTCCTCCTCATACTTTTCAACAATTAATTTTACACCTTTAATGTCCACAACCTTTGCAAGCGTTCCCGCCGCGATTTTGCAGCTGTTGTCTGCCGCCCGCACGGTCCAGTCCTGACCGTTCACCACCGCACAGCCCGTTTCGACAATATTGTCAACGTCCTGTGTAATGCGCACGATCTTGCCGATAATGCCCTCATAATTCGTCCTTGTACGCGTCACGTTTATGTACTTCACTACCAGCGGTCTTGTGAAGATCAACGTCGCAAAGGATACTGCCAGAAACACGGCAATCTGCAGCTTTGTCCCCGCTCCCAAAAGCGTTGCCAGCACTGCCGCAAGTGCGCCAAGCGCAAACCAAATCGCGCCAAAGCCGACCGTTACAATCTCAATGATAATCAGCACAATCATTGCAACCAGCCACACCATTGTATTCATGATACCTCCTCCTTTCCGGTATTCTCAGTTCAAAGGATTTTGTTTCCTTAAATACATCTTACTGTATCTTGCGATTCAATACAATGACTTTTGCGTCAATAAGGTGATTTTCGTATTGAAATTGACATATTGAAAAAAGAGCACTGCCTTTATAGACAGTGCCCTTGACAAACATCAATTATACGCCTTCATGAAATGTTCTTGAAATAACATCTGCCTGCTGTTCCGGTGTCAGCTTAATAAAGTTTACGGCATAACCTGAAACACGGATTGTAAGCTGCGGATAATTCTCCGGATGCTTCTGCGCGTCCAAAAGCGTATCCCTGTTCAAAACATTTACATTCAAATGGTGCCCTCCTTTTGTAGCATAGCCGTCCAAAAGGTTTACCAAATTGTCTACCTGCTGTGTATTTGCTGCCATAATCAATTCCTCCTTGTTTATCAATAACTATATTATAATTTGTTTGTTCTTTATCCAGCCTGTTTGTTTTCAGCTTGTGACTATAGTATATTCAAATCGCGGAAGAATTTCCGTAACATCTGTTACATTTTTTCAATTTTTTTGTTTAAAACAAAATACAATTTTAAAATTACAAATCAATACAATTCCTCAAGTGCGCGGCTGTCAGAAAGCTTTATTACATTTTTTTCCACGGTAATAAAACCTTCCTGCTGCATTTTCATCAGCTCCCTCGAAAGCGACGGACGCGTCGTCCCCAAATAATCAGCGAGATCTTCCCTGTTCATGGTCAGATGCACAACGCCGTTTTGCTCCGCCTGATCCAAAAGCCACAGCGCAATCCGCTCTTTTAACGTTGTTCCCGACAGCAGATGCAGCTTTCTTGTCATGGAAAAATTCTTTTCGGACTGGATTTCCAACATGTTTCTTGTAATCAGCCTGTGATGTTCGCAGGCATTGCTGCAAAAGCAGTAGAAAAAATCCCATGGGATCTCAAGAAGCCTGACACCGCCCTGCGCGATTGCATCATACCAATAATTTTTAGCATCTGCAAACAAAAACATTTCGCCAAACACATCGCCTGCCTCCACAAGAAACAGCACATCCCGCTTTCCCGACGCAAAATCCTTGGAAAGCATCACGGACCCCTCCAACAGCAAAAACAGATTTTTCGGTGTTTCGCCCTGTCGGAAAATATAGCTCTCATCATCAAACGTCCGCTCAACCGTCTTGGAGCACGCAAACATTTTATCAAGCTCTGTGTCGCTGATATTGCGGAACAAATGAATATCCTGTATGCATTCCCTGCACCGCTTTACACTCTCCGTCATCAAATTACATCATTCCGCCCATTCCCGGACCGCCTGCAGGCATCGCCGGAACGTCTTCCTTAATATTTGCAACAACAGACTCTGTTGTAAGCAGTGTACTCGCTACCGAACAAGCGTTCTGTAATGCGCTTCTTGTCACCTTCGCCGGATCAAGAATACCTGCCTCAACCATGTTGACATACTCTTCCTTCGCTGCGTCGAAGCCAAATCCAACCTCTGACTCTTTTACCTTATTGACAATCACGCTGCCCTCAAGACCTGCGTTTGCGGCAATGATGAATAACGGAGATTCCAATGCCTTTAAGACAATCTTTGCACCCGTCTTCTCGTCGCCGTCCAGCGTTTCAACAAGCTCTGACACCTTCTTTGACGCATGGATATAAGCAGAACCGCCGCCTGCGATAATACCTTCCTCTACGGCTGCTCTTGTCGCGTTGAGCGCATCTTCCATACGAAGCTTTGCTTCCTTCATTTCCGTTTCTGTTGCCGCGCCGACACGGATTACCGCAACACCGCCTGCAAGCTTTGCAAGGCGCTCCTGTAACTTTTCCTTATCAAAATCAGATGTTGTCTCCTCAATCTGCTTCTTAATCTGTGAAATACGTGCGTCAATTGCCGCCTTATCGCCCTCGCCGTCAACGATAATTGTGTTCTCCTTCTGAACCTTTACGGATTTCGCACGACCGCACTGCTCTAATGTCGCCTCTTTAAGGTCAAGACCAAGCTCCTCGCTGATTACCTGACCGCCAGTCAGGATTGCAATATCCTCAAGCATTGCCTTTCTTCTGTCGCCGTATCCCGGAGCCTTTACCGCTACCACATTAAATGTACCGCGCAGTTTGTTGACGATTAATGTTGTAAGCGCCTCACCCTCAACATCTTCCGCAATAATCAGAAGCTTTGCGCCGGACTGTACAACCTGCTCCAAAACAGGAAGGATTTCCTGAATGTTTGAAATCTTCTTATCGGTAATCAAAATGTAGGGATCTTCCATTGTGGCTTCCATTTTATCCATATCAGTTGCCATGTAAGCGGAAATATATCCGCGGTCAAACTGCATACCCTCTACTAAGTCAAGCTCTGTCTGCATGGTCTTTGACTCTTCAATCGTGATAACACCGTCGCCGGAAACCTTCTCCATTGCGTCCGCTACCATAGCGCCGACTTCCTCATCACCTGCCGAAATTGCCGCAACTCTTGCGATATGCTGCTTTCCGTTTACCTTAGAGCTCATTGACGCAATTGCGTCCACTGCACAATTCGTTGCCTTCTTCATACCCTTTCTTAAAATAATCGGGTTTGCGCCTGCTGCCAGGTTCTTCATTCCCTCGTTAATCATTGCCTGTGCCAAAACAGTCGCCGTTGTCGTACCGTCGCCTGCAACGTCGTTTGTCTTTGTTGCAACCTCCTTGACAAGCTGTGCTCCCATGTTCTCAAATGCGTCCTCTAACTCAATCTCCTTTGCGATTGTCACACCGTCGTTTGTAATCAGCGGTGCGCCGAATGACTTGTCAAGAACAACGTTTCTTCCTTTGGGTCCAAGTGTCACGCTAACGGTGTCCGCCAGTTTGTTTACGCCTGCCTCTAATGTCTTACGAGCCTCTGCTCCATATTTGATTTCCTTTGCCATGATGATATATCCTCCAATTTTTAAACTATTTTCTTCATGATTTTGTTATTGAATGACTGCTAAAATATCATTCTGCTTTACAATAATGTACTCCTCATCGTCAATCTTAACTTCCGTTCCCGAATATTTTGAGTAAATTACGTTTTCGCCAGCCTTTACTTCCATCTTTACTTCCTTGCCGTCTACAACGCCGCCCGGTCCTACTGCAATCACTTCTGCCTGCTGCGGCTTCTCCTTGCTCTGTCCCGGCAATACGATACCGGATTTTGTGGTCTCCTCTGCAACTAACTGCTTTAATACAACTCTGTCTCCTAATGGTACTAATTTCATGTGAAATGCCTCCTTAAAAATAATTTATAATCATTTTTTCCTGTTCTCCGTGATTAGCACTCTTTGTTATTGAGTGCTAACAGAACATATCATAATTTTTTACAAAACGATGTGCAAGCGCATTCAGATGCCATTTTCTTCCATTATCTCACGTTTTCTTTTTTTTACTCGTATTTTCTCGCGATTTTAGAATTTAGTTTACTTAATAATTATTTTATATTTTTATTTTTTGTTTATACCTTTCTCGATTTTTTCCCGGTAGCCGGGCGCATTCTTGATTGCAAACTTGTTCTCAAACATCGCATACTCCGCGTCGGAAAGCGCATCACGGTAGCTCTGCTCCACATTGATATGGATCACGAAGCCTACGGCAATACTCGGTACAAGCTTCTCATCTTCAAAACACTCACATGCCTCCTGTATGCTGTCACAGTAGCGTTTCGCCTCGTCCTCTTCCACCAACGGCAAAAGCACATGGAACACATCGCCCTCAATTCTTCCGATTACCGCGTCGTCAAAACCTGCTTCTTCGGCTTTTTCTTTCAGGATATTTGCCACCGTCAGCACAAGACGGTCACTCTCCTCCTCGCCGAAATGGCTGTCGAAAAATTTCCAGTCATTGATGTTGACACAAATAACCGCCGTCGGAACAATCTCCCGCTCCGCAAGCTGGCGCATCCGGCTGATAAAATAATTTCTGTTAAGCAGTCCTGTCAGCGGATCGTTGTGTTCGGAATACTTTGCCTGATATGCGTCCTTCTCCACCTGCTGCTCCAGTTCGTCAATATACACAGCCTGCTCGCTCGCCATATAAGACTTCCCGCTAAAGCCCTCCAATGTTTTAATATATGCATCTAACAGCGCGTTTACCGCTTCTTTTTGATTTTGTGCCACATTTTCATCTTTTGCATAAATATGGCAGACCGTCCGCTCCATTACCCTGATTTTATTGCCTGGTTTGTTTTTTACATCAGGTACAAAGCCGTCAAAATTTCCATGCGTCATAATAACCGCCCCGTGCCGGTCTGTCATCAGCGTATCCAATCCAAACATTGTATGCAGACATTCCAAAACTGTTCCCGCCGCTTCCAAATCAAACAAATCCTTTGGAAAATAATTCTTGCTGTTCTGACTTACACTCTGGGCAAATGCCGTTTTCTTCCCGTCCATTGTAATCCTCCATTCTCACTTCACTTATGTTATGTCCAGTATACTGTTTTATCCCATAATTGTCCATATGCATATATGTAACCGTTGTTTCTTATTCTTCTTTGTGAAAAGCATTTGTGAAAAACTTATCAATCACCTCTGCAATTCCGTCATGGTCATTGTCCTGCTCCGTGATATAGTCCGCGCACTCTTTCAACCGCGGCGTTGCATTTGCCATTGCGACACCGACGCCTGCCGCCTCAATCATGGAAATGTCATTCTCCTCGTCCCCCGCTGCAACCGCGTTTTGTTCCAGGATATTTAACGCTCTGCACAAATTGACCAGTGCATTTCCTTTTCCCGCGTTTTTGTTGAAAAACTCAAGGTAATAATTATTGGAAAACGCACACGTAAGCTTTGCTCCCAGCGCAGATTCCTCAATCTCCCTGCGAAACGCCTCAAGCTGCGTTCTGCCGTTTAAATCAATTGTAAGAACCTTAAACGGCTCCTTGGAAAGCTCGGTTTCCAAATGGGTTCCGACCACATACGGCATGTGAATAAACTGTGTGTAATAACGGATCGCCTCATCATCGGCAATGCTGACAACATGCGTATCCGCATATGTCTGAATGTGAATGCCCCGCTCACGCGCCCTGTCAAAAAGCTCCTGTGCCGCATCAATCGCAACGGAATACTGCGCAATGGTTTTATCCGTAAGACAGTCATAGAGCACCGCACCGTTGTATGCCGTAGCATAAATTCCGCCTGCCGCGGCGCCGCCCTCTTTGTGCATCTGCAAAACCGCATCTTTGATGTCAAGCGTCCCCAGCACCTCCAAAATACTCTTCACCGGTCTGCCGCTTGCAAGCACAAGGCTGTCGCCGTTTTGAATCAGTTCAAGCAGTTTTGCGCGCATCGTTTCCGAAACGGTTTTCTGTGTGGTTAAAAGCGTATTATCCAAATCCGTAAACAGGATTTTCGCTGACCGCGCCCGCTTCATTTTTTCCAAAAGCTTTTCTGGCACATGCAGCTTTCCGTACCCTGTTCCAAGATCCAAACCGGACTTGTTCTCCCCGTGAAAATCAGATCCGCCGCTCTCAAGCAGCCCGTACTTTTTGGCAAGCGCCTTCAGCTTTCGTTCCTCTGCCGCGCAATATGTGCTATAGTACGTCTCTATACCCATAAGCCCCGCTGCCTTCAGCCGTTTCACAAGCAGCTCCAGCTGCTCGCTTCCAAGCCCGTAGAGCATCGGGTGTGCCAAAACAGGAATACCGCCCGCCTTTCTTGTCACGTTGATAACTTCCTCGGGCGTAATTTTCTCACGGTGCACAAAATACGGCGTATGGTCGCCCAAATACCGCTCAAACGCTTCATTCCTGCTTTTCACGTACCCCTTCTCCAAAAGAAACGACGCATAATGCGCCCTCGTGATAACAGCATTCGGATACGCGCGAAGAAGCGCCTCGTATGTGATGTCAATCCCCGCACTTTGAAGATTTGCACAAAGCTTATGGTTCCTGTCCGTGCGCGACTGTAAAAAACGCGCAAGATATGTAAGAAACGCGGGCGATTTGTGGTCGATAAAAAGCCCCACAATATGAACGTCGCGCTCGTTGTACTGCGTTGAATACTCAATCCCCGGTATGATTTCAACCGACGTTCCCTTTGCGTATTCCATAATCTCGTCAATGCCGTCCACCGTATCATGATCCGTAAGTGCTATCGCCTTTAACCCCTTCCTGACGGCATAGTCCACAAGCGCGCTTGGCGTCATGCTGCCGTCTGACCGGATTGAGTGTACATGTAAATCAATTGCTCCCATCATTACCACCGGCTCCTTTCCTTTCCTGATAACCAAGTAGAGAAGATTTATCTTCCCTACTCGCCGCGCACCCCGTACGCAATAAGGAAAAGGCAGATGTAATTCCCTGCATCTGCCTTCGTTCTTTTATTCTTCCCCGCCGCTCTCGTCCTCTGCCTCCGCAGTATACACAGCTGTTCTCTTTCTTGCCATCTCGTCACTTGCAAGGTATTCGTCATATGTCGTAATCTTATCAATCAAAGTACCGTCAGGCAAAATCTCCATAATCCGGTTTGCCGTCGTTTCTACGAACTGATGGTCGTGGCAGGCAAAAATCGCCACACCCGGAAACTTAATCAATCCGTTGTTCAGCGCCGTAATCGACTCCATGTCAAGGTGGTTTGTCGGTTCGTCCAAAATCAGGCAGTTCGCGCCACTAATCATCATCTTACTCAAAAGACAGCGCACCTTCTCGCCTCCGGAAAGCACCTTCACCTTTTTTACGCCGTCCTCACCCGCAAAAAGCATACGTCCCAAAAAGCCGCGCACATACGTGATGTCATCGACCTTGGAATATCCCATCAGCCAGTCCGCAATCGTATAGTCATTGTCAAACTCATTTGTCGGATCCTTCGGAAAATACGCCTGCGACGTCGTAACGCCCCACTTATAAGTTCCTTCATCTGGCTCCATTTCACCCATTAAAATCTGAAACAGCGTCGTCTTTGCAAGCTCGTTTCCGCCCACAAACGCCACCTTGTCCTCGCGTCCTAAGATAAACGAAATATTGTCAAGCACCTTCTCGCCGTTGATTGTCTTGGAAAGATTTTCCACCGTCAAGACCTCATTGCCGATTTCACGGTCTGGTCTGAAATCAATATAGGGATATTTCCGGCTTGACGGCTTGATGTCATCCAGCTCAATTTTCTCCAAGGCACGCTTTCTTGAAGTCGCCTGCTTTGACTTCGACGCATTTGCCGAAAACCGAGAAATAAATTCCTGGAGTTCCTTAATCTTCTCTTCCTTCTTCTTGTTTGCCTCTTTCATCTGCTTGACAAGCAGCTGGCTTGACTCATACCAAAAATCATAATTGCCCGCGTAAAGCTGGATTTTGCCGTAATCAATGTCCGCAATCTGCGTACAGACCTTATTCAGGAAATAACGGTCATGCGATACCACGATCACCGTGTTCTCGAAATTAATCAAAAATTCCTCCAGCCACGCAATCGCGTCCAAATCAAGATGGTTCGTCGGCTCGTCAAGCAGCAGGATATCCGGATTGCCAAAGAGCGCCTTTGCAAGCAGCACCTTTACCTTCTCGCTGCCGTTTAAATCCTTCATCACCGCGTAGTGAAGGTCCGTATCAATGCCAAGCCCGTTTAGAAGCTGCGCGGCATTGGACTCCGCCTCCCAGCCGTCCATCTCGGCAAATTCGCCCTCCAGCTCACTTGCGCGGATTCCATCCTCATCGGTAAAATCCTCCTTTGCATAAATGGCGTCTTTTTCCTTCATAATCTCATAAAGGCGTGCGTTGCCCATAATGACAACGTCCATTACGGAATATTCGTCATATTTAAAATGATCCTGTTCCAAAACGGAAAGCCTTTGTCCTGGCGTAACGGCAATATCGCCCTTAGTCGTTTCCAGCTTTCCCGATAAAATCTTTAAAAAAGTTGACTTTCCTGCTCCGTTTGCACCGATTAAACCGTAGCAGTTGCCCTCTGTAAATTTAATGTTGACATCCTCAAATAATGCCTTTTTACCGACACGGTACGTTACATTGTTAGCACTGATCATGAATTTATCCTCTTCACTTTATTTCCATATTAAAATTAAACCGTTATTTTTACTGTATCGTTATCATTATACATAAATCGCAAAATATTTCAAGGGAAAAATCAGATTTTAACCACATGTTTAATTCTTGGATTGGTATAAAAAATTGATAAAAAGACTTGAAAAATTTTTAAAATTCCGTATGATGTAACTATATACATTAAAATTATATACATTAATTCTAAAGAAAGATAAGAGGGTATGTAAATGGGAATCGGAAAGGGAAAAGCAGTACTTATGAAGGCAGTCTCAGAATTAAAGGAGGCTGATTACTCCAAAGAGCCCGAGTTAAACAAGATTTACCGACGGCTGCTTGGCGGCAGAAAACAGTTTGCGGAGGTTTTTGAAAAAAACATCAAGGCAGTCATGCAGATTAGTTCTCTCGACCTGACAATGCAGCATCAAACGGAAAAAATCATGGATATATCCAGCAGGGTGACAAGGGCAACCGAAACGATTTTCGGAACATCTGCCGGCTCATCAAACAGCCAGCATGAAGAGCTGACAAACAATATTATTAGAATCTCTGAAAAAACAGACGAAGTTTACCGCAAAATAGAATCCGGACAATCGGAGCTGACCATGATTAAAGAGCTTTCCGAGCAGACGATCGAGGTTTCCCGCGAAATGAAGAAGGATATGGATGAGCTTATCAATATCATCAACCGCATTAGTTCTGTCGTGGCAGGCATTGACTCGATTTCGCTGCAGACCAATCTGCTCGCATTGAATGCTTCCGTAGAGGCTGCTAGGGCAGGTGAGGCTGGAAGAGGATTTGCAGTTGTTGCCGGGGAAATCCGTGAGCTTGCAGAAGAAACGCAAAAAATGACCAAAAGCATGGAATCTTTCGTGGATGACATGAAAAATGCTTCCAAGAAGAGCGTAACGAGTTCTACGGAAACCATTGAATCACTGGCGTCCATGACTGACAAAATCAAAAATGTGTGGGAATTGAATGACGAGAGTCAGCGTTATGTTTCCAATATCAACGAAAATATCAGCTCCATTGCCGCTGTCAGTGAGGAAATCAGCAGTTCTATGGCTGAGATGGAGCACCAGTTAATGGAAAGCACAAACTTTATGCGTCAGGTTGGCGATGAGCTGCATGAGGCTACACGACCGGTCGTTGACATTGAAAAGACGCTTGACGCTACCGTAAAGCAGATGGGCGATATGACAAAGGACGCATTCTTCCATTTGGAAAAACAGGAATTTGCCGAATATATGAAAACTGCTATTTCGTCCCATCATACATGGCTTAACAACCTGAAAAAAATGATTGACAGCAGGACGGTTTCACCTTTACAGCTTGACTCCTCAAAATGCGGATTCGGTCATTTCTACTATGCCATGACGCCGGACATTCCCGGTGTTCTGCCGATATGGGAAGGCTTGGGACCAAAGCATCAGAAATTCCACCGTTACGGTGCCAGCGTAATGGATGCGATTACTAGCGGGGATTATATGGAAGCTGAAAGCATTTACCGCGAAGCCGAAATTTACTCAAGAGAACTGATTGCAGATATGGAGAAAATTCTTCAAATTACAAATGAATAATGCTTGTTCATTAATTTACATATACAAAAACCATCAATTTTCTATTTCTTGATGGTTTTTGTATTTTCTATTTATATTCACTAATATCGCTATATGTAACCATAATAATCATTGTATCCGCACGTCTGCCAATAGGCTTTATAGACAACTTGTACCACAAGTCCGTCATAACCTCATATTCCACAGGTCCAAAAAACTCCCCTCTGACCAACTTCCCAAATTCCTCTCTCAAGATGTCGCACTCATTTCTCACTCTACGGTTATGCTCATTCTCATCAACACCGATTTCAAAGGAAATATCACTATCATATCTTGGATTCGCACGTAAAAGTTCGATTTTTCCGTTGCGGTATTCATAAATTGCGACGGGAATATCAAGCATATCAAAGAAAATACCGGTATTGGAACGTGTGTTCCATATTTCATTTATTATATCGGTATTTTCATCTGTAAACAGCCCCGTTTCCTTCATATTTTCTTTTTCAAGAAACGCCTCATACTCCACAATGGGCATCGGCTTTGCGTAATAAAAACCTTGTGCGTACTCACATCCAATGCACTTTAAGAAGTCTACCTGTTCCAGTGTTTCCACCCCCTCTACAATAGAAGGAAGGTGCAGCCATTTTGCCATACGGATCACAGAGGTAATCACTTTCTCGCCCTTGCTGTTGTTAAACTTTTGGCTCTGTTGCAGAAACTTCATGTCTACCTTTAGGTAATCCACTTCCATATCCTTTAATACATTGAGTGACGAATACCCGCTTCCAAAATCATCCATCATAATCTTAAATCCAATGTCATGAAGCCTGCTCATGGTGTTCATCACAAGCGCCTGATCCTCCATAAACGCACTCTCGGTCAGCTCCAAATTTAAAAGTCCTGCCGGTATACGGTACTCTGTAATCAGCTTTTTTAAAATTTCCACCAAATGCGGATTGTAAATATTTACCCGCGACACATTGACAGAAATCGGATTCGGATTTTTTCCCTCATCCAGCCATCTGCGGAGAAGTATACAGACATGGCGCCACATATACTGATCCAATCGCCCAATAATGCCATTTCTCTCATACACAGGAATAAATTCTCCCGGCGAAATCATCCCCCTGTCTGGATGCTTCCACCTTACGAGTGCCTCCGCACCATAGGATTTATCTGTCACAAGGTTAATCTTGGGTTGCAAAAATACCTCAAACTGCTCCTCTTCAATTGCCTTATTAACTTCATTTATAATAAACTGTTCCTGCCGCATGTTTTCGATCATACTGTCATCGTAATACGCAATGCTCTCCACAAACTTGCCCTTACAGTTTTTTGCCGCAAGAAATGCTCTGTCATACATTTCTGATACATCCATTGTACGGTCCTTAATAATATAAACACCACATGAAACTTTGATATTATAGTCCTTGTTGACTTTCTTCAAATTAATCTGAATCGCCTTTGCCATCAGGTCTATATTTTCCTCTTTATAGGGAAGACACACAGCAAATACATCATTCTCAAGCCTGCCGTAAGCAAAATCATCAAATACCATGGCAATACGGTTTAACTCTTTTGCAACACTGACCAATACTTTATCGCCTTCTTTTATGCCATAAAAATTATTGATCATTTTAAAACGGTCAATATCAATTCTCACAAATGCAAAATCCCCGTCTTTTGCATCCGCCAAAAGCATCCGTACTTCCTGGTAAAATTTGAACTTTGTATACAATCCTGTCACAGAATCGCGCTCTGCCATAATCATACGACTTTTATCAATTGCATTTTTAATCCGAAACTGCAAAAGCACAGGATTATAAGGCTTCATCACAAAATCCCATACCCCTGCTTCCAAACACTTTTTCTCGGAATGCCAATCTTCATTTGAAGTTGCTACGATTACCGGAATATTATCATTTTCTTTATGAAGGCGGAATTCATCCATAAACTGAAAACCATCCATCACAGGCATTATTAAATCCAGCACAATTACCGCAATCCTGTTAATATTGCGTTCAAGCAGTTCAAGAGCTTCCTTGCCATTGGATGCACTGATTACTTCAAACTCACTTATCAGCACATCCGTAAGGGATTTCTTTACGAGCTCCTCATCATCTACTACCAATATCGTATCTTTTATCTCCATGACAACCGCTCCTTTTGTGTAAAATACCAAAAATCACTGGTATATTTCTAATATTACTGTTAAATTAGTACAGTTGTCAATAGTTTGCACAAAAAGGAACCGAAAACGGTTCCTTTTTGTGCAATATTACTATATTTTATTTTGTCTTAAAGCTCTTTACAATCGGCTTCACATTGGTAAGATTAGAGCCTGTTCCCTCTACTTTTACATAATACTGTTTTTTCGATTCAAGACTGTTCACACTGATATCCTGTGTGCATTTCTTGTCTTTATAGAAGGTCAGATCATAATCTGTTTCCGGCAGGACATTCTTTCCGATTGCAACTGTAACAGCAGGCTTTGTACCATTAACCTTTACTGTCACCTTTACCTTTCTGATGTCAATCGGAGTAATTGTATATGTTTTTCCAATTACAGCGCTTCCTGTATAATTTCCTTTGCCTACCACTTTCATGGTGTACTCGCCCGCTTCTATAGGCTGTGTCGTTCCCTCTGCACCCGCCTTTGTGTACTCAATATCATAATCCTTACCAGCCTTCAAGCTGACTTTCCTGTTTTTCTCATTAATGTGTCTTATCGTAACTTTAGCCGGATTTACTCCGCCATTGTATGCCTTTGACGTTGCCCTGACAGCGCTTGTGTCCGGATTTAACTCCAAAGGATTAATTGTGAATTCATAAACAAGCTCGCCGCCGTAGCTTCCTGTACCTGCAATCACAACTGACGCAGTACCTGCATCCTTATTATTTTTATAAGTCACTTTAAATTTTACTTTCTTGGCTTTTCCTTCCGTTGTAAGCGCAACCTTCGGCTTGTATGCTTTTCCTGTGTACATAAGATTTGCATTATCCTGGAGCTGCTTTACTTGCGTAAGATCAAACCATTCCTCATGAAGCTTTTCACTGACAGACAATTTTAAGGTTGCCTTCTTTGCTCCAAAAGTGACAGTGATTGTCGTTTTGCCCATTCCCTTAGGCGCTATTGCAAGATCAATTGTATTACCGCTAATCGTCGTAGCCTCGGAAATTTTTGCCACTGCTTCATTTGAAGATTTCACATTAAAATCATTGAAAAACGTTTGCAGTTCTTCCGCCGTATACATCGGATCTGCTGCCGCCTGGTTTACTTTAAGCAGAATATGCTGGTCTTCATTTTCGCCGCTTTCAATTCCCACTGAAGTTGTAAGACTCGTTTTTCCGCCATTTTCAAACGTAATGGAATTAATCTGATGCACATTGACAATACATGTTCCGGTCATCATTCCCATTGTCAGTGTGATTTTGGCAGAACCTGCACTTACTGCTGTAACCTTGCCGTTTGCATCTACCTTGGCAACCTTTGGATTGCTGCTTGACCATACCTTCTCAAGCTGCCCGTTTGATGCATATGCATTGTCTGTTCCGGAAAGAACCGTAAGCTCTGCTGTTTTTTTAGGCAGAAGATTCAACTCTGTCTGTGAAAGAGAAAGTGTCATCTGTTCTTTTTCATTTTCCGGCTTATAGGAAGAGGAAGCACGCGTTACAAACCGGAAAACATCCGTATATTCCACATACCGGTTTCCCATCGGAATATGAATTCCGTCATCGGCACATAATAGATAGGCTTCGTTTGCCCCAGTGTCATTCCAAGTAGAATCCTGAAGATACCAGTTTCCGTTTGGCATCTGCACATAATTCCATGCGTGTCCGCCGCCGGCATCACCTGTCGCATACATATTTGGAATGCCAACCGCATCAAGAAGTCTTGTCATTGCAAGCGCATAGCTCTCACATACACCGGAGCCTTTCAGTAAAATACCATATGATGAATGACAATAATAGTAAATTTCCTGTACGCCCGCATTGTCTGAAGAGCCACCAGTCACACCAAGGTCATTATAATAATTATTTTCGCAAATCCAGTTATCAAAATATTTTACAATTCCATATACCGGAGAAGACGGATAATTTTTCAACGCATATTCCTGTGCTGCTTCTGCAAGCTGCAGTACTTTGGCATTTGCATTATTACTGATTGTATCATTATAATACCTTGATTTTCCAACAGTCACCTCAAAATTATATGTAGGATCATTTTTTGAGTGATAAGAATATTTTATACTGAATATACCTGTCTTTGATAAATCCATCCAGTCACATTTATAGGGCTCTGTCATAATATATGCAGAAACTGCCTGACAGAAATCAGCATAACCAAGCTTGCTCGAAGCAGTCAGCCGGAACTTATTTGTGCCTTTTCCCATCACCTTGGAAGCATCAAATATTTTTTTCTGCTCATCATTTAACTGATCCCGAAACCAATTATCATTCGGAAGAATCGAATTGTTCTGCTTTATTTCAGAAGTATCATATCCCAAATCCACAATCAAATCTGCTTTCACGTCTTCCGCTACGGAAAAATGTTCTTCTTCATATTTCGGAATCAAATCCATATTTTCTTCCGTTAACACAAACGTTTCTGGTATACTTTCTGTTTCTTCTTCCGTAACAGTTTCTGTATTTTCAACGGAAGCCTCCTCTGTCATGTTCTCGCCCGGTGCTAAAGTCTCTTCTTCCAAAACAGTTTCTTCCACCGAAGCAGTTTCTTCAGCCGAAATGGATTCTTCCTCTGAAACAGGCTCTTCTATGGAAGCTTCTTCTGTTGCAGCTTCGTTATCAGAAGTTTCTTCTGAATCAGTCACCTGCGTTGCAGTTTCCTCTGCCGCCTCTTCTTCTGATACTGTTTCTGTTTCATCTTCTGCCTGCGTATTCTCCTCTGTAGCAGCCTGTTGTGCTGTGTCTGTCTCTTTTGCCTCTGTATCCTGCACAGACTCGGAATCGTCTAACCAATCCCTTGAAAACGCATTCATAGCAGCCGAAAGCTCTTTTATTGGAATGGAATAATGGAATACAAGTTCTCCATTTCCATCTACGGCAACAACAACATCCTCCAAAACATCACCGCAGCTTTTTGCATATGCAATATCATCACAAAATTCAAAATAAGCATTTTGGGCATTCGTGTTCAGCGCATTTACCGTATCTGCCGACAGATAAACAACATCATCGTAAACAACTGCGTCAGAGCCAACTGCCTTGCCGTCCTCTGATACGTTAAATGCATACAAATTGTCTGCCTCAGGATGCAATTCATCGGTCTGCATTTGGGCGTTTTCAACATCATCCGTAATTTCTGCCGCATTTACTGTAATGCCGGACGGAATCCCTGTCACGACAAGTGTCAATGCCAGCAGCATAGAAATCATTTTCTTTTTCACTTTGTTTCCTCCTATACATAATTTTCCTTACTAACGTCTTCCGCAGGATATCATAATCACCCGTTTACAATATTACTGTCTATTGTTTATCCAAATCGCCAATATCACCACGTATGCATTCATTATACCGTATTTCCCCAATATAACAAGTTCCATTTTGCATAAAATTTGCCAAAATTATAAAAACATTTCTTACCTAATTGACAAGAAAATCTTATTTTGCTAGTATCTTTAATAAATCTGTCATCATACGCAAACTTATTAACAATGGAGGATTCGCATGAAAACCTGGCACATATTACCTGTTTCTATCATATTTATCAGCACTGCCCTGCTCTTATCAGGCTGCAGTTTTTTCAAAAATTCGGATACACTTGACACACCTGATACCCCGATTAACGAGCTTGTTCCCCAAACAGAGGCAACTATGGAAAGCAAAATTAAAAATGCCACAGACATGTGCAGCTTTCTAAAAACCTCTTACAAAAAAATGCAGGAGCTTGCCGCCGCACAAGACGCATCGCCTGACGGCGTAAACGCGGCAAAAGCAGTCGAGGAACAGTACGCCGACCGCTTAAATGAACTGTTTGCCCTTGATTTTTCCACAATAGACGAAACACAAATTGATTCGTATCTTGTGGAAATGACAGACCTCATCACGGTAATCCGTGAAACAAGAGACGCGCTGACCTTCAACTAAACGACGGTCAGCGCGCTGTTTTTTTGATGCTTTTTACTCGATGGAAACCACCTTATAATCCTGCTCCTCCACAGCCTTCGTAAGCGCCTCGTCAGACACCTCGCCGCTGCACGTTACCACTGCGGTTCCCTTTTCGTGGCTTACCGCCGCCTCTGTGACCCCCGCAAGCGCCTCTAAGCATTTCTTGACCCGTGCCTCGCAGTGTCCGCACATCATTCCTTCGATTTTCATTGTCTTTGTCATGTTGAAATCCTCCTTTTTAAGTTCTGTTTCCTGATTTTCCTTTATCATATGGCGCGCCTTTTTGTCCCTTGACGCGTCATGAATATTGGCAAAATTTAACCGCAGCGCGTTTGTCACCACACAAAAGCTTGAAAGGCTCATCGCCGCCGCCGCAAACATCGGATTGAGCTGAATGTGAAAGAGCGGAATCAGCAGTCCTGCCGCAAGCGGGATACCGATAACGTTGTAGATAAACGCCCAAAATAAGTTTTCGTGAATGTTGCGCAACGTCCGCCGGCTCAAGCGGATTGCCGCAGGCACATCACTAAGCCTGCTCTTCATCAGCACCACGTCCGCCGCGTCGATTGCGACGTCCGTTCCCGCGCCGATTGCAATGCCGATGTCCGCTCTTGTAAGCGCGGGAGCGTCGTTGATGCCGTCGCCGACCATTGCCACCTTGCCTTTTTCTTTTAACTTCCGAATGACACTCTCCTTGCCGTCTGGGAGAACGCCTGCAATCACCTCCGTCACGCCTGCCTGCGCGCCGATTGCCTGCGCGGTCTGCTCGTTATCGCCCGTGAGCATCACCACATGAAGCCCCATGTTTTTCAGAGCCTTCACTGCCTGCGCGCTGTCATCCTTGATAACGTCCGCCACCGCAATCATTCCGACAAGCGCATCGTTTCCCGCTGTGTCCTCACGTGTAAAAAAGAGCGGTGTCTTGCCCTGCCGTGAGAGTTCCTTGGACTGTTTTTGCAGTGCGTCGGGAATTCCCGTCTTTTTTCCGATAAAGCTTCCACTGCCGCCAAAAAGCCGTTTTCCGTCGCACAGTGCCGTTACGCCGTTTCCCGAAAGCGCCTCAAACTCCGTAATCGTTCCAATCTGCTTCTGACCGTTTTTATCCGCGTTTTTTGCAAATTCATTCTGTGCATACTCGCACACGGCGCGCGCAAGCGGATGCTCGCTTTTTTCCTCCAGCGCATATGCCATTGCAATTAATGTCTTTGCGTCAATACCCTCTGTGGGTATAATGTCCGTAACCTTCGGCTTACCGCTTGTAATCGTGCCTGTTTTGTCAAGTGCGACAATCTGCACCTTTCCCGCCTCTTCCAATGATACGGCGGTCTTGAATAAAATGCCGTTTTTGGCGCCGACGCCGTTTCCGACCATAATCGCAACGGGCGTTGCAAGCCCAAGCGCGCAAGGGCAGCTGATGACAAGAACGGAGATTCCCCTTGCAAGCGCAAATCCCACGCCTGCGCCGGTCAACAGCCACACAAGCGTCGTGACCAGTGCGATTGCGATAACCGCAGGCACAAACACGCCCGATACGCGGTCTGCGACCTTGGCAATCGGCGCTTTGGTTGCCGCCGCGTCACTCACCATCTTGATAATCTGCGAAAGCGTCGTATCCTCGCCGACGCGCACCGCCTCACATTTGATAAATCCGGAGCGGTTTATGGTTGCTGCCGACACGCTGTCGCCCGCCGCCTTGTCGACCGGAATGCTCTCACCCGTAAGCGCCGCCTCGTCAACTGCGCTCGTTCCCTCAAGCACAATGCCGTCAACCGGAATGCTCTCGCCCGGTCTTACCACGAACACGTCGCCTTTGACGACTTCTTCAATACCAACCGTGCGCTCGCTGCCGTCCCGCACGACGACCGCTGTCTTCGGGGATATGCGCATCAGCCCTTTCAGTGCATCGGTTGTTCTGCCCTTTGAGCGCGCCTCCAGCATTTTTCCTACAGTGATAAGCGTCAGAATCATCGCCGCAGACTCAAAATAAAATTCATGCATGTAGTCCATGACTGCCTGCATATCGCCGTTTAGCTGTGCATCCGTCATCGCAAAAAGCGCGTACGTGCTGTACACAAATGCAGCCGTAGAACCAAGCGCCACCAGTGTGTCCATGTTTGGCGACTTATGAAACAGGCTTTTAAAACCGCTGATAAAAAACTTTTGGTTGATGACCATGACTGCGACGGTCAATAAAAGCTGTATCAGCCCCATTGCGATATGATTGCCTTCCAGTATGGACGGCACTGGAAAGTCCCACATCATATGTCCCATTGAAAGATACATCAGGACAATCAGAAATCCCAAAGAATAAATCAGACGCTGCTTTAAGACCGGCGTTTCCTTGTCTGCAAGCAGGTCTTCCTGCGATGCGTCCAAAGTGTTTTTGTGCACCGCGTTGTTTTTTGGCATCGCTCCGTAGCCTGCCTCTTCCACTGCCTTGATAATGTCTTCCGGCTTTGCCGTGCCTTCTACGCCCATTGCGTTTGTCAAAAGACTGACGGAACACGCATTTACGCCCGCTACCTTCGACACTGCCTTCTCCACCCTGCTGCTGCAGGCGGCGCAGCTCATTCCCGTCACCGTATACTGCTCCATCTCCCATTACCCCCTCTCGTATCTGTTTATTCATTTTTGAAGAATGTCCAACAGGACATTCTTCTTGCATGAAACTTAGAACTTCTTGGCTTTGCGTCCTATGGCGCAAAGTCTTTAGAAGTTCTTTTCATGCTTATTTCATTAATTTTTTAACCGTCTCAACCAGCTCATCGACCGTTTCTTCCTTGCCGTCCAAAATATCCTGTGTCACGCAGGTTTTGATATGGTCGGAAAGCAGCACCCTGCTAAAGCTGTTGAGCGCCGCGTTGACTGCCGCTACCTGAACCAAAATGTCAATACAGTACGCCTCTTTCTCCACCATTCCCTTAATTCCGCGCACCTGCCCCTCAATGCGGCTTAAGCGGTTTACCAAATCCCGCTGTTCTTTTGGCGTGCGCTCCTTTTTCTTGTGGGTACAACCTTCACATGGTATTTCCGTGTTCTGATTTTCGTCGTTCTCACGATTTTTTTCCATAAACATTTTCTCCTTTTTTTCTTATTTTATTATATACTATACCGCGGTACGGTATTTGTCAATACCCTCCGCATAATATTTTTTAAAACAGGAAACACTTTTAGAAATGATTGTAAAGTTGATTCAGAAAAAACAGGAAAGGCATATCCGTATGAGCAAAGAACATCACTCGAAACAGCAAAAAGAGCTGACCCCTGTCTCCATTATCACCGGCGTTCTCCTCGCCATTGTATTTGGCGCGGCAAACGCCTATCTTGGGCTGCGGGTGGGCATGACCATATCCGCCTCCATTCCCGCGGCGGTCGTTTCAATGGGCGTAATCCGCGTTATTCTGCGGCGCGACTCTCTTTTGGAAAGCAACATGGTGCAGACAATCGGTTCCGCAGGCGAATCGCTTGCGGCAGGCGCGATTTTCACACTTCCCGTCCTCTTTTTATGGTCTATGGAAGGCGTTATGGATACGCCAAGCCTGATTACGATTGCCTTAATCTCACTTTGCGGCGGTATTTTGGGCGTATTGTTTATGGTGCCGCTGAGAAGCTCCCTGATTGTCAAAGAAGAAGATACGCTGCCCTACCCTGAAGGCAAAGCCTGCGCCGAGGTGCTGCGGGCAGGCGAAAACGGCGGGGCAGGTGCGCTTTTTGTCTTTGGCGGCATGGGTTTTTCCGCGCTGATAAAATTAATTACGGACGGATTGAAAATCATTCCCGCGGCGGTTACCTTGAAAATAAATGCCTTAAAAACAGAGGTTTCCACCCAAATTTATCCAGCCCTTTTGGGGGTCGGCTATCTGTGCGGTGCAAAAATTGCCTCATACATGTTTGCGGGTGGCATTATTGGCTGGCTTGTGCTCATTCCCATGATTAACACATTCGGCGCTTCCCTCACGCTCTATCCTGCCGAAAAGCCGATTGCACAGCTCTATGCAGAGGGCGGCGCCTCCGCTATATGGAGCGCTTATATCCGCTATATCGGAGCGGGCGCCGTGGCTTGTGGCGGTATTCTCAGCCTTTTAAAATCCATTCCACTGATAGCGTCGACCTTTGCCGCGTCCATAAAAGGACTTTCCGTAAAAACACCAAACAAGGACCGCACGCAGCGCGATTTATCCATGCGCACCATTCTGATTGGCATTGCACTTATGACGGTTCTGATATGGCTTCTTCCGCCGATTCCCGTCACACTGCTTGGCGCGGTTTTGATTGTGCTGTTTGGTTTCTTCTTTGCCACGGTTTCCTCGCGCATGGTCGGTCTTGTCGGCAGCAGCAACAATCCGGTATCCGGCATGGCAATCGCAACGCTTTTATTCACCACGCTGATTTTAAAGGCAACGGGTGATAATGGTGCACACGGCATGAAAGGCGCTATTGCAATCGGCTCCGTAATCTGCATTGTCGCCGCAATGGCGGGCGATACCTCGCAGGACTTGAAAACAGGGTATCTTTTGGGCGCGACGCCAAAGAAACAGCAGATTGGAGAGCTGATTGGCACATTTTTTTCCTCGCTTACCATCGGTATTGTGCTCATCTTGCTGAACCGGGCATGGGGCTTTGGCTCACAGGAGCTTTCCGCACCGCAGGCGACGCTGATGAAGCTGATTATCGAAGGAATTATGGACGGCAGCCTGCCGTGGACGCTCGTCTTTATCGGCGTGTTTATCGCGCTTTCCATAGAAATACTTGGCGTGCCTGTTCTTCCCGTGGCAATCGGTCTTTATCTTCCGCTTGAACTCAGCTTTGCCATACTGTTTGGCGGCATCATACGGTATCTTGCTAACCGCAGCAAAACACAGGCAAAGGCGTCCGAGGGCATTCTCTTTTGCTCCGGGCTGATTGCAGGAGAAGGGATTGTCGGAATTTTGCTTGCCGTACTCACCATTTTGGGCGTTGCCGATCTTCTTGACCTTTCAAAACGGTTTCCGCCGCAGTTATGGGGCGCGGGCGCTGTTTTAATTTGCTCCATATTGATGATTTATATTGTAGCGATGCGCAAAAAACAGGAGAGACGCTGATAAAAAGCACTTCTCTCCTGTGAACATTATATTGTTAAATTTTAGGCAAGCAGTTCTTCCGCAAGCGCTTCAAGCTGCGAAATATCGCTTGGCTTAAGCGCAGACTTAATCGTCACCATTTGCTCCGCAATGCTGAGCTCCTTCATTCCCTCAAGCGCTGCTTTCATGCTTTTGCCTGCGGTGGGCGCCCAAGTGCCGTTTTCCAACAGTCCGACCGTGCGCTTTTGATAGTTTTTCGCCTTTAGCTTATTCAGAAAGCTTTCCATCGCTGGAAATATTCCGGCGTCATATGTAATCGCGGCAAGTACCAAATGGCTGTAGCGAAACGCGTCCTCAACCGCCTCATGCATATCGTCGCGGCACAAATCCGCAAGCACTACCTTTTTCGCACCCTTTGCCTCAAGGATCTCTTTCAGTTTTAACGCCGCCGTCATCGTATTTCCGTGAACCGACGCGCACGCAATCAATATGCCCTCGTCCTCCGGCTCATAGCTGCTCCATGTCTGATATTTTCCGATATAATAGTCCAAATCCTCTGTGAGCACCGGTCCGTGCAACGGGCAAATCGCCGCTATATCAAGGTCCGCCGCCTTTTTGAGCAGCGCCTGAACCTGTGCGCCGTACTTTCCGCAGATGTTCATGTAATACCGTCTCGCCTCGCAGGCCCATGCTTCGTCGGCATCGCGCGTGCCGAATTTTCCGAACCCGTCCGCGCTGAACAGCACTTTGTCCGTACTATCGTAGCTGACCATGACTTCAGGCCAGTGCACCATCGGCGCCATGAAAAACTGCAGCGTGTGCGCCCCGAGGGAAAGCGTTTCACCTTCCTTAACCTCGACTGTTTTGCCCTCGATATCGACCTCATAAAACTGATTTAGCATGGTAAAGGTTTTCGCATTTCCCACAAGCTTCATCGCGGGGAATTTTGCAATCAGCTCCAAAATACTGCCGCCGTGGTCCGGCTCCATATGCTGTATTACGAGGTAATCCACCGCGCGTCCGCCAAGCGCCTCCTCAAGATTGGAAAGCCATTCTTTGGTTGCACGCTTATCAACCGTATCCATTACGGCGGTTTTTTCGTCCAAAATCAGGTAAGAGTTATATGCCATGCCGTGTTCCACTTCATACTGCCCCTCAAACAATGTGATGTCCCTGTCGTTTACGCCAATATTTACAATATCTTTCGTTACGTTTTCCATTTTTTCAAATCTGCTCCTCTCTCATTTGTTTTCCTATGGTTGCTTATCCTAAGTTCGTTAATAGTTTAGCACACTCCTTTTGTCCATGCAACAATATCCGAAGGGGATACATCAAAAAACGTAACAATCCAGCCTTCGGCTTCCTGTTCCAAGCATCAAGCCATGCAAAACCACTTCGTGGTGGCTTGATGCACCTCAGCCACTGCACTGTTTCACGGACTTTGCAGTAAATGCAAAGTCCTGGGCTGAACTGTTACCAAAAAACTTCAATATATATCGAAAAAAGATTGATTTTAATACCATAAAGTGCGATACTTGATATGTTGAATTTAAGATAGAATCAATGGAGGCTAATAGGAACAATGAAAAATCTGATTATACCAAACGATTATCATTCCCGGTTGAATCTGCATGACACGCAGATTGCAATTAAGACGGTCAAGGATTTCTTTCAGAACCAGCTTGCACAGCACCTGCACCTGACCCGTGTTTCCGCACCGCTTTTTGTGGACCCTGCGTCCGGACTAAACGACAACTTAAACGGCGTCGAGCGTCCCGTTGCCTTTGATATTAAGGAGCAGGACGGACGTATTGCGGAGGTTGTGCAGTCGCTTGCAAAATGGAAACGCTACGCGCTGAAAAAATACGGTTTTACATTCGGCGAAGGCATTTACACGGACATGAACGCAATCCGCCGCGATGAGGAAACCGACAATATCCACTCGGTTTTCGTGGACCAGTGGGACTGGGAAAAAGTGATAAAGCTTGAGGACCGCAATACATATACCTTAAAGGAAACCGTTCGAAACGTATACAAGTGTCTGAAACATACCGAGAAATTTATGGCAATCCAGTATGATTACATCGAGGAAATCCTGCCTGACGACATTTATTTTGTCACGACGGAGGAGCTTGCGCAGATTTTCCCTGACAACACGCCGAAGGAGCGCGAATACTATATCGCAAAGGCAAAGGGCGCTGTCTGCATTATGAAAATCGGCGACAAGCTTGAAAACGGAAAGCCGCACGACGGACGTTCGCCGGATTACGACGACTGGCAGTTAAACTGCGATATTGTGGTTTATTATCCGGTGCTTGACATTGGACTGGAGCTTTCTTCTATGGGTATCCGCGTTGACAAAGACGCGCTGCTCTCGCAGCTCGACAAGGCAGGCTGCCCCGAACGCGCGAAGCTGCCGTATCAAAAATCCATTATTGACGGCGAACTGCCGTTCACCATTGGCGGCGGTATCGGTCAGTCACGTATCTGTATGTTCTTTTTAAGAAAAGCGCATATCGGTGAAGTACAGTCGTCTTTGTGGCCGGAGGACATGATTGCGGAATGTGCCGCAAAACAGGTTCAATTATTATAATGACGAAAAATCCGCCACGTTTATGCATTCATATTATTTCGCATAAACGTGGCGGATTCTTGTTTTCCTGATGCAGTTTATTCTTCGTCCTTTAAGCCGACATAAATATGAATTTCCGCGTCATCCATGCGCTCGTCCTGGTATTCCTCAAAGTCGCATTGAAACGTTCTTGGCAAGTCCATGTTCCAAATCTCCTGCCATGCCGCGGCAACTGCCTGTACCATATCGCCGTGAACGACAAACTTCGCGTATCTGCCTGCCGGAATTTTGCAGACAGTATATTCGCCTGTTTTCGGTGCACTGTTTGTTTCACAGGCAACCACTGCCGTGTAATCTGCCTTTTCGTCGGCTGCAAAATCGGTATAAATGCCGAGTGCCTTTTGGTTTGCTTTGTCTGCGATTGCAGTATAAATTCCCTCATTGAAAAAGCGCTGCCAAAGCCCTCCGATAACGGCTCCCATGTCGGGAGAAGCATTGTTTGTGCGCGCCGAAACGCCTACAGCAATTTTTTCGTTTAATGTTACAATTTCGTATTCCATACTCATGACCTTCCTTTCATTTGATGGTTTCATTCTATCAGGTGAATGACGACATCTATGTGTCATGATTTGGAAAATTCATGCGGTTATTATAAAAATAAGGTATTCTTTTTATAGCCACTGCAAGCTTTCTTTAATTTCATGCTGCCCGCCATAAGAAGCGCCTTATTGACGCTGCGGACATTCTGCGGACAGACGGCGATACAGCGCATACAGGAAATACAGCTTTTTGTGTCTGTCTTGGACGGATTGTCGGCAGGAATTGCCCCGACCGGACATTGTTTTGCGCAAAGACCGCACCCGACGCAGCCTTTTTGCGCCTGCGGTTTCATCGGAACGCCGCCGTATTCCCGATAAGGACGGTCTCCCGAAAGCGTCAGTGTTTCCGCCAATTCCCCCGCGTCGATTTTCGCACGGATTTCCTGCGCAAAACCGGCAAGCTGCGTTTCGTCCTGCGCGTCGGGACGTCCTGCGGCAAACTGGCGCATTATGGAGTGCTCCGCAATGGCGGCAACCGCAGCGATGCAGGAAAATCCTGCATCTGTCAGGGTATCCTGCAATTCCACAAGCGTATCCTCATATTCCCTGTTTCCGTAGACTGCAATCAGGATTGCACGCGCCCCGTTTCCTTTCATTTGACGAAGGCGCGATACGGCAACGCCGGGAACACGCCCTCCATAGGAAGGGACAGACACAATGCAGATGTCCCGCACATCAAACGAATATGCGGAAAAATCCGTTTCGCGTTCGCATAATTCAATCTCCGTGCTTTCCGCACAAAATGCGTTTGTAAAGATACCGGATACTTTTTTTGTTCCCCCCGTAGGGCTGAATAGGATTTGATAAACAGACATTATAGTGCTCCTTTTCTCTCTTTTGTTGTTGCGGTTTTCAGGAAACCAAATTTCAAAAACAGTTATGATTCCACGTCCGTATACTGATATTTTCCGCAAATTCCCTCTGCGAATTTTAAAACATCTTCCCGCAATTCCACAGGCTCCAGCAACTGCGCGCCGTCCCCGAACGACACAATCCAGCGGACAATGCTTTCTTTATCCGCAAATCCAAATGAAAACAGCAGGCTCCCGTCAGACTGCTGCGTAAAACATTCCGCTCCGAATTCGTCCATTAACCGCCAGCGGTACTGCGGTTGTATCTTCGCCTTCACCTGATACACATCGGGAAGTACCTGCATGCGCGATAAGTCCGGCAGCGGCACAGACCGCTTTTCAAAAGCCGCGCCCACCTGCAAATCCGCCATGCGGTTTAGCTTGAACAGACGAAAATCCCTGCGCTTGACACACCAGCCCCACACATACCAACTCGACCACTGAAACAGCAGATTGTACGGTTCTATCGTGCGATGCGTTTCACCGCTTGGCGCAAAATAAGAAAACGAAACCGTTCGCGCCGAAAGAATCGCGCCGTGCAGCAATTCAATTTTGGGCGATAACGCTTTCTTGTTCCATGTGGACAGGTCAATCAGAAGATGCGCGTCACCCGGCATCAGACTGGACACGCCTGCGGAGAGCTTTTCCATTAACTGCGCGTAACGGTTTGTGCCGCTCACACTGTCCAAGCTGCGCAGCCCTGCCAAAATCGCCTGCATATCCGACATGCTCAGCAGCGTTTTGTCAATCTTATAATCTTCCATAATGGAAATGCCGCCGTTTTTCCCCTGCTGTGTCACAAGCGGAATACCAGCCATGCAAAGCGCCTCAATATCCCTGTTAATCGTGCGGCGCGATACCTCGAATTTTTCCGCAAGATACGGCGCCGTCACTTTTTCCTTCTGCAAAAGAATGGACAAAATTCCAATCATTCTGTCAAGCTTCATTTTCGGATTCCCCCATGCTGACGTGACAGTCCAGCCTTCATCTTCCTGTTACAGACAGCCAAACATTAGGAAAGCTGCTCCAACATCTGCGCGGGATTTTCCGCCGCTTTGACCTTGCCGAAGGCTTTGACAATCACGCCCTCCTCGTCAATCAGATACGTCGTGCGCACCACGCCCATGCTGACTTTTCCGTAGTTCTTCTTCTCCTGCCACACGTCGTACGCCTCAATGCAGGCACGCTCAGGGTCGGAAAGCAGCGTAAACGGAAGTCCGTACTTTTCCTCAAATTTCTTGTGCGACGCCACGCTGTCCTTGCTCACGCCAAGCACCACCGCGCCCTTTTCCAAAAACTGCGGATACAGTTCCCCAAAATTGCACGCCTGTTTCGTGCAGCCGGGCGTGTTGTCCTTCGGATAAAAATACAAAATCACTTTTTTGCCCCGATACTCCTCTAAGGTATGCATCTGCCCGTTTTGGTCGGGTAGGGAAAATGCGGGTGCCTTTGTTCCTGTTTGTAACATATTGTTGCCTCCTTTTAAAACCTGTTGTCTTTTTCCAGTGTTGTATCATCTTTAATACCCATCTGTCTTTGCACGTATTCCAGTTCCTTTTGATAGATTGGATTGCGCAAATCATACGCATACGAAACACGCGGCTGGCTTGCCCAAAACGGCTCGTTGGAATTTGCCCGGATACAGTCTTCAACAATTGTCTGATTGATATGAAAGCCAAAACTGATACCGCTGTATCGAAAATCCTTTTCCAAAAGCGTATTGCCTGCAAGCGGGAGTTCGCGGTACTCCTTTCCCCTGCAATAACAGATTTTGTCCCTGTCCCGTCCGTCAATGGAACGTCCGTACATTACGGGATAGTCAATCATTTCCTGATTTTCGGGCAGCGGCGCGTTTCCGATAATCTCATACTCACCGTAATAGAACCGATTGTCCATCATGTATTCGGACGGACAGCTCTTTAACGATTGCAGCTCCTCAATGCTGACATTCGGATTGTCCGTGATAATATGATACACCGAAACACAGAGCGCCTTTCCCATCAGAATATCCCAAAACGCCCCGCCGTTTTTCACAAATTGCCGCACGTCCAGCAAAATCCGACCGTACCCATAATTTCTGCGGTCATACCGGAACCGGAAGAAATCGCCCTCTTTATACTTGCAGCGGCGTCTTTTCGCACCTGCAAACGCCTGAATTTCCTCCAAATCCGAAGCATTTGTATCCGCAATCCATTTGTCAAGAAACATTTGCAGTCCGTCTGTATCCATAAACGGCTCCCCCGCAAAGGACGACGAATAATACGTCTGCTGCGTCGTATAATTCGCAATGCAGATGCCACCCCGCTTATCTGTTCCGCCGCTAAATTCAACGTACACCCCGTAGGGCGTGCAGCGCTGGATATTGACGCCGTTTAGACGCTTTGGCTTTCCCCGCTTCGTAATCGGCGCAATCATCGTGCGGTTGTCCTGCGTTTTGAGGTGATACGCACTTTCATGAAAGCTGCCGCTGTCATGCGCCCAAATGACCTTGCGCAAAACATCGCCGTCAAAAAACAAAATATCCTTTCCGGTAGAAAGCTCCGGTTTCACGCAGTTATTCGGGATTTCCACACGCTCCCAGCTTGGTTCAACCAGCTCCAATCCAAGGTAGGCGCGCTGTTCATTTGTTAATTCCATAACAAGCTCCTCTTCAAATTATTAATGAGAACTCCCGAGATGTTCCTACATATGAAACAGGAATCGGTTTCCTATTTTGCATAAAGTTCGACTCCATTCTGCCCTTAGTATACCCTTATCTGCTGTAAAATTCAACAGCAAAGATTACAACCTCCAACAATCCTGTAACAGTTTCCCAAACGACGTGATATAAAGGTTAGAGAGGGGAGCTCTTTACTTATTCCCGAAACCGTACCCGCTCAATCAGCGTATCCCTTTGCACCGATTTCGCCAGCACCGCCGTCAGCACCGCCTGCAGGATCAAAAGCGTCAAAGCCACAATCACCGCCGCCGCAAACGGATAATGGTAATTCGTAATTTCAAGCATTTTTGCCTCTTTGGCATACAAAAACATAAAATATCCAAGCACACTGCCCACGCCAACGGAAACCGCAAGCGTACCAAACGTATAAAACAGTCCTTCCAATTGCAGCATCTTCCCAAGCTGTCGGTCGGACATGCCGATTGCCTGCATCATGCCAAGCTCTTTCCTTCGGACATGGACGCTGTTCATCATCGTATTCACCAAATTCATCACGCTGATTGCCGCCAGTATGCCAAGGAACACATAACACGCGCCGCCTACGATTGCCATATTGTTTTTCCAGTACGCAAACATCTGCTGCCACGTGCGCATCTCGAGCGCACCCGAGGACAGCACAATCCCCTCAAGCGCCTGCGCCAATGCCGTGTCATGGTTCTTATCCGCAATCACATGAAAATAGCGGGAACAATTGTAACTGCCAAGCGCGTCGACCGCATCCTTTGCCATATAAAAATACATATAGTTCGACAATCCGCTCCTGTAATTCCCGACCGCCGCAATCTCAATCTCTTTCTCAAACGTGCGTTCCCCGTCTTGAACGGTTAAGGTCAGCTTTGTCCCGACATCAAGCTGCGGATACCAAGACTGCAGCACACTGTCCACAATCACCTTGTCGCCTGACTTTAATTCCTCATACGTCACCGCCCCCTTGATAATGCCTCGTTCCAACTCCTTTGCATACACTTCGGGCACGCCATTCAGGGAGTGGGTATCCTCCCCCAACACGTCCGCCGTCACATGCAGCTCGCTGAACACGTCTACCCGTTCTACGCCGTCAAGACACTCAATCTGCGCTTTCAGCGATTCGTTCAGCGGATTGTTCTGCTGAACCCTGCTCCACGCCCGCTCAGGTCGCTCCCTGTTGTGCTCCTCCACAATCGGGGAAATCTCATACGCCCCCAACATTACATTGTCTGCACACTGCTTTGGCGACGCGCAGGAAAGCACCGTCGCAGCCACCATAATCAGCACTCCCGTCATTGCCATCGAAACAATTGTCACCGCGCTTTTTCGCTTGTTGTCCGCCAAATTGCGCATGGTCAGACGCCCAATCGTCAAATCCGTATAACCGCCCCGTTTGGCTTTTGCCCTTTTCGCCGCGCCGTGATAACGCATCGCCTCGATCTCCGAAACGCCCGCCAACGTCCGCATCGGTTTCAGCAAAGAAAGATAAACAGTACACAGCGTAATGACAATGGCAAGCGCATACGCCCAAGGGTAAAGCACATTCACCTCCCCGCTTGCCAGAAGTTCCCGCAAAGCAGTCAGATAATCCCCCGCGTCCCGCACGACACTGCCCATGTTTGACATTATAACCGTAACTGCCACTGTTCCCAAAAGCAGACCGATTGGTATCGCTATGGCGGCAACCCAAAGCCCTTCCCGCAGCACAATCTGCCGAAGCTGCCGTTTCGTCGCGCCGATTGCCTTGAGCCTGCCAAACTCCTGAACCCGCTGATTCAGGGACACATAATAAATACTGTAAATCGTGATAATTCCCGCCGCCACGATAATCAGCATAATCACGGCAATGGCAGGCACAAGAGCAGGATCCACATAATTGGCGCCCAAATATTCCTCATTGATGCGGACGTTTTTTTCATTAATTCCAAACTGACGTGCTATATTCTGAATCCGTTCCTCAAGTTCGGTGGTCGTAACGCTGTCCTTTCCCTGAACCTGCGCCAAAATACGGTATGTTATCTGCTCCTGCGGAATTTCAAGTTCCGCAAACGGTTTAGAAACAAAAGCAGTATACACCCTTTGCTCCCTGCTTAAGCTGCTGTCCGCCAAAAAACCGCAGACGCGAAATTCCCGCTCCTGCCTGTAATCCAGTCCGCCGCCGCGGTAAATCTGATACGGAACACGAATCGTATCCCCAATGTCCGCCTGCTGCCCCAACGCCTCCAAAATCCCCTGCGACACGACAATCTCTTCTTCCGTCTCGGGAATGCGCCCGCGCTCTGGCAAGACACGATATAGCTCCGCCGCCGTTTCGTCCAAATACATCAGCGATACGGTCGTGTCCTCAATCATCATTTCCCCGACGTTTATCATGAAACCATACCGCTCTATATCATGATGCAGTACAAGCCCCCGCATGGTATCCGTATCCACATCACGGTACATCGCGTGCCACGTCGGATAAACTTTATTAATCGCCGCGTTCTGCACGTCAACCATGCCTTTCCCGACACTTGGCACGACAAACAAAAGAAATGTCGTCAGCATTATTGCAATGCCAATCAGAATGTTTTTGCTCCTGTGGTATTTCATATTGTCAAGGGCGACGCGTGTTGTCATTTTCATCTTAAAATCCTCCCATTCTCTTCACACTACCTTACCGTCCTCAATCTCAATAATCCGGTCCGCCATCTGCGCAATCGTTTCGTCGTGCGTAATCATCACAAGCGTCTGCCCGAACTCTCGTACGCAGTTCTTTAAAAGACTCATCACCTCAATCTCCGTCTGCGAATCCAAATTCCCTGTCGGCTCGTCCGCCAAAATAACCGCAGGCTTGCTCGCAAGCGCCCGCGCAATTGCCGTCCGCTGCTTCTGCCCGCCCGACAGGACATTCGGCATTGCGTTCTTCTTATCCTCCAGTCCGATTTTGCACAAAATTTCGGTTATCTCCGCCGTGTCCACCTTTCGCCCGTCAAGCCCGAGCGGAAGCACGATATTCTCCCACACATTCAGGGACGGGATTAAATTATAATCCTGAAACACAAACCCGATTTTCTTCCTGCGAAACTGCGCAAGCCTGTCGTCCTTCAGCGCAAAAATATCTGTTCCGTCAATTATGACACGCCCCTCGTCCGGTCTGTCCAACCCGCCGATTAAATGCAAAAGCGTCGATTTTCCCGAACCTGAACGCCCCACAACCGCCGTAAACCGCCCGCGCTCAATCTCCAAGCTTGTATGGTCCACCGCCCGCACAAGATTCTCCCCGCTGCCGTAATATTTCACCAAATTTTCCAACTGTAAAATGATACTTGTATCCGTATTCATATCAATAACCGTGCCCCTTTCTTACTACTGCCTTTCTACTGTCTGACACTGTCAGATTACCACTGCCGCATTACAAAACCCTTACAAAAACCATAACAGTTTTGTAAGGGTTTCCATTTACGCATCATCGCGGCAACGTCATTTGAAACACCGTCCCCCGCTCCGCTCTTCGTTTTGCGAGAATCGTCCCGCCCTGCCGCTCCAAAATCATTCTTGTCAGATAAAGCCCGACGCCCGCGCCGTCCTTTACCAGCTCCTTCGCACGGGTTCCTCTGTAAAACCGCTGATAAATCTTTGCCGTTTCCTCTTTGGCAATCCCCATGCCCTCGTCCTCCACCTCAATCAGCACGTTTTTGGCAAGCGGTATCACACGCACGGTAACTGTTGTGTGTGCACCAGAATACTTCACCGCATTTTCCAGCACATTGGCAAACGCCTCCGCCGTCCACCGCACGTCATGGCTGACCGTCAAATCCCCTTCAGACTCCACGCAGACCGCAATCTCCTTATTCCTTGCCTTCATGTAAACCTCACTGACCGCCTCCGCAATCGTCTCCTTCAAAGGCGCGTCAACAGGCTTAATCGCAATCATATGTGTTTCCAAACGCGACAAATTCACCAGTTCCTCTAAAAGCTCCTCCAGTTTTTGGATTTCCTTTTCTCCCTGCGCCAAAAACTCCTGTCGTTCCCCCTCTGAACTATGTTCTCCTGTCACCAGCTCATAACTCATGCGAAGCGAGGCAAGCGGCGTTTTCAGCTGATGCGAAATATCCGTAATCAGCGCCTTCGTGCTGTCCTCCTCCTCTTTCAGGCGCGCTTTCAAATCCGCGAAATAAATTCCCAATTCCTTCAGGCGCTCGCTAAGCCGCATCCACTCCTCCGGCATATTATCATAGGAACCGTTCTCAAACGCGGGAATGTTCCCAAATTCCCCCCGTTGAAACTGCGCAAGACACTCACATACCTCCCGCAGCAATTCTTCGGAAATATTATTTTTTATGTTCCTGCGCCACGCCAAAAATCCCAAAACCGCAATCATTGCCGTGCCAAGCAGCATTCCTGCGCACCAAAATCCCCAAAATGAACGGTCTGCGGCATGCTGCAGCCGATACCCGTACTTCTCCTCAATCGTTTCCATCGCCGTAATCATCGCATCTGTTGTCGTAAAGTCTGCCAATTCGCGCTGATGATTCTTTTCCCACAAACCGACAATCTCTGTTTCCAACTCAGGGTGCTCCGCCAAAAGAGAAAGCACCCGCTGCAATTCATTCGTCACATAATACCGTTCCAATGCCAATAAAAATGCGGAAAAAAGAACAGCAAACACAAGATACGCGCCCAAATACTTCGTTAATTTTTTATCACTTTTCCCGTCCATAAATACCCCAGTCCCCTCACATTGGAAATCTCTTCCGTTTCCAGTTTATTCTTTAAACGGCTGATATTGACCGCCACCGTATTGTCGTCCACAAACTGTCCCTGGGAATCCCAAAGATATTCCAAAATCTTTTCCTTCGACAAAATCCGTCCCGCATTCTCCCACAGGTAAACCAAAAGCTGCAATTCCTTCTTGCTCAGCACAAGTTCCTGCCCGCTTTTGTACACCTTCATCTCCCCAAGATGAATGGTAAACACGCCCGAGGTCATAACCTGTTTTTGCTCCTCCTGATTATTCAGCCGCCGCATCAGGGCATTCACCTTGGAAACAAGCACCATCAATGAAAACGGCTTTGTGATATAATCGTCCGCCCCCGTATCATACCCGTTTACAATGTCCGCCTCCGAATCCAATGCAGTCAGATAAACCAAATATGTGCTGCCCGCCTTGCGCACCTGCGCGCCAAAATCAAGCCCCGTCCCGTCCGGAAGCGTGATGTCGCTGATGACAAGCGAAAACGCACCGTTTTCAAAACAGCGCCTCGCCTGCGCCAGTGTAAATGCCGATGTCACTCGATAGCCAGCCTTTTCCAGCGTCAGGGTGATGCCTCTGTTGAGCGTTTCGTCGTCCTCCAACAATAAAATTTCCTGCATTATCGTCTCCAATCCTCGCTTTTGCACTGATTTTTCTGCTCAATGACATTATTTTAACATAATCAATTGCATCATTCTATAAAATATTCCTTAAAGTTATGATTTCCTCTTTTTATATCGAATCGGTTCGGGAAGCATTCCTTAGTTCCAAAAATACAATTCCTTTTAAGAATATTTGCAGGCATTTTTGACAATAGATGCTTTTTCTGTTAAGATTATCTGCAAGAGAGGAGATTACATGTTGAACATCAATTATTCCAAACAGGCTGTTAAGTTTCGTTCATGGGAAGACATCAAAGAAACCATGCCAGACGTATGGAGCTTAAAAATGCTTGAGGATATGGAACAGAAGCCCGAATTTCATGATTTTATACCACGGGAAGATGTATTAAAAGAATTGCATATATAAGGTCAAAAAAGGCAGTGCGTATTTTCTCACTGCCTTTTCTTCTTACAATACAAATGTCCCTGAAATTCTTTAAACAGGCTCTCCTCTTTTTTACTCATAAAAATCGTGAGCTCATCTCCCCGGAACGCAAGCTGAAACTGTACGCACCCCACATATGCATCAATGATATGCGCCTTAATGTGCAGCGTCCCATCAAACAGCCACGCCCCGCTTGCGGCATAACGCTGTTCATAAATCGGAAATTCTCCCGTTTCCATAAATCCCATACCAAAACGAACGGCATACGGTGTGCCTTTATGCACAAACGACAGCGCCCCGACAGACTGCTCCGTCTTATTTTCCGCCAAATCAAAGTGAACGCAAAAACTTTCAAAGTCCGAATCGGGCGTCAAAACCTTGAATGTCCGGTCCGCAATCTCCCCGATATTCTCGGGCGTATCCGCCCCTTGCAGCGGCTCCATCGCAAGGCTTGCGCACACATCTGCAAGCGCCTTTTCCCCACTCTTGTCACAGGCAATCGCTGTATCCTGCAAACACGGAAGAAGCTCTTCATATAGCGCATCATAAATCTGCTGGTTACCGCCCTGCACGCTCTGCGTATCCGCCGTGGTAACACAAATCAAATCATAGTCCGGCAGGCAGATAATCAGCTGTCCGCCCATTCCATAACACACAAAACCATTTTGCTCGTTGCGCCAAAACTGCATCCCGTACCCTTGTGCCTCACTTGGCAGCGGCGCCGTCACACGCGTTTCTGTCAGCATGGAAACCGCCATATCAATATAAGAAGGCGAAATCAGCTGTTTCCCGAGGACATTCCCCCGATGCGCAATAAAATATCCGAATTTCAGCATATCCATGGAATACGCCACCAACCCGCTGCCGCCCATAGACACGCCAAACGGGTCCGTAATCATATAAGACTCCGGCGACAATCCAAGAACATCCAGTTTTTTCTTAATATAATCAAGCATACTGCCGCCCGTCAGCTTTTCCACCAACGCGCAAAGCGTATGCGGCGCGGATGTGTCATAATGAAACAGTGTCGCGGGCGGATGCGTGGGCGGCGTTGTGAAGTAGCTCTCCACCCAGTCCGCTGCCATATTTTTCTTATATGTTGTTACCGCATGGCAGGAACGCATCATCAGCATATCCCGGATTGTCATCTGCGCAATCCACGGATGCACATTCTTTGGCACCTTTTCCGGAAAATACCGGACAATCGGATCGTCCAGTGAAACCCGTCCCTCATCAACAAGCAAGCCGATTGCAATGGACGTAATACTCTTGCTAATCGAAAACATCCGGTGCAGACTATCCGCACGGCAGGGCGCATAATACCCCTCAAAAATCAGCTTGTCATGGCGCATCAGCAGCAGGCTGTGCATCGGAATCCGCCGCTTTTGTAATCGGTTTATCATGCGGATAATACCTTCACTTGGAACGCCTGTTTCCTCCGGCGCCGCTTTTGTAAATGTCAGCATTTTTCATTCCTCCTTGTTTTTCGTTCTTAATCGAGTTACTCGCGCGCCGGGCACCCGTCAGCGAACCGATTTATCGGTTTGATGACATAGTTCCTTTGGGTGCCCGTGTGCATATAAAACGGCGTAAAGCCTTATACATTCCTTGACCTTACACCGTTTCCTTCGATTTTTCTATAACCTTTTATTCTTTTATCCGATCTATTTCCGTAAGATTAATACCCGAAGATGTCAAAATAACTTTTAAATCAATATATCTTTTTTTCAGAGACTGATACACTGCCGAATCCTTTTCCGCCAACTCCATCCAGTCCTGAATTCTCGAAAACTCTTCAACAGAAACCTTCATCATTTCTTTCTCCGTCATGCAACCACCACCTTTATATTCCATAACGCTACATGCTTCTATTTTCATTATAGCGGATTTCCTAAAAGGTGTAAAGCACTTTTATGCCTTCGTCACCGCTGCACACACCTCCCCGTTTAAGAATGATTCAATAAACCGCTTCAGTCCCTTCGGCGGCTGATACGTCTTGCAGAACGAAAACTGCTGTGAAAGCCCGTCAATCTCCTCCATCGCCTCCTTCACCTCAAGCATTGTCTGCGTAGAAATCGTGGCAGCCGTAAAATCCAACCGGTCGGGAGCAATCCTGTGATTTTGGATGGCATAATTCACGCGCTGCGCACACTTGCATGTCCCGCTGCCATACTCCCCGCAATACTCCGAAAGGAAATCCGCCACCTTGCGGCGAACACGGGAAAGCCTCTGTCTGTATGTCTCCGGCGTAATATCCAAAATTTCACCGGCAATGCGGCTGTCCACCTGAAACATCGTACCCATAATAAAAATACACCGCTCCTCCGCATCCAAGCATTGCAGCATTACATTCGTGCACGACAACTTCAGCTCCTCCGCCAGCACAGACTGCTCAACATTCTGCGTTAAATCCGGCACATCGTCAATCTTTGCATTTTTAATATCTTCCCCGTAAAACGCAAAACTAAGCGGCATCTTTGCAAACATATGTTTTTTGTAATCCTTCAAATGATTTACGGCGATGCGAAACACCCAGGTTGAAAACGCGCTCTCCCCTTTAAAAGTTGACAGATGTGTCACAATTTTGAGCATAATATCCTGCGACGCGTCTTCCGCGTCCGGAAATGTTCCCAGCATCCGCAGCGACAGATTAAACACCAAATCCTGCACACACTCCAGCACAGTTCCCAACGCTTCCTTATCGCCGGCTACCGCCCGCCCAATCAAAACCTGCAGTTCTTCATTTGTTACTTTATCCACATTTCCCTCTTTTCCGGAACGCGTTCTTTTCTAATTTTACGGTAAACGCAAAAATTTCCTTCCGCGCGAATGCCCTGCCGCGCCCCGCACAAGGCTTCTCCCGTATATCAGATTAGACGCGCATTGTATGCCCCTGTGACAAAAAAATCCAAACTTTTTAAAAACGCCGCACAAACCCGTGCGGCGTTTCTTCTATCGTTTTGTCATTTTCCTAAATCCCACGAAAGCAAAAACGAAACTCCAATTTGCGATCCACAGCAATACGATACTCCTCATGCACCGGCGCGCCCCAACTGTCGTCGCCGCCCACTCCCATCTGCTGCTTTGCCACGCGCACCACCGTATAGTGTACTTCGGGCAGTTCATACGGGTGCTTTGCATTCTCTATTTCATGCGGCGTATACGGCAGTGCCGAGAAATTGATTGCAGCGTCGTCTGCCTCAAACAAAATGCCTCTGCCTTTCCTGTCCGTAATTTTCGCCCAGCGGACATCCGTTTTATTTCCGCACTCCTGCGGCACCAAATACGCCGCCATATTGTCGGAAACCATATTTTGATAGATTCCGATCTTTGCGCCCATTTTCCGGTCCTCATACGTTTCCGCGGGACCGTTTCCGTACCACTCCACACGGTCATAATCCGCATTAAACTTAAAAATCACACCAAACTCCGGCATATCGGGAAGCCCGGTGGCAGGTTCATAGGAAAGAATCGTCTGAATCCGTCCGTCCCCAAAAACCCTGTACTCAAGCTGACACTCCGAAACAGGCGAGGTCGGAAGACTGTAAAAATACCGCACGCTTACAAAATCCTTCTCCTCATGCACCACAGGATTTTCATACGCCGCATTCCCAAGCCTGTCCTGCTTGGCAATTCCTGCCCCTTTGTGCGTCGCGTACATACTCGCAAGCTTCCACTGTCCCTGACGCACGCACATATCATTACCCATATCGTTGTCCGTCGGCGCACGCCAGAAATTCGGCTTCGGAATTTCCTCAATCAGCTCCTTTCCCGCATACCGGTATGATGCAAGCCCGCCGTTTAATTCCGTAAAGAGCACGTCAAACTCCGCGCCGCGCACGCCGATATTGTGGTTTCCATAAATCACCGTAAACGGCTTATCCGTCTGTTTTGCCTCTTCTTCGACAACCGCAATCACCGCCTGTCCGAACGCAACCTCATGCCCGCGGTTTGCCCACAGCGTATCTTCCTTTAACCGGAACGAAACCGTCAGCACATACTCACCGCTTAATACAGGCGCTTCAAACGGGTTCGGAAACCGCTTCCTGCTCTCAGGCGCCACGTCAATGTCCGTAAGCGCTTTTTTCGCAACCAGCACCCCGTCTCTTGCAAGCTCCGCCACACAGTCAAATTCCGCCGTTGACACAAAAAGATTTTTATTCCAAACCTCAAAATCCTCTTTTCCAACCGTTACGGCAATATTCTGATAAAGATACTTTACCTCCTGCATCTTCGGAGATTCATCGCGCTCTCCGCCGTAAGCGATTCCGTTTCCGCTGAAATTATAATCCGTCGGACGCTCCCCGAAATCACCGCCATACGCTTGAAACCACTTTCCATACCGATCCTTTTTGTAAATCGACTGGTCAATATAATCCCAAATAAATCCACCCTGATAACCCGAATTTTCCTTATCCGCAAGCCCCGTATACTTATGCACTGCGCCAAACGAGTTGCCCATCGTGTGCGCATATTCACAACTGATAAACGGCTTTGCCTGTTCATCCTTTAAATACGCTTCAATCTCTGCTGCCTTAGCATACATACGGCTCTCCATGTCAGAGCTGTCATTGTAGCGCCTGTCGTTAAAAACCCCCTCATAATGAACAAGCCTTGTATCGTCCAGTTCGCGGAACAGATTGGACATCTCATAAATCGTTTCTCCGCCGTACGACTCATTGCCCACGGACCAAATCACAATCGCAGGATGGTTTTTATCCCGCTGGAAGCACGAATTGATACGGTCAAGCATCATTGCCTTCCACTCCGGTCTGCCGTTTGGCAGGATAAAATCCTCGTCCTTCCTGCCCCGCAGATAAGCGTCCCACGTTCCATGCGTCTCCATATTGTTTTCCGCAATCATATAAAGCCCATAACGGTCACACAAATCATACACATCGACATCATCCGAATAATGACAGGTACGGATTGCATTGATATTGTTGCGCTTCATCGTCACAATATCCTTCTCAAGCTCCGCATACGACACATGTCTGCCCGAAACGGAACTGAACTCATGACGGTTTGCCCCCTTAAAGACAATACGTTTTCCGTTGATGAGCATACGGTTATTTTTCATCTCAAAATTCCGAAAACCGACCGCCTGCGGGATAAATTCCGTAACCTGACCCGCACCGTCCAGAACCTCAATTTCCATCTCGTACAAGAAAGGCTCCTCCGCACTCCAAAGCTTAGGCGCATTCACAGTCTCCTCAAACAAAACCTTTGCCGCAGCATCTACAGTACGCTCAAATACCACCTGTCCCTGATCTTTTAACGCTACCTTCAGGCTGCCTGCTCCTGTGACTTTCAATTCTGCCCGAAGCACTGCCCTGCTAAAATCGTCTCCCTCAAAAATCGTTTTTACAAACAGATCCTCCAAATGCGTCTTTGGTATGGCACGCAGCTCCACACTCCGGTAGATTCCCGAAAACCGGAAGAAATCCTGATCCTCGCACCAGCTTGAGGATGTCCACTTAAACACCTGCACCGCAAGCTTATTTTCCCCGTCCTTTAGATACGGCGTCAAATCAAACTCCGACGGCGTAAAGCTGTCCTCACTGTAACCCACATACACACCGTTGAGCCATACCGCCATGCCGCTCTCCACGCCCCTGAAATTAATGCGAATATCCATGCCTTTCATAGGCTCCGGAATTGTGAAATATTTCACATAACTTGCCACAGGATTAAACCGCTCCGGTATCTCCCCGGGCTTAATCTCCTCGCGCCCGTCCCACGGGTACTGCGTGTTTGCATACTGCGGAATATCATACCCTTCCATTTGGATATGTGCCGGAACGCGGATATCCGCCCAATCCGTACAGTCATACTCAGGCGCCTCAAACCCCTTAATCGCAGAATGGTAATTCGGCGCATACGCAAATTTCCACACACCGTCCAGCAAGGTGACAAGTGAGCTGCCCTTTCCTGACAGCTCACCTTTCCCCGCATAAGTCATGTGTGCAGAATGTGCCGCAAGCACATTCTCCTTAAAAAATGTCGGATCCTTTACTTTTCCATAATCAAACATTGCCATAACTTATCCTCATATTATTTTTTTAAATAAACTATATTGATACCTTTGGTTTTTACACGGCAATGACTGCCGCATAAAACCTATTTAACAGCACCTGTGATACCTTCCGCAAACTGCTTCTGCAGAATGAAGAAAATAATCAAGGTCGGGCACGAACAAAACAGCACCGCCATCATCAGCACGCCGTAATCCACTGAATATCCTGCTGCCAGATTCGCAATCAGCATCGGCATTGTCTGCGCACGGTTGTCACTCATAACAACCTTCGGCCACATATAAGCGTTCCATGCATTCATAAACGTAATAACCGCCGCTGCCGCATAGGTCGCCTTCATAACCGGCATGTACATCTTAAAGAAAATCTTAAACTCGCTCAAACCGTCAATACGCGCCGCCTCCATAATATCAATCGGAAAGCTTCTCGAATTCTGACGGAACATCATAATCAGAAACGGCGTTGAAATTGCAGGCAGGATAAACGCCCAAACGGAATTGAGCAGTTTCATGCTTGATACCATTTTAAACAACGGAATAATCGTCGCAACCTGCGGCACCATCATCGCAAGCAATAGAATGGAAAACAGCTTATCCTTATACTTATCATGGTAAAGCTCAAATCCATATCCCGCAAGCGAACAAATCAACAGCGCAATGATTGTCTGTACCCCCGCGTACCAAAACGAGTTTTTCAGCGCGCCCCAAAGGTTCTGCTGCGCCAAAAGGTTCGTAAAGTTCTCAACGGCATGTGTTCCGAATATAATTTTACCTCTTGCGACCTCAAGCGACGTGTTCGTCGCCGCCGTCAGCATCCAGTAAAACGGAAACACGGAAATTAATGACACGATTGTCAGAAATATGTAAGTCGGTATCAGTCTTCTCTGAATATTAGAACGTCCCTTTTTAGTCACGCTTATCACCTACTTTCAAATTAATCGCCGAAAGCACGGCAACCATGATAAATACCACAAACGACAGCGCCGACGCGTATCCGAAGTTCGCCACAAAATCACCGAACGAGTTTTGGTAAATATAATGTGACATCGTAATCGTCGAGTTCGCCGGACCTCCGCTTGTCAGGTTTACGGATTCATCGAAGAGCTGTAATGTACCGTTGATTGACATAATTCCTGTCATAACAATCGTCGGTTTTAAGAGAGGCACCGTAATGCGCCAAAACGTCTGCCATGCGTTTGCGCCGTCAATCTTTGCAGCCTCATATACGGAATACTCAATTCCCTGCAAGCCCGCAAGGTAAAAGACCATGTTGTACCCCGTCCATCTCCACACCAGCGCGACAATAATAATCGCACGCGCAGTGCTCGTCGTTCCCAAAAAATTAATATTCTGCTCAATCAGTCCCAAATTCAAAAGTACGGAATTAATCAGACCGTTTGTGGCAAACATGGATTTAAAAATCAAAGAATAAGACACCAGTGACATCGCACACGGGAGGAAAACACACGTACGAAACAGTCCCTTGAATTTCAAATCCTTGTTGTTGAGCATCTGTGCCAAAAGCATCGCCACAACCAACATGATTGGTACCTGAATAATCAGGTAAAGGAAGGTGTTGCCCACAGAACGAATAAACAGCTTATCAGTAAACATTCGTTTATAATTGTAGAATATCGGTTCTACCCACTGCATATTTGCACTTGAGCCCGTCTTTAACGACATTAGAAATGCCTGTATCATCGGCCAAAAGCTCATCACTACAATCAGCAGGGACGCAGGCGCCAAATAAATCCAGCCCGCTCTGTGCTGTTTTGCCAGCACACTTGCATTTTTTTTACTCAATGCGAAAACCTCCTTTAACCACAAACGGAGGAGCATGGTATCTCCTCCGTTTTCATTTTAAACCGCTTTTCAATGAAACACGCGATTAGTTGCCCATTGCAAAGTTGATATTCTCCTCAGCAGTCTTAAGCTCTGTCATCAAATCAGCGCCCTGAATTGCATTCATAATCGCTGCCGCCATATGCGTACGAGCTGTGTAATGTGCATCATTCTGCTCGATTACGTTTACATGAGAACCCATCTCAACGATCTGTGCATAAATCGGTGTGTTGTTGAAGTATTCAACGCCCTCATTGTATACGTCTGATGTACCTGCGGAAATGCAGCATGTGATAACACCGCCGTCACAAAGCGCTGCATCATATGTTTCTGTGCTGCCGCCAAATGTGTAAGCAAGGAACTTCTTAGCCAAATCCGGATTCTGGCAGTTTGATGTAATGTAAAGGGAAGAACCGCCGTTTGACGCATAGCCTTCGCCGCCTGCTAATGTCGGCATAGAAGTAATCTCCCACTTTCCGCTATTCTCTGGAACATTCTGAATGGTCGGGATAATCCAGTTTCCGTTCATAACACCTGCTACCATGTCGCCCTGAATCGTCTGATCCGTGTAGTCTGACCAGTCATTTGCAAGATAGCATACATTCTTCTGTGACATCTCTACAATCTTCTCGCATACGCTTACCAAAGGAGCATTCTCCGTGATATAAGGCTTTCCGTCCTTAAACTGAGAACCGCCCTCTGCCTGCAGCATCATGTAAATCAAATCGTTTCCGTCACCGTCCATTGACAGGAGATACTTGCCAGTCTTTGCATATACTTCCTCACCAACCTTAATAAAGTCATCCCATGAAATGCCTGTCATGTCGTCAATTGTATATCCACACTCTTCCAAAACGTCAACTCTGTACGCCATAACAACCGTACCGTTGTCAACAGGGAAACCATAGTGAACGCCGTTTACCGTAGAGTACGAAAGCTTCTCCGCACCGAAGTCATTCCAGTCTACTTCCGCGTCATCAACTGACATCCATGCATCAGGATAGTCGCTTACATACTTCTGAATCCAGTGATCCTGGAACAGAACGATGTCAGGAAGCTGGCTGTAGTCGCCTGACGAACCTGCAAGCGTGATTGCCTGCTCAACATCTAATGACTGAGACTGCTCAATAATGTTTAAAGAAAACGTGTCATCAACATTTGCCTTGTAATCTGCCTCTGCAGCCTTCAACGCCGGAATGTTAAAGCTCGGATCCCATGCATAAACGGAAAGCGTATTGCCGCCTGCCGACGCGTTATCTGCTGATGAATCTGCGGGTGTCTGCGTATCAGCCGCAGGTGCCTGTGTATCTGCTGCCGGTGTCTGTGTGTCAGCCGCAGGCGCTGATGAATTGCCGCAGCCTGCAAGCATTGCTGTTGACATTGCGCCAACAAGAACAAGTGAAAGTAATTTCTTCTTCATTTTTAGGTATTCCTCCCTTAAATTTTTTTCCGTGAGAAAAAACAACATTCCATGTGTTTCGTCCTTTTGCACACTTTTTACTATCTTTTCTCAACTTATATAAGCATTATATCAACTATCGTTCCAATGTGGTATGCATTTTCAACCAAGAAATAAGCAAATTCGGTTATTTCGTGATTTATTTCACAAAACAACCGAATTTATTGCGCCATTCTTTTTCGTTTCAATTTATATATGAAATCTTCTTTTTAACTCCACCCGCGCCCTCCTGCCGCCGATAATCACTGTACCAAGAAACAAAATGACGGACACATTAAACGCCAGCGACGACATCATAGGACTTGTCACAATGCCAAACAAATACAGCATTAACATCACACCGCCGCACAGCATCATAAAAAGCTCCAGCATAATATAGCTCTGCCAGTTTTTTCGGTTGATAATCATCATCATGACAATACCCGCATCAATGAGCAAAATCCCCGAAGGCAGCACATAATTCACCGACCAGCCGTTATAGCCCACCGCAAAATCCGCCGCCACAAGCATCGCAAGCGCCAAAATCGTAAGCACCATTGTCTTTGCAATATACCCGCTGCGCCCCAAAATCGCATAGCAGATCACCATATACCCGTAAAAAAGCGCCATACCGCTGATCAGATACACAATGGAGCTCCAATCCAATAAAAGACTTACATTGACCAAAAGAATCTCCGCCACAATCGCAAGAAACAGATAAATCCTTGAAATCATCACCAGCTTCCGCGTCCGCATTCTGATGTCAGGATACATGTTTTCCACCTCAATGGTATGCTCCAGCGCCGACTGGCACAAAGGGCAATGCTGCGCCTCGTCAAGCACTTCGATTTTACACTGATTGCATCTACTCATAATTCACCCCGTTACTGTCAATCTCCACACAAACGCCGTCTGCCGCAATCTTGCGGAAAAAGCACCGCTGCACCGACGCGTCCACAATATCATAGCTGAACGTAAAAACCAGCGTATCTCTATAAGAACATATATTCCCTTTAATGTGCTGCCCTTTTGACATGGCAAGACACGAATGAAACATCTCCACATACGGTTTATAAATCTCGTCCACCGAAAGATTGCCGATATTTGTGATGGTTGTCGTATTTGCAAGCGCCGACTGCGTATAAATGATGCGCATCGCCAAATTTTTAAAAACAAGCGGCACCGCACGCGCGACAAACATTTTTTCATTTGACACATTATAGGAAAACAGCTTTTCCAGGTTTTCTTTGTTAATCTGACTCTCAAGACTGAACTTAACAGCCCCGACAATCTCCTCAAACGTATAATCCTCCTTCATCGGCGCAAATTCTGCCGATACCATGACAAAAAAATTCTTTGTCGTTATTGAATTGAAATACGGTCTTAGATTGACAGGAACCGCAACCCGGATCGGACGTTTTGCCGGCATCTTATGCATGCATTCCTGATAAACGCTCCACACAAACACAGAAACCAAATATTCATTAATACTTACGCCGTATCGTTTACATACAGCTTTTAATTCCGGTATCTGCATATAGCCATGCATCAGTCCAAATTCACCAGGACTCAATCGTTCCCCTTTTATTAAATACGCCTTTTTCGTCTGATACCCCCGCGCCGAACTTTTACGGTAATTTTTCAAAAAGCTGTCCTCACGGTTTAATGAAGTCGTGCTGTTTAAATCATCGCCTCTGTCACCCTTCAGTTCCGGATGCACGAGGCGTAAATACTGGTACGTCAGCTCCTTCAAAAAATTGATACCGCCCATACCGTCAGTGAGTACATGGAACACTTCCAAATTAATACGGTATTTATAATACGTCACCCGAAACATATAGCTGTTATTCCTGTTTTGATAAATAAAACGGCAGGGAAACGTATTTTCCTCCCGCACGCGCGGCGCAGGCTTTCCGTTCTCCTCAAAATAATACCAAAAAACCCCCTGCCGCAGACGCAGATTAAACCCGTCAAACTTCGGAAGAACCATATCCAATGCACGCTGTAGCGGCTCAGGCTGTATGCGCTCCGTAAGCGTCACGCTGATCCGGTAAACATTGCTCATGCTGTCCCCCGCAATCACCGGAAACAGATGCGCCGTATTGTCCAGTCTGTCCCAACGGATCTCACGGCTCTTTGCCGCCGTCCTGACTTCCTTTTTCTCCTCTTTGTCCGTAGCAATTGTGTCTGTTGTTTTTTTCTTCATATCCTGCAAACTCCTGCCAAAACAATCCCGATAGCAAAGTAAGGACAACTAGAAATATAGCTGTCCTTACCCTTTTGTACCATATATAGGAATCCGATACGATATTACATTCCTGCCTGCGCAGCAACCTCTGCCGCGAAGTCATCAACCTTCTTCTCGATCCCCTCGCCCGTCTCAAAACGTACAAATCTCTTAACCGTAATGTCTGTTCCGTTTGCCTTGGAAACCGCATCAACATACTGCTTAACCGTCTGCTTTCCGTCCTCAGCCTTTACATATACCTGCTCAAGCAGACATACTTCCTTCAGCTCCTTATTCAGACGTCCAATCACAGCGCCTTCGATTACCTTATCCGGCTTACCTGCCATCTTCGGATCATTCTTAATCTGCTCCGTGATAATCTCTTTCTCGTGTGCCTTGTATTCCTCTGAAACCTCATCAGAAGATACATACTTCGGATAAAGCGCAGCAACCTGCATTGCAAGGTTTGTCATGGCTTCCTTCACCGCATCGTTTACAACGGCTGTTTCTGCCTCTACAATAACGCCAATCTTTCCGCCGCCGTGTGTATAAGTAACAACACAGCCGTTCGCAGCCTCAACCTTCTCGAACCGTCTGATGCTCAGTTTCTCACCGATAACAGCAACCTTGTCTACAAGCGCATCACTTACCGTCTTGGAAGAATCCTCATTCCACTGCTCCGCAAGGAATGCATCCATATCCTTTGCAGAGGAAGCAAGCGCCTGCTTTGCCACTGCCTCTACGAAGCTTTGGAACTGCTCATTCTTTGCCACAAAGTCTGTTTCCGAGTTCACTTCTACAACTGCGGCTACCTTATCACCGTCCGTTGCCACACGGCAAAGTCCCTCTGCCGCAATACGGCTTGCCTTTTTCTCAGCTTTAGCCTGTCCGTTCTTTCTCAAATACTCAACAGCCTCGTCCATATTTCCGTTTGTTTCGTTCAGAGCCTTCTTGCAGTCCATCATTCCTGCGCCTGTCATTTCTCTCAACTCTTTTACCATTGCTGCTGTAACTGCCATTTATTATCCCTCCACTCTCATGATTTCTCTTTACGCTTCTACAGCTTCCTCTATTTCCGCATCGGCATCTTCTGCCGCATCTGTCATAATCTCACCCTGATTTGCCTCGATTACCGCATCTGCCATTGCTGAAACGATCAGCTTAACGGCTCTGATTGCATCATCGTTTCCGGGAATTACATAATCAAGCTCTTCCGGATCACAGTTTGTATCCGCAATCCCAATCAAAGGAATGCCAAGTGTGTGTGCCTCCTGTACACAGATTCTCTCCTTCTTCGGGTCAACAACAAAGATTGCGTCAGGAACTCTTGTCATTTCCTTAATACCGCCAAGGTTCTTCTCAAGCTTTTCCCATTCTTTCTTCAGCTGGATAACTTCCTTCTTCGGAAGCACGTCAAACGTACCGTCCTCTGACATCTTCTCGATTGCCTTTAATCTCTGGATTCTGCTCTTGATGGTCTTAAAGTTTGTCAGCATACCGCCAAGCCATCTCTCGTTTACATAATACATACCGCAGCGCTCTGCCTCTGTCTTAACGGCATCCTGCGCCTGCTTCTTTGTACCTACAAAAAGAACCGTACCGCCTTGTGCTGCAATATCTGCAACCGCTTTATAAGCCTCGTCAACCTTTCCTACAGACTTCTGCAAGTCAATGATGTAGATCCCGTTTCTCTCCGTGAAGATATAAGGAGCCATCTTAGGGTTCCATCTTCTTGTCTGATGTCCGAAATGAACACCTGCCTCCAACAACTGTTTCATTGAAATAACGCTCATGTTTTACCTCCATTTTCTGCGGTTTTTCCGCCACCTGTCTGCATCGCTTCTGCGGGCTACCTCAAGCGTTACCGGCATGGACCGCAAATCAGCAGACGTGAATAGTGTGTAGAATCTTAAATTTTTGTTCTGCTATAGCCATAATACCCTGTATATAGCCACAACATGATTAGAATAACATAAAAAGCCCCCCTGCGCAAGAGGTGTTTTTATCTTTTTGCCAGCTTTTCGGCAATTTCCTGCCATGAATCCGTAACATTAATAACCTTTACACCGGTATTCAGTTTTTTATCATAGCCATGCTGCATTAAAAACGCATCATATTCTGCCGCATTTTCCACAAGTCCTGCATTATAAAGCTTCCTCGCCACAGTACCCGAATCGTCCCCCCTCAGAATCTCGATTGTAACAGTATTTCCCTGCCCGTCAACTGATGGCGTGCTCAACGGTTCGGTTTCTTCCGACATGCCTTGCTCTATTGCCTCTGCCGCGTCAAGCACGGAATGAATCTCCGATTCCAGTTCTTCATTGTATGGTATTGTAGCAAACGTTACGCTTTCCTTGACGTCGGACTCTGCGGCTTCCTCACTCTCCGACGCACGAACAGCATTTTCATCTTCATTCTTTTCGTCTTCGTTATTTTCACTGTTTGCCACATCAACAAGCGTTTCTGCAAGAACAGCCTCCTCACCAATTCCGTATTCTTTGAGAACAGCTACCCGCGCATCCGCCACCGCACTTCTTGTATACGCTCCCATCACAACTGCCGTGATGATCATTCCTAGTCCAAGCCCTCTTAATATATATTTTGCCTTCATTTATATTGCCCCCTTGAACAGATTAATCACTAGCTTCACTTCCCCAACTCCAAGTCCAAGCTCTTTTGCAATATCTACATTGGAAACGCCCTCCTTGTGAAGACGCAGAATCCTGTCATTATTATTCTCCTTCAAATCTTCCGCATTCTGTTGGGACTGCATTGGCTGCTCCTGCTGATTCATCAAATTTACCATATTTTCAAACGCTGCTGCCTGTGCTTCTTTTTTTACAGGTCTTTCCACTCTAGGCGCCTGCTCTGCAAACGAATATACTTCAACCGGTCTGATTTCCGCCGGCTTAACGTCTACAACCTTCATATCCTCGGGACGCGAACCCAATGTCTGCAAATCTGTTGTACTCACAGAACCAATATTCACATTTTCAGGTACCGGCTGCATATCTTTTGAATTGACAATATCCGCGGAAACAATCTCTACACTCTTTACAATAAGCGGTCGTAGCTCACCCTGATTTTCATTTGTACCGGAAGCTGTCGTATTTGTGTCCTGCTTTAATGGAATTGCCTTCATCTCTCCAATCCGGTGTGTCGGCAGCTCCTGCTGCATCGGAAGAATCAGCCTCGCCATCTGCCTGCGGGCATACTCCTTTTCCCGTGCTTCCTTGTCAAGCGCAGCACGTTCAAGGGCGGCAGCACGTTCCAATTCCTCTTTCTTTGCCGTCTCCGCCTCCATTCTTTCTTTTGCCTTCGCCTCTGCCTCTTCCTTTGCCTTTGCTGCAAGCGCTATCGCTGCGGCATTTGCAGCCTCTTCCGCCTCTTTCGCTGTCTTGTCCACATGTTTTACAGTTTCTTTTAAATTGTTATGCTTATCGTTCAACATATCATACAAAAACATAACTTCCTGATGTGACTTATTAATATCTGCAAGAACAGTTTCAGAATACTCGCTGATTGCCATAATCTTTTCATTGGAAATGCGTTCGCAGGACCGTTCCGTCTTTTCCACTGCATAGTCAAGCGTTTCATCGACCACTTCTGTAACTCTGTCCTTCGCATCTGCCATTTCCTTTTCGATAAGACTTCTGATCAGCTCCTCGTCAACCTGCTGCACTGTATCTTCTTTCCCACGCTTTGCAGGTATCATAAAACTTGTTGCCAATGCACCTGCTCCAAAAATAAGCAGCGCTACCTCTATCCAATTCATCTTCTCCCTAACCTTTCCCAAATAATTCCTCTCAATAATCCTTTAATCCTTCGTTTCACACTATATTTTCATGTCAAAGCCGCCTTCAGGCTTAGACACTACTTTACCGTCTCCCTTCGGTGCCCTGCGCTTTTTTCCTCCGTCTCCAAAATAACCGTTTTTCCCCTTCTCTTTCGCATCAAAGCGTCCTTCCTTAAACAGCGTTTCATCGGAATGCACAACCTGTCTAGCCCTAAGTTCTTCCTTTTTTTCTTTCTGAACCTGTATGTTTCCCTGGTCTACCATTCCTTTTTCAACCTGTTTTGTTTGATTGTGCAAAACATTGTCTGTCTGTTGTATGCTGCCGTTAAGCAGTATCGGACTTATCGCCATATATATGCCTCCCTCCGAAAGCCAAAAACCAATATTCGTCTTATTTTAATATATTTTATATAAAAAGGCAATATAAAACTAATTACAAACCAATTGCAAAAGCAAATTTGCTTTTGCAATTGGTTTACAGGTTTGTAGATGCCACATCCGCCCCTTTTTTTACCAGTCTGCAGAATGTGTATTCATTTTTTACATTCATAACAGCTCCCGAAATTGACACGGATACCCCCTGATACATCGTTCCCCGTATATCAATATGGGCATTATCATCACCCTTTAATAGCTGATCAAGCTTCTCAATTTCCTTTAATTCCTTTTGGATTTGCGTCTGCGCCGTTTCCAAAGCTGTCTGAAGCATCCTGGCGTGTTTGAGCTGTTCCGGCAAAAGTTTTACACCTGATTTTATCTTCCTTGCAGTATCCTCAATCACTTTTTTCATCTGTGATGCACTCTTTGATTTCTCCCCGACGCTTTTTTGCAACTCTACAAGACGTTTTTTCATTTCAGGGTCGCTTCCTACCTCCATAATTGTAGCAGAACCCATAGGCGATCCCGCATTTTTTACATGAATGGCGCATTTTGCAATGACCTTTCCGCCTGTAATAAGACCTTTTCCAGCCTCGGCATTAACGCAGGATCCTGCAACCACCCTGGAATTCAAAATCTGTTCTGCCTCTACAAAACCGCCTGCCTCCACAACTGCCGCCGAGATAAACTTTGCTATCACATTACCTTTTGCCCGAAGATTCCCCTTATTTTGCCCATGCATTCCCCGTGCAATAGTGATATTTCCGCCTGCCTCAATCACAGCGCCCTCCACGACGCCTTTTACAAACACATCACCGTCCGTTCGAACGCTAAAATTTTCACAAACATTTCCGTTCACTTCAATATTTCCGTGATATTCTATATTTCCCGTAGCAGTACTCACATCTTCAACGGTATATACATCGGAAACAAAAACGGTATCATCAACAAGCTTTACATGACCATCCACCATGCTAATTAACTCTAATCCATCCGAAGAAACCTCAAGGTTTTTTCCATAAGAAAAAACCGCTTTGCTGACTTCTCTCGCAGATGTTACCGCCCCATACACATTGATACCATCCAGTCCCCGCTCCTCAGGAATAATCTTTGCCAGCACCTGACCCCTTGTACAATGGTGAAGCGTATTCAGCTTAAAGAAGTCTACACTTCCATCTTCATTAAGCTCCGGACGTGAATCATTGTTGGTATCAAAAAGGTATTCAATTGATGCATCCTTTCCTGCCGTTTGATTCTGTCCTCTTGCCACAATAACATCTGTACAATAGTGCCTGTCCCCAAGCAAATCATCAATTGCCTCCTCATCAATTCCATAATTGACCTTCTCGAGTGCAAGCTGATCCATAATCTGCCTTTTTTTAATAGGAAGCCCTCCGATACTTGGCGGATAAAGACGCAGCACTGCCGTCATCCGGTCATGCATAACCGTTATTGTACATGTTTCATTTACCGGTTCAATTTTTTCCGGAGTTAAAAAAACAGCAACCGCATCCTCCCCTAATGAATTCAGGGCTGAATTGATTGCCAGCGCATCATAGGAAATTCCTATTTTATCAAGATACTCTCTTATCTCTACCACGCCCGGCATTACTCCCTCCCCAATCGGAGGAGAGAGCAGCAGGCTTACACCTCTTTCACTAATCTGTATCTGAAAGCATCCATTCATATTAAATGTTCTCCTATTAGTCCAATATACCAATATAATTTCCCATCTTTGTCTTCATCTTCTGTAAAGCCTTTGTATGAAGCTGAGACACTCGCGATTCAGATACCTCAAGCACACGGCTGATTTCTTTCAAAGTAAGTTCCTCATAATAATAAAGAAGAATTACTTTTTTCTCTTTTTCCGTGAGAAGCTCCAATGCCTCCTCAAGCATACTTTTCAGTTCACTCCGTTCTATTACACCTTCTGGTGTATCAAAACCTGAACTCATACCTTTATCAGACGATATATCGTTTCCCTGCTCCAAATATTCATTCAAAGAAATGATATTATCTGCTTTCACCTGGTTTTGCCAATCTAAAAACTCACCCTCACTAATTCCAATGTAAGCTGCCAGCTCTGCATCTGTAGCAGGTTTTCCATTTTTCTGCTCCAGCTCTTTAATTGCTGCATCAATCTGTTTCTGACGCTGTCTGATTGTCCGCGGTATCCAGTCCATTTTTCGAATCTGATCCAGTATTGCACCACGGATACGAAGGCTTGCGTAAGTTTCAAACTTAACCTCCTTGCCCGTATCAAATTTATCAATGGCATCAATCAGACCAAATACGCCATAGCTTACCAAATCCTCATATTCCACATTGTAGCCAAGATACATGCTGAGTCGTCCAGCGACTACCTTTACCAATGGTGCATATTCCAGAATGAGTTTTTCGCGCAAATCTGCTGTCCTTAGTCTGGCATAATCCTCCCATAGCCTTTTACGTGCTGTGTCATTCATGTTATTCCCCCGTTATACAATGTTGCCTTCCTTAATTTTCGTCAGTATATTCTCCTTCAAAATCATAAGAATCCGCATTTTCTTCTTCATTCTGAGCAAGCTCCTCCTCAGAATATCCTTCTTCCCCAGAATATCCTGCATTTTCTTCAGACATCAGACCGTCGGCACTCAGCTCTTCCAAAACATCCTCACCCTCATCTGCCGCCTCATCGTCCGCAAATGCCACAACGCTTCCTGTAAGATCTCCGTTTTTCTTTGCTTTCTCTACCATCGCAGCAAGATTACCTGTAGGTATCACACGGGGTCTGACAGACGCATAAAGATATCTTGCAATATCGCCTAGTACGTAAAATATCACTAATACGATTAACAGTCCCCATAACATTCTATTCAAATCATACTTCCTTATATACATGATAATTGATGCGATTGTTCCCGCAGTCAGCATCAGAAACGGTGTAATAAGCTGTGTCTTATTTTCCATTTTATATCCCCTCTGTCATAACTCCCTTATATAATTTTTTCCGGCTTTCCCGCCGAGCGGATTATCAAATCACCTGTTTCCGGATAAAACACAATGGTACGTCCATAATTCAAACCTGTATCCTGTGCTTTCAAAGGTATCCCTAACTCCCTAAGTTTCTTCTTACTTGCCTCCACATTACGCTCCCCTACGCGTACCATATCTGATTTATTCTGAAAAGCAAACATCTGTGCACCGCCTGCAATCTTTGCTTCAAAACGCGCTTTTTTGCCTCCCATCGCAATCAGTTTTTTTACCAGGTCCTCAATACCTGTATCCGCAAACTTAAACCTGTTCGAGTTATTCTCTATCTGTGTGCTGTCAGGCAGCATGGCATGTGCGAGTCCTCCTACCTTTGCAATCGGATCCCTTATGCATATTCCCACGCATGAACCAAGCCCCAGTGTCGTAATGCCATCAGGACTTTTACACACATTCAGGTCAGCCATTCCTACTTTTACTATATTCGCCATAGACTGTATGCCTCTTCCCTTTGCATTTTAATTTCACATACTTTGAAAACGTGCATGCATATTCTTATATACTAATTCCAAGCGCCCCCAGCATCTTGGAATAAGATTCCAAATCCGGCATCAATATAAAATAGCCGTTTAAATCGACATCATCCGTAAAAACTGTCTGAATCAACAATATCTGATCACCCATAATTCCAAACTCAATCGCCGGAACGCTCAATATGGCATTCAGCATATCAACGCTTAAATCAGGCACTGATGGAAGAATCTTCAGGTTTGTCATCATTGCAATCGAATTCAGATATGCACCCGTAATAATGTTCCCGATTTCTTTCATTGCAGAGATTTCCATCTCATTAAATTCTCCCTCTGCGGGCGGCATTCCCATAAGCCTTGACACAAGATCCCGTCCTGCCTGCTGCTCAAGCACAAACATAATACTTCCCGTAATGTCTCCTTCTACGGCAAGATAGATACCTACTACCATCTGCTCCTCACCGCCCATTACCTCTCCGACATCTTTAAAGTCGAGAAGCCGGACCTGAGGAACCTTCATATCAACTTTTGCCTGAAGCATTTGAGCAAGCGCAGTCGTAGCGTTGCCTGCCCCAATGTTTCCAAGTTCTTTTAATACATCATAATACTCTGTCGTTACTTTTTGAAAGCTAATATTTTCCGCCATCACAAAACCTATGCCTTTCCTAAAAAACCGCTGCTTATGACTCCATCACATCTGCTAATACTGACGTAATATCAAGAAGCGAAATAAGCCTTCCTTCCGTTTTTCCGATGCCGGAAAGAAACCGTTCCTTATCATCCTTCTCATATCCCACTCTTTCAATATGCTCCTCATCAAGCGTGACAACTTCCTTTACTTCGTCCACAAGCACACCGATTGACTCATGCTGCTCCAACGTCAGGATAATAATACGCGTTTTTTTTGTAATTTCATCCTCCGGAAGCCCCATTTTAAGCCTGAGACTAATTGTCGGAATCACAACACCGCGGACATTAATAACACCCACAATATAATCAGAAACCTTAGGCACTCTTGTAATCCTGGACATTCTGATAATATTTGATATATATTTGATATCAATACCATACTGTTCACCGCCAAGCTGTGCCACTATGAACTGCGTCGTATCAAGCTCTACATGACGATTGAGGCTCTCATTGCGCTGCTGCTCGTCCATTACTTTTACTTCATCCATTTCTATACCCTGCCTTTCCTTATCACACCGATTAAATTAACGCATTGGTATCCAAGATTAACGCAACTTCGCCATCTCCTAAAATCGTAGCGCCGCTTATCATCTTCGGAACCTTAATGTACTTGCCCATAGACTTGATAACCACTTCCTGCTGACCGATAAGTTCGTCTACTACAAGACCTGCAAGCTTGTCACCCTTCTTAACAATAATTACTGTAAGATTCTGACCTTCTTCGTCTCTTGGCGGAATATCAAGTACTCTATTCAGTCTGATAATCGGAATAACCGTACCGCGAATATGAATGACCTCTTTTGCCTGAACAAGCTTAATCTCGTCTGGTGAAACATCCTCAATTGTTTGGATTGAGCCAAGTGCAATTGCATATTTTTCATCGCCGACAACAACCATCAGCGCCTGAATAATTGCAAGCGTGAGCGGAAGCCTGATAATCCATGCAGAACCTTCTCCAAAGCTGTTCTTAACCTCTACCTCACCGCTTAAAGATTCAATTTTTGACTTTACAACGTCAAGACCAACACCACGTCCTGATACATCTGATACCTTCTTTGCAGTCGAAAAGCTTGGCATGAACAACAGGTCAATCACTTCCTTATCCGTCATTGTTTCTGCCTGCTCCGGCGTAATTGTGCCACGCTCAATACCTTTTTGCTTTACAGCTTCTATATTAATTCCGCCGCCATCATCCCTTACTTCAATCACGACGTTATTTCCATCCTGATAAGCGTCAAGGAAGATAGAACCAACCTCCGGCTTTCCGTTTGCCACTCTGACATCATTCGGCTCCAATCCGTGATCGGCAGAGTTTCTCAACATATGCATCAAAGGATCGCCGATTTCATCAACCACTGTACGGTCAAGTTCCGTGTCCTCACCTGTCATATAAAGCTCCATCTTCTTGCCAAGCTTCTTCGACAAGTCTCGAATCATACGCGGGAATTTTGCCACAACACTTTCAATTGGCACCATTCGTACCTTCATAACGGACTCATGAAGGTTTGTCGTAACACTTTCAAGATACTCTATCTGCTCATTCACGGCATTGCCGTTATCACCTTTCCCTTCAGCTGCCGTTGCCGCAATCAGAGAATTTTTTGCGATAATCAGCTCGCTGACAAGATTCATCAAATTGTCAAGCTTTTCAATATCCACACGAACCGTTCTGTTTACAACAGGTTTTCCTGCAGGTTTGGATGCTGCAGGTTTACTTGCTGCCGCAGGTGCAGGCGCTGCCGTAGGTGTAGCAGCTGCAGGCTTTGGCGGCTCTGGTGATGCATCCTCTGCCTTTTCCTGCTCAGGTTTCTTATGTTCAGGTTCTGGAGCTGCTTCTAACTGATAGGTATCGCAGAATACCTCCTCAATTTCCGATACGCTCTTTACTGCTGCCCTGACCTCATCAATCGTACTTCCCGAAATGAAAATCAGACTGAACGTAAGATCAAACTTCTCATCTTCTATATCCTGTGCAGTGGGATTTGATACAATCACTTCACCAAGCTTTTCAAGCGCCTTAAATACAAGAAATGCCCTTGCTGCCTTTAAAACGCATGCCTCCTCTACGTATACCGTAATACCATATGCCTTAAGCCCTTCATTGTATGCCTTCTCAACAAGCATTCTCTCCGTATCGGAAACCTTGATTTCCCCCCACTTCGGCTGTTTCTCATCTTTCCCTTCGGCTGCCGGTTCTGCGGACGTTTCTGCCGCTGCAGCAGATTCCGCCTTATTAATCGGCTTAATCTCTCCGTTATTCTTCAAAATACTATTCAATGCGTCAATCAAATCCTGATTGTCATTTGTTCCCTCTTCTGTCGTCTGCTGAATATTGTCCACGTATTCCTCCAGCGCGTCAAGAGAGCGGAACAGAATATCAATCATTCCCGGCTGAACCTTAAATGTGCCGTTTCTGACCTCCGAGAAGACGTTTTCCATATCATGGGTAAGCGTCTGCATTCTCTTATAACCCATTGTACCTGCCATACCTTTTAAGGAATGTGCCGCTCGGAATATTTCATTTACGGTATCCATGTTCTCCGGATTTTGCTCAAGCTCCATGATTTGGTCGCTTAAATTCTGTAAGTGTTCCTTTGATTCATCAAGGAAAATATCAAGATATTGACTTGTATCCATTTACCTGACCCCCACGTTCATTATAATTTCCTGTGCTACATCATCAAGGGCAACAACCTGATTGACAAGACCTGTCGCCGCGATTGCCTTTGGCATACCGTAAACAGTTGATGTTTCCTCATCCTGTGCGATGACGTGTATTCTTTTTGCAGTTTCCAAATTCACGATTCCTTTCGTTCCGTCAGCACCCATTCCGGTAAGCACTACACACACAATCTGCGAATAACTACTGGTCTTTAATGACTCATACATATAATTCGCACAGGGCTTTACACCTTCTCTTGGAGGTTCATCTGTATATGTAATCATATGCTTTCCACCTTTGTTGATGACATTCATATGCTTTCCGCCCATTGAAATGTATATTGTGCCATTCTCAAGGACATCGCCCTCCGCCGCTTCCTTAACCTTCATCGGGCTTAACGAATCAAGTCGCTCCGCAAGTGACTGGGTAAATCCCTTTGGCATATGCTGAACAATCAAAACGGGTGCGGCAAGTTCTGCCGGAAGTCTCGGAATCACGCTCTGTAGCGCCTTCGGACCTCCCGTGGAACACGCAAGCGCAACAAGCTTTTGTCCTCCGACAACAGGCGCGCTTTTTCTGACAAGGCTGACAAGCTTCTTCGTATTTTCCTCCTGCTTCTGCTTCGGAATCACCGGCAAAGAAGAAATATTTGTCTGACGGCTTGTTACCACTGCCTGAAGAATATCTAAAAACTTCCGCTTAAACACATCACCCTTTAGATAGACAATATTTGCAGGCTTTTCAATAAAATCAATCGCTCCTAAGTCAAGCGCCTCCATTGTGACAGACGCACCTTCCCTTGTATCCGTACTTGCCATCATAATGCGTGCACGGATTTTATCCTTCTGAAGAATACGAAGCAGTTGTATTCCGTTGATTTTTGGCATATTTACATCAAGAACAACACCGTCATATTGATTTTTCTTTAAAAGTGCATATGCAGCTTCACCGTCAAATGCCTGTTCCACAACCTGGAACCGTTCATCTGAATTAATTATATCACACATAACCCTTCTCATGAGTGCAGAATCATCAACTATTAATATTTTTTTCTTGCTTTTGGTATTTGCTTCCATAATCAAACCTCAACCTCTTCCATTTTTTCTGTTTTTTCTTTCCGCATCAAAAATATACTTAATAATTTCCTCACGTGTCGAACTGCTGATAAATTCAAATTTAACGCGATTTTCGTATTCAGCCTCGCGATTTTCGATCTCTCCAGAGTAAATAACCTTCGCCGCA
>CAJTSD010000016.1 GCA_910578795.1 uncultured Lachnospiraceae bacterium
AGTTCTTGGGGATACTGAATTTATTCTTTCGTAAGTAGAATATAAGTCAGTCAGATCCATCGCCTCCACAAACTGGCTTAGCAACCGCACAGAATCATCTTCTGGAATGATTGTTTCAATATTTAGCGGAAGTTTTAATTGATATCCGCCTTGATTTAGACTATAATTTTTATGTAAGTTAATGTGTTTGGTCATACATTAATTTTACACCAACTGCCGGATTCTTTCGAGGTCTGGCAGTTATTTTTTGCATAGAAAAGGAGCTGCGCACTAATTACTTAATGCGACAGCCTCACCGCTTGTTTTGTGCTATACTAAAAAAATACCATAAAAAGAACCTGTCATGAAAGGAGCATCCTAATCCCTATGAAAGAAACCTTTACCATCACGCCGCGCGAAACCGCCCTGATACAACAGTACGGACTGGCTCCCGAAAAACTGCAAAACTGTTCCGTGCGCTCCTATTCCTTTGGAGAACGCATCATATCCGAAGGGCGCCCGAACGGACTGCTTTTTATTATCACAGGCGGCAAAGCCAAAGTCGGCGTCACGGCGCCCAACGGAAAAAATATTGTTCTATGCTTTTATATATCCAAAGGACTGTTGGGCGAAGTGGAGTTGTTTTCCGACACTTCCGCCGCCAGCACCACTGTCACTGCCATGAACGAGCTGCGCTGCATTGTCATTCCCACGGACCGCAACAAAGCATACCTTCTCGGCAATCCGGCATTTACCCGAATTGCCGCGTCACAACTGTCAGAAAAACTCATGCAAAGCACGGACAAAACAGTGGAAAACACCCTGTACACCGCTGAAATCCGCCTCTGCCGTTATATCCTCGCCGCCGCAAACAACGCCCTTTTCCGGGATGTCATGACCGATGTTTCCTATTCCATAGGGACAAGCTACCGCCACCTGTACCGCATGATTGGCGCCCTCTGCAAAGACCGCATCTTGGAAAAAACAAACGAAGGCTACCGGATTTGCGATATGGAGCAATTAAAAGAACGCGCAGGACAGCATTAGCGCAAAATTTCCCTTTTACTGGCGGATATCCACATATCCGACCTCCAAAGAATGGTCGCACAAATCATAACTGTCTCCATAACTGTCCAAATTCAGATACAGATATGCCAATTCTTCCTCCGGCACAAGCCACGCCATATGAACCGTCGCCGTCTCCCCCGCTTTCAAATGCGTGATGTAATTGTTATTCCGCTCGCCGCCGTGCACATCATAATACCACATCTCCACATGCCGCGCGGCTCCTGCCAGCACCGCGTCGTCCCAATCCGCATTTGGTCCAAATGTCTTACCGTCATATCGTTTTATCTGACCGTTTTCTTCCGCAAATTTCATAAGACTTCCAAAGAACAACAGTTCTTCCAATTCCTTCGTGCCCTTATTGGTGTATTCCACCGTAGCATAAATCAGTTTTTGCGGAACTTCGCGGCTTTCCACAAGCGTATCAACGGAATTAACGCCGTCCCCGAATTTCATATAATTGATTTTTGCCGGAAGCAGTTCGCCTGACGGTGTTGTTTCTTTCTGCAATTCCGCCTTAAAATCCTCATCTAACGCAGACAAGTCAAGCAGGCTGACATTATCACACACCTGTACGTCCGACACCTTAATTTCCACGTTTCCCAAGCCCTCCAAATCCTCTTTTTGGGGATTTGCCGCAAATACGTCTCCGATTGCGTGTGTGTTTCTCATTGCCTGTCCTGATACAGCAGGCGCTGCATCTTCAACCACTTCTTCATGCTTGGACGCAAGAAAATCGCTCCACTTATAAACCGCAACGGCATCGGATGACGCATTGTCTGAAACAGGCTGCAAACGAATGCCCTCCGCAATTTTTATAACCTCCTCCTTCGATACATCTGATGCCGCATACAATTCCATCACATAATGCACCTCAGGATATGCCACATAAATACGCTGATTAAAGGATATGTCCTCGCCCCCGATTGACTGCAAGGCAAAATAAACGCCTTCATGCCCCCCAACACTGATATTCTCCGTCTCTTTAACGTTTTTCGTCAACATTTCAAACGCCGCATCACCAGTATCCATTTTGTAAAATACAATTGACACGCCGCCTTTGTACATGGCGTTTTCAAAACTGTATTTTCCGTCTTCCGTTTTTACCATTCCGTCCGGCAGGTACGAAACCTCCATTGTAACATCAGGAATATTTGGTATCTGCCCGTTCTCTAAACTGTTGTTCTCATCTTTTTCTATCTTTGTTTTTACCGCATACTTCCCAACCGATTCACTGCGCATGTGATACGCAATCGCTGCAAATACGGTTGTTCCAAGAAGCATTGCCGCTGCAAATGCAACAATTAAGGACCTTCTTATTGTATGTTTTGTATATTTTCTTCTGTTCCCCGTCACGCTCTCCCTGAGTTGTCTGCGTACCTCATGTTCAACCATGTTCCGCAATTCATCCGGCATTTGGGGAAATTCCTGCTTTAAATCTTCCAATCTCATACTTCCTAAACCTCCATTTCCGTTTCCAATTCCTCTTTCAGCCTCGCCCTTGCCCGCATCAGGCGGTTTTTTACCGCACTCTCTGTCGTTTTCATCAAAGCTGCAATCTCCTTAATGCGGTAGCCTTCCATATAATAAAGCGTAACGGTCAGCCTCGTCTCCTTTGGAAGGCGGCTCATTGCTTCATACAAGTCGGAATAATCCCCCTCCTCTATTACCCCCTGCTGCAAGGAAATGCCCTCCGCAGAAGCGTCCTCCAGCGAAATCAGCCTCTTTTCCCGCCGCATGACAGCGTAACATTCATTGATAACAATGCGCACTAACCATGTTTTCCCATATGAATCCTTGCGCAGCATATGCAGCCCCGAAAACGCCTTTACGATTGCCTCCTGAATTGCGTCCGCACAATCCGCATCATTTCGCAGCAGCGTTTTTGCCACGCGGTACATCATATCCTCCGACGCAATAATTAAATTTCCCAATTGTTCCTTCGTCATAATATCCTTTCTGCCGGCTTTTGTTTTGTAATATTGTGCACTGATTTTTTCTTACATCTGTTAGATGCATTATAAATGCATTTGGTCGCGGGGAAAATAAAAAAATCCATCTAATCTTTTTGTTTCTGTTTAGATTAGATGGACTATTTTTATTTTATTGCGTTTGGTGGAATACTCAGCGCCATATTAACAGCAGTGTCTAACATAGGAACAATATTAGGATTTGGCGTCATTATATCTGAAACAACCGATGCTGCGTTTTACATCTATTTTTCATTCCTGCTTTTTACTAAAAAATAAATTCCCATGCAGGCAAAAATGAGCGCCAATATTATAGTGAAAATGTCATTAATATAAATTGTTTCCCCGATCACTCCCACATTGGTCATTGCGATATGAGAGAGATGTACATTAATCCGGTCTGTCGAATACAATATCGCAGCTATCAGAAAACAAATTAAAGAAGATATTTTTTTCATGGATACAGACACAGTTCCTTTCATTCGTGCGGTTTTAGATAATCAACAGCATTTCTTCCATATGTGGATTTGTTTCGTTGAAATGCTGCTTTTCGCATTTTGCATGTACTCTCTGCAATAAAGTGAAAATCATATAGCGATTCGCTATTTTTTAATACACTTTATCCGATTATATGTGTCCAAATTTTTTTGGTCCTTTGTTTCCGCATATAACAAAGGCATTTCTGATGCCATTGTTGAGTATATTTCACCATATTCAAAACAAATATATTTATTCATTAGCGAAATAATGAATTGTTCATTAGACAGATTATAATCAGTTTCTTTTAGTATAACAGACATATATTCATCATTACGTTCACAAAGAAAATAATAATCAAATCCAGCCACTTTAAATCCCTTAGGTAAAGAATAACAGGAAAAACTCTTTGGAATTTCACCTTCATTTATTTTTGTCAGAATTTCTTTTTCTTTACGTGCTACTGTAAGTATTTTTCCAAAAGAATAATGCTCACTCATTATTCCGATATGAGTATGCTCATAACCCAATTTATGCATTAGATTTTTGATATCATTGTACCATTCTATCCAATCACCTTTTTCCGTACCCCATATTGTTATTGAAATCCTTCTGTTATTTATATTCATCACCACCTATCCCCCATCAACCTCAACAACCCGAACCTCTCTCCCTATCCTCCGAAAATACCGCTCAAACGAATCCCCATGCGATACCACAACCATCGCAATCCCATACTTCATACAATACCGCGTCACCCGCTCCGTAACCATGTCCACCAGTTCCATATTTAACGCGCTCGTTGGCTCGTCCAACAGCAGTAAATCCGGCTTCCTCAACAACGCCCGCGCAATCCCGATGCGCTGCCTTTGTCCCCCCGAAATGTTTGCCCCGTTTTCTTCAAGCAGATAATCCTCCCCCTTTGTCTCCAAAAACTCCTCCAAGCAGGCGGCATATAACACCTCGTCCATCTCCTGCCGCGAATAAGGCTGCGCCAAAGCAATATTATTCTTCACCGTATCCCTGAAAATATAAGGAGTCTGCGGCGCCTGTATAATATGCTCATAATAACAATACGGCGGTATTTTATCAACCGAAATCCCATTATATCGAATCGAAACAGCCTGTCCTTTTGTATCATAAAAACGCGAAATCAGATAAAACAGACTGGACTTCCCGCTGCCGCTCTCCCCTTTTATAAAAATGCTTCCCCCCTTTTCCACCGCAAAATGAACATCCTGCAAAATCGTTTTCCCATTCTCAAAAGAATACCCCTCTGAGTCAAACTCCAAAGAACGAAACGGCTCCAATTCACCGTCTGCATATACAACAGGCTCCTCTTTGAATATCGGCAATATCTTCTCCTGCATCGCCAAAGCCTGCCTGCGCTGATTAAAAAAATCGGGAATAACCAATACAGGCTCCTGCAAATTCCCCGCTAGCGCATAAGCGACAAGCAGCTCCCCAACCGTAAACTGATTCCGCAAAACCAACAGTATCCCGACCAAAATCACCAACACAGGCAGCGCCGTCGTCAAAACGGAATAAATCGACGTAAATAAAGAATAATACTTTGCAATATTCCTACTATCCCTATAGTTATTATTATCAATATAGTCCGACAAACTGTTTTGAAAATAATGCTCTTTATGATACTGCTTTATCACCGAAAAGCCATTCAGATAATCGACCACTTTCCGATTCAATTCCGAATTGCAAACTTGTAAATCATACGTCGCCTTCCCGATAAACTCGCTGATATAATGCGTGGCAAAAAAACAGACTGCCGTTACCGCGAAAATAAAAAACGTAACAAAAACACTGTAATGAAGCATCAGCAGAAAATCCATCACAATCGTCAAGACATTCAGGCACACCGTAATAATACCAATGCCCTTCCAATCGGAGATCAATTTACTGTCTTCCTTGATCATGGACAGCAAAACGGAAGGGGAATACTTCTCGTGAAACGCATACTCCTTCTCCAGCGCACGCGCAAACAAATCCTTTATCATCCGATAATGGCTTGTATACTGCAAATCCCGAAAATAGTATTGAAACACACAATTGGTCAGGAAAAACAGCAGAATAAGGACTGCTATCATTCTCAGATACTGAAACGTAACCGTCAGATTTTGCAGCGAAATACTGTCAATCGCTTTCTGCATTTGGATAAGAACTGCAAATTTGAGCATAATGGTCAAAACGGAAAGACCGAACGTTCCTATCTGCTTCTTTCTTAAAGGCTTAAAAATACCATTGATTTCCGATGTGAATCCTTGCATATGAAATTCTCCGTAACAGTTCAGCCTTCGGCTTCCGATACCGATACCGTTACCTTTCTCTTTTATTGTTCCATTTTTTATTGTATTTCTACAATAAAATCAACATTTTATCAAAATAATCCATATATAATATACCGTAATTTACACTGCTATAGCAAGATAATAATTTATTTCCACTATTCTCCAATTTCAAATTTCCTATTTCCTGCGCAGCAAAACAATTGCCAAACACGCAAGTCCGATTCCCAACATTCCAACTGCCACATCTGTTTCAATTTCGTTCATAAAAGAAAGCGCCGCAACCGAAACGCCCATCGCCAATGACACCGCTTTCAGTATCAGCATAGCCATTTCTTCAAACCCATTGCCTGTTTCCTTTTCCGCCGCATCTGCTTTCACCTGCATCAGTTCGTCAATAGATATATGAAACAGTTCTGCAAGCTTCGGAAGGGAACCGACATTCGGAAACGATAAATCCCGTTCCCATTTTGACACGGCTTTATCCGTAACGCCCATTTTATTTGCAAGTTCAAGCTGTGTCATTCCGTTCTCTTTGCGCAGTGTTGCAATCATATTTCCAAAACTTTGTTTTTCATTGCACTTCATCTCCTTTGACTTGATGATAACAGCATAGCATACCTTCCAATTTATCCGCAACCGACTGGCAGTTTCCCTCGCTCAACTTACAGTTTATAAACGGTTTCCCTACTTCGTCCGACAAACTTTCACCACATGACGGAAATGTATTCCTTCTTCAAATCATATTCAGAAAAATGATTGCCCATAAAACACTGTCATTAACGCCGAAACAAACTGTCCGCTTGCCTGTTAATACAAAATATTGTAAAATAATTTTAATGAAATTTTTATGAAGAATTTTCATAAGGAATCACCCGGAGGACAACACATCATGAAACAACTCCTTATCATCGTAGAGGACGACAAAAGCCTGAATCAGGGATTATGCAAGGCGTTAGCAAGCGAAAACCGCCAAGTCATTTCCTGCCAAAATATCCGCGCCGCACGGGAGCAGCTTGCGCTTGGCGGTGCGGCGCTCGTGTTGCTCGACATCAACCTTCCCGACGGCAACGGACTTGACTTTTTGCAAGAACTTAAAGCCGCCTCCCCCAGCCTGCCAGTCATCATGCTGACGGCAAACGACACCGATATGGACATTGTGGAAGGTTTGGAAAAGGGCGCGGACGACTACATCACAAAGCCGTTTTCCCTCTCCGTACTGCGCGCAAGGGTAAACGCCCGCCTGCGCCAAACCGCAGATGCAGACTGCCGCAGCGCACAGATTCATGAAAACGGCAAGTTCCGCTTTGACTTCGACCACATGCATTTTACCGTAAACGGCACCGCAGTAGAACTAAGCAAAACGGAACAAAAGCTTCTGCGCCTTTTCGTCGAAAATCAGGGAAACACCCTAAGCCGTAGCTTTCTCGTGGACCGTATTTGGACCGACGGTGCAGAGTATGTCGATGAAAACGCCCTTTCCGTCACTGTAAAGCGGTTGCGCGACAAGCTGGACGCGCAGGAGCATATAAAGACCGTCTACGGCATCGGATATAAATTTGAATGGTCCGTACAATAACCGATTGGCAGGCAAGGAGAACCCCAAATGATATTACAAATTGACAATAACAAGATATGGATTATCAGTATGGCGTGCATTCTCACGGCAGCGCTTGTCATTTTCCATAATTACCGCCGCACCAAAAAGACAATGGACACCATCGAGCAGATGCTTGCACGCGCGGGCGACGTGCGCTTTTTGGAGAAAACCTTTGACGAAAGCCGTATGTCCGCACTTGAAACAAAATTTGCACACTTTCTGACCGCCTCCGCCGTTTCCGCCAAAAACGTTGCAAAGGAAAAGGAGAAAATCGAGACACTGATTGCGGACATTTCCCACCAAACCAAAACACCGATTGCAAACCTGCTGCTCTACAGCGAACTGCTGCAGGAGGCAGACCTGCCCGACGACATACGCGGCAATGCGGAGGCAATTTATGCGCAGACCGAAAAACTCCGCTTTTTAATCGACTCTCTCGTCAAACTCTCGCGCTTGGAAAACGGCATTATCACGCTCTCCCCCAAGCCGACGCCGCTGCTGCCCATGCTCCGGTCCATACATGACCAGCTTGCGCCAAAAGCCGCGGACAAAGGACTTTATTTACAACTGCACGACACGGAATCCACCGCAGAAATTTCCGCCGTATGCGATGCAAAATGGACAGCCGAGGCAGTCTGCAATCTCATAGACAATGCCATTAAATATACCGCGCAAGGGGGCGTCACGATTTCCATTACCGCATACGAGCTGTTTGCGCGCATTGATATTGCGGACACCGGTACCGGCATCGCAGAGGAGGAGCACGCCAAAATCTTCTCCCGCTTTTACCGCTCACAGGACGCGCAGGATCAGGAAGGCGTCGGTATCGGTCTGTATCTTGCGCGGGAAATCGTAAACGGTGAGGGCGGATATATTAAAGTATCCTCTTCCATCGGAAACGGGGCAGTTTTTTCTGTCTTTCTTCCAAAATGACACAAGTGTCAGTTTTGTGTACTGCGCGTTGACGGTAAAATTTAGCTGTGATAAAATTGTGACAGGATTATGATAAAGGAGTATTGCCAAGGGAAAACCATTGGAAAAAATTCTTCGCACATAAATAGGTTGTTAAAAAAATCACATATAGTTTAGGAGGGTTACAAATGAGTATTTTTGACCGCTTTAAAAAACAGGACAACTCCAGCGAAGCCGCACCGGATATTCCGAATACGGAACAGCTTAAGGACTTCCACCCTTTTGACACAGGATTAGCCCAAACGATTTCGGCTTTGTCCAAAGAATTTCATGAGAACGGACTCCCCGCCCGCAAGTCTTGCGACAGGGAACAGTTTATCGCCTTGCTTGCAGGCATTTCCGCTTTGCGCAAAACACCGGGCATTCCCACACCCGGACAGTCGGACGGAAATTACTTTACCACGCTGCCCCGATGCGCCACTGCGGAGGCTGAGGCAGAATGCCGCGCGCATTTGGAAAAGGTTTTCGGCATTACGGACAAGGAGTCATTGGTGGGCTTTTGTATGCAGGAGATTTGCTGCCACCGCCAGTACCTTGATTTCGTGGGCTTTTGGGAAGGAAATCCGCCGTTTGACATGGCGCAGTTAAACGAGGACGCGTGCCAATATTTTCAGACAGCACGGGACTTCTCCGCACAGTTTTATCCGATTGTTAAACATCACGGCTATCTGGCTTGGGACATCACCGAGTGCGTGGGGCACCTGCGGACAGGATACGCGTGTGGGATACTGACGAAAAATGAATTAAATGAACTGGCGGAGCACTGGATTACACAGGCACAGGTTTTTGAGAACTGGGAGGACTTTGCCGAGAGCGTTTTGTGCGGCTATCTGTACTGGGACTTCCGGCACGATGCCAAGCTGCCCGAGCTGAACGAAGGACTTGATTTGTGGACAAAGCTGGTTCGTATTTTGTTAAACGACGATACCGCATGGGGGAGTGGTATGTGGTATACGCCGATTGGCGAAGCGTAATATATTTTTGGGGGAAAATCGGGAATGGATTATACTTGTGTACTGACTCGTTCATATTCAGGCAAACCTCCTTGCCTATTTTCCTAATAGCACTACTCCCCAAGCCTCGCCGTAGCCTCCGCTACGCCTGCGTTTGTGAAGCAGCACTCTCAGAAAAATATTCTACGGAGTTTTACCAGATATGAAACGGTCAGCACACTGGCGGTTTCTGTTTTAGAAGCCGTTCCATGCCACAATCCAGTATCTTCTTTTTCCGTTCCCTGACCATTACTTTGTAAAATTCTTTCTGTATCGGTTCCAAAAACGGCGTTTCCTCTATCAAACTGTCAATGCGCCCCATATCAATACGTGCGTGGATACGTTTCAGGGCTGCATTGCAATCTTCGTTTTTCAGCGAAGATATAAAGCTAAAATAAGATACCTTCTTACTGTGTTCTTCTATTGCAGAAGTCGGATACACAAAGATGCGCTTGTCAATCTCCTCTTCCTGTTCCATAACTCCCTGCATTTCCCCCAATGCAAGCTGTGGATAAAGGCAGGAACCACAGTCATATACCGGCGCAATCTCTGCTGTCTGTTTTTCCTCATCAACCAAAATACCCCAGTTTCCATTATGACGGTCAAAATTTCCAAGCAAGGCATCTATAATGAACATCTCCCAAAAAAAAGATTTTAATTCCGCATGCGGTATCAGTGTCTGTTCATCAATTGCTGTCAAAATCGTGGAGAGTTCTGTACCGTACCCGTTCTGTTCGCTGTCTATGCACGTGTTTTTCAACTGTGCAAATTCAATCAGTTTCTTCCCGCCGTCTGTAAAATCGCGGCAGGCAACTACGATCTTTTCCTTCCCCCGTCTGTCCGTATAAGTGCCAAGGATTGTTTCCTGTACCTTCGCTCCAAGCAGTCCGTAAATATGGCAGGCAAGGTATTCACTGATGCAGCTGTTTGTATAACTCATGGTTTTGCTGCGCCCGGGCACTGACGGAAACTTCAGCATATATCCCTTCCCCTGATACCGTATGTGTATCTTGTTTCCATTCGCACCGCCATAAGCCTTAAATTTATTCACTTCGCACGGCGTAAAGTCAATCATTTTCCTCTGCCTCCTCTCCAAACAGGTATTTTGCACGCAAATAGTCTGCCTGTTCCTTTGTTATCCTGTCCCCCCACTGGCAAGCATTGATAGAGCCGTACAGTTCTCCCCAAAGACAGTCCAAATGGGACACCTGCTCCTTCTCCCCCTGTATAAATTCATCAAGGGAATGCTGCAGACTTTCCGGCAGCCCTGTCTCCAAATACTTTTTATCTCTAGGTTTCCCACACTGGTCCATATCACTTCCTGTTTCCAAAAGCACCAGCTCTTCCACGCTGGTCCCAAGCGCTTCTGACAACCTTGAAAGCAGCTCTGTACTGCACTGTTCAAACCTGATTTCACCGGAACAAATCTCCGACAGCGTGTCCCACGGCACCCCGCTTATTTTTGACAGACTATAACGCGACAGCCCTTTTTCCTTAATAAACCCCAGCAGTGTCAATTCCATCACCTCATGTACATTATAGGAGTGTTCCGACTGGAACGCAACCGAAGATTGACAGTTTTTTCATATATCAATATAATAAAATGCAAGAACATACGCATGACGCCAAATGCATAAACATTGGCGCCATTGGACAGATACGGTACGCCATGAAACGTTTGATAAGCTTTTATCCGAGGTATCACATGACAAACACAATCTATTTTTTTGCATCGAAACAGGATTTATGCAATATTTTCAAATCAGCCGAAAATGAGTTCGAAATTAAATATTGCGCCAACTACGTATATGATGATGCGGACCATGACGAACAGCCGCGCATCGCTTTTCATACAATTGAAGAAATTGCCGACAGTTACGGAGAACTCTATTTCATCGTACCAAAATCCCAAGCCATGCACACCATCTGCCAAACCTTGCAGGACGAAGCCAAAGTGCGCTACATCACAGAATGCAACGGCAATGCGGGGCGTCTCACGTTTCGGACAAAAAGCAGCAACCCAAACGGCTACGAGTGCGATTATGAAGTGTATATCCCAAGAGAATACGAAACAGAATTTACGGGCGCGCTGTTCAAACGGATTGTGCGGGAGGTAAAACGAAACTGCGTACGGGTCAAAAATATCACCCCGTTTTATGTAGGAAAAGACCTTTATCAGAATGTCGGCGACTATGTTTTTTATACGCAGAACAATGGATTTCCCCAAATCGTGACCGACGCCAATGAGACAAAACGGTGGTGGGACAATCCGAATGTCAGGCAGATGATGGAACGCCCGATTCCGGAGCTGCTTCCTTTTTTACAGGAAGTGTTCGCGCAGAAAAGGCTGAACGGTTTTGACCCTTGGAAAGTCCATTGGAAGGACTATCCCGAGGATTACGAAATTTATCAGGGTATTTTATATAAACTATGGACAAACAAGGATTTATCCCTTTTCAAAGATATTGCCGCGTTGTTTGACGATACGGTGACAATGAGCGATTTACAGACGGCGCGCCCTGCGATGGAAACGCTGCGGGAGATTGAGCTTGACTGGGCATTTTCGCAAAAAAACGACGGTATGCGGTTATTATTGGAAAACCTCAAAAACGTACCAAGAGCGGGGTATCATTGCGGGAATGAGGAAGTAATAAGAACCTTGCTCAAGAAAAAGTATTATGAACTCTTTCGGGAAAGTTTATCGCGGGTGACGGACGAAACGAAGGCACTCGTCAAGAAGACTCTTGAAACGATGGATGACAAACGCTTGCAAAAGCAGAAGGAGGAATTGCTTGTATTGCTGAATAAATAAAACTTTTTATTGCTTTGAATTGTCCAATGATACGATAATCCCAAAACAAAGGAGGAACCTTCAAATGATTCAATTAAGTCAGGAAGCCAAAACAATCATGACAGAACGCTTCGGAAAAGACACCATAATTGCGCTTGCAACAACCGAAAACGGTATACCGTACGTGCGTAACGTAAACGCCTATTATGAGGACGGCGCCTTCTATATTATTACATATGCACGTTCCAACAAAATTCGGCAAATTGAAGCAAACCCAACCGCCGCAATCGCCGGGGACTGGTTCACGGGACATGGAACAGGTGTCAATCTGGGTGCTTTTCGCAAAGAAGAAAATCAAGCAATTGCCGAAAAACTAAAGAAAGTCTTTGCCGAATGGATAAACAACGGACATACAAATTTAAACGACGAAAATACCATAATCCTACGCGTGGAATTAACGGACGGATTACTGCTTTCGCATGGCACAAGGTATGTATTTTAAGCGTTCCATAAAGTACCGTTCTGTCAGGGAAGGAGTGAAAGCAGTCATGGGCGGAAAAGTTTTAGAATATGAGGCAAAAACGATAAGACGAGAAGGCATCAAACAAGGCATCGAACAAGGCATTGAGGAAACCGTGTCTATCTTAAAAAATTTAGGAATTCCGCCGCAGACAATCCTTGTAAAAATTCAGGAACAGTATCATTTAAGCCCTGAAGCCTCTGAAAAATATCTGTAAAAACAGCTTTTGCCAATCCCATATCAAATCTGTGGGATTGGCAATTTTCGGTTTCAGCAGGCATTGATTGAAAAATATGCCTCACTTAATAAAAAAGTGTAAAGCCTTTATTGAATCGAACTTGCTTGACGCCATAAAGAAATTTCGTTATAATTTTGTTATCAAAAAGAGAGGGTTATTTTATGCCAAACATTCGTTCAGGTTCAGATTTGCGCAACAGTTACAATGATATATCCGAATTTTGTCATACTTACTGCGAACCGGTCTTCATTACCAAAAACGGAAAAGGGGATTTGGCTGTTATGAGCATTGAAACCTATGAACAGCTTGTCGGTCGTTTTGAATTATACGGCTTATTGCAGGACGGGTTAAACGACGTCAAAAATGAAAACACACGCCCTTTCGCAGAGGCAATTTCCGATTTAAGGAGCCGCAGAAAACGATGAACTATACTGTCAATATCACCGCAGCCGCCGAACATGACATGGCAAATGCCGCTGATTATATTGAATTTGTGCCAAAAACCCTTCTGCAACGCAAAATTATCTCGCTTTCTATGTTATTTCAGAAGAAAACCACACTGTAACTATCGTCCGTTTTCTATATGAAAAAAGCAATTGGAGATCCATTCTAAAACACGGCTTTTCCTTAATTTAAAATTATTTCCCAACCAATCCCCCCCCCAATTCTGTCAATACTGTAAGAATTACACCCCTCACTCGAAAGAATATCGACAGATTTTTATGAAATAATGAATACAAGCACATCGGAAGAATGCCATGCGCGGCATTCTTTTTTCGCTCAAAAAACGCAAGCCCGGCAGCTTGCGTTCAAAGAATTTACACTATCGCTGTTCACTTTGCAATCAAAAAAGAAAAAACGGAGGAACTTTATTATGGCAATTTTACAGGCAAACAACCTAAAGAAAATCTACGGCAGCGGCGAGAACGCCGTGCACGCGCTCGACGGCGTAAATTTAAGCGTCGAAAAAGGCGAGTTCGTCGCAATCGTCGGAACATCAGGCAGCGGCAAGTCAACGCTGCTGCATATGCTCGGCGGACTTGACCGCCCGACGGAGGGCAAGGTCGTTGTGGACGGCAAGGACATCTCTGCCTTGAACGACGAAGCGCTAACCATTTTCCGCCGCCGCAAAATCGGATTTGTGTTTCAGGCATACAATCTCGTGCCCGTATTAAATGTATACGAAAATATCGTCATGCCGATTGAGCTTGACGGCGCAAAAATCAACAAGGACTTTGTCGGGCAGATCGTACATACGCTCGGGCTCGACGGACGACTTGACGCGCTGCCAAACCAGCTTTCCGGCGGTCAGCAGCAGCGTGTCGCCATCGCCCGCGCACTTGCGTCCGCACCCGCCATTATTCTTGCCGACGAACCGACCGGAAACCTTGACAGCAAGACCAGTCAGGACGTGTTAAACCTGCTCAAGGTCACGGGGCAGAAGTTCGCACAAACCATTTTAATGATTACACACAACGAAGAAATCGCGCAAATGGCAGACCGTATTATCCGCATCGAAGATGGCAGAGTGAAAAATACTTCTAAGGCAGCAAATCGAATAAATTCGATTTAGACACTGCCTAAGAAGTATTAAGTTTCACTCGGGAAAAACGCAAAAAACAGCGTTTTTCATATAACCTTTAATCTTATTCTAACAAAAATGGAGATTTATTATGAAAGTACAAAATAAAAAATGTATCCGAAGGCTGAGCCGCAAATCGCTCTATGCTTATCGGAAGCGAAACCTGATTGCCGTTTTTGCAATCGCGCTGACGACAATCCTGTTTACCGCCCTGTTCACTATCGTCATGTCCATCAACGCAAGCTACGAAACCTACCAGTTCCGCCAAGCCGGCGGTTACAACCACGGTTCGTTCAAGGATGTCAATGACGAACAGATTGCCGCAATTTCCGCACATAAAAACGTAAAAGAAACCGGCGCTCGAACCGTAATCGGCATTGCCACTACAGGCGTGTTCGGCAAGCTGCCCGCCGAAATCAGTTACATGGATGCCAACTGTACCAAGTGGTCGTACGCATCACCCACCACAGGGCGAATGCCCAAAAGCGGCAGGGAAATCACAATGGACACCACCGCGCTTGCACTCTTAGGCATCACGCCCGAGCTTGGCGCGCAAGTCCCACTCACCTACAATATCACAGACAAAGAAACAGGCACAGGACCCGAGCGAACAGATACCTTTACCCTCGTAGGATACTGGGATTACGACGAGCTCATGCCCGTCCACTATATCAATATTTCCAAAGAATATGCAGACGAAATCGAGGCGTACGCGATTGAAAACGGCATGGATACAGACAATTTCCGCACGGACTTAAATGTCATGATGCGCTCGTCCGTTGACATTCGCGGTCAAATGGAGGAAGTGGACACGGATCTCGGCTATACATGGGAAACGCGCGGGGATGAAAACAGCGTTCGTATCGGCGTCAACTGGGGGTATACCTCCACGCAAATCGGCGCGGCATTTGACTTCGGAACGCTTGTCGCAATCCTTGCGTTTATCCTGCTCGTCATCTTTACGGGCTATTTGATTATATACAACATTTTCCAAATATCGGTCACAGGCGACATCCGCTTTTACGGACTGCTCAAAACCATCGGCACAACGCCGAGGCAGCTTCGCCGCATTATCCGTCAGCAGGCATTGCTGCTCTGCCTGATTGGCATTCCCGTCGGACTGCTTTTTGGCTTTGGAATCGGCGCCGCGCTCACGCCCGTTATCACTGCAACGCTTACATTTAGCGGTGTTACGACCACCAGCGCCTCTCCCGTAATTTTCATCGGCTCGGCGGCATTTTCCATCGTGACCGTTCTGATCTCCTGCTCGAAGCCCGCGCGCATTGCGGCAAAGGTTTCCCCCGTGGAGGCGACAAAATATACGGAACATATAAATATTAGAAAAAAACACCGCTCCACACGCGGCGCGAAGGTCCACCAAATGGCATTTAACAACTTGGGGCGAAACAAAAGCAAAACCATACTTGTCGTCGTGTCTTTGGCGCTGTCCGTCACGCTTTTGGATATCCTCTACTCATTTGTCGGCGGCTTTGACATGGAGCGCTACCTTGCGCGCAATACCTGCTCCGATTTCGTTGTCAGCAGCACGGACTATTTCCGTTTTAACATGAGTGCAACAGAGTTTATCACGGAGGACGCCATTGCGCAGATTAAGGCAAACACAACGCAGAGCTCAGGCGGCAGCGGATATACAACAGTTTCCAAATACGCAATCCAAACGTACATCGACAAGGAGCAGTGGATGAATATTACCCTGCCATTTACCACAGAGGAGTACGCTCAGGAACTGCTTACAAACACGCGGCAGCGGGACGGAAAATATGCAATCGATTTGCAGATTGAAGGGCTGGACAAGGAACTGTTTGAAAAGGTAACGGTTGTGGAGGGCGACCTTGCACCACTGCTCGACGAAAACTCACATTCGATTGCAATGTGCGTCGATGTTGATGATTACGGAAACATTTACAATACTGAAATCTTGCCAAAGGTCGGTGAAACCATACCTGTCAGTTATGTTGACGACGTGACGGTCATTGACTCCCGCACCGGGGAGCCCGCAGATGACGACACACCCGCGGAATATTGCCAAGTAAAGGACACCAAAAGCCATGACGTGGAATACACCGTCTGCTCATATATCGTGCTTCCCTACTCCATGAGCTACCGATATTATCGGGTGGGGCACCGCGCCGTACTTCCCGTAGACGCCCTGCGGCGCGACAGCGGACGCGAGGTTGTACCGCTCTTCTACCTTTTTGACACACCCGACACGGCGGCAGAGCAAGCGGCGGAGGAATACCTTGCCAAGCTTACGGAAGGCAGCCTTTCGGAAGGCAGCCTTTCGGAAGGCAGCCTTTCGAAAGGCATGCAGTCCGTACTGATGTACGAAAGCAAGGAAACGCAGCGCCAAGAGTTCCGCCAGTTCCAAAGCATGTTTCTGCTGCTTGGCGGCGTGCTCTGCGCGATTGTCGGACTGGTCGGCATTCTGAATTTCTTTAACGCGATTATGACCAGCATTCTCGCAAGACTTCGGGAATTTGCAGTCCTGCAGGCAGTCGGCATGACAAACAGACAGCTTAGGCAAATGCTGGTTTATGAAGGTCTGTTCTACGCAGTCGGCTCGGTTGGCGCATCATTCGTGCTCGCACTCGTTTTAAATCCGTTAGCGGGAGATTTAATGGAGAATATGTTTTGGTTCTTCAGCGCACGCTTTTCGGTTACGCCGATTTTGGCGGTCGTACCCGTCTTTGTCCTCTTAGGCTGGTTCATACCCACAGTTTTGTACGGACAGACGACGAAACGCAGCGTTGTGGAACGGCTGCGGGAAGCGGAAACATGAAAAGATTTACTAAGTTTCATTTGGAAGAACGCAAAGAACCGCGTTCTTCCAAATGAAAAAGAAGTGTTTTATATTCAACCATGAAATAAAACACTTCTTTTATGCCTTGCTGACAAAGCCTCCGCTCGTAACGCGTCCGTTGTAGCTGCCCGGATTTCTGTTTTCACCCAATACGCTGTGCGTTCCGTTCTTATCATAAGAATAAAGCAAAAATCCCGGACAACGGTTTTCATCAAGCCGATCATAAACGGAAGATTGCGCCTCCTGCTTTTTCTTATAACGCTCAAGCTGATATCTTGCGCTTCTATCCGTCTTTAACACCTTCTCGGCTTTTTCTTTGCTTTCTTCGTCAAGCTCGGCTGCAGACTTGTCATAAGCGACCCCCGCACGTGCATTCGCAAGCTGACTTTCCTCAATGGCTGCCATATACTCTGCCATCTGCTGCGAAAGATATTGTTTCGGGTCCTTTTTTGTGCTGACATAACTATCCTGCTGTGTGCGCAAGTCATACACACTCTTTTGGCGCATCATATAGACATTGATTGCAGCTTCTATCGTCAGTGTTCCGGCTGGTTTCAACTTTGCGGCTGATACCGGCTTGTCAACCTGCACAACAGTTTCCGAAGCTGGCAAAGCGCCTATACGGGCGAGCCTCTGCAGGGTCAGCTCCCGCCTCCTATTCATTCTTTCACCTCCGTGTGAAACATGTTACTGTTGATTCCATAGCAGTAACCGATAAAAGTCCGTTTTGCCTTAAAATGAATTTTCTTATGCATTACTTCCTTCTGAATTTGAATCCATAAGGTAAGTTATAGTATATATCGACACGCACAGCTTATTTTTTTATGTCTGTAAATCAATATTGTTGCAATTTTCTGAAAACTCTATACATTATGTAACCTTATGCATCCTTTATTCTATTACGGTATTCAGCAAAAAAATTTTGTCTCTCTTACTGTTTATTATTTTGATAAGTCATGTTATAATCAATATAAATTAATATCTTATTATGTATTTACATAAAATATTTTTAAATATGAAAAGGGGTAACGAGATATGTTTACGGAAGAAAAGTTAGAACAGCATTATTCATCAATTCCCTCTGATGCCTTGCACATTATCAGAGACGAATATAAATGGGCGCTTGAAGAGTGCGGCGTGCACAATGATGAGCAGCTGCGCTATATAGAAAAAGCGCTTTCCCTGCGTGGAGAAAGCCTTGCCGTGCGCCTGAACCGCAAAATATTATTTTTATGCAAATGCGGTCAAAGCCGCATTGTCACAACAAATGTACCGGAAGATAAAATTAAAATGTTTATTTTCGACCAGTACAATGTCCAATGTCCGAAGTGCCGGAACGTTAATATGTACACATGGAAATACATGGATTAAGGGGCTGTTACAGCCCCTGTTTTGCTTTTTCCGTATAAACCACTCCAAGAATTACGAAACCTAAACTGCCAAACAGGCACACGAAATAAAGCTTCGCAACGGGTGTTGAAGTCGAAACACCTTCTATGTTTGCATATAACCGACCGTTGGATAGATAAGCCTTCACGTCCCTGCCTGGAGTATATAGAGACGTCGTGTACGTATTCCTAAGTTTTTGAACTTTTCCTTCATAGGCTACTATGACTTCCTGATACGTATACGTATTTCTGGTTCTTCTGTGTTTCACATGTTTTGTTTCTGCGCTTACAACCTGCACCTGAACTTCCTTATAATCCAACTTCTGCAATTCCATGGCAACCCGCAAAATCAGCATGCCAATCAGGCACACCGCAAAAGCACACCATATCAATTTGGCTTTCGTTTTCATACTCAAATCAAATAAATACCTCCTTACGCTTCAACGCTTTTCCTTCGTTTTCGTACTGTTTTTGGGACAATCAAATCATAGCTTTCTGCTATCATCCGCTTAACGTCATTTTCGGGAACAGAACCGTCAAGGATAATGGTATTCCAGTGTTCTTTATTCTGATGCCATCCCGGTATCACCGCCTCATAAGTCTGCCGCCAAAAGTCCCGCCATTCCGGTGCAACCTTTACATTTACCCAAATTTTTCCTTCCCGCTCATATGCCAGCGCAAAAGTTTTCTTATTCTTTTTGTGGCGGACAAGCTGCCAGTTGTCATCATGAAATGGAGCATCCTGATAAACATTCGGAAATGTCAGACAATAATCCAAAACCTCTTCTCTTGTTGTCATATGCACCCCCTCTTTCCAGGCGACATTTATTATCCCTGTTTACTATCATAACAGGTTTTACAAAATTCGACAAGGGCACATAGGACTGCTTATGGCATTCCATGTGAAACAAGCTCCGACAAGGGCTTAAAAGCATATCCCATTTCTTCCCACTTTGTCAAAAGTTCGTCCAAAATTTCGCCGTTTGTCTGCGACGTATTATGCAAAAGGACAACTGCTCCCGGGTGAATGCGTGTTGTAAGCTTTTCAAATGCCGCCGCATGGCTTGGTTGTTTTTCAGTATCCCAGTCCACATAGGCAAGGCTCCAAAAAATGGTATTATATCCCATTTCCTGTGCCATTTTTACATTCTCTGCATTGCATTTACCCTGAGGCGGACGGTAATATTTTGAAAGCTGTGTCCCAGTGACCTCATAAAATAAATCTGCCACATCATCCAATTCTTTTTGAAAAGATTCTTTATCCGATATTACTGACATGTCGGGATGGTGATAAGTATGATTGCCCACCGTATGTCCTTCTTCCACCATCCGTTTTACCAAGTCAGGTGCCGTTTCCAAAAAATGTCCCACTACGAAAAAAGTCGCTTCTACATGATGTTTTTTGAGTGCGTCCAAAATCGGCTCTGTATTTCCGTTCTCATATCCGCAATCGAATGTGAGATAAATCACCTTCTCACTGTTATCCCCCACATAATAGGCACCATACCACGCAAGATCCTGCGCTGATGCATTCCCTACGGACTGTGTTCCCGGCTCTCCGAAGGAAAGTCCCCAGTCGTCCGATGCAAACTTCAGTTCGAATTCTTCCGGCGGCTGTCTTTTGACCATGCTTTCTTCCGCAACTTCCGTATTTTGAACAGTCGTTTCTGGTTCTCTTGCTTCCTGCGTTTTCGTTTCCTGCTCCTGCGTCGGCATGTCATCATTGAAATCAATTACCTCTATCGACGATTCTCCCGCTTTTGCCTGCCCTGATTCGGTTTCCTGCTGTTCAAAACCTCCGCATCCGGTCAAAAACACAAAAGCCATAATCATCGCAGGAAGGATGCTTTTTCTTCTCTTTCCGTACTTTTTCATTCTCTCTGCTCCTAGTTGTTCTTGCTGTTAATCTATAAGTCAAGGATTCGCTCCCTCGCACTTTTCTTCTCCGACGGCAAATTCAATATCTGATTGAAAATATCACTATATTGGTTACTGCCGTTTTTTCCGGTAATCTCATACGCCCCATTCTCCCCCAGCCAGATATTATCCCTTAACTCCTCACATTCCACAACCTCGCCTGCATTTTCCGACCTGTCATACAATTCCCAAAACTCCGACTCCGTGCGGTAAGGCTCCAAATCCGCTGCCGCAAAATGTCCGAAAAAGCTGTTATCCTTCGGCACATTACCTGCAATTTTATCAACAGTTGGATCATATGAAATTCCAATGATAAAGTCCTTGTTTTTCTCTATCAAAAAGAACGGTGTAAAAACGTAAAACTCCTCCGCCTCCTTATCCTCACCCAAAAACCATGCGGCAAACGCCTCACGCACGTCCTCGTCATTGGTAATCATCTCGGCATAGTTTCCGTCCTCCTCCAACTGTCTGCACCAAAGCTCCATGAAGCTGTCGTCAATTCGAAAGATGTCTGTAAGCTGATACTGCTCGCCTGTCATCAGGTTCACGTTGGCACACCGCTGTGTCATATGGACATAATATACCGGCGAAACAGGTGCATAAGCTTCCTGAAATTCTACACTTAAAAGATATTGACTGCAAAAGTCAATACTGCAATAAACGTCACTGCTAAAAATAGAATATTCTTCCTGTAAAGCCTTAACTTCCTCATTTGGAGTAAGATGCCAGTAATTCACCTTCTCCATTGCCATGTCGTAAAGCGTCTTGTTAATCATCTCGGTCTGTTCCCCTTCAATGCCTGACAAAACCGGATATTCAACAGTAACGGCATACCAATAATCAGACTGCTGCGTGTCTTCTGCCACGTACTGTTCCTTTTTAACCGTATAGTCCTCATAGCCCTTTGGTGCATCTATCCTTTGGCAGCCGCCAAATGCAAACAACAGCCCGAACACAATTACACAAATCACCTTTTGTTTTTTCCGTTTCATAACATTTCCCCCATAATAATTCCTGTTTTCGTTTTATATTTTACGCTTGCAACGCACCATACTGATATCTAATTTGCATCAAACATGCATCATTTAAACAACTCCCCTATGAAAAAACGGGGATTGCTTTTTCAAGCATCCCCACTTAAACTGCGCTGTTTGGATGATCAATCTTATTCCGGATTTCCTGCATCTGATAATCCAATTCTTCTATGGAATCCGCACATGCCTTCAACTGCCGCTCAATTTCTTCCGTATTATCAATATCTTTTTTATATCTCAATTTATGCTCAAGGCTCGCCCAAAAATCCATCGCGATTGTCCGGAACTGTACTTCCGCTTTAATATACTTTTTCTCATCAGGCAAAAAAACGGGCACATTTAAAATTAAATGAAGGCTCCTGTAACCGTTTGGCTTCGGTGACTTAATGTAATCCTTTTCTTTTAACAGAATAATATCGTCCTGCATGACCAAAAGTTCTGCCAGGCGGTAAATATCATCCGGAAAAGAACAGATCACACGCAGCCCTGCTACGTCCGCTATATACTCCCTGATATTTTCTATCGTAACCGGATATCCCTTTCTCTCCAGCTTTTTGTATATGCTCTCAGGTTTTTTTAACCTGCTCTTAATCGATTCAAACGGGTTCCTTTTGTATTCCTCCGAAAACATGGCATTAAGCACTTTCAGTCTTGTTTCAACCTCCATAATTGCGGAACTGTACTCTATCATCATTTTATTGAAGGGCTCTAGTCTGCCAAGCCGCCCTTCCTGTAACCTGATTATTTTCGACTGCTCCGCCACCCTGATCTCCAGCTGGTTTTTGCAGTTGAACATCTCAATTGTATTTTTTACCCTGTTTTTAACAATTGATGCCACAAAAGGTTTATGAATAAAGTCGGAAACACCCTGCTGAAAACATTGATTTTCCACTTCGACTGCGTGTTCGCTGCTGATAATAAGAATGGGAACTCTGCTAATCCATTCGTTCCTTTTCATTTCCTCAATTACGGCAAAGCCGTCCATCCTGGGCATATGTAAATCTAAAAGCAGCGCCGCCATCTCGTCATGCGATTCCTGCAGCCGTTCCAAAGCCATTCGACCGTCCTGCGCCGTTTCCACGATGTATTCATCTTTTAAAATATTGTATAGAATTTCGCGGTTCACTTCCGCGTCATCCACTACCAGTATCTTTTGCATTTTTGTGTTATCTCTCCTCCAAAACCAACGCCTTTTTGGGACAGAAATTTGCACATTTTCCGCATTTGATGCATTTCTCCGCATCAACTGTCGGTGCCTGGAATCCCTCCTGTACCAATGCTCCGACCGGACAGATTTTGACCGACGGACAGCTGTGGTTTTGCGGACAGTTTTCAATAATTACTCTCAGTCTTTTTTCCATAATTTGTTTCCCCCTTCTGCAAATAACATTACCTATTTTATCATATCTGATTTTTATCCATATCGCAACTCCATATCCATGTTTTTACAAACTTCTTTTATGCGGTTTCCTTTGGACGCCCGTGTGTATAAAAAGAAAACCCCCAAGCCATTTCGACTTGAGGGTTCAAGGGGGACTATAGCAACTACATTGCCCGTACTTTCTCACGAACCTTTAACACCATAGGAGGCGCTACCGATAACTCATCCACACCCATATTGACAAAGGTTTCCGTCAATGCAGTATCCGCACCCAGCTCTCCGCAGATTCCTACCCACTTCCCACACTTATGGGCATTATCAACCACCATTTGAATCATGCGCAGAATTGCCTTGTGATGCGGATTGTAGAAATCCTCCAACCGTTGGTTCTGTCTGTCAATTGCCAGCGTATACTGCGTCAGGTCATTTGTTCCAATGCTGAAAAAGTCTGCCAGTTCTGCCAATTCATCGCTGACCATCACTGCTGCCGGTGTTTCTATCATAATGCCCTGCTCAGGGATTCGATACGGAATTTCATCCTTTTTCAGCTCCTGTTCCACTTCCGCAACAATTGTCTTAATCTGTTTTACTTCATCGGCTGAAATAATCATCGGATACATAACGGAAAGATTCCCGTAAGCCGCGGCACGCAAAAGCGCCCGAAGCTGCGTCTTAAAAATCTCTGGCTGCTTTAAACAGATGCGGATTGCCCTGTAACCCATCGCGGGATTGTCTTCCTTTCCCAGCTCAAAATAATCAGCCTGTTTATCCGACCCGATATCAAGCGTCCGGATCACAACCTTTTTCTTTCCCATTGTCTGCACAACCTGTTTATATGCCTGAAACTGCTCTTCCTCCGAAGGGAAATCATTCCGTCCCAAATACAGGAACTCACTGCGGAACAAGCCGATGCCTCCGGCATCATTTTCCAATACATATCCTACATCACTGACACTGCCGATATTTGCATAAATATCAATACTTCTTCCATCGCTTGTTTCGTTTTTCTTGCCCTTTAGTTCCTGAAGTAAACGAATCTTTTCCCTCTCATTTCTGATTTTTTCCTCCGCCTCGCTGCACTGCGTTTGCGTTGGTTCAAAAATGACCTCACCTGCCGCACCGTCCACAATTGCCGTCATACCCGTTTGAAGCGCATTCAAATCCACAGGTACGCCAATCAGGGCAGGGATACTCATCATGCGGGCGAGAATGGCTGTATGAGAGTTTGTAGATCCATGTACCGTCACAAAAGCCAGTATTTTTTTCTTATCCATCTGTACCGTTTCACTTGGACTTAAATCGTCCGCGACAATAATGGACGGTTCCATCGTGGAAAAATCCACACCACCCTGACCGGACAGGTTCCTGACAAGGCGCGCAGATATATCTTTGACGTCTGCCGAACGTGCCTGCATATATTCATCGTCCATCCCCGCAAACATATCTGCAAAATTGTCTCCCGTAATTGCTGCCGCATACTCCGCATTCACCATTTCCGTCCGAATCACATGATAGATGGCGTCTAAATAATCATCATCCCCCAGCATCATTTGATGAACCTCAAAAATTGCGGCGCTGGATTCCCCAACCTCCTTAACAGCCTTGTCATAAAGTTCTCCCAACTGTTGCTTTGCGCTCTCAACCGCGTCCTTTACACGCTTGATTTCCTGTTCTGCGTCGGCAATCTTTGTTCTTCTGATACGCTCCTGACTGCCCCGTAAAACCATGACATTCCCCATTGTAATTCCGCTATATACCGTTTTTCCAAAAAACTTTTTTCCCGATAATTGTTCTGCCATAAATTACCTCCTGCTGTCTGCAGCGCTTTTTAAAGGTTTTCTTTTAAAAAGGTTTCCAACGCCTGTGCTGCCGCAGCTTCATCATCGCCTTCCACTTGTACCGTAATTTCCATACCCTGTTTTACACCAAGTCCCATTAATCCGAAAACCTTTTTTGCATCCGCTTTTTTTCCGTCCTTGAAAACGGATACCGTTGATGCATATACCTTTGCCAGTTTCACCAGTTCTCCTGCCGGACGTGCGTGAATCCCTTCTTTATCTGTAATGATATATGTAAATTCCTTCATATTGAATGTCCTTCCTTTCTTTTTATTGCTTATCCAAGCTATCGAATATCTGTTCTATTTCTTTTTTTGTTGCCAACATCTCAGAAAATGCGCTTGCGCTTCCCGCGGAAACTCCCATGCGGAATGCATACTCATAATCCTTTTTCTGTGTCCAGCCCGCCAAAAAGCCTGCAACCATGGAATCTCCGGCTCCAACTGCATTGACCAGCTTTCCCTTCGGAGCCGCAAGCATATGTACGCCGCCTGCTTCATCTGCCAAAACAGCGCCTTCTCCTGCCATAGACACCAGCACGTTTTTTGCGCCTTTCTCCTGAAGCTTTTGTGCGTAAGGAACAACCGATTCCCTTGTCTTTAAAGTTACCTGAAAGATTTCCCCTAACTCATGGTTGTTCGGTTTGATTAAAAACGGCTGATACTGTAATACATTTAAAAGCAGCTCTTTTGTCGCGTCCACGGCAAACATCACTCCCTTATTCTGCAGACGTTGCAAAATATCACTGTAAATGGAATCTGACAGACATTTGGGGATACTGCCCGCAAGGACAAGCGTGTCACCTGCTCCAAGCTGTTTCAGCTTTTCATACAATCCGGCAACGCAATCCTCATCAATATCTGGTCCCATGCCGTTGATTTCCGTACCGTCATAATCTTTTAATTTGACATTAATACGCGAAATCCCGTTCCCGACACGGATAAAATCTGCCAAAAGTCCCATTTGCCGGACTTCTTTTTCAATCTGATCCCCGGTAAAGCCTGCCGTAAATCCCAGCGCAGTATTTTCAATTCCCAAATTGTTCAAAACAATCGACACGTTAATTCCCTTGCCGCCGGGGAAAATCTGCTCCCCGGTGGTACGGTTTGTCATGCCCATCTCGAACCCGTTCATTGACACAATATAATCCAAAGACGGATTGAATGTCACAGTATATATCATGCTTTTGCCCCTCCAAAGTGCTCAAACAACAAATCCTCTGCCTCTTTTGACCAAAGTCCTTTATGCCGTTTGCAGCAAGCGTCTAATTCTTTATAAAACGGATCTTTTTCGCCCAGTTTTCCAAAATCCTCAATTGCTGTCATCGGCATGTCAAACTGGAGATATGCCAGTTTTTTGCCGCCTGGAATATTTGGTAAATTGTTTGTCGTTTCCACAATCGAGTCGATACCGCCGACATGTGTCACCATGACTGCCGAATTAATCAGTCCTGCCGCGGACTTTGCAATTGCTTCCTTCATGTCATCCGTATTTCCGCCTGTGGAACCCATAATTTTGGTTCTTGCATAATGGCAGTTATAGAGGTTCATGTTTGCTGAAAACTGTGTATCTGTGGGTCCTGCAAAGAAGTTCAGGCAGCCGTCCACCGCAAGAAGCCGGTCTCCCATCTCCGCAATGCTTTTTACCGGAGCATACACAAACACATCACTATATCCGATTCCTTCTGTAATGGCACGAAGCTCTGCAACAGGATCTTCCATGTTTGCCGTATTTACATAATGCAGTTCAACACCCTTCTCTTTTGCTTCCGCTTCCGAAATCACTTCTCTTGCCCTTGCAATCTTCGCGTCATTGATGTCTGTGACAACAATGCGTTTTGGCTTATTTTCAAATGCAAGCCCGTAGCTTATGGCACCCAGTCCCATCGGTCCGCATCCGCCAAGGATTAAGATGTTACCGCCTTCCAGCGTTCCCATTTTATGCTCATAAGACAGATGCTGCGTATGGTAATTGCTGTGGTATCCACCGATGCAACAGCTCATCGGCTCGCCAAGCGACGCCTCAAAATAACTGTCACCGTCGTATTCCCATATACAACCTTTTTCAATGACATCATTTGGGAAGATACAGTATGTCGCAGCGCCTCCGAAAAATTCATAGGAATATCCCGGTGATTCCATCTGTCCCGGAATGGCAGGCTGCTGTGCAAACTTTTTCCCTTCATGAAACTGGTTTTTCCACTTGGCACCAACCTTTACAATATCCCCGGTAAACTCGTGTCCGATAATAACCGGATGTTCCGCCACATTTTCCGGCACACGCTTATGGTCTTTTCCTGCCTGCACCATTTTCCATGTGGACATACAGATACTGTCGCTGATTACCTTTACCAAAATTTCATCATCCTTAATTTCCGGAAGTTCAAATTCCTCCAGTCTGATATCATGTGCTGCGTGAAGTCTGACACCTTTTACTTTCATTTTAATAACCCTGCTCCTTTCTCAGTGTGCGAATATATATTCGATTCCATTCATAATATTTTTAATTTGCATTTAACTGTTCCAAAATCCAGTCTACATCATTTGTTGTTTTTAACGTTTCCAAAACATCCTCGTCCTCCAGCATTCCACAAATTTTGCTGAGTAAATCCAAATGCTCATCACCAATTCCCGCAATGCCGAAAATAATCTGTGCTTTCTCATCACCGAAGTCAACACCTTCCGGATACTGCATCAATACAATTCCGGTCTTTTTCACCGTATCCTTTGCCTGTGAAGTGCCGTGTGGGATTGCCACACCCATACCCATGTAAGTTGTTACCAGCTTTTCACGCTCCTGCATGGCATCGATATAGGATTTGTCTACATATCCAAGCTCTGCCAAAAGCGCACCAGCCGCGCCGATTGCCTCTTCCTTGGAAACCGGATTCAAATTCAGTTTGACACCGGCTTTGACTAAAATTTTCTTCTCGGCTGCATCATTCGTCTGCAATGTGGCTTCCTGCGCTGTTTCGACTTGTATTTGTTCCAATTCCTTCGCCTGTTCCTGATTTTCGGTCAGCTGCTCATACAACGCATCGAGCGCCGGGTCGGCAAGGAAATTATGAAGCGTTACAAGCTGCGCCTGCGGAACGGACTTTTTCGCGCGCTCTGCCAGTGTAATCTGCACGACCGCAATATCGCAGTCCGCCGGAATATTATCTACGGATGTATTGATTACGGTCAAATCCGGACGCTGCGCTTTGATGCGGTTGCGGAACTTTGTTGCCCCCATCGCGGAAGAACCCATCCCTGCATCACAGGCAAATACCACTTTTTTCACGCCCTGTGTTTTTGTAATTGTTACCGGTTCTGTTTGAATCCCTTTTGCCTCCGCCTTTCGGCTCGCCACTTCATCCTGTGCCTCCTCAAGGCTTTTCCCTTTGGATGTGCGGATAATGACAGACGCAATTCCAAACGAAACCGCCGCCGCAATCAATACACCCACGAGAACCGAAACAATGCTGTCCCTTGGCGCCATCATCAGATAAGCGATAATGGAACCGGGGGAAGCAGGTCCCACCAAACCGGATCCTGTCAGGTTATACCAGAAAATTGCCGCTATATTGCCGACAATCGGCGCTATGATAACCAACGGATTCATTAAGATATAGGGAAAGTAAATCTCATGAATACCGCCCAGCAAATGAATAATCACAGCGCCCGGAGCAGACTGCTTTGTCTTTTTGTCTTCACAGAAAAACATGTACGCCAGCAGTACGCCAAGTCCCGGTCCCGGATTTGCCTCCAGCATATACATAATGGATTTTCCTGCCTCTGCCGCCTGTGCCGTTGCAATCGGTGTAAAAATACCGTGATTAATGGCATTATTTAGGAATAAAACCTTTGCCGGCTCAATGAAAACAGCAATTAACGGCAGCATGCTATGTTCCACCAGGAAATTGACTCCCATGGTCAAAATCGCCAAAATCAGATTCATAAACGGACCGATAATCAAATAACTAATCATCGCCAGCAGCATGCCGATAATACCGACTGAAAAATTGTTAATCAGCATTTCAAAGCCTGCAGGCATATGACCTTCCATTGCCTTGTCAAACTTTTTAATGCAGAAGCCTGACAAGGGACCGATGATCATTGCCGCCATTAGCATAGTCGTGTTCGGATCACTCATAATCGCCCCAACAACCGCAATGGCTGCAACGATACCGCCCCGTTCACCGCCAATCAGCTTTCCGCCTGTCGAAGCAATCAAAATTGGAATTAAATAAACTAAAATTGCCGAAAAAATGGTAGCAAACCCTTCATGTGGAATCCATCCGCTTCCATTAAAGAAAGCTGCAAGAAATCCAAATGCAATCAGCGCCCCAATATTGGGCATAATCATTGCTGAAAGAAATTTACCAAAACGCTGAACCCCGTTTTTCATGAATTATCTCCTTACTATTTGGTCTGCCCTTGATTTTTCTACCCGTCCTAGATAATCTGCACCCCATGTTTCCTGCAGTCTTCCTGAAATTCCCCGGGAAGATTATCATCCGAAATAATAATGTCCACGTCACGCAGCCCGCAAAAAGAATAAGTACTTTTTACACCGACCTTGGAGGAATCCATCAAAAGAATTTTCTGATCCGCCTGCTGCATCACGGTCTTTTTCAGAACGGCCTCCTCGTCTACACCACAGTTAAATCCGGTCTGCTCACAATAGCTGGTAACACCCATAAACACCTGATCAAAGTTAATTCGTTGCACTTCCTGAACGGTATGAATCCCGCATACACTCATACTGTAACGGTTCATTTTTCCTCCCAGGACATGTACGGATGGATTTGCCAGCCTGCCAAGCTCCGCCGCACAGGTCAGGGAATTCGTATAAATTAAGTTGGACTGATCAGGAATGCATGCCGCAAGCATTGTTGTTGTGCTGCCGGAATCCAAAAAAATGGTGGTATCCTTTCTTATGAACTGCAGCGCTTTCTGTGTAATGAGCTGTTTTGCCTCAATGTTCCGCACGGATCTGCGGCTTAGCATATCATCTGTTCCAATGACAACGTCCACGGATTTTGCCCCTCCGTGTACCCGGACAATTCGTTTCGCTTCATCAAGAGCTTTTAAATCTGTGCGCAGTGTCATTTCGGAGATTTGGGGAAATTTTTTCTTTAACTGTGCAAAACTGATATTTCCACTTTGATTCACCAAATCCACAATTGTATTCCTGCGCTGTTCCATTGCGTCCATTGTAATACCTCCCTACTATGTTTTCTTATTGATTAAAATCATCGTAATCCTCTCCTTTCATTTTAACATAATTTTCCGTTTCATCAAGTTTTTCTTTTGTTTCAAAAATTTATTTTAATAAATACTGTTGATACAAAAGTTTGTGCTTTTATATTAACAGTATTTTCCTTAGTTGTCAACTTTTATTTCAACAATTTTGTCACTTTTTTATTTTGTTTCAAAAGTGAATGGTAAGGTTTGAATCCAAATGTCTGTACATTAAAATCTGTTTTGATGTATCCAGACTTCATATCATAAATCTGACTGAAATGATTCCTTGTGTCCTCTGAAATACCGAAAATGTAAATCAGTGCCTTATGGCAACAGTCCTGATACCTTGCCTGTTCCAATTTTTCATAATAAAATTTCTCATGTTCCTCGTTTGCAAAAACCATGTGTGTTGTTGGCGCTCTGCGCCCCTGTTCGTAACGCTGTATTGTTCATGTGTGAACCTCCTTTGATTTTTGCCATAATAAAAGGACACTTCCTTTTGGAAATGCCCCTATGTCCCAATCAGTTCCCGCTTTTTGGTCTATCTTCAATTGCATATAAGTCCTCTTGTGTGTTCCCCCCACCCGAGGTCAAGTACCACTGAGCAGTTAATTTTCGTAATGAGGTGTTTATTACCCCGAAAATGACCGCTGCCGTCAAATTCAAACAGGGGCACAAAGTGCGTAAATTCAAGGGCTTTTACATCTCTTGCCTTTGTAGTCCCACAATAGTTTCCACATGCACCGTCTGCGGAAACATATCAACAGGACAAATCCGTTCCAGCTTGTAGCCATTCGCGCACAAATCCTTCAAATCCCGCGCAAGCGTCGCGCTGTCGCAGCTTACATAGACAATTCGTTTCGGCGCCATTTTCACCATTGTGGCAAGGCACTGTGCATCACAGCCTTTTCGGGGAGGATCGACACAGATGACATCTGCGTACAGTCCGTTCTCCTCGTACAACTTTGGAAGAAGCTCCTCCGCCTTTCCCACATAAAATTCCGCATTGCCAATTCCATTATGCTCCGCGTTCTTCCGAGCGTCCTCTATTGCCTGTTCGACGACCTCAATTCCATAGACCTTCTTAGCCCTTCCAGCCATAAAAAGACTTATCGTTCCAATGCCGCAATATAAATCGCACACTGTTTCATTCCCCGTCAAACCTGCATATTCCAGCGCTAAACGATAAAGCGTTTCCGTCTGTATTGGATTAACCTGATAAAAAGACAGCGGTGAAATAGAAAAACGCACGTCACCAATAACATCCGTTATTGAATCAGTGCCCCAAATTGCATGACAGCTTTTACCCATAATAACATTGGTTTGCTCTTTATTAATGCTAACGCAAATACTTGTCATACCATCAATTTTTGACAAAGCAGCTATCAGCTTATCCTGATGCGGAAGCGTATCGCCATTTATAATAACGCATGTCATAAGTTCTCCTGTTGCAAATCCCTTCCGTATCAGCACATGCCTTACAAGACCCTTTCCTGTGGCTTCATTATAGGCTGTTATTTTATTCTCATTCATATATCGAACAACAGCCTCAAGGATTCTTTTATTCTCCTCGGCTCCAAGAGCACACTCCGTATTTGGTACAATAACATGCGTTCTTCCCGCATAAAACCCGGTAATGATTTTGCCGTTTTTATCCACTCCAATCGGAAACTGTGCTTTATTTCGATAGCGATAAGGTTCCTGTCCTGGAGAATCCATTCCAACAATCGGCTCCATTATTTCTTCAAGCAGCGCAGATGAAAAACCGCCTATCCGTTGTAGGTTGTTTTTTACCTTATTCGTTTTAAATAACAGCTGTTTTTCATAATTCAAAGCCTGTATCTGACACCCGCCACACTGTTTATGATACTGGCATCTTGGATTTGTCCGGTCTGATGAGGGTGTTATTATATTTGTCAGCTTTGCATAGGCATAGCCTTTTTTCACTTTCATAATCTTGGCTTCTATTTCGTCACCAATCACGGCATCCTTCACAAAAAAGATAAATCCGTCTATCTTTCCAATCCCCTCACCGTCTATCCCCATATCTTCAATAACAACTGTTACTATATCATCTTTTCTGTACTCCACCTTTACCTCCCCGCAGCCAAAGCAATCTGCTCCACTGATGCATTCCGTTGTCAATGCATCCTATTATTCCAAGCTGCTGTTTCTAAGATTGGATTCAAACAGCCTGTTAAAACCAAGCCATCCCGTTTCCTGTGTGGCAGAAAGAATCTCCGTAAACGTTTCCATTTTTGCATCCGTATTGTCTGCAAACGTTAATGCCACAGCCTCTATAATTGCCGGCTTTTTTGGGGAACCAAATTCATATTCCCCATGATGCGACAGAATACAGTGCTTCAATTCCATTTCCAAAACAGGTGGAAAGCCTGCAATTTCCCGAACCTTTTCCCCTATCATTTCGACGCCCATGACAATATGTCCCAAAAACTGTCCCTCATCTGTATAATCATTTTCAGGAAATGCACTAATCTCCCTTATTTTTCCGATATCATGAAACATTGCAGCAGTCAGCAGCAAATCCCTCTTGAGGACCGGATATGCCGTACAGTAATAATCGCACAGTTTCGTGACGCCAAGAGTGTGCTCCAAAAGTCCCCCGATAAAACCATGATGAACGGATTTTGCAGCAGACGCCTTTTTGAACCGTTCCGCAAAGGCTTTGTTGTCAACAAAAAACTTTTTCAACAGTGTATTGAGATATGTATTTTCAATGCTGTCTATGATGCTTACAAGCTCCTCAAACATTTTATTAATGTTTTTCCTGCTGACAGGCATATATTCTTTTTCATCATACTCTCCCTCCGCACATCTGCGCACACGCTTCACATTCACCTGTAACGCTCCGTTGAAGCTTGTAACCTCACCATAAACCTCGATATAATCCATCGCGTCGAAATCTGCAATCCCTGCGTTGTTCGGATCCCATATTTTAGCATCCAGTGTTCCTGTCTTATCCTGTATAATCACATTATCATAGCTTTTGCCGTTTTTCGTCACTGCAGAGCTTTTAAATTTACAAAAATAAATGTCAAAAACCCTGTCCCCGTCCTTATAATCCTTAATATACTTCATATGAATCTGTATGCTCCTTTCCCAATTCTGCTTTTATTCCAATCTGACACCTTTTCTCCGCAAAGAAGGTGCATCAGTCCCTCTGCACGGGCTGTACCACGAAAGTCATCTCCTCATAAGCGTTTACACTTGCCCTTTGTACCACGACATTCAGGTTTCTGTCAATCACAGCGTCCCGCAAGGCATTCATATAGTCTGCCGCACTCCGGATCTCCTGTTTTCCCACCTGAACAATAATGTCACCTTTCTGTATCCCATTCATCATGGCTGGTGAATCCATGTCAATATCAAAAATATATGCCCCCTGCGGCAGCCCCATTTCTAATCTTGCCTGCGAAGTGATATCCTGTGTATAAATTCCCAAATACGGAATCCCCTCACCATTGGAGAGCTTCGTTACCATTCCCTTAAGCTCCGTAATCCCTACTGCCGAAAGCAGATTTTTTGTGTCATTATTATTATAGCTGTTGTCAATGATTCCTATGACTTCGCCCTCAAGATTTACAAGAATCCCGCTCGGGCTCTCGCTAGCGTAAATGTCTGTTGTAATCAGCTTATATTCATTGTCGGCAAGCGCTATATTATTTCCCTTTGAAGTCACCATTCCATAGCATACGTTATCCTTATATCCAAAAAGATTTCCCACAGCAATTACCGGGGTTCCGATAATCCCCGAAGATGCCGAGCTTCCAAGCTCCGCGACCGTCACATAGTCAAGCGTGGAACTGCCCACATATTTTAAGTCCACTGCAAAAACTGCCAAATCCGTGTTTTTATCATACTCTTTAATCTTTGCATCCGCGTTGACACCATTATAAAATGTTACCCGTATGTTTTCCGCCATGTCAAGCGGCAGTTTCTTTGATAAAATCAAAAGTTCCCTGTTGTTATTCGCAATGACCACTCCGGCTGTCGTTCCTTCGCTTTGATAGGTGTTGTTGAACCAATCCACATCAGAATACACCGCCGTCACAGTCACCATACTGGAACAAATTTCCCGGTACGCATTATACAATTCTTGATACTGCGTCTGATATGGTTTTAAGGCAAATTCCTCCCCCCCGTCATCCGGTGTATCCAAAGGCTCAGGCACACTGGCATCCGTATCATTCTCGGCAGCCAGCTCCGTATTGGTTTGCGGCACGGAAAGGGACTCCTGCGACCAGGACTGCGTGCTTTGTTCTTCCCCACTCTCCCGGATTGTTTCAGAGGGCTGCGTTGAACCTCCCTCCGTAAGCATATCCTCAGGAAGCATTTCCTCCTGTTCCTGCGGAAAAGTCACAATCTCCGGCGCTTCTTCGGGATATAGCCAGTTATTTAAAACCGGCTCCAAAAGCAAAAATGACAGACATGCAAGCAGACCAAACAGTACTGCCATCATTGCCGTTATGATTGTTTTTTTTAAAAGTTTCCTTTTATTTACAGGACGCTCTTTTATCCGTTCCTGCAGAAAGTCAAAGTCGCTCGCCGCATCGTGATCCTTTAAATCTTCTTTATTGTCATGATCTGTCATTCCATTATGCCCCTTTATCTGTTCTCTCCTAAATTTGGTCAACTCTAAGTATATCCGATACGTCTTTCATGGTCAATGGTTTTGTAACAGTTCCGTCTTTGCCTTACTGTTACATGTTTTCCTTTCGAAGTTGCACTCTTGTCCAATATCCGTTATAATTTCTATACAAAACCAATGTAACAATTCCGTACCATTAGCGTTACGGACATCAAACCGTGCAAAAGCATGCCGCAACAGCTTGAGAAAGAGCCGAAATGATATCTGAAAAAATAAAAACAGCAAACCACAGACAAACTGTCATCGCAATAATTGTCATACTATTGGTTGAAATCTTTGTATGGAACCATTCCTTTTGGACTACATTAGGATATCATCCAATCTATGTTGATGAAATTTATACGGAAACCGGTGCACTTTTAAATACGGACCAAAACTATGTCATCGGCGACAATACCTATTTGGAAATCAGGGATATTGAGCAAAGCATACAAAATGTGTATCTGAACCTATGGACAACAAAAGAAGATGCGCGAAATGTCCTGACCGTAAAGCTAAATATGCTTGACGAGGGCAGTAAAAATTACTACAGTGCCAACAGCAGGGTAATTTCACCTTTTTTAGGGAAAAGTAATTATATCTCGGTATACCCCTACGGAAACTTAAAAATGTTAAAGCTGACCTTTCCCAATGAAAAAGGAACAGAAATTGCAGTCACGGACATTATTTTAAACCAGCCTGTGCCAATGTTCTTTTCTTTGGAGAGGATTTTGGTCATGTTTTTTTTGTATTTTATCATCCGTATCTTATTTTTCATGCCGTATGATGAATATTACCAGCCAAATTCCAAAAAGCAGAAACGGATTTCAGGATTCCTTCTCCTCTTATCAATCGCCCTTGTTTTTCCATTGACCCTGATTGGAAATGATAGCAATGGGCTTGCCACAATGGACAAATACACCAGCCTGACGCATGCTCTTGCAAACGGATCTCCCTATTTGGACGGCGATGTGGACGAACGGCTTTTAGCGGCACAAAATCCTTATGACAGGGCAGAACGAAAAGAGTTAGGCATCGGGAGCTACATGTGGGACTATGCCTATTATAATGGCAAAATCTATGTGTATTTTGGAATCGCTCCCGTCATTTTGATGTATCTGCCCTATTACCTTATTACAAACACGGATTTGGCACATGAAATCCCATATCTGATTTTTTTAGTCAGTCTGATGATTGGCGCCTTCTCGCTTATGGATGCCCTGGTAAAAAAGTACTGCGCAAAAATGCCCGTAAAACTGTTTTATCTGTTCCAAGTCACATTGATGCTCGGAAGCGGAACCTTAATTTTTGCAAAGCGTGTCTGCATCTATAATATGGCAATTTTGGCGGCTGTCGATTTTACGGTATGGGGGCTGTCGCTGTGGATTCATGCTTCCATAGAACATGGGAACCGGAAAAAATGGATGATTCCCTTAGGTTCCCTATGTATGGCGCTTGTTGCTGGCTGCCGCCCACAGCTTCTGCTTGCAAGCCTTCTTGCTTTGCCTGTTTTTGCAAAGCAATGGAAGGAAATACGCAAACAATTACTCTTTTTGACAGCGTTCTGCCTTCCTTATATTATAGTAGCTGCTTTTCTTATGTGGTACAACGCCGCGCGGTTTGGTTCCCCGTTTGATTTCGGCGCAGCATATAACTTAACAACAAATGATATGACAAAGCGGGAATTTCACTTTGCGCGCTTCATTCCCGGATTATGGTCATTTTTGTTCCAGCCGGCATCTCTCAACATTGAGTTTCCCTATATCGGTATTACACAATTTCAGACAGCTTATCAGGGAAGGACAATACACGAGCCCGGTATCGGCGGAATATTTGCAACAAATATTATTTTATTACCCTGCTTCCTGTTTTACCATTGCCGCAAAAAACTAAAGGAAAAGAAGGCATTTTTATTTACCCTTATAAGTTTGACCGGTGCATTTGTGATTGTTTGTGCAGATGTGCAGATGGCAGGTATTTTGACAAGGTATATCGCAGATTTCAGCATATTATTTTATCTTGCGGCTTTTGTTATTATTTTAACATGGATAGACGAATACGATTCAACCCCACCCGTCCCCGCATACAGAATTTCCAAACCGCAATGGTGCCACGCAATTTCAGCGCTCTGTTGTATTACAATATTATATCTGATTCTGTCAGTCTTTGCGCTTTATGTATCAGGTGATTATGATGCGTATCGTCCGGTGTGGTATTATCATATGAAGGAACTTTGGGGATTATTTGATGTATAAGATATTTTATGATAAAATGGAAGGATAGTTGAAGGCAACATGCACAGTACCAACAAGGAGAACAATGAATATGAACGAAAAAGCATTACGAATACTTGAATACGATAAAATAATACATTTGCTGACAGAAAAAGCAACCTCAGCCCCTGGTAAGGAACTTTGCAGAATCCTAAAGCCGATGACCGATGCCGCAAAAATTGAGGAAGCGCAAAAACAGACTGCCGATGCGTTTTCCCGCTTAATTAAGGGTGACCGCGCCAATTTCAGCGGAAATAAAGATATCAGCTACAGCATAAAAGCATTGGAAATCGGAAGCGCACTTTCTGCTGCCGAATTGCTCAAAATTTCCGCATCGCTTGCCTGTGCCGCAAAAGCCAAAGCGTTCTCACGCACAGAGCATGACGATGAAATTGAGGACAGCCTGCAAACATTTTTTGCAAACCTTGAACCCCTGACGCCACTGCAAAACGAAATCAACCGTTGCATTCTATCAGAGGAGGAAATTGCAGACGATGCGAGCGCTACATTGAAGCATATCCGCCGCAGCATCAACCTCACCAATGAGAAAATTCACAGCCAGCTAACAAACATGGTAAACGGAAGCTGCCGCACATATCTTCAGGATGCGGTAATTACCATTCGCAATAACCGATACTGTATTCCCGTGAAATCAGAGCATAAGGGCAGCGTTCCCGGCATGATTCATGACCAGTCCGCAACCGGATCCACACTCTTTATCGAACCAGTTGTTATTGTAAATCTAAATAACCAGCTTAAAGAGCTTGCAATGCAGGAGCAGGATGAAATTGAAAGAATTCTTGCAGAATTAAGCGCAAATGCAAGTGATTTTACCAAAGAACTTGCAAATAACTACCGTCTTTTAACGATATTAGACTTTATTTTTGCCCGTGCAAGTTTGGCAATCGACATGAATGCATCGCGTCCGTTATTTAATAACAGACGGCACATTAATATTCGCAAAGGCAGACATCCGTTATTGCACAAAAAAACAGTTGTTCCGATTGACATTCATCTAGGTGCGGATTTTGACCTTTTAATCGTAACCGGACCGAATACAGGCGGCAAAACGGTATCTTTAAAAACGGTAGGACTGTTTACGCTAATGGGACAGTCAGGGCTTCATATTCCAGCACTTGACCGTTCGGAGCTTGGCGTTTTCACGGAGGTTTATGCGGATATCGGTGACGAACAAAGTATTGAGCAGAATTTATCAACCTTCTCAGCTCATATGACAAATACCATCTCCATACTAAAGAATGCCGATGAAAATTCCTTATGTATTTTTGATGAGCTCGGCGCAGGTACAGATCCTACGGAGGGGGCGGCGCTTGCGATTGCAATTTTAAAGCATCTGCATGATAAGGGAATTCGCACAATGGCTACCACACATTATAGTGAACTGAAGGTTTTTGCCCTCACGACCCCTTATGTCGAAAACGCCTGCTGCGAATTTGATGTAGAAACACTCCGTCCTACTTATCGGCTTTTAATCGGTATCCCTGGAAAGAGCAATGCTTTTGCCATTTCATCAAAGCTTGGACTTCCTGATGAAATCATTGCTTCCGCAAAGGAGCACATCAGCGAGGAGGAGGAAAGTTTTGAGGATTTACTGGCAGACCTTGAGGAAAGCCGCCGCACGATTGAAAAAGAGCGAAGCGAAATACAAAGCTACAAATCGGAAATCGCCTCCTTAAAACAACGGTTAGAACAAAAACAGGAGCGGCTCGACGCACAAAAGGACAAGATTTTGCGACAAGCAAATGAGGAGGCACGGAAAATCCTTCAGGACGCAAAGGATGTAGCGGACGAAACCATCCGCAATTTCCAAAAGACAGGAAACCAAACCTCCATAAAAGAATTAGAACAGGTTCGCACAAAGGTACGCGATAAGATTCGTGAAAAAAATAACAATCTCAATGTTTCCGTAGAAAAACCGACACATAAGATTCTGAAGGCAAGCCAGCTAAAACCGGGAGATATGGTGAAGGTTGTGACAATGGGCTTAAAGGGCACTGTATCAACAATGCCCGATGCGAAAGGAGACTTATTTGTACAGTGCGGCATTATCCGTTCCAAAGTCAATATTAAAGATTTAGTACTAGCAAAAGAAGACTCCATGCCCGGTATTGCCAATTACAAAAAAAGCTTTGCCGGAATAAGCTCAAGCTCTGACTCCGGCAGGATTTCCATGTCAAAAACCGCTACGCTCTCGACCGAAATCAATCTTTTGGGCAGAACCGTTGATGAGGCAATTGCGGAGTTGGATAAGTACCTTGATGATGCATACTTATCCCATGCACCCAGCGTACGTATTGTTCACGGTAAGGGAACGGGAGCGCTCCGGCAGGCCGTGCAAAAACACTTAAAGCGTGTTTCTTATGTGAAATCTTTCCATTTAGGAGAATACGGCGAGGGCGATGCCGGTGTAACGATTGCAGAATTCAAATAAACCGAAAAGAATCGAGAACAGAAAGAAGGAATGAAAAAATATGGCAAACAAACAAAAAATTTTAATTGTAGATGATGACGAAAATATTGCGGAGCTTATTTCATTATATATGACAAAGGAATGCTTTGAAACCAAAATCGTATATGACGGTGAATCTGCTCTCAGAGAAGCAGAAAGCTTTTCGCCTGACTTAATTTTGCTGGATCTGATGCTCCCGGGCATCGACGGATATCAGGTGTGCCGGGAAGTGCGTCAGAAATCACAGACACCCATTATAATGCTCTCCGCGAAAGGCGAAGTTTTTGATAAGGTGCTTGGACTTGAACTTGGCGCTGACGATTATTTGGAAAAACCCTTTGACACAAAAGAGCTTGTTGCACGCGTAAAGGCAGTACTCCGCCGTTTTAAAGCAGCGGCTCCCGTTACGGCTGCTACAACCGCAAAGCAGGTGAGCTATCCTGATTTAACAATCAATCTTACCAATTACTCCGTAATCTATAACGGAAACACTGTAGATATGCCGCCAAAAGAGCTTGAGCTGTTATATTTTCTTGCAGCCTCTCCAAACCATGTTTTCACAAGAGAGCAGCTTTTAGACCAAATATGGGGTTATGAATATATCGGCGACACCCGTACTGTGGATGTACATATCAAACGCCTGCGAGAAAAGATTAAAGATCACGAATCATGGCGTATTGCAACAATTTGGAGCATCGGATACAAATTTGAGGTAAAAAATTAAAAATTCAAAGGGAGCACGGCTATTGACATGAAGCGCACACTCTATCTAAAATTTGTACTTGCATATTTTATATTTGCCTTTTTTGGCTTTATTGTGGTGGCAACTTTTACATCCAGCATGACGCTTGAGCACCTGAAGCGGGAACGCGCAGATACTCTTTATAAGGAAGCCCTTCTCATTTCCGACTCTTATGCGACGGACTTATATAATAATGAAATTACGCTGGAATCCGTATGGCGTCAAATAGAGGCAATCGGAACCTTTGTCGATGCATCCATTTGGATTGTAAATCCCTCGGGACTCGTCATATTGGATTCAAGCTCTCCGCCTGATATTGATAACCCCACCACAATTCCGAATTTCAGTCCGACAATTACGGGCAGCTCTTTTTACACGGTCGGTAACTTTTTTGGAATGTTTGATGATGAAATGATTTCCGCCTTTGCACCGATTACCGCAAAGTACAAGGTAAAGGGCTACGTGATTATCCACGCGTCCATGGCGGAGCTTGAGCATTCCTGCAACTCACTGTTAAACATATCATATATAACGCTTGTTATTTTATTTTTGCTGTCGCTGATTATTTTGCTGTTTTTTACGGAAATGGTTTATATGCCGCTGCGTAAAATTACCCACGCTACAGAGCAATATGCGGTCGGCAATTTCCGCTATGAGTTTCAGGTTGACAGTGAGGATGAAATCGGTTATTTGGCAGCATCACTTGCGTATATGGCAAGTGAGGTTGCAAAGAGCGAAGACAACCAAAAGCGGCTTGTTGCAAATATTTCGCACGATTTCCGTTCTCCGCTTACCTCCATGCGCGGCTACCTTGAGGCAATGCTTGACGGCACGATTCCCGCCGAGCTGCATGAAAAGTACATCGGCGTTGTGCTGAACGAAACAGACCGGCTCACCAAGCTTACAAACTCACTGCTTACGCTGAATAATCTGAACACAAAGGGAATGATCCTTGACCGCACGGACTTTGACATCAATCAAGTCATCAAAAATACGGCAGCCTCCTTTGAGGGAACCTGCCGCAGTAAAATGATTTCCATTGAGCTTGTGCTCACGGGTGAGGAAATGTTTGTAAACGCCGACATGGTAAAAATCCAACAGGTGCTTTACAATCTTGTGGACAATGCAATTAAATTCAGTCACAAAAATTCGTCCATCAAAATAGAAACCATTGAACGTTCCAACAAACTGCTCATCTCCGTGAAAGACAGCGGTATCGGAATACCAAGTGACAGTATCAAACTGATTTGGAACCGTTTTTATAAAACGGACCTCTCACGCGGCAAAGATAAAAAGGGCACCGGATTAGGACTTTCCATTACAAAAGAAATTATCCAGTCGCACAACGAAAACATCAACGTCATCAGCACCGAAGGAATTGGAACGGAATTTATCTTTACGCTTGAAAAAGTAGAAGAGGATTAACCATTGCAAAGCATTACCGTAATCTGCACAGAACCGGCTTTTGGTGCAGTTGCGGTAATTTTTCCTTTATGTGCCTCCGTCACAGGCAGCGTCTACCCTCACTCTGGTTTCCTCCCATTCGGCATCTCTCCATTTGGCATCTCTCCATTTGGCTTACCGCCTCTATGCGGCATCCCGTCGCCTCCGCCCTTCATGCCGCCATGTCCGCCGCCAAAACCGCCCGGTCCGTACCCTTCTCCATAAATCAATCCGTTCATTGTAATCTGCGTTTCTTCTGTCCCCATTTTCAACACATAGGTTCCACTCTCTGTAATCTCAGGGCAGCTCACTACTACAGAATTGTATCCTTTTTCAATTGTACGCGTAATAAGCTCTTTTCCGTCGCTGTCGAGAAGCACAACATCCGTTCCTGCCTGCTGCTGCGACTGTATGTTCACAAGAATCGCGCCCTGTGCAGAGCCTTCACAAAAGTTTACCGCCATGCCGCTCTGTCCTGCCGCCACGACAGTACCGCCGTTTACTTGCGCTGAAATACTATAATCAAGCGCACCGTCACCGCCGCCGGAAGAACCCATCACAAAAATGTCTCCCCCGCTTACTGTAATGTAACCATTGGAATCAATGCCGTCGCCCTCCGCATTAATACGCACAACACCGCCTGAAATATTGATGTTCGCATCCTCATGCACATCACCCGCCCCACGGAAATCGCCCGCATTTTCGTCCTGCGCTGTCTGCGTAGAAGTCCTTTTATCTGTGGCATTCAACCCATCGTCAGACGAAATAATATCAATTGTGCCGCCGCTGATATAAATCAGACGCGCCTCCAAACCTTCCTCAGATTTCGTAACCTTTAGATTACCGCCAGCAATATTGATTTCATTCACTGCTTCAATTCCGTCACCTTCCGCCGCAAAATCAAAGGTTCCGTCCTCTATATACACCCAGCCTGCCGTATCGTCCTCATCATCTGCGGAATGAATTGCATCTTTTCCTGACGTGATTGCAAAGCTGCCGTGCGCAATCGCAACGCTGTCCTTTCCCGAAAGCCCGTGGGACTCTGCCGTTATATCGTAAGCTCCGTTTGTTATTACAAGGTCATTTTTCGAAACAATCCCATGCCCCGCCGGAGAGGATATTGTAAGGCTACCCGTACCGTTCAGGGTTAAATCGTCCTTAGAAAAGATAACCGCATCAATATTATTCTCATCAATTGCCTCAAAGGAACCGTCATTTGTAAGTGTATTGGTTGTTCCGTCCGCAAGCGTAATAAATACCTTATCCGCATTCTTTACATATATCGGAGCCGATGCAGCGCTTCTCAGGTTCACCCCATTCAAGACCAACTGAACTTTTTCCGTTTTATCGGCATCTACAATAATCATGCCGTCTTGCACGGAGCCTTCTATGATATATGTTCCTTCCTTTTGGATTGTTATGACATTTGAATCAACTGCAACGCCTTTGCTGTCAGTAGAAAAACCGCTGTCGCTCAAGGTTATTTGATCACACTGGTCCTCTTCATATTCGCCGCTTAAATCGCGCTTTGAAAATACATTCTCAGTGTCGATAATTGTCGCTTCCCCCTGAAATGTCCGGTTGGGCATTTGTTCAGGGGCATTATTGTTAACATTTTCACGATTAATTTCCTCTACACTCCCCCCGACGGCATTATCCTGCGTTGCTTCCAAAGTAGCAGAACCGGAACACGCTGTTAAAAATAAACCAGCCGATACCGCTGCTACAAATATTTGATATTTTTTCATCTGAACCCTCTTTTCTATATATAATCATCATATAATCATCGAACTATAAAATAAACCTCTTAAAGCTCCGGCTGCATTATTGTTTCCTGCCTTGAAACGGTAATCTCCAAATTTCCGTTCCGGCATCTGATATCATCAATCAATGCCTTTTCCATACTTTTATCCTTTAATGTCATATCATACGTTAGACGGAAAAGACTTCCCATATTGGTTGTTTTCACACTGACAAGCTCGTTGTCCTTTGTATACTTCTCAAACAGGTCATCAAAAATCTCCGTATAATCCAAATCCTCCGGAATTGTGATGCGCATTGTCTTTTTTAAAGCAAATTGCTTTGCCGTCTGCTTCTTCGTGCCAAATCCTATCTGCGAATAGAGCATATAAACCGCACTGAGCACAGCCGCAAATAAAAATCCATACGCAATATATCCCATTCCGGTAATCAGTCCCGTTCCCATCGCAAGAAAAAGAATGCCGATTTCCTTTGCCGTCCCCGGCAATGACCGGAAGCGTACAAGGCTGAACGCACCTGCCGTCGCAACTCCCGCACCCACATTTCCGTTTACCATCATAATGACCGCGCATACAATTGCAGGAATCATAGCCAATGTCACAATAAAGCTTCTTGAATAATCGTTTTTGTATGTATACATCACTGCTATAATTAATCCTATAACAAGTGAACTGAGAATGCAAATCAAAAAATCTGACACTGCAATGACGCTGACGCTTTCAGCATCAAATAATCCTTTAAAAATTGTTTCTGACATTTTTATTTTCCCCCTTTTTAGGCAATCAATACCTTTCGGTCCGTGTCTTGCGCACCATAAATCAAATTCAGGTATGCCGTCCCGTATTTTGAAAATGATGTTTTATAAATCCGCTCCTGTGTCAATATTCTCGTCATCCAAAGCGGGACACCGCCCGAAGTCTTAATCTCCATCAACACGCAATCCTGATTCATCAGCCGTTCGCCCCATATTTCCTCAGAAAGCGACAGCTCCCCGCGCCTTGCCAAAATATTCTCATCAAAGGTCACGCGAAAATCGCTTCCGTCCAATGCATAAAACGCTTCCCGTTCATAAGATAAAAATACCTTTGCCTCTATTGTCTGATAATACGTGAAAAAATACGCAATCTCACGCCCAATCTGCGTGTCAAGCGGAAACGGCGCACCATTTCCTTTTTTCAGCCATGTTGACAGGTCCGTATACGGGAGCGATTCCCGCCGCTTATAGACAATATCATCATATTTTTTCTTTAATTCGACAAAAATCTTATCCTGCGCTTTTACCTTCCCATAACTTCGGATGCGAAGCTTTTCCTTATAACTTGGTTTTTCGATTGAACGACGCACCAGTCTGTAATTTTCCGTATCAAAATAAACGTTTCGTATCTGCGTGTGCCCGAACTTATCAAGCTGCATATACGGAAGCATCGCCTCCAACACAGCTTTCTGCTGCTTGCGCGTCATCATATATTTCATTTCATACCGCTTAAAAACTGCCTGATATGCCATATTGTTTCCCTTACTCCTCTCTTCCTCTGCGATTTTTTATATTGCTTATGAAATAAGTCTACAAGGGAAAGCTAAAATGAAGCTTAAAAAGTGTGTGAAATATTTGTGAACGATTTATTGATTTTTCGGTATTCAGATCGTTTACAGCAAAACTCCATACACTATTTTGTCGACTTTTAAGGAATTATAGTATATAATGGAAAAGAATAAAGAAAGTATAAAAAATATATGAAAAATTTTTAAAGTACAGAAAGGATATAAGGAACATGGCGTTATTTAACAAAAACACCAAAGAACAGCCACATTCAGGGATTCTCGGTTCCTTTTCCGTTGATACCATCAAATGGGAACCGGAAAGTGACAGGGAAGCCGCAATCCTCGTACATAAGCATATCTATGAGGATTTTCCTAATGGCTCCTATTTGATTGTAGGCGCATCGCAAATGGCAGTATTTACAAACAATATGTCAGCAGAAGGCTCCTTAGACGCTACCGGTGCCGGGCAGGCGCAGGTGGCGACGTTCATCGGTCCCTGCAAGATTAAGCTGGAAACAGGGGACAGCCGGTTTGCTCCATTCCGGAGTATTGCCCATACCTTAACAGGCGGGGAATCCGCGTTTCACAGTACGGTCTATTTCATCAATACGACTTATATGAATGAATTAAGCTGGGGAACGCATGCTCCAGTTGTGGTGGAAGATCCGGAAGAAGGCATCAACGTTCACGTACGTGCGTTTGGATTGTTTGGCGTGCACATTGACCAGACCGATTCGGCGAATGCCGTAATCAATGCGCGGAGATTTCTGCAGAAGATTGTGGGGACACGCGCAGACTATACAAGGGACGAGCTTGTGAACTTTATGCGGGCGAAAATTTTGGAATATGTCCCTGATTTATTGGCAAAAAGCATGGTTGACCAACAAATTGGCATATTAAAAATTAATACGCGCCTTTCTGATTTTTCCCAAATTATTAAAGAAAAATTATTAGAGCATTTTGCAGAATTTGGCTTATCACTGGATAATTTTTCTTTTTCCAATATTAATGCGCCGGATGAGGATCTTGCTGCAATCAACGAAATGAAAATTCAGAAGAAACGTGACAGGCTTGAAGCGGAGGGCTCTGCGGCAAAGATGGATATCGAATCTGCTGCAAGGGCACGGATGCGGGAGCGGGAAGGTTATACCTATCAGCAGGAACAGTCGTTTCAAGTCATGCAGTCTGCCGCTGCAAACGAAGGAACTGCGGCAACGCTTATGGGTGCCGGCATGGGTCTTGGCATGGGCGTCGGCGTTGGCGGCGCCGTCGGTACAGGGATGAATGCAATTGCACAAAACACCATTGGCACAATGCAGACAGCGCCTGTAAACAGCCAGCAACCGAATATATGTTCTAACTGTCAGACACCGAATCCGGCACCGGCAAAGTTCTGCGTCAATTGCGGGCAAAAGTTGGTCAGTGAAGCACATTGCCCTGAGTGCGGCAGCGTTGTTGTAAAGGGCGCAAAATTCTGTCCAAACTGCGGCAAAAAATTATCACAGGTATGCGCAAACTGCGGAAAGGAACTCGTAAGCGGGGCAAAGTTCTGCCTTGAATGCGGAAATCCGGTATAAAGATTCGATTTGAAGATTCGCTATAAGAAAGGAGCATCGAACTCAAAATGATTAAAAAAATACTCTTGGCAGGACTGACAGTGATATGGATTATCGGATTTATCTTATGTTGGAACTTCCTCTATGCAGGACCTAATTATTGGATTGGTTTTGTATTCGGACTTGCAGGCTTTGCTGCCGCCGGAATAAGCATATATTTTCTTGAAAAGGGCAATCGCAGTACAACGGAAACAGCCTGTATCCCCGTATACTATACCGCCGTATTCGTGGTACTTATGATTTCGCTGAATCTGTCATTTGCATTGATGCAGGTGCTTTCGTTAATGCCTGTTTTTATTGTGGCAAATCTGCTGATCATACTGGTCTATGGCGTGCTGTTCTACGGTTCCATCAGACATCTTATGCGCGTCAATGACCTGACGGAATATGCACCCGGAAAAATAAAGAATACCGCGGATATTTCCCGGCAGTTGACCGTGCTGCTCAGCATCGCCAAAGAGAACGGCATCCGGCAGGAATTATTAAAGCTCAAGGAAGCTGTTGATTACAGCAATAATGTGTCGCAAAGCTTTTCTGAGAACGATGAGGTGGTATTCCTTGAGAAGCTTTACAGGCTTCAGGAGACCTTATCAGGCGGCTCGGACACGGAAACGATTCTCAATCAAATCAAAGATGCCGCGGATACGTGGAACGTGCGCAACAGCCGTATCAACAGCACGCGGTAAACAGGAGGACGCTATGGATTCAATCGGATTACAATGTCACGGCTGTGGCAGCTCCAATGTGGAGTTTGATCCCAACAACAGGAAATTAATCTGCAACACCTGCGGAAAAGAAGAATACTATTCCCGTGCCACGCTGAACACAAACGGAAAAGTGGTCTTCAGCAGACAAAATGCAATTCAGTTTTTTATGGACGGCAGATTTGAAGATTCCAGGCATTATGCAATGGAAGTTTTAAATATTTTGGCAGACAATGCACCGGCTTTGTATATCATGGCTTATTATGAAGAATTTGTTGTAAAAAACGGCGGTGCCATGAAACACTTTTTTACCCAAATGAAGGAAGTCGCTTTGGAATACGACGAGGTACAGGATTTAAGGAAGCTGCTTGCGGCATCCACATACAGGCTGCAGGATTTTGAGGAAGATATGATACAACTCATTGCAGCCAATATGCAGGCGGAGGAGGACATGGAAGATTTGTGCAGCTTTATTGATCAGGTATGTCCCTATTTAATTGGCAAGAGGACTTCTATCGGATTTCTGACAAAAGAGCTTGCCGACATGTATCGGGAGCTTGCCGAATACTGCACAATCCCCAAGACCTGTTTTGCATTGTTAAAGTCCATTGAAACCAATCCTGATTCGCCGTATGCGGATAACAGCTTTTACCTGAAATCCAAAACCCGTTATTATTATGACAATTATGTGATTCCGATTGGCACTATTATCAGTGCAATGAACAGTCCGGAATATAAGGGAAAATTTATCAGTTCCTATCAGAAAAAACAGGCTAAATTTATAGCCGACGCAGAAATGGAGGTATAAACAACAATGGCAGAATCCAACGTACAAGTCGTACATATTGACGTGACAAGACTGGAGCATAAAATTGACCAGCTCACGACAACAACGCAAAAACTCAACACCATGATCAATGACACAAACATCAAAATCGAAGCCACAAACCATAATATTCAGGTTTTAACAGAGAAATTCCTGGAAATGGCAAATGATCAGAAACGGCAGGCGGCGCTGCAGCAGGCATCAACAGAGCTTGTCCGGGTAAGGCAGGAGCTGGAACAAAACTATGGAAATTACAAGGTTATCCGAGAAACCATGCTTGGCGTCCTGCAGGCTACCGATTTGGCACTTGTTAAAAAAACAACAATCTCAAGGGTTTCCGAGGAGTTAATGCTTTCTACGCCGACCTATTGGCTTGCACCATGCCTGGTTGCCGTTGCCGCATGGATTGGAAATGACCGGGATTTGGCTCAGCGCGCTATTGCGGAGGCAGTCAAAAGGGACGAAGAGCGAACCGCAATTACGATGGCGCTCATCTGCCGCAGAAATAACAGGGTGGAAACCTGTTATGAATGGCTATCCATCTATTTTTCCCATCAGAACGCGGCAAACTTCTCGGAAGGAAGCTTTGCGTACATTGATGCTTATGTGAATGGTGTATTTGGTCCTGACGAAAAGCATATGTGCGACGATTACGTGATGCAGTGGATGAATGAAATCCGGGGAAACAGCAGTAATCTTGAAGCATCACAGGAGAAACTATGGAAGGAATACTGCAGCCGGTTCAATTCTGATATATCGCGTCTTTATCCGGATTTAGGAGATACTGTGACCGAATATCAGAATATTGATGAATATATTGGCAGGATTTTAGCGGTCGATTCCATTGCGGAAAACCTGACCGGAATTAACAATGCATACATTGACCAAAACCGTCTGAAAACCAAAATTGATGAGAGTCTGATTCAGCTGATTAGCAAATACAATGAGGATGAGGAACCTTTGCGGAAAGAGGAAGCATATCATGCTACCGTAAAACGTTTTGATGGCGACAAAGAGAAAGCCGAACAATACATTATTAAAAAAGAACAGGCACGGCAGCAGCAGACATTAAATTTGGTGGAACAGATGTCAAACGTGATTCTGACAGAAAAAGACACCTCACCTTCAGAGCGAAAGACCGCCGTTTCCTTTTTAAGCGGATATATCCGAAAAGGCTTTCATACATACATTTCCGAAAAAAAGGAAGCGTTTCCAAATCAGATTACATTAAACGTTGACGGCTGGACGGGAACCACCGAAGACGGAAATAATGCCGAGGAACTATGCAGGGCCTTTGAAACGGAACTGACGCAACGACGCACACAGGCGCTTGAGAAAGCAAGCCGAAGCAATGAAAAAGCAATGATGATTGGTGCAATTGTGTTGGCTGTTCTTGGTGTCTTGGGGCTGTTTGCCTTTGCAGGCTTGGGAATCCTTCTGCTTGCAGGCGCCGGATTCCTTGTATTTTGTTCCTTTAACGCAAAAAAGAAGACTGCCGAAAAGCTCGAAGCGATTGAACAGGATTATACCGTCCGGATTGCAAACGGAAAAGCAAAAATTAATCAGGCAACGACGCAGTGGAAAGAAGCCCAAAATGTTGTATATCAATTTGAGAGCAAACCGGTTCGAGAGATTATTGCGTAACTCTGCAATCCAAGTATGCAGTCCAAATCTGCAAATAGAAAGGAGTTTATTTTACCATGGAAAATCAATTTGATGATGATTTTGACGAATTAGAACTGATGTTTGGTCAAGGAGAGTCGGATATCCAAAAAATGGAAAAAGTCGTGCTAACGCAGAATATTGAAGGCTTTGCAAGCTGTTTCCCGGAATGGGATTTGCATCCGCCCGTAAGAAATTCATAAAAACCTTTATAAAAAACCTTTATAGATTCTGCCCATGCAGTATCTATAAAGGTTTTTCTCCATGCCCAGAACCGGAATCGAACCAGCGACACGAGGATTTTCAGTCCTCTGCTCTACCGACTGAGCTATCTGGGCAAACGTGCATAGCATCCATCACCATTGCTGACACATACTATGCACAACAAATTTTACTAAATATGTCTGTTATCGTCAAGTCTTAAACAAACAATCACCAAACTTTTACCAGGTCTTTTCCAACGTGGTATTATAATCCACACGGAACGGATTGTCGTCCGCTGCCAAAAGCTCCTCATAAATCTCACGGCGCTCTGAGCTGTCTGCCTCCGCCCAATATTCATATCCTCTTAAATAGCTGTCAATCAGCTCATCCCATGAAGTGAATAACGGCTGAACTGTTCCGGCAATTTCAAGAGACTTGTCCAAAGCCTCCTCCTTTGTATAATATCCCGCCATATAATAAAAGCTCAGCAGACTAAGTGCACGGCAGTAATCCCATCCGTCAATGGCAGTTTCGCCGTGTTCTTTGTACATATTATATATTGCAACATCGAACGCTGCATCGTCCGCAGATTCATCATATACCTGCATCAAATAATTTTCCAGTTCTTCCTCGCCGCATTCTTCAACGATCTGTGAAAGCAGTTCACCATCTGACTTAAATCCTTCACGGTGTCCTTCCGTCAATATCCAATCCAGCGTTTCGTCAGCGCTTGCACGGTCCGTTACATCCCATGAACTGTCCAGCATTGCCTGATACTGCATCTCCATCATCTTGCCCGGCTCAGCGCCGCCAAACAAGTTGTAATCCTGACCGTTTGCATCCGTAAGAATTGCATAAGATGCGTTAAACCACTGAACCGTATCCGTTTCCGGTCCTACATAGCCGTCCGCACTGCTGTCGCCAGAGTTATCCGCATCTGTTTTCGGCATTTCTGCATCATTTTCCGCTCCTGCAAGAACATCCACGCTGCTCGCATTTCCCGAACTGTTAACGTTAAACATGCTGCATCCTGTAAGACTGGACGCCGCCATAGCAATCGACAATGTTACAACAACTAAATTTTTGCTTATCTTTTTCATACTGTTCTCCTTGCCCCTTTCGCAACTTTCTTCGGTATCTTTCAATAAAAACTGTTACTGATAAATGATTCTATACTAATATTTTGTTTATGTCAAGATTTGTCGCTATTAATCGCCTGCATAATTCCCATATAAATTGCCCATGCCACCTTTTCCTGATAGTTATTTTGGATCAAAAGATCCGCCTCCTCAGGATTGCTCATAAAGGCACATTCCACAATGATAATCGGTACGGAAGTCTTTTTGAGTAAATAATAACTGCTGTTATCTTTTGCAACCCGCTCTTTTGTTGGCTTTAAGCTTTTGACAAGCTGTGTCTGCATAATCTCCGCAGCTGCCTTGCTTTTTACCGAATCCTTATAATAAAAAACCTGCACACCGCTCACTGACGGGTCAGGATAACTGTTCTGATGAATGCTAACCGCAAGCTCGGGCTCCGCCTCCTCTATAATGGTAAGACGCTTTTTCATATCACGCACCTTTTTATTGGATTCATTCTCACTGTAAAGCCCGTTGTCATCTGTCCTTGTCATAACCACATTAATACCGTTTGCTTTCAAATTGCGCTCCAGTTTCAATGCAATCGCAAGATTGATATCCTTTTCCAACGCACTATTAATTCCGACCTTTCCCGGATCAATTCCGCCGTGACCTGCATCAACCACAATCGTCACCGATTTATTTTTCGCCGCACGTATGTGTTCCTCAATCGTACTTACAAACTGCACTGACTCGTGCGCTATCAAAATCATGGCAAACACCAACAGTATCGTCAATATTTTTGCAGTACTTTTTCCCTGTTTTACGCTCATACATTCTACCTGCGCATATGTATTTCTATAAATCATATGCAAAAGGAGATTTTTCCATGACAATAAAAAACAGCGGGACCAGCCGCCGTTTTTTACTTTTTTAACACTCTCCCTGCAAAGCAATTGAAAGCAAACATCACAATGTCCGCTGCCACAATCGTCGAACCGACCGGCGTTGAAAACAGAATAGACAGGACAATTCCAAACAGCGCACATAACACTGAAATTACCGCAGAATAAATAATTACGCCCTTAAAGTTTTGGACCACGCGCATGGCAGAAAGCGCCGGAAAAATAATCAGCGCGGAAATCAACAGTGAACCCACAAGATTCATGGCAAGCACAATGATGACTGCCGTGATAACTGCAATCAATGTATTATAGGTATTGGTTTTAATGCCCGTCGCCTTTGCAAAATTCTCATCAAATGTCACCGCAAAAATCCGGTTATATAAAATCACAAAAACCGCCACGACAATGACCGACATCACCACGCATAACCAAACTTCCGCTTTCGTAAGTGTCAGTATCGACGTTGAGCCAAACAGTGTGCTGCACACATCGCCCGAAATGTTTGCCGACGTCGAAAACAAATGCATTACCAAATATCCGATTGCAAGCGAACCGACAGAAAGCATCGCAATTGCCGCGTCACCGTGTATTTTGGGATTTTGCCCCGTGCGCAGGATTAATATTGCCGCCACCACTGTCACCGGCATCACGACAACGGAAGTGCTCGTAAGATCAAATACCGTACCAATTGCAAGCGCTCCAAATGCCACATGCGAAAGACCGTCGCCAATATAAGAAAAGCGCTTCAACACAAGTGTCACGCCAAGCAAAGAAGAGCAAAGCGCAATTAGCGTGCCCACAATCAGCGCATAGCGCACAAACGGATAGGATAAATAAAATTGTAATGTTTCTATCACTGCACGCCACCCCCTATGTCCTTCCAAAAATCACTTTTCACATACTCTTTTGCCGTTCCGATAAACGATCGTTCCTTTTCGATATGCAGCACATGGCTTGCATACCTGACTGCCGCATGAATGTCATGGCTGACCATGATAATTGTAAGTCCCTCATTGTTTAAACCCTTTATCAACTGATAAAATTCCACTGTTGCCTTCGGATCCAATCCTGTCACAGGTTCATCCAAAACCAAAAGCTTTGAGGAAGCACAAAGCGCCCTTGCAAGCAGCACCCTCTGCTGCTGCCCGCCGGAAAGATTGCGGTAACACTCTTTTTTCAACTCCCAAATATCCATACGCTTCATATTTTTTGCCGCAAGCTTCTTTTCCTCCTTTCCGAAAAAAGCCCGTCTGCCACATTTTGACAGCGTTCCGGAAAGCACAATTTCCCATACCGATGCCGGAAAATCCTTCTGCACAAAGGTCTGTTGCGGAAGATAGCCGATTTCGTACCGTTCCAGTCCGTCGCCATATACGATGCCGCCACCCATCAATGGTGTAAGTCCTAAAAGCGTTTTCATAAGCGTGCTCTTTCCCGCACCGTTTTCGCCAAGGATGCAAAGATAATCACCTTTCCTAACTTCAAAGCTAATATTCTCAGCCACAGGAATCCCCTCATATCCAAGCACCAGGCTCTCGCATTTTATATAAGACATCTCAAACCGCTCCTACCCCTCTGAATTTTCTAAACTATAGTCCGTATCAAAAAGCGCCTTCTCAAGAGAAATCACATCCTGACTGTTCGGCGTATAGACATTATCAATCAGCTCAATGCGGATTGTCATCGTTTCCTGTGCTTCATAAATAGCGCTCTCAATACTTTCACGCAATGCATCACGCAAAATTTCCGTCATATCCTCAAACATTTCTTCCTGTGTAGGCGTCGTTTCCATCGCTGCCCACATTTCTGGAAGACTTGCAATTTTCTCATTATAAGAAATCAGCGCCGGCTCAAAAATTTTCATGCGTTCGTATGTAATTTCCACCACGAAAGAACCGTCCTTCTGCTCCTTCGCTTCGCCGACCGTATATCTTGCCTTTCCGTAAATTTCCTTAAAAAGATTTTGGAAATCTGCTACCAGCTCCTCCGACATATTCAGTTTTTCCTTAAAAAATGACATTTCCGAGTCAATTCCGCGTTCAAATACTGCCGCCGCTTCCTCAGCAGTGCCAAGCTCCATTTCAACATAAGCAGTAGAATCTCCTTTGTATGATAAATCAAGCATTGCCTGCAAATAACCCTGTGCATCCAGTTTTTTGCCGCATGCCGTAAGCATAATTCCGCATATTATTACACAGACTGCAATTACTCTCATTTTCATTTTAATAACCGTTCTCCTTTCATACTTTCAAAATATTAATGTTCCATTTCATTACTCCAGACATTATAAGAACCTTATACCAGTATATAAAAGACTTCCCTGCACGTCAAGGATTTACGCAATTACCGACATCCATCATCACAATATCCTGTACCAGCGTTATCGTTTCAAACGGCACCGTTTCCTCAAACGTTAAAAGCGCTTCCGTCCTATTATGTACAAGCTTTTCTGTTTCTGCATAAATTTTAATTTCTCTTTTCCTCTCTTCCTTTGAATCCTCATCAAGCAGCACTTTTTCTTTTACTGTCCCAATACGATTTCTCCTTACAATATTCCAGCACCTCCTGATATCCAATGTAAAATACATAATCACGGTTATCATGCCAAACAAGACAGTCATAATCATGAAAAAATATGACACATATGTCATTTCTAAAATGCTCATTCCTCGCCCCCAATAATTCTGTTTCTTTCAAAACTGTTTACCGTTTATACGTTGACCTTACAATCTTATCCGCCAACATTCTCAAGTTCTGAATTTTTTCAATTTCTTCCAATACTGCAGGCGTCGCTCCCACTTTCATATTCTCCATATCAGTATCAATACGGTCAAACATTTCCATAATCTCCAAGCCTGACACTCCGTCATCCATAAAGTACCGCGCGTACTCCGTCACACGCACAATGATCTCGCGGTACATTCTCAATGTAATGATATCACGGTCAGGATTTTTATCATTTAATGCCTTAAGCTGTGCAAGACTGTGCCAGTATTTTCCATATATTCCATTATCCGTACCATCAATCTGTGCGGCAATCATCTTTTTGTAAAAACTTCCAATTTCTACATAAAGCCTGCATCTGGAATATTCCAAACAGTATTCGCTGCTACCCTCAAAGTAGGACAAAGCAGCTTCATACCAGCTAAGCGCCCTTGTTTTCCTATTTTCCTCATGCACATAATAGTACCAGTACGCATTGCCTATCTCATAGCAGAAACATGCATATTCCAAAGGGTTCTTTGCTTCAAACACATTCAGACACTCTTTTGAATTCATATTCATTTTAATCAAAAGCTCTTCTTCCTCTTCATCAAACACACCGTCCTCAATTACACGGTCATAATACGCATGATAAGCATCCGCCCGCGCAGCGTCAATTTCAATTGCATCCATATAAAGAATGCCTGCATCCAGCACATCTGCCGTTCTCCCTGCCTTCTCAATCATCGTCTTATAATCATTACCGGTTTTCTCATTTGCCGCCACCCGAAATCCGGCACCGCAAATGGCACAAAACATACATAAAAAAAGCGCCACGGCAAATTTTATAATCCTTCTTCTGCATTTGGTTTGTGTTTCTGTTTCATAATCTTTATAGTGCCCAAGCGCGTACGTCAGTTCTTTTGCCGACTGATATCTGTCTTCCGGATTTTTTTGTGTACACTTTAAGATAATCTTTTCCAGTCCGCTGGAAAGCGCAGGATTCCATTTTCGAATCGGGTACATCCCATACGGTGGCTTGGAAGGGTTATGCCCTGTCAGCAAATGATACATTGTCGCACCAAGACAATAAATATCAGTCCTTGCATCGGTCTGTCCCATTCCTCCGAATTGTTCGGGAGAAGCATACCCGTATGTTCCCAAACAAGTTGTATCACCTGCATTCTGTTCCTTAAACTCCCGTGCCGTTCCAAAATCAATCAGAACAACACTTCCATCCGATTTCAGCATCACATTGGACGGTTTCATATCCCGATAGATAATCGGTCTTTCCTGTGCATGCAGATAACATAGCACATCGCAAAGCTGCAACGCCCAATCCACAACCTGCTCCTGCGGATATGCACCATTTTCATTTAGCAGCTTTTCAAGGGTGTTCCCCTCAATATAATCCATAACGATTAGGAAATTCTCATCAGAATCGATGACATCGACAATACTGGGAAGATTTTTATGACTTAATTTTTTCAGCAAATCCGTTTCAAGAATAAGACTTTGCTTCAATAGCTCGAAATCGCGGCGGAAGGATTTTCGCACCTCTTTGATTGCCCATGGCTTATTCGCCTTCTCATTGATTGCCAGATAGACTGTGCTCATTCCTCCATGACCGATTTCATTTAAAATCTTATATTTTCCGTCAATAACGGAACCAATTGTTATCATTAACTTATCAAAACCCCTTAACCTACCGATCCATTACTTTTAAAAGAATGGCTGAAATATTATCTTTCTCCATGCGGCTTTTGTTCTGTTCTATTAAGTATTTGAGTTGTACGCTCATCAGGCGTGAGTTTTCCTGCCTACAGTTCACATTCCATTCCAAATTTTCCAACGCCAAATGACAGTAATCATACATCTCGCGCTCCAAAAGCTCATGCCGAAAACCGTCCGAGCAAAGCAGAAAGCTGTTACCTGTCTGAACTTCCCCGCTGACAAAATCAGGCTCCACATGACTCACCGTTCCGATACACTGCAAAAGCACATTTTTACGTGCATCATTCTTTGCCTGCTCAGGCGTCATATGCCCCAAAGCTACCTCCCGCGCCACATAGGTTTGATCCGTTGTCAGTAATTGCATCTGATTATTAAAATCTGTCATCTTATAAGCCCTGCAGTCCCCAACATGCGATATATAAAAGCAGCCCTCAAATAAAAGCAGCACGGTAAGCGTTGTTCCCATCGTGGTCTTACGCTCTCTGCTATAATCAAGAATGCGTGCATTACAGTCATTGGCGAGTCTGTCCCAACTTTCCTGAATCCATGACGAAGCCAGTCTGCCATCACCCTCATTTAATGCCAACGGAAGCTCCTTTAAAAACCACTGTTCATATGTGCGCACTACCACCGCACTTGCAATTTCACCCTGTTCCAAACCGCCCATGCCATCACAAATCACCGCTATTGCAGCCTCACCATAGGGAGTATTGGCAACCTTAACCGTAAGACTGTCCTGGTTTATATTTTTAACAATTCCCGCATCCGTTTGTGCAGCCACTGTATAATGCAGTTCCATTGTGGTTTACTCCTGTTTCCATTCAAACACCTCGTCGGCAAGCTGCAGCAGGCTTCCTGATTCAAGCTTTACCGGTTTTTCAGCCTCAAGCTTTTTTCCATCGACAAAGGTATGGTTTAACGAGCTTTTATCCTTTACATAATATCCGTCTTTCTTGTGTATGATATCCGCATGATTTCTGCTAATTGTAGGATTATCATCCACCACATAGTCAACACACGCAGCGTCTTTTCCAAGCTTAAAAACTTCTTTATCAATTACTATTTTCTCACCCGTACGCTTCCGCAATAAATAAACGGATCTTGTTTTTCCTATATTTCCCTGCTTTTGCGGCTTTTCGGAGCTATTTGCGGCAATACTCTCCTTTGCAGCTTTTTCAGTGCTTGTCTTCTCTGTCTTATCGTTTTCGCTCTTTTGGGCCGTATTGCCTGTTTTATTGGCAATGACGGTATCCGATTCCATTTTTACCGCAAGCGCACTACAGGAAGCGATAATTCTGTCAATCAGCTCTACCGCATCCTCTCCTTCCATACCATCTGCAAGAAAAAATCCTGCCTGCTCCGATATCTTCCATACCTGATAATCCTTGTCATCTTTTGTAATCTTTTCTGATTCGCCCACTTTGTATTTCATGCTGCCGTCACGCCTTCCTGTTTTTCAGCGTTTTTAATGGTACTATACGCTTTGTCATCATGTCAATAGTACTTCCGTACTAAAATGGTTAGTAAAATACATGCCCGCCAATCCGTATCCCATTAATCCCGGGGATTGGCGTCCTGAAATATACACAATGCCCGACATTCGTCACGCCGCTCATCGCTTCGTCCGCCGCCTGATAACAGCTTGCCGTCGCCCTGTCGTTTGCCAGCGCAAGCGCAAGATGCCCGTCATTTACAGGCGAAAACTGCTTTTTCTGATAAATCACACCGACAATCGTATTCGGATAGCGCGAGCTCAGCACTCTGTTGATTACCACCGCGCCGACCGCAACCTGTCCGCTATAAGGCTCCGCACCTGCCTCACAGTAAATCAGGTTTGCAAGGAGCATACGATCGCCTTCCTCAAATTTGACTTCCGAAATATCACGCCAGCTCGATTGCGCCGCAAGTCTTGATTTTGCAAGCTCCTCCTCGTACTGCTTTTGCAGTGCGGCAATGTCCTGTTCCTGCTCGTCAATCATTGATTCAAGCGCGTCGATGGTTTCCTCCGCGTCCGCAATCTGGTCCGAATAGCTTGCCACGTTCTGCGAGGTCTTGCGCACAAGTTCCGCAACCTTGCTCTTTTCGGAGTTTACCTCCTCCTGCAAGGCATGAAGATCCTCCAGCTCCTGCTTAAGCTGCGCTTCCTTCTGCTCTACGTCCTTTCGGCTTTCCTCATATTTTCGCAGCATTTTTCGGTCGTACTGGTTAATCTGTTCAATATAGTCACTCTTGTTTAAAAAATCCGCAAAACTGTTGGAGGTAAAAAGGAAATTCAAATAACCATAGCTTGCACCGCTTTCATACATCGTCTTAATACGCAGCTTCATGTTTTCATACTGTTGCCGCTCGACGATTTTTGCCTGCTCGAGGTCCGCCTGTGCCTGCATTATTTCCGCTTCTTTTGTGACAATATCTGCCTCGATTCCTTCCAATTTTGTAGAAATTGCCGCCAAATCATCATTGAGTGTGCCAAGCTCGCCCAATAAGGAGTTTTTGGATATCTGAAGGGAAGCCTTTCTGTCTTCCGTATTCTCTTTTGCATCTTCGGTTTTTTCTTTTTCCTCTTTCGCACGCTGTAAGCGCTCCAGTGTTGTTTCCGCGTGTACGGGCACAGCCGAAGAACCCGCAAGCGTTGTTGCCAAAACGAATGCAAGCACTGCGGACATTGCTCCTGTTACGGACTTTTTAAAAGCCGATTTTGTCATGTTCTAAACCATTCCCCAAACTCATAATTTTCATGTCTATTTTGTGCCGAAAATGCGGTCTCCCGCATCTCCCAAGCCCGGCACGATGTAGCCGTGGTCATTGAGCTTCTCGTCAAGTGAGCCAATGTAAAGATCCACATCGGGGTGCTCGCGCTGCATACGCTCTACGCCCTCGGGCGCAGCAATAATGCACATAAAATGAATGCTTTTGCAGCCTTTCTCTTTCAGCATTCGGATTGCCGCAGATGACGAACCTCCCGTCGCAAGCATCGGGTCCACAACAAAGACTTCTCTTTGATCACAGTCCTCGGGCAGCTTGCAGTAATATTCAACCGGTTCCAGGGTTTCGGGGTCGCGATAGAGTCCGATATGTCCTACTTTTGCGGTAGGGATTAATTGCAGGATACCGTCCACCATGCCAAGTCCTGCCCTTAAAATCGGCACGACGGCGAGCTTTTTCCCCGCAAGCTCTTTTACAGTTGTTTTGCAGATGGGCGTTTCGATTTCCACGTCCGCAAGCTTGAGTTCCCTTGTCGCCTCATAACAGATGAGGTTTGCAATTTCGCCGATAGTCTGTCTAAAATCCTTTGTACCTGTTTCAGTCCTTCGGATCATGCCGATTTTGTGCTGAATTAACGGGTGATCCATTACTACTGTTTTTGCCATGTAATAACCTTTTTCCTTTCAAAATCTAATTTTCCTCTAATTGTGCCACACGTCTGATATGCTTTTCCTCGTTTGAGAACGGTGTGTTTAAAAAGGTTTCCACGATTTCAAGCGCGAGCAGCTCCCCTACATAGGCACCGCCGAGTGCAAGCATGTTTGCGTCATTGTGCAGTCTTGTCATTTTTGCGGAAAGCGGTTCGCTGCACAGTGCGCAGCGCACTCCTTTGATTTTGTTTGCAGCAATAGAAATGCCGATTCCCGATGTGCATACGACGATACCTTTCTCGCACTCGCCGCTTGCGACTGCCTTTGCCGCCGCCTTTCCGAATACGGGATAATCGCAGGACTTATTTTCATAACAGCCAAAGTCCTTATATGCGATATTATGCTCCTCAAGGTACTTTATTATTTTGTTTTTTAACTCCAGTCCGCCGTGGTCACTGCCTAATGCAATCATGTTTTGTCGCGCTCCTTTCCATTTTTAAACCGTTGTTTTTATAATACTGACTTATTCCTTATTATATATGAAGCTTATAGCTTTATGCACCTATGTCCTGCTGCCTTGAGCAGCCTGTTCATAACGGCATGTCCGACGCCGCCTGCGGGGAATGCCTCTGAATAGATGTATGCGATGTTCTCATCGTCAAACTCCCTCAAAAACGTATAGAGCCGTTTTGCCGCTGACAGCATATCATCGCGCGCGCCCGCGTCCTTTACGCTGTCCGCCTTATACTGCCGTATCGTTTCCGTAGTTCCGATTACGCCTGTCCGCTCGCCTTTCCCAGCGTGCAGCGCTGTCTGTTCATTAATATAATTTACAACATTTTCAGGCGTGCCTTCTACAATTACAAGCTCGCCTTTTGGCGCGTAGTGGCGGTATTTCATTCCGGGCGCTTTTGGAGGCTGTTTTGAATCGTTATCCAAAATTGTGACATCTGTGTCAGTTTTTCCAATAATGTTTGTAATCATTTCCTGCGTGATGTATCCAGGACGCAGAATCATCGGCACTTCGCCTGTCATGTCGACAATCGTCGATTCAATGCCGATTGCGCCGTCCGCTCCCGCGTCGGCGTCCAAAATCATATCAATTCTGCCGTCCATGTCCTGTATGACGTATTTTGCCGTTGTGGGGCTTGGTTTACCCGACAGGTTTGCACTCGGCGCCGCTACATAGCCGCCTGCCTCTTTAATAAAAATCAGCGCAAGCGGGTGCGCGGGCATTCGAATGGCGACTGTTTCCAATCCGCCTGTCGTCTGTCGGGGCACGGCATCTGATTTTTTCAATATCATGGTAAGCGGTCCGGGCCAAAATGCGTCTGCAAGTTTTTTGGCATTTTCGGGCACGTTTTGCACAATTTTTTCCAAGTGCTCCATGTCGGCAATATGTACAATCAGCGGGTTATCGCTCGGGCGCCCTTTGGCTTCGTATATCTTTTGCGAGGATTTCGGATTCAGCGCGTCGCCGCCAAGACCGTAGACGGTTTCGGTCGGAAATGCCACGAGTCCGCCGTTTTTAATGACCTCGCCTGCCTGCGTAAGCTTGGCAAACAGCGTTTCTTTGTCCTCGTCCTGTGTCAGGGGCACGATTTTTGTATTCATTTTTAGAACCATGCTCCTTTCTTCGTCTGTCGGTTTGGGGTGCTTTCTTTAAAGTCTGTGCGGGTTTTGTGAAAATTTTCACGATATGCTATGGCGCAGACTTGTTAATCATTGATATTGTAGCATACAGATAGGGTTTTATAAAGGGATTTTTGTAGTTTCATTTAATTATTTTCTCATGGTGAATTTCGCAGGATAACTGTTTTTATGAAATGCGCTGCCTGATATGTCATCAAAATGATACCGGAATTTGTGCTGTTGTGTTATTGTGTTTCTGTCAGTTTTTGAATTCCCTCCTCTTTTGCCGCTACAAAAAAGAAGTTCTTGCCCTTGTTGGATTCGTAGATAAAATCCTTTAGGGGCTTACTGGTATAGCCTGTGTAATCTCCGTAAATGACAAGCCTGATGTGGTAATTGATAAATTTTTGCAGGATTTCCCCCGCCAGTCCTGTGCTTAGAACGAAAAACTCCTCACACACTGCCGCCTTGTCAATTACAATATTTGATGCACCTGTTTCATACTTGACGCTCATCGCCAAATCCAAAGCGGGCTGTGCGTCTGTAATGATCTTCTCGTCGCCGGAAATAACTGCAATCTCAGTTCCATTGTCATTTAAATATTCCATATTCATGATATTTCTCCTAATTTGCAGTACAAATTCCGGTTAGGGATAGATTTTACTTGGGATATAGCGGTTTGTCAAGTGTTTTTATACTTGTATTGATTTTACAAATATCCGTAAAAAATACATAGTCTTCTTTATTCCTCATATAATATAATACAATTTAAAAGAATTTGAATGATTATTGTTGCATTTTGCTTTATTTTTTATTATGATAAAGTCAGAAAGGACGTGATATTATGACTACAGTAAGTCTTCGATTTGATGATGATATGAAAAAACAGCTTGATGAAATGTGCGATGAAATGGGAATGAATATTACCACTTTTTTTATGATTTATGCAAAGAAAGCGCTGAGGGACCGCCGTATTCCCTTTGAAATAACAGCGCCTTTGGATCCTTTTTATTCTGATTCCAACATGGAGCAATTAAAAAGAGCAGCCCAACAGGTTAAAGATGGACAGATAATCGTAAAAACAATGGAAGAACTGGAGGCTATGGAGCGTGCGTAAAATCACATTTGCTGAAGATGCATGGGAGGAATACCTCTACTGGCAGTCGCAGGATAAAAAATCTTTAAAGAAAATAAACAGCCTTTTAAAGTCCATTCAACGTGAACCGTTTTCGGGTGAAGGTAAGCACGAACCGTTAAAAGGCAGCGCGGACGGCGCATGGAGTAGAAGAATTAACGATAAGGACAGGCTTGTTTATATCGTCCGCAATGAAAACATCACCATTATCCAGTGTAAAGGACACTATGATGACAAATAATTGATTCTCATATCCTAATTATTATATCTGTCTTCAAATTTCTCCAAAATTCCACACAAAAATGAAATCCCTCTTCACGTCTCCTCAAGCGCACGAAGCCCCTGCGAAATCAGTTTAACGGTAAGCTGCATAATCTCCTCGAGCGGTATTTTGCGGTCACTTGCCACCCAATGCATAAAAATTGACGCAAAGCTGCCGCTCAAAAATACCTCAGCCACACGCAGCTCGTCCTCTGTGCAATTACTGCACGCGCTGTTTGGTCCAAAGCGGTGGAAAATCTTTTTCCATACGTATTCCCCGGGACTTTTTCCGATTGGGAAATTGCCCTGACTTCGCAGGATTTTTTCGTTGACACCGTCCGCGTTTGCCCAAAACGGAAACAGCGTCCGCACCAGTTGTTCCAAATCCTGCGGAAGCGTCATGTCTGACAGTGACTCCATCATTTCCATATATAACTCCACCTGCAATTTTCCCAAAAGTTCATCAAGCGAATTATAATGCAGATAGAAGGTTTTTCTGTTAATCATTGCGCGCTGCGTCAGTTCCTTAATACTAATCTGCGCATAATCCATTTCCAAAAGCATATTTTTGAACGTTTCTTGTATCAAGTGCTCCGTTTTGATATAGCGGAGATCGTATTGGGGCGTTCGTTTCATAGTCGTGTACTCCTTCCCAAATTTAATCCACACTTTTTGACATGTGCGGATTAATCAACATTTCAAAATATTTGACCTTTGATGACTTGTTTTTCATTTAGTATAATATAAAGGAGCGAAATAAGCAACGCATGTTGATTATTTCATTTTTGTTTTTAGAAATTTGCAGACAGTCAAATACCTCGCGACATTCGCCAATATGCCAAATTAATCTTTCGTCTGTTTTAATCACGGTCTTGGCGCATTGCTCGCGGGAATGAAAGGAGTATGATTACGAATGGATAAAAACAATATGGAACTGATGATAAATACTCCGGTTCCAAAGGCGATTTTAAAGCTTGCGATTCCCACCGTGCTGTCCACGATTGTATCGTTAATCTACAATCTGACAGATACGTATTTTATCGGACTTTTGGACGATCCGATACAGCTTGGGGCTGTTTCCCTTGCATTTCCTGTATTCATGGTGATTCAGGCGGTGGGAAATATTTTCGGAAACGGCGCGCCATCCTATATTTCGCGCTGCCTTGGCGCAGGGCGGGAGAAAGAGGCACGCAAAACAAGCGCGGTTTCCGTCTACGTTTCCGTCACAATTACGCTGGTGATGACCGTTTTGTGCCTTCTTTGCATGGAACCGATCTTGCACGTATTGGGCGCAAGCGCGGACACGGCAGGACCTACAAGGGCATATCTGCGCGTGATTGTCGGCTTCAGTTTTGTCATGACCTTGCAGATTATTCTGCCCGCGCTGCTGCGTTCCGAAGGACAGGTAAAACAGGCAGTCATCGGAATGATTATCGGTACGGTTTTAAACATTATACTCGATCCGATTTTTATCCTATTGCTTGGGCAGGGCGCCGCGGGCGCGGCATGGGCGACCATCATCGGCAATTTCTTTGCGGTAGCCTATTATCTTGTGATTTTTCTGCGCAGGAAAACCATGCTTTCCGTCAGACCGCGTGATTTTCACCCAAGCGTAAGGATTTTTCAGGAGGTGCTCAAAATCGGACTGCCAAACTCGATTTCGCAGATTATCATGAGTTTTTCCAATATCCTGTTGAACAATTTAGCGGCGGGTTATGGGGATTACGTGATTTCGGCGTACGGCGTTGCGGGGAAGCTGATTAGCATGGTATATATGATTACGGTCGGCTACGTTTCGGGATATATGCCGTTTGCGGGCTATAATTACGGTGCCGGCAGGTTCAGGCGAATGCTCTCGGCGCTGCGGTTTACCATGCTGTCAGGAACCTGCCTTTGCCTCGTCCTGCTTGTGCCGTTTTTGTGGCTTGCGCCCGCATTTGTGAAAGTCTTCACAAGCGATGCGCAGATTATTGAGGTCGGCGTTGCGTTCCTGCACGCGTACGCATGGGTGGTGCCGTTTATGGCAATCCAAATGTCGATGATGTGTACCTTTCAGGCAACGGGCAGTGCGGTGCGCGCAATGGTGGTCAATCTCGGGCGGCAATGCCTGTTTAACATTCCGTTTTTGTATCTGTTTAACCGCTTATGGGGACTGAGCGGGTTGCTGCACGCGCAGATGAGCGCCGATATTTGCACAACGGTCCTTGCGGTCATAATCGGGATTCCGCTGCTGCGCAGGCTTTATGGTATGCAAAAGAATTCAGAAACAAAAGAAGCTTAAGATGAATAGACGAATTGTTGTTTTTCAAATCGGTACGGGATTTTTCGGTGTCGAAATCCGTAAAACAAATGCATATTTACTTGGTATTTTGCAAAAATCCATGATATGATACCTGTATCACAGGATAAATCAACGAAACGATACGGAGGAGAAAGGCATGTTAAAAGCAATTGTTATTGGAAGTCCCGGCGCAGGGAAAAGCACATTTGCGCGAAAACTCAGGGACACGACGGGGCTTCCGCTCTATTACTTGGACATGCTGTGGCACAAACCAGATCAGACAACCGTAACGCGGGAAGTCTTTGACGCGCAATTAAAAGAACTCCTTGGGCAGGACCGTTGGATTATTGACGGGAATTATCAGCGTACACTGGAGCCGCGCCTGACCGCCTGCGATACGGTTTTTCTGTTGGACCTTCCGCTCGATGTCTGCCTTTGCGGCGCACAGTCGCGTGTCGGAACAAAGCGGGAGGATTTGCCGTGGATTGAAACAGAGGTTGATGAAGAATTTCGGCAATCGATTCTTGATTTTCCCAAGACCCAATTGCCGCAAATTTATAAGTTGTTAAAAAAATATCAATCAGACAAGAAAATTGTGATTTTTCATTCCCACGAAGAAGCAGAACGTTATTTTCAAAACGGCTCTGCTCCTTCATGAAAGCGTTTCGCGCGTGCGGTGCGCAGAATCCAATCCACCGCCGCCTCAGCGTGTGTGGGCAGATTTTCGCGCGCAGCCTCGCCTTTTGTTTCTTCCACACCTGTCTCAAAGACCTGCAAAGCATATCTCGCCAACAGTTCCGAAACACGTCCCCGCTCTATGGAATCCTCGGTGCCAAAAACGACTACGACCAAATCATGCCCGATATTCCCATCATCCGCAGCCAAAGACGTAACCAAACACGCGCCTGACTTATTGGTTGTCCCTGTCTTTAACCCGGTAGCTTCCGATACATTTTGCAACAGCGGATTTGTATTGCGCACTTCAAGGTCCAACGATTGCAGCGTGGCGGATTTCAGCGAAGTGATTTCCGTGACCTGCGGATAAACCTTTAACAGATACGATACCAGCCGAAACATATCCTCCGCGCTCATGCGGTTCTGTCGCTTTGCGGGAATAGGCTCCTGCGTATAGGAAGGCAGACCGTTGCAATTGTAAAAAATTGCCTGCGAAAGCCCTAACTCCGACGCTTTTTGATTCATTTTCTGTACAAAAGCTTCTTCTGAACCTGCAATCGCCTCCGCAAGGCACAGCGCGCATTCATTGCTTGAGGGCAGGAGCGCACCAAAAAGCAGTTCCTGCACGGTAATCTGATCCCCCGCTGTCAGGGGAATGACACCGTCGTCCGAGGCAGACAGCGCCTGCGCCGATTCGGAAACGGTAATCGGCTGTTCCAAGGAAAGCTGCCCCGCAGAAAGGGCATCCATCGTCAAAAGGCACGTCATCAGCTTGGATGTACTGGCAATCGGATAAGGCATTTCGGACTGAAACTGATAATATATATCCCCTGTGGTGGCATCGCCGATTAGCACACTGTTGACGCCATAAAAATAGCCTGCCCGTTCCAAATCAGCAAGGGAAATATGCAACGGCGTCTGCGTATGAATTTGCAGGGAGCCTGCATCGGAGGCAGTGATGTCAACATCCAAAATCAGAGCCAAATCTGCTGCCATGATAAAACAATCGTACTGCCCTGAGGGCAATTGCACAATCAGCGTATAATAGCGCACCTCCGCTCCGTTTATCTTAAATTCATTTCGCCGCAGGGCAATATCAGGGTTTTCAGGGTTTTCCCAAGGGGTATTCTCCACTCCCACAGGGGTATAAGCACCTCCCAAATTGAGGGAAACGGCATTTTTCGTAATGTCAAGTGAGAAGGCTTTATCCGTGCCGCTCAAAACAGCGGCGATGTCCCGCAGGGAGTAATATGTGTTGTGATTATAGCTATAATCCAGTGTTTTTACTGTATATGCAGCGTTAGTGTCTGCCTGCACCTGACAGGTGGAGGGAATTTCGTAGCTTGCGTCTGCCGTGACGGGAATGGTCAGACAGATTAAGATTACCGATAACATTACGCAACTGATTTTTTGTATTGTTGGTTTCATAGGAATCGCAATCCTCCTTTCTTAGCCTGCGAATTTATGCTTTTCTGATTCCATATCAGGGGGATGTATTATTGCAGGTGGTAGATTACGGCATGCTCATACCCTGCTTCCTCGGATAAAAGCAATGTGGAGCCTTTCCGAAGATAATATTGCGTTTTTTCAGTAACCTGCCAGCCGTCATCGGACTGTCTTATTAAAACACCTTC
>CAJTSD010000017.1 GCA_910578795.1 uncultured Lachnospiraceae bacterium
ACTGCTCGCCATGGCAAGGAACATAAACAAGCTCCATAATAAGATTCAAAAAGGCAGGACGGGAACACATTTGTTTCCAGTGAAAAGCGCTTAATTTTAAACATCTCAAAACAAACTTTCAAGCCATGGGAAATGGCTTATTAAAGTATGCCCTTTTTATAGAATAACAGAGTGATCCGGGACTTTTTCTTAAAATCACATGTAAAAACAGCAAAAATGAAGCTGTCGCTTCACGAATTTTTATTCGTTAAAGCGACAGCCCCATAACATAATAAAGTAATGCAGAAACATCACTATTGTTACACTGTTTTCAATATTGATTTATATACATATATAGTTTGTACACTGTTTCTCTATAACAGTCCGTTTTCCTCAAAACTGTAATATTCATTATCCGTAATGATGATATGGTCTGCGAGGCGGATATCCAAAAGCGCGCCTGCTTCTTTGATTTTTGCGGTCGTTTCAATATCCCTGCCGCTTGGCTGTGCACTGCCCGACGGGTGGTTATGGCAGAGCACTATCATGACCGCGCCGGCAAGCAGCGCCCTCATATACACTTCCCTTGCAGACAAAAGGCTTGAACTGACCGTTCCTTTGGATATAAGGAATATCCCGATTATTTTACACGTGCTGTTTAACGCCGCCATGTAACAGTGTTCTTCCGCAAGCTTATCCAAATACAGAAGTTCCTTCATCATACGCACCGTATCATCTGGGCTGCATATTTTTCCAATGCCGTAATTCACGCCCCTTTCTTTCACCAGTATTGTACGGTTATCCTCTGACAGCATTGTATTGTAAAAATTAATCCTCATAACGTGATCCCCCTGCACTTTTTTGTGAGGTTTGGAAACGGCGTTTCACCGCCCCCCTTTCATGCATTAAATAATTTTTGGATTATAAACTATGTGAATATTAAAATACTTTTGTGAATAATTCAGATAAGACAATGAAAACTCTGAAATTATCAGCGTACTTTTAAATATTGCCGTCCCAAACCTCTTGGGGATTGTAACGCGTGGGCTTTTTCCCGTCAGTGGTGCTTATGACGGTATCCGCTTAATTTTTTTAGTGATTTTTTCATAAAAAAAGTTGAAACATTTGAAATATTTCAACTTTTCCCATTGTAAGTTTTTAATTCATCATGATATTATTAAAAATCTATTGGTTTATTGCTGTCCTCATATTCGCTGGCTTTTCTGTAAAATGTGCTCCTGCTGATGCTTAACCGCCTGCTGGCGGAAGCAGCAGTAATATTTCCCGACTTCCATTGACTGTATATTTCATCAAAGTCTTTTAATTCTTTTGGAAGCCGTCCCCTGTATTTTCCCTGTTCTTTTGCAATCTCTATGCCTTCCCGCTGCCGCTGTCTTATGTATTCCCGTTCCAGCTCCGCTACCGCCCCAAAGATTGTAAGCATGAACTTCCCAGCCGGAGTGTCCGTATCAATATTCTCTTTGTGGCTGACAAACTGAACCTGTTTATTATTTAACTGCTCTGTCAGTTCCAGCAAATCTTTTGTATTCCTCGCAAATCTTGAAATGCTTTCCACAATTACGGAATCACCCTCACGCACATAATTCATCATTTCATGCAGGGCGGGGCGTTCCATGTCTTTACCGCTCATTTTGTCAATGTAAACTTTATCAACTCCCAGTGTCTTCATGATTTCTTCCTGCCTTGCCGTATTCTGTTCTTTTGTGCTCACTCTTACATATCCTATTTTCATAATGCCTGCTCCTTTCCCAACTAGACCATTAAATGTGAGATACCAAAAATTTTCATCATTTCAGAAAGTGTCTCAAAAAGCTATACCCAACCCAAGCGGAACATTCATACACTTTTCACACATAAAAACTGTCCCGATAGAGCAGTGGTGCCCTTTTTGACACACCATTTGAAACATATATCATATATATCCATTTTCTTTTCAGAGCAGATTTACAGGCACACATTGACATAATAAAATGCCGGAACACTTACCATACACTGTATATGGATATATCCCGACATTTTATATTTTTGGCAGTGCACTGCCAAAATCACTTTTCCAATTTTACAAACTGTACATTACAGTCCATGCACAGCACGTTTAAATTTTTTGTTGCGCGAAAACTGTTTCCACAGCAGGGGCACTGGTATTTTCTTGTACTTGTTTTTTATTCCCCGTCTGATTTCCGTTTCCGTCTGTACCGTTATTCCCACCCGAACTGTTTCCAGTGCCCATAATTATCATTTCACCGTCGCGGTTTATATCCAAAGGTTTTTCCACGCCATGACTTTGTATGACCTCAATAAACCCTTCTGACGGCTCCGTAACGGAATAGCCGATATATTTACAATAGCTGATAATTAATCCCCTTGTCTCTGCTTCCCTCTTGAAATTTCTGTTGTGATACCTTCCCTCTTTGCTTGTGTCATTGATGCCGCTTAACTGGCAGTAGTAATGCACCATCTCATGCATTAATGTAGCCATTGTTTCCTCAATGTTTCTGTCTAAATGCTCTGCACTGATGTTTATCTCGTTGTAATGGTTTTCCTCCGCTTTCCAAACCCTGCCTGTAGTGAAATGCCCGTATGTCTTGGGGGAACTCATAATCGTTATCACAACAGGCGGCAGTGCATTACCGAAGTAAACCTCATTTAAGACCTCAAACCCGTATTCCAAAACTTCCTGCATATTCTTTAACATTTCCATGAACCTCCGCAACATTTTATTTTTTCTTTTGGTTCATTCTAACGCTTTGGACTATGTGTGTCTGTGGTGATGGTGTACGGACTTACTGGCTGATTTTTGTGCGGAATGCAGAGTAAACAGCAGTAACCGTATCTTTCAATCATTGCTGAAAAGTTGAAACATTTGAAACAAATAAGTGCTTACACCATATAAGAAAAAGACAGGAACAGCTTGTCCTGTCTTTTTGTATTATCAATTTACATTATAATCCTATTACTGTATACGGCTGGTTGCTGGTTCTGTATTTTTTCGGTTCTAATTGCACCAAAAGTTCTTTATACAAAACTTTTCTGATTCTACTCGAAACTATATACGGAATGGTATCGGAACCAAGGATATAATTTTGATATTACAAATAGTACCGCGTATGACCAGTATTTTGTATACGGGCGTCCGATTTATGACTCTATCAGCAAAATTGTAGATGAAATATTTAATGAATATGTCAGAAGGAGCGGACAGAATGCGCCGTATTTTACTTCTTTTTGTAACGGTACGACTGCAACCTGTCAGGGAATGTCACAGTGGGGAACCGTTTCTTTGGCGAACCGGAATTTCACGCCGCTGCAAATTCTGCGCTCTTATTATCCAAATGATATAGAAATTGTGCAGACGAATACGATTACCGGTATTGTATCCTCCTATCCGGGCGCGGCGCTGAGAGTCGGAAGCACCGGTCTTGACGTGCAGACCATTCAGACATACTTAAACAGAATCAGACGAAATTATCCCGCAATTCCGGCAATTACAGACAATGCCGGTGTATTTGGAGACAGTACAAGAGCGGCAGTGACGACATTTCAAAAAATATTTAATTTAACGGCGGACGGTATTGTAGGAAAAGCGACATGGTACAAAATTTCAAGAATTTACACCGCGGTTGCAAGACTTGCCGAACTGGACAGCGAGGGCAATACTCTTGGAATCGGCACGGTTCCTCCGTCTGCAATACTCAGGCAGGGTTCTACGGGGCAGGATGTCATTACCCTGCAATATCTGTTAAATGTAATCGGTGAATATTATCCCGGTATTCCGGTGATTGCACAGGACGGTATTTTCGGCAGCGGAACAAGACAGGCGGTGATTGCCTTTCAAAATGAAATGCGGCTTTCTCCGGACGGCATTGTGGGTATGCGCACATGGAATGCGCTCTATGATACGTATTTGGGAATCGGAGAAAATATCTCTCCGCCGGGAAGCGGCTCTTTTGCATATACCGTGAAAAGTGGGGATACGCTTTGGCTGCTGGCAAGGCGTTTCAATACGACAGTGGACGCGATTATGCGCCTGAACGGACTGACAAGCGATTTGCTGAATATCGGTCAGGTGCTGCAGATACCAGGGCGTGGATAAAAATTGGAGAAAAGTATACATAAATAGGGAATATTGCCGTTACAAACGGAGATATTCCCCTTTTTCTTAAATTACCCCTTAACAACCCCAATCGTTTTTAATTTCCGAATCGGTGTCACAAGGTCGCTTTGCTGCGCCATAACCTCGTCAATATCCTTATAAGCAAACCGGCATTCCTCCGCAACGTCATTCTTTTTACGTTTCCCGAGAATTACTCCTTGTTCCCTCAAATCGAGGATTACCTGCTCGGTCGTAAACTGCTGCATGGCGCCGCTTCTTGAATATGCCCTGCCTGCGCCATGCGAGGAGGTACAGAACGATTCCGGATTTCCTTTTCCCTCCACGACATAGCTGTAGGAACCCATGGCGCCCGGAATCACGGCAAGTTCGCCTTGTCTTACCCTTGTTGCGCCTTTGCGGTGCACCCAGACATTGGCGTCATAGTGGTTCTCCAAAGCGGCATAATTGTGATGACAGTTAATCTGACCGCTAAAAGAGACGGACAGTCCTGCATACCGTTCAATTTGCTCTTTCACGACCCCGCACACTTTTTCAAGCATACGCTCTCTGTTCTCAAAAGCATAATCAAGCGCAAGCTGCATCCAGTTCAGATACTGCCTGCCTTCCTTTGTATGTACCGGAAGGAAGGCGAGCCTGTATTCATCAGGAACCTGACTGTACCAGGTCTGATTTAATGTACGTGCCGCATTGTGAAAATAATCACAAATTTCCTTTCCAAGGTGACGGCTTCCGGAATGAATCATAATGCAGAGGTATCCGTTTTCATCTTCCTGAAGCTCAATAAAATGATTTCCGCCGCCAAGTGTTCCTGTCTGATAATAACCTTCTTCGATTAAATGGATTAAATCAGGATTTGCTTCGTATTGATCCATGTTTTTAAGCGCCAAATCCAAAACAGGGGATTCCTGCTTCTGCTTATATTTGTCGTATCCTACGGGAACTGACCGCATGATATTTCCGATAATGGACTGTACGAGTGTCGCAGTTCCTGCCGTCACGTCCCGTATTTCTTCGTATTTAATGTTCGTTGCCGTAAATACCATTCCACATCCGATGTCGGCGCCGACCGCGTTTGGTATGATGGCATCTTTCGTGGCAATGACGCCGCCAATCGGCATTCCTTTCCCTGTATGCGTATCAGGCATCAGACATACCCATTTATGGATAAACGGAAGATTTGATAAATGGTACGCCTGCTCCACGCAGGACTCCTCGATTTTATCGATTCCCGAAAGCCATGTCTTGATTGGGAATTTTGTTTTATCATTATATATTACAAACATGAATCGTTCCTGCCTTTCTGTTTTTATTCCTATGTTTTTATTTTTATGTTTTGATTTGGAAAGCTTTGACTTGGAAAAACGCCCAAAAGCCGTTGCCAAGGCGGGATTCGAACCCGCGAATACGCACTTGACAGGTGTTTGATATTGCTGTTAAGGTCTTTGCCAAGACCTGTTTTTCCGCGCTCTACCGCTGAGCTACTGTAGCAGCAGACTTTTGGAAGTTTTCCCTTGTCTGAATATAAGATACCATGTTTGACGGGAAGAATCATTTCAAAAAAGTTGCGAAGGTATTGTGTCCTGAATATTGTGTAAAAAATGTAGAAAAACCTATACTTTTTTGGAATTTATAGTATAATGTCGTCAGACATTATATCCGCCCGAATGGGCATAAACGTACTGTAATTGAGGAGCAATTATAGTATAATGTCGTCAGACATTATATCCGCCCGAATGGGCATAAACGTACCATAATTGCGGAGCAATTATAGTATACTGAAAAAGAACATATATTTGGACAAAGGCTGTTTGGGATACAATAGGAGGATAAGAAACATGGAAAAACAAAGCGCACAGACTCTTATAGTCGAAGAAAAGGACCTTGAATTGATGCGAAAGAAATACCAACAGGAAATGGACCGCTTTCAGCCATATGGTGCGGTATCGGAGGAGCAGAAGCGGTTCCGCCATTTGGTTAAGGTGACGGGCTTTATTACGTTTCACTTAGATCCGAAATATTGGAACGCATGGACGTAGGATTGCATCGAGAACAAGGACTGGCAGGCAGTATGCCGAATCACAAATCAGCGCTTCAAGAGTGCGGCGCTGCCGAACATCTACGGAGGATACCACCACGAAAGCAGCCCTTGGCTTGTACTGGAAGGTGCGGCATGTGGAAACACGGCGCATAGTTCACGCATTCTGCCGCCCGAGCTTGCGGCGGTCAAAAATTACCTCAACCCGTTTGCGCCGGTTGCCTCCCACCTGATGATTGGTCTTTGGTATCAAATATAAAGAGGCGCTTGCAGAGGGCGTTTCCATGGGAGAGCATTTTCTGTCGCAGAAAAAACCTGCGCTTTTGGAAAAGATGATGGTTGCGTTTCTGATGGATTTACAGACGCAGGATATGGAGAAAGCCTCGCAGGACTTGCTGGAGGTCTGCAAAAGCTACCGTAAATTTCATCGGTTTCCATTCAGGATAAGACCGTTTGGCGTTTATGCACATGGGCACCCGGTGTTCCCCTATTCGATTTAATTAATAGAACAAAAGTTCTAAAATCTCTGTACAAATTGAAAACGGTGTGATATAATCAGAATTACTTTTGAGCTAAATGGTTCATAATAGTTTTCATATGATATAAATAACACAGTTGCATTCGATTTATGGAGGTGATTTTGCGCTTATGTTGTTCAAACTGCACAGTGAATACCAGCCGACAGGCGACCAGCCGCAGGCAATTGAAACGCTTGTAAAGGGCTTTCAGGAAGGCAATCAATTTCAAACATTGCTGGGTGTTACGGGTTCGGGAAAGACGTTTACGATGGCAAATATAATCGCGGCATTGAATAAGCCGACGCTTGTTATCGCGCACAACAAAACGCTTGCGGGGCAGCTTTACGGCGAGTTCAAGGAATTTTTTCCGGAAAACGCGGTAGAATATTTCGTGTCCTATTACGACTACTACCAGCCGGAGGCATATATTCCGTCCTCCGACACTTATATTGCGAAAGACTCTTCCGTAAACGATGAGATTGACAAGCTCAGGCTTTCGGCGACAGCGTCTCTTACGGAGCGAAGGGATGTTGTCGTGGTCGCGTCGGTGTCGTGCATTTACGGTTTGGGCAGTCCTGATGAATATCAGGGGATGATGCTTTCGCTGCGCCCCGGAATGACGAAAGATCGGGATGCGGTGATCCATGCGCTGATTGAGATGCAGTATGACAGGAACGACATTGACCTTGAGCGGGGGCGGTTCCGGGTACATGGCGATGTGGTTGACATCAATCCGGCTCAGGGCGGCGAGAGTCTGATCCGCGTGGAGTATTTCGGGGATGAAATTGACCGGATTTGCGAGATTGATCCGGTGACGAGCAAGGTGACGGCGACATTGGAGCATGTGACGATTTTTCCGGCATCGCACTATGTGGTAGCGCCTGAAAAAATTAAAGCTGCATGTGAGAAGATTGAAGAAGAAATGAAGGAGCGTGTCCGGTATTTCCGCAGTGAGGACAAGCTCATTGAGGCACAGCGCATTTCGGAGCGCACAAACTTTGATGTGGAAATGCTTCGGGAAACGGGATTTTGTTCGGGAATTGAGAATTATTCAAGGCACTTGAGCGGCACTGAGGAGGGAGAGCCTCCGTATTGCCTGATGGACTTTTTTACCGATGACTTCCTTATTATTATAGATGAGTCGCATATCACCATTCCGCAGATACGCGGTATGTATGCAGGCGACCGTTCGCGCAAGACGACGCTTGTGGAGTTCGGGTTCCGCCTTCCGTCCGCGCTGGACAACAGACCGCTTAGATTTGAGGAGTTTGAGCAGAAAATAGACCAGATGCTTTTTGTGTCGGCGACGCCCAATGTTTATGAGAGTGATCATGAGCTTCTGCGGGCGGAACAAATTATCCGTCCTACGGGACTTTTGGATCCCGAGATTGTCGTTTGTCCGGTTGAGGGGCAGATTGACGATTTGATTTCGAGGATTAATACGGAAACGGAAAAACATAATAAGGTTTTGGTGACGACGCTCACAAAGCGCATGGCGGAGGATTTGACGAAGTATATGAGCGAGGTAGGAATCCGCGTCAAATATCTGCATTCCGATATTGACACGTTGGAGCGTGCTCAGATTATCCGTGACATGCGGCTTGACGTGTTTGACGTGCTGGTCGGTATTAATCTTTTGCGCGAGGGCTTGGACATTCCGGAGATTTCTCTTGTGGCAATACTGGATGCGGACAAGGAAGGCTTTCTGCGCTCTTCGACTTCGCTGATTCAGACGGTAGGGCGTGCGGCAAGAAATGCGGAGGGGCATGTCGTGATGTATGCCGACGTGATTACGGATTCGATGCGCATGACGCTCGACGAAACGGCAAGGAGGCGCGCCATTCAGCAGAAATATAACGAGGAGCACGGGATTACGCCGCAGACGATTAAGAAAGCAGTGCGTGATTTGATCAGTATTTCAAAGGCAGTGGCGAAGGAGGAGCAGGCATTTGCAAAGGATCCTGAGTCGATGAATGAGAAGGAGCTCAAAAAGCTGATTGCGACAGTGGAGAAGAATATGCGCAAGGCGGCTGCCGATTTGAATTTTGAGGCGGCGATGGAGCTGCGTGACAAGATGATGGATTTAAAGAAAATGTTAAACGATTTAACGGGCGGGCTATGAAAGGAGCAGGGAAACCAATATGAACGGACAACAACTGAAGATGCTTCCCAAAGGGGAACTGATTCGCATTCGGGGAGCGAACGAGCATAACTTAAAAAATATCAATTTGGATATACCGAGAAATCAATTTGTGGTGCTGACGGGACTTTCAGGTTCGGGAAAATCGTCGCTTGCATTTGACACGATTTATGCGGAGGGGCAGCGCAGATATATGGAGTCGCTTTCGTCTTATGCAAGACAGTTTTTGGGGCAGATGGAAAAACCGAATGTGGAGAGCATTGAAGGTCTTTCGCCAGCGATTTCCATTGACCAGAAGTCCACAAACAGAAACCCGCGTTCGACTGTCGGAACGGTTACGGAAATTTATGATTATTTCCGTCTTTTATATGCGCGTATCGGCATTCCGCACTGCCCGAACTGCGGCAGGGAGATCAAACGTCAGACGATTGACCAGATGACGGATCAGATTATGGAGCTTCCGGAAGGCACGAAAATCCAACTGATGGCGCCTGTAGTGCGGGGGCGCAAGGGCGAGCATGCAAAGGTGCTTGACCGTGCGCGCAAGAGCGGTTACGTCAGGGTGCGTGTAGACGGAAATATGTATGATTTATCGGAGGAGATTAAGCTTGAGAAAAACATCAAGCACAACATAGAGATTGTCGTGGACCGTTTGGTGGTCAAGGCGGGAATGGAGCGCAGGTTGACGGATTCGATTGAGAATGTCATGGCGCTTTCGGACGGGCTTCTGCTTGTTGATGTCATCGGCGGCGAAACGCTGAACTTTTCGGACAGCTTTTCGTGTCCGGACTGCAATATCAGTATCGACGAGGTGGAACCGAGAAGCTTTTCGTTCAACAATCCGTTCGGTGCATGCCCGGAATGTTTCGGGCTTGGCTATAAAATGGAGTTTGACCTTGACCTTATGGTGCCGGACAGAAGCCTGAGCATTAATCAGGGTGCGATTACGGTGATGGGCTGGCAGTCCTGCACGGATAAAAACAGCTTCACCAATGCGGTTTTGCAGGCGTTGAGTGAGGAATACGGATTTTCGCTTGATACGCCGTTTGAGGAGCTTTCGGATGATGTGCAGGATACTTTAGTGAATGGTACACGCGGAAAAGAGGTTGTCGTTTATTATAAGGGGCAGCGTGGCGAGGGCAGGTATCCGGTTGCGTTTGAAGGGCTTGTCAAAAATGTGGAGCGCAGATACCGCGAAACGTCGTCGGAAACGATGAAGAGCGAATATGAAACGTTTATGCGCATTACGCCCTGTAAGGAATGCGGCGGAAAGCGGTTGAAAAAAAGCTCGCTTGCAGTTACGGTCTGTGACAGGAATATTTATGAAGTTACGTCAATGTCGATTAAGAATCTGTACGATTTTATGGATACAATGGAGCTGACAAAGCAGCAGCAGTTAATCGGAAAGCGTATTTTAAAGGAAATCAAGGCGCGTGTAGGCTTTCTTGCGAGCGTGGGTTTGGAATATTTAAACCTTGCAAGAGGCACGGCATCGCTTTCAGGCGGAGAGGCGCAGCGTATCCGGCTTGCGACGCAGATTGGCTCGGGACTGGTGGGGGTTTGCTATATTCTTGACGAGCCGAGTATCGGTCTGCACCAGCGTGATAATGATAAGCTGATTGCGGCGCTCAAAAACTTACAGGAGCTTGGCAATACGCTGCTTGTCGTGGAGCACGACGAAGATACGATGTTTGCGGCGGACCATGTAATCGACATCGGACCGGGTGCGGGAGAGCATGGTGGCGAGGTCGTGGCGCAGGGGACGGCGCAGGAGATTATGGAAATTGAGGAATCGATTACCGGTCAATATCTGAGCGGAAAGCTGCAGATTCCCGTGCCCGATACGCGCAGAAAGCCGATGGGCTGGCTGACGGTAAAGGGAGCTGCGGAAAACAATCTGAAGAATATTGACGTGAGGTTCCCGCTTGGCGTGTTTACCTGTGTGACAGGCGTGTCCGGTTCGGGAAAATCCTCGCTTGTGAATGAAATCCTGTATAAATATCTTGCGAAGAAATTAAACCGCGCGCGTACGGTTTGCGGCAAGTTTAAAAAGATTGAAGGGATTGAGCAGCTTGACAAGGTGATCAATATTGACCAGTCTCCAATCGGAAGGACGCCGCGTTCCAATCCGGCGACATACACGGGCGTATTTGACCAAATCCGTGATTTGTTTGCGTCAACGGTGGACGCGAAGGCGCGGGGCTATGCAAAAGGACGGTTTAGCTTTAATGTAAAGGGCGGACGTTGTGAGGCGTGCGGCGGAGACGGTATTATCAAAATTGAGATGCATTTCCTGCCTGATGTATATGTTCCCTGTGAGGTTTGCCAGGGAAAGCGTTACAACCGTGAAACGCTTGAGGTGAAATATAAGGGGAAAAATATTTATGACGTGCTGGACATGACGGTGGAGGAGGCACTGGCATTTTTTGAGCCTGTTCCTTCTATTAAAAGAAAGATTGAAACGCTTTATGACGTGGGACTTTCTTATATTAAGCTCGGGCAGCCGTCAACGACGCTTTCGGGCGGCGAGGCACAGCGCATCAAGCTTGCGACGGAGTTAAGCCGCAGGAGCACGGGGAAGACGATTTATATTTTGGACGAGCCGACGACAGGACTGCATTTTGCCGATGTACACAAGCTTGTGGAGATTTTGCAGCGGATTACGGAGGGTGGAAATACGGTTGTTGTCATTGAGCATAACCTTGATGTGATTAAAACTGCGGATTATATTATTGATATTGGACCCGAGGGGGGCGATGGCGGCGGAACCGTGATTGCAGAAGGGACGCCGGAGGAGATTGCCAAGGATAAAAAGTCCTATACGGGGATTTATGTAAAGAAAATGCTGGCACGTGCTGGAAAATGTAACCGTTCGGATTAGGACTTTGCACTGCGCTGCAAAGTCCGTAAGAATGCGTAGTGGTTGAGATGCATCAAGCCACGGTACGTGGCTTTGACACCATGAAGTGGTTTTGCATGGCTTGATGCGTAACAGTTCAGCAAGGCTGAACTGTTACTGGAAAATAGCATATGGGAACTGAATTTTTGATATCGACTGCACAAAATGACGAATATTCTGTAAATTTAACTGTTTACAAAACAATTATTAGAGTATATAATAAATTTACATAATATTTTAAAATAATGCTAAAGTATTGTGAAAACGGTGCCGATATAAAGATTATAAAAAGATTCGATGTGTTTTTTATAAAAAAAGCGTTAAACCCCTTTGAAAATTGGATAAATTAGGTTATAATGGCTTAGTTAGCAATTCGTAATGGATAATGGCAATACTATATAAATAACTAAGATGATTAGATGATCCTGTATAACAGTGGGATTCATTTTGGAATAAAGTACCTGAATTTATCAATTTGATCAAGAAAGAAAGGGGCAGCAGCCATGCAATACACAGATATTGGAATTGACTTAGGAACCGCTAGTATATTAGTTTATATCAGAGGAAAGGGCGTTGTCTTAAAGGAGCCGTCCGTGGTGGCATTTGACCGCGACACTGATAAAATAAAAGCCATCGGAGAAGACGCACGTCTTATGCTGGGAAGAACTCCCGGCAATATTGTAGCCGTAAGACCTTTAAGACAGGGAGTGATTTCTGATTATAAGGTAACGGAGCAGATGATGAAGCACTTTATCCAAAAGGCGCTTGGACGAAAAACCTTCCGCAAGCCGATTATTGCGGTATGTGTGCCGAGCGGCGTTACGGAGGTGGAAAAGAAGGCAGTTGAGGATGCGACGTATCAGGCTGGTGCAAGGGATGTCAAGATTATTGAGGAGCCGATTGCAGCGGCAATCGGAGCAGGCATTGATATTTCAAAGCCTTGCGGAAATATGATCGTCGATATCGGCGGCGGTACTTCCGACATTGCAGTCATCTCTTTGGGCGGTACGGTAGTCAGTGCGTCAATTAAAATAGCGGGCGATGATTTTGACGAAGCAATCGTGCGCTATATGAGAAAAAAACACAATCTTTTGATTGGCGAGAGAACAGCAGAAGATATCAAAATTAAAATCGGATCAGCATTTAAGAGAGCAGAAGTAGATTACATGGATGTCAGGGGACGAAATCTTGTGACGGGACTTCCGAAGACCATCCGGGTTTCCTCAGAGGAGACGGAGGAGGCGCTTCGTGAGACCACGGCGCAGATTATTGACACCATCCATAGCGTGTTGGAGAAGACTCCGCCCGAACTTGCGGCTGATATTGCAGACCGTGGGATTGTGCTTACGGGAGGCGGAAGTCTTTTGCGGGGCTTAGAGGACTTGATTGAGTCGCGCACGGGCATCAACACGATGACCGCCGAGGATCCTATGACGGCGGTTGCCATTGGTACGGGTAAGTATGTGGAGTTTTTGGCAGGCGCCAGGGACGAACTGTAATCCTTCGAAATGGAAATACACCCTCTAAGCTGATACGGTTTTGGGATTCGGTTAGGAGGAGAATATGCTTAGAGGTCTGTACACTGCCTATACGGGAATGTTGAACGAACAGTATAGGATGGATATTATGTCAAACAACCTTGCAAATGCGGACACAACGGGTTTTAAGAAGGAAGGCTCGACAAGTCAGGCATATGATGAGGTTATGGCGGTAAAGATTAAGGATTTATCGGAAAATCCGAATGTGCCCAAGCGACTGGGGAATATGAGTCTCGGCGTGAAAATCGGAGAGACGTTTACGGATTTTTCACAGGGCTCGTTGAGAATTACGGAGAATCCGTACGATTTGGCGATTGGAGGAAACGGATTTTTCAATATTGAGTTTACGAGTAAATCGGGGGAAACCTCTACAAAATATACAAGAGACGGTGGATTTACGCTCACAAAGGACGGCTGGCTTGTGACAAAGGACGGCGATTATGTTCTTGGTGAGAATGATGCAAGGATACAGGTATCCACCACTGCGGCTGAGACAGTGATTGACCGTATGGGAAATATTTATCAGGACGGCAATCTTGTCGCAAGTATCAAACTGACGGAGTTTGAAGATACCAATTATCTGACTCATTACGGTGAGACGATGTGGGACGCAAAGGAAGGCGCGGTATCGCATGATGCGGAGGACGCCAGCATCTATCAGGGATATTTGGAAATGTCGAATGCAAATGTCGTAAAGGAAATGGTGAACATGATTACGATTTCAAGACAGTATGAGGCAAACCAAAAGATGATTACGACCTTTGACGATACATTAGAGCGTTCCATGGAGTTAATTAGAATATAATTACGGGTTAGATTTTAGTAAGAATGGGAGGATAATATGGTAAGATCATTATGGACAGGTGCAACCGGAATGATTGCACAGCAGTTAAACGTTGACAATATTTCCAATAATCTCGCAAACGTCAATACGACGGGCTACAAGGCGGAGGTTATGGAGTTTAAATCCCTTTTATATCAGACGATTCAGACGAGAAGCACTACGGCGAATATGGAGCAGAAGCCCATTGGCGCAGAGGTGGGTCTTGGCGTCAGAAATTCGGCAATTACATCCATCTTTACGCAGGGAAGTCTTTTGGAAACACCTGGTGAGGCAAATTTTGCAATCGCCGGTAAAGGATTTTTTGCGGTACAGGGAGCGGACGGGGAGTCCATCTTTTATACAAGAAACGGTAATATGGAGTTTGCAATCGGCGAGGAGGGATTGATTCTGACAACCTCGGACGGTCTTCCGGTGTTGGATGTTGAAGGAGAACCAATCGTTATCGAGGATGAAGATGTAGTTGTGAGCAAGATTACGGTTTCAAGGGACGGCACGCTGATGTATCCGGATGATGATAATGTTCCGCAAAGCCTTGATATGCAGATTGGTTTATGGCAGTTTAACAATCCGGGCGGACTGCACAAAGAGGGCGACAGCCTGTTTTCTGAAACGGACGCAAGCGGAGAGGCTTTAAACGAGAATGAAGAGGAAGATCTGCCAAAGAGCAAAATCATACAAGGATACCTTGAGGGTTCAAATGTGCAGATTGCTGACGAGATGGTCAACTTAATTGTGGCACAAAGAGCGTATGAGATGAACTCAAAGGTTATCACAACTTCAGATGAAATGCTGCAGCAGGCAAATCAGCTGAAGCGGTAAGTGTGAAGAGAATTTCTAAGTCTGCAAAATACGTTGACTAAGTGATTCTAAAGCTTCACAGTAAATATGGAATATTTGTGGAATAGTAATAGGGGGATTTATATGGATATTGGCGGAGTAGGTTCTGTATATGCGGACTATATGGCATCTCAGGCATCATCAGGAAAAGCGGATGCACTGCAAAATAAACTGACAAACAATCCATCTACGGCAACAGAAGAAGAACTGATGGATGCGTGCAAGGAATTTGAATCTTATTTTATGGAGCAGGTGTTCAATTCCATGATTGAGACAACAAAGGTGTTTTCGGATGATGATGAAAATGGATATGCATCGAAAATGGTAGATTATTTTAAGGACTATGCTGTTCAGGAATTATGCGATCAGGTTACGAGCGGAAACGGTATCGGGATTGCAAATACGCTTTATGAACAGATGAAACGCAATTATGGTATTGGTGCAAATATCATTTCTGCGGAGGATGTATAGTCGATGTTAAGAATATAGCCGAACCCGGTTACGGGCTCGGCTTTTGTGCGTAATATATATGTACAAAATTTGACATGGGAAAAACGGGAGGAACACGCATGGAAACACTCAAGGGCTTCGTGGAGCATATTATCTATAAAAACCCACAAAACGGCTATGGTGTTATCAATTTGGCGGCAGGGGAGATGGAGATTACCTGTACGGGGATTTTTACGAACCTTGATGAGGGGGAGTGTATTGAAGCCGAGGGGGTCTATGTGGAACATGCGGTCTATGGCAAACAGTTTAAGACGGAAGCCTTCAGGGTCGTTCCGCCGGAGGATGCGGTGGCGGTGGAGCGGTATCTTGGCTCGGGAGCAATTAAGGGTGTCGGTGCGGCGCTCGCGTCGCGCATTGTAAAGCGTTTTGGGGATGATACCTTTCGAATTATTGAGGAAGAGCCGCACAGGCTTGCGGAAATTAAGGGAATCAGTGAAAAAAAGGCAAGGGAAATCGCGGAACAGGTTGAGGAGAAAAAGGATATGCGCGAGGCAATGATTTTTCTCCAAAAATACGGCATTACGAATGCATTTGCCATTAAAATATACAAGCAGTACGGAATGGGACTATATAAGGTCATGCAGGAAAACCCTTACAGGCTTGCGGAGGATGTTTCGGGAATCGGTTTTCGCATTGCGGATGAAATTGCTTCGAAAATCGGGATTCATACAGATTCGGATTATCGGATACGAAGCGGCATGCTTTATACGCTGTTACAGGCAGGGGCAGAGGGGCATGTGTATCTGCCAAAAGAAATTCTGCTGGAGAAGGCGGCGGAAATGCTGGGATTGACACAGGAACAGATTGCACCGCAGCTGGAAAACCTTGCGATAGACCGAAAAGTCGTGATAAAGGAAAAGGAGGATGTACTTTGCATTTATAGCAACAGCGCATATTATGCGGAGTTAAATTGTGCGCGGATGCTGTTTGAGCTGCAAAGGGCGTTTGGCAGCCCTAAAGATCAGTGTGCGGACCGGTTGACAAAAACAGAGCGTGAGCGACTTGACAGCCAGCTAAGAAAGTTAGAGGAAACAAACCACATGGAGCTTGACGGGCTGCAGAGAAAAGCGGTTGTCAATGCGGTGGAAAACGGTATTTTTATTTTATCGGGGGGTCCCGGTACAGGGAAGACGACGACCATCAATATGATTATCCGTTATTTTGAGAATGAAGGGCTTGATATTTTTTTGGCAGCTCCTACGGGGCGTGCGGCGAAGCGCATGACGGAAGCAACCGGATTTGAGGCAAAAACGATACACCGTCTTTTGGAGTTAAACGGTACGGTGTCGGATGATGCCATGTCGAACATCGACAGGGCAGGTTCGGGCGTACACTTTGAGAAGAACGAATTAAATCCGCTGGAGGCAGATGTTGTTATTATTGATGAGATGTCGATGGTAGATATTCATCTTTTCCAATCGCTGTTAAAGGCAATTACGCCGGGAACAAGGCTGATTATGGTGGGAGACAGAAACCAACTGCCGTCGGTGGGACCAGGGCAGGTTTTGAAAGATTTGATGGAGAGTGGAAAGATTGCGTCTGTTGTGCTATCAAAAATTTTCCGCCAGGCGGGCGAGAGTGATATTGTTGTCAATGCCCACCGGATCAATGAGGGAAGAGAAATACCACTTGACAACAAGAGCATGGATTTTTTCTTTTTGGAGCGTGACAACGTCAATGTTATTTATAAGCATATGATTCTGCTGATTACGGAAAAGCTTCCAAGATATGTGAAATCAGGCATGTATGATATCCAGGTGCTTACTCCGATGAGAAAAGGGGCTTTGGGCGTGGAAACCTTAAACGGAATTTTGCAGCAGTATTTGAATCCGCCTGCGCCCGAAAAACTTGAGCTTCTTCATGGTGACAGGGTATTCCGGCTTGGCGACAAGGTAATGCAGGTGAAAAACAATTACCAGCTTGAGTGGGAGATTGTCAGTAAATACGGAATTGCGATTGACAGCGGGCAGGGCGTATTTAACGGAGATGTGGGCATTATAAAAGAGATAAACGAAACGGCAAAAACCGTGGTGGTAGAGTATGATGATTTGAGGCAGGTAACGTATCCCTTGACAGGGCTTGATGAGCTGGAGCTTGCCTATGCGATTACGATACATAAATCGCAGGGAAGTGAGTATCCCGCCGTGATTATACCGCTTTTGACAGGACCGAGAATGCTTTTGAACAGAAATCTTCTGTATACAGGCGTTACAAGGGCAAAGAGCTGCGTTACAATACTTGGAAGCCGTGAAACGGTAAAGCAGATGATTGCAAATGAGAATGAACAGAAACGATATACGGGATTAAAGGATAGAATATGCGAGATGTTTTTATTGGACGGGGATTGACTAAAATCATTGATTTGCTGTTTCCCCGCAGATGTCCTGTCTGTGATGGGATTGTACCTGTAAAAGAAGGGAACGCCTGTCAGTCATGCCGCAGGAAAATACGTTATATTTGTGAACCGCGGTGTTTAAAATGCGGTAGACAGTTAAATGATGATACGAAGCTTTTTTGTAATGCATGTGACAAAACACAGCATATATTTGACAGTGGCATTGCCCTGTATGATTATCAGAGCATGAAAAAGAGTATCTATCGTTTTAAATATAAAAAGCGTTGCGAGTATGCTGCCTTTTATGCAGAGGATATTTATGCACATTTTAAAAATGAAATTCTGCGCATGGAGGCGGACGCAATTATTCCGGTACCTCTGCATCAATCAAGGCTAAAAAGCCGCGGTTATAACCAGGCAGAATTGGTTTCTGCACATTTGTCCAAACTTACGGGTATCCCGTTAGAAAAAAATTTGGTGAAAAGGATACGGAAAACAGTGCCTCAAAAGCAATTAGATGCACATGGAAGGGAAAATAATTTGAAAAAGGCTTTTAATATTAAGCCAAATGTTGTAAAATTAAATAAAACTATCGTAATTGATGATATTTTTACAACGGGCAGTACGATTGATGCTGTGGCAAAAGAATTAAAGCGCCGCGGTGTGGGCACTGTTTATTTTATAACCCTATGCATTGGGGAGAGTTTTTAAACGATATTGAAAATGGAGGGAACGGAATGAACGTAAGAAATTGCAGAAAATGCGGGAAGCTATTTAATCACATTATGGGTGCACCAATTTGTCCGGCGTGCAAGGATGCGCTTGAGAAGTCCTTTCAGGAGGTAAAAAAATATATTCGGGAGAACCGCATGGCGGATATCATGGAGGTCGCGGAGGCCTGTGAAGTTGAGGTCAGTCAGATTAAACAGTGGATCAGGGAGGACCGCTTAGAGTTTACGGAAGACTCGCCTGTAAAGATTCCCTGTGAGAACTGTGGGGAAATGATCCGGTCAGGAAAATACTGTGAAAAGTGTAAACGCGAAATGACGAACAATCTTTCGAGTGTAATGGAGAAGCCGAAAAAGGCGATTGAGTCGCCGAAAAAGGCACAGCCTACCGGAAATAAAATGCGATTTCTTGACCGTGATATGTAAGGAATATTATTATGCTAAATGAAGAAAGAATAAAATTGATGACCAAAATGGCATGCTATGAAGAAAACGAGGGTAGAAAAAATGTTTCTATTGGCAGTTATTTCAAAGGGGATTATATTGCACTGCAGGTAATCCGTTCCCTGATCAATGCGACGATTGCCTTCTGCATATTGTTTGGTTTGTTTATTATGTATGATTTTGAAGTGTTTATGACAGATCTTTATAAGATGGATTTGTTTGAATTTGGAAAGTCTGTTATTATTGACTATCTGATTTTTGTGGCTGTTTATGGCATTATTTCGTATGGAGTATATACGTATCGCTATACAAGGGCTAGGAAAAGCCTGAAAATATATTATAATAACCTGAAAAAGCTTGCATATCTATATGACAGGGAAGGCAAGCGCTGATTTTGGGGACTAGAGAGAGGATTATTATGACTGGCCTGTTGGTTTTTAGAGAACAGTTGAAGAAATTTTATAGTAAATATGAGTTGTATATTACACCTGCGGGTAAGTTTTTGCTGGCATTGGTTACATTACTGGTAATTAATGGCTCGATAGGCTATATGAGTGAACTCAAAAATATTGCAGTAGTGTTGGTTTTGTCTTTGATGTGTTCCTTTCTGCCTGCAAATTTTATTGTTTTAACTGGGGCAATGGTGACGTTGGGACATCTTTATAAATTTTCACTTGAGTGTGCGCTTGTGGCGCTCGCGGTATTTTTGCTTTTGTTTATTTTGTACTTTCGGTTTTCGCCAAAGGATACGCTGGTGGTCATTCTGACACCGATTTGCTTTGTCCTGAAAATGCCATATATTATTCCATTGGCAGTCGGGCTTGTGGGAACGCCTTTTTCGGTGGTATCTGTAGTGAGTGGAACAATTGTATATTGGATGCTTGATTATATGAATGTCAGCGCATCGGTACTCAGCACCTTTGAGGAGGATGGAGCGCTAGAAAAATTCCGTTATGTGATAGACGGTCTAATGGGAAATAAGGCGATGTTTGTAACAATTGTGGCATTTGTGGTAACACTATTGGTAGTGTACTTTATCAGAAGACTCAATGTTGATTATGCGTGGACAATTGCAATTATTACAGGTGCGCTTTTGGATATTTTGATATTATTGTTCGGTGATTTGATGTATAATACAAAGCTATCCATTATAGGCTTGATTATAGGCAATCTTGTTGCAGTGGCGGTGGCGAAGGCACTTGAATTTTTTGTCTTTAATGTGGATTACTCAAGAACGGAGCGTGTGCAGTTTGAAGATGACGAATATTATTATTATGTGAAGGCGGTTCCGAAAAACACAGTAGCTGCACCGAAAAAACGTGTTAAGACAATCAGAGTTCCTGAGAAAGCAGTCAGAATGTCCGGTCAAAATACCGGACAGCAAAAGAGGGATTAAGAAGAATGAACACAAACATAATTTCGGAACGTTTAAGTTCATATTTTACATCATTGTCTTTGCAGGGGTTAAGTATAAGATGGGAGGATATAGTGGAAATTATCATTATATCCTTTTTGCTGTATCATATTATGGCTTGGGTGAAGCATACAAAAGTGTGGGTGCTGATGAAGGGTATTATCATGATACTCGTATTTATCCTGTTTGCAATTTTGTTTGAGATGAACACCATAATATGGATTGTGGAAAACGTCCTGAGCATTGCAGTAATTGCGGTGATTGTTATTTTGCAGCCGGAGCTTCGGCGCGCTTTGGAGGAGCTTGGCAGAAAAAGTTTTATTTCAGGTGTGATGCCATTTGAAAAAACAGCAGAAGAGCGTTTTTCGGATAAAACGGTGAATGATCTTGTGAAGGCAAGCTTTGAGATGGGCAAGGTAAAAACAGGGGCGCTCATGGTCATTGAGCAGAATGTTCTGCTGACGGAATATGAAAGAACAGGTATTGAGGTCGATGCGCTTATCTCAAGTCAGCTTATTATTAATATTTTTGAGCATAACACGCCGCTTCACGACGGGGCAGTAATTATCCGTGGGAATAGGATTGTATCGGCGACCTGTTATCTGCCGCTTTCGGATAATATGGAAATCAGTAAGGAGCTTGGAACAAGGCACCGGGCGGGCGTGGGTATTTCGGAGGCGACAGACGCGTTGACGATTATTGTGTCGGAGGAAACTGGGAACGTGAGCGTCACGTATGAAGGAAAGCTATACCGGAATTTGGACGCAAACGGGCTTAAGGAGAAGCTTCATATGATACAGAATAAGGACACGGAGGAGAAGAAACGCAGGCTATGGAAAGGCAGGGCTAAGGATGAAAAGTAAAATTCGCAAACTCACTGCTCTGATTACAAATAACATAGGATTAAAAATTTTAGCGATTATTGTTTCTTTGGGGCTGTGGTTCGTGGTAAATAATATCAATGATCCGCTTGAAAAAATGCGGTTCAGCAATATTCCGGTCGAAATTCTTAATGAAGACCAGATTACAAACAGCGGAAAGGTTTATGAGATTATTGATAATACGGGTGTTGTAAACGTGGAAGTAAGAGGGAAGCGCTCCGTACTTCGCTATATTACAAAGGAGAACATCAGGGCGGTAGCGGATATGGAGGAGCTCACCTTTATGAATACGGTCGGCATTGAGGTTTCAAGCACACGCAACAATTCCGAACTTGAGTTCACTACCAATATTGACAGTGTAAAGCTCTCGATTGAGGATATGAAGCGTATTCAGATGATTATCAACACATCAACGAGTGGGGAGCCTGCGGAGGGATATATCGTGGGCAGCGTTTCACCGAGCCAAAATATTGTACGTCTTTCGGGACCGCAGTCTTTGATTGACCAGATTGACCGTGTTGACGCGGTGGCAAGCATTGACGGATATTCATCAGATATCAATACGAATGTTGAATTAAAGCTTTATGATGCAGAAGGAAAGGATATCCGAAGTAATTCGATTAAAATGAATATCTCGACGGTCAATGTGGCAGTTACAATTCTTGCGACGAAGGAGGTTCCGCTTGAGTATAGTATTATTGACGAACCGGAGCAGGGATATATTGCAAACGGTACGATTATGAGCGAGCCAGAAACGGTTGTGATTGCAGGGAGAAAATCCGTCCTTGACGCGGTGACCAAAATTACGGTTTCGGATCCTGCATTGAACCTGGAGGGGAAGACAGACGATGTAACCTCCATGATTAATATCAAAAAATATCTGCCGATTGGTACACAGCTTGCGGATAACAGTTTTAGCGGAAATGTGAATGTGAAGGTAGAAATAGAGCCGGTAGAAACAAAAGAGCTGTTAATACCGTCAAGAAATTTTGCAATCGGATTTGGAAATCATGAAAAACCAGAGATATTTAATGCGGTGATTGAAGAGTTTGCAAATAGAGACAATACCCGGTTCAAAGTGAGGATTTCAGGTACAAAAGCGGCTGTTGACGCTGTTGATGAGGACAGTGTGATTGGCGTGGTTGACATGGATAAAGTATTTGTCGATCTTGGTTTGGAAACATGGGCGGCAGGCACCTATACCGGGGAGATTGTATTTGACTTTAAGCTTCCGGAGGAGCTTAAGGTAAAGACAGACAATACGTATGCGCTTACAGTTATCTTGAGTGAGCGTGCAGAAGACGAAGAAAGCAGCTCGGAGAGCGCAAGTAGTGAAGACAGTGAATAAAAAGTTGGAGGAAAAAGAAAAATGGCAAGACTTTTTGGAACAGACGGAGTAAGAGGCGTGGCAAATGATGAGCTGACACCGATGCTTGCAATGCAGCTAGGTCAGGCAGGAGCATATGTGCTCTCGAAGGAGAAGGCACATAAGCCGACAATTATGGTGGGATGTGATACACGGATATCAGGTGATATGCTTGCAAATGCACTGATGGCAGGGGCTTGTTCCGTGGGGGCAAATGTGGTGTATGTCGGTGTGATTCCGACGCCGGCAATCGCGTATCTGACGAAAAAATACAGAGTGGACGCAGGTGTGGTAATCTCTGCTTCACACAATCCGGTTGAGTTTAACGGGATTAAGTTTTTCGACGGTAACGGATTTAAGCTTCCGGATGCGCTTGAGGATGAGATTGATGAGCTTATTCGCAGTGGTATGAAGGATGTGCAGTTTCCGACTGGTCCAAGTATCGGAAAAATCAAGTACCGTACAGATGCTAAGGAGGAATATATCAATCATTCCGTACAGGCAGTCCCTGTTGATTTGAAGGGAATGAAAATTGTGGTGGACTGTGCGGAGGGAGCGTCTTATTATACATCTGTGGAAACGCTCAAGGAGCTTGGCGCGGAAGTTGTAGCGATTCACAATAATCCGGATGGTACAAATATTAATGCGAACTGTGGTTCGACACATATGGGGGAATTACAGGCACGTGTTGTTTATGAGAAGGCGTGTGTCGGCTTGGCATTTGACGGAGATGCAGACAGACTGCTCGCAGTGGACGAAAATGGTAAGCGTGTGGACGGTGACGAGATTATGGCGATTGTCGGGAACCATATGAAGTCAAAGGGACAGCTTAAGGATAATACAATTGTTGCTACTGTGATGAGCAATCTTGGATTTTTCATGATGGGAAAAGAAAATGGCATGAAGATTGAGCAGACAAAGGTCGGTGACCGGTATGTGCTTGAGCGGATGCAGGAGATTGGAGCAAATCTTGGCGGGGAACAGTCAGGACATATTATTTTCCTGGATGAAAATACAACAGGGGATGGTCTTTTAAGTGCACTTCATTTGTTACAGGTCATGGCAGAAACCGGAAAGCCGCTTTCGGAGCTTGCATCTATTATGACGGTGCTTCCACAGGCGCTTGTCGGCGCGCGGGTGCCGAATCACAAGAAAGACAGTTACATGGAGTATACTGAGATTGCAGAAGCGATAGCGCGTGTGAATGCGAAGTTTGAGGGCGAGGGAAGGGTGTTAATCAGACCTTCGGGAACAGAACCGCTTGTCCGCGTGATGATAGAGGGTAAGGATCAGGCGCTCATTGAAAAGGAAGCAAAGGAGCTTGCGGAGCTGATACAGAATGTGATGTTTTAAAATAGAAGGGCAATGTATGCGCAATATACGATAGGAGGGATTTTATGGTAAGCCAGAAGGTAGTAATTAAGAATCCGACAGGTCTGCATCTTCGTCCTGCGGGAATCCTCTGCAAAGAAGCAATGCAGTTTAAGTCGCTGGTAACCTTTAAATTCCGTGGGAGTACGGCAAATGCGAAAAGTGTGCTTGGTGTGCTTGGAGCGTGTGTAAAGAGCGGTGATGAGATTGAGGTTTTTTGTGAGGGCGAGGACGAGGAAAATGCTTTAGCGTCAGTTGTTAAGGTGATTGAAGACGGACTTGGCGAGTAGGGAATAGTCCGAATGAGACAGTTCGGACTATTTTAACGTGAATCGCTTTTTGGCATGTTTGGATTCGATACATTGCATAAAAAAATAAAAAACAGGGAAAGTAGAATTAAGGGAAGGAGTAAGGTTTGTTTATGAAAAAACTGATTGTTACAGGTGCAAACGGACAGCTTGGGAGGGCAATCAATCAAGTGTACAACGATAGCAGCGAATATGAATGCGTCAATACGGATGTAAATGATTTGGATATTACGAATATTGATGCGGTTTTGCGTTTTGTGGAGGAGATAAAGCCGTATGCGATTATCAACTGTGCGGCGCACACAAATGTAAACGGCTGTGAAACGGATGTGGATAATGCGTATCGGATTAATGCGATAGGCCCCAGGAATTTAAGTATTGCCGCAACGCGGGCGGGAGCGAAGCTGATGCATGTTTCAACGGATTATGTTTTTGACGGGCATGCCACATCGCCCTATACCGAGTTTGATCTTCCAAACCCTGAGGCGGTTTATGGAAAAACAAAGCTTGCAGGGGAACAGTTTGTCAGGGATTTTGCCAGGGACTGGTTTATTGTCCGGACGGCGTGGTTATACGGTGACGGTAAGAATTTCGTTAAGACAATGCTGGGTCTTTCCGAAACACATGACAGGGTGACTGTAGTCGGGGACCAGTTTGGATCGCCGACGAGTGCGAATGAGCTGGCGAAGGCGATTGCAGTTCTGTTGCCGACGGATAACTACGGACTGTTTCATGGAACCTGTGAGGGTATTACGAACTGGGCAGATTTTACGCGTGAAATTTATCGTCTTGCGGGCAGGACAACGCAAGTTGTCACGGTAACGAGTGAGGAATACGAGAAAAACACAACAGGTGTTGTTGCGCCGCGACCTTCTTATTCCGTGTTGGAAAATTATATGCTGAAGCTTACGACAAATCATATGTTTGCAGACTGGGAAAAAGCAATTGCAGAATATGTAAAGAACATGTAAAATGTTGGTAAGAACTGTAAAAAATAATTTGCAGGTAGTGTAATAATTGGTGGAATGGCTGAAAACGGGAAAGGAATATGGATATAAGGATGAATAATATTGCGTTAATTACAGGAATAACAGGTCAGGACGGCTCTTATCTTGCGGAGTTTCTGCTGGAGAAGGGGTATGAGGTTCACGGGCTGATACGTCGGCACAGTATTTCAAATACGATGAGAATTGACCATTTGATCAATTCGGATTATTATAAAATAAAATTTTTTCTGCACTTTGCGGATACGACAGATTCATCCAATTTAATGAGAATTATTGCGGAGATCAGACCGACAGAGGTTTATAATCTTGCAGCGCAGTCGCATGTCGGCGTATCCTTTGAGGTGCCGGAGTATACGGCAGATGCTACGGGTGTGAGTACGTTGAAGCTGCTTGAGGCAATCCGTGTTAACGGTGGGAATTGCCGCTATTATCAGGCATCCACATCGGAATTGTTTGGAGGGCTTCCTGAGACGGCACCGCAAAGTGAGGCGACACCTTTTTATCCAAAGAGTCCTTATGGCGTGGCAAAGCTTTATTCTTACTGGATTACGGTAAATTACAGAGAGTCTTATAATATATATGCCTGCAACGGTATTTTATTTAATCATGAGTCGCCGAGGCGCGGCGAGAATTTTGTGACAAGAAAAATAACACTTGCTATTGCAAATATCATTGCAGGAAAACAGGACAAGCTTTCGCTTGGAAATATGAACGCAAAGAGAGATTGGGGATATGCAGGTGATTATGTGGAGGGTATGTGGCTGATGCTTCAGCAGAAGGCGCCTGGGGATTATGTGCTTGCCACAAATGAAACGCATACAGTCCGTCAGTTTGTCGAGGCTGCTTTTTCGGAGCTTGGCATTGAGATTCGTTGGGATGGTGAAGGTGTAAATGAGAAAGGGTATGACAGCAAGACCGGAAAACTGCTAGTGGATGTGAATCCGGAATTTTACCGTCCGGCTGAAGTGGAATTTTTGTGGGGAAATCCCGCTAAGGCTGAGAAGGAGCTTGGATGGAAGAGACGGGTTGATTTTAAGGGACTTGTTGCAATGATGATGGATACGGATTTGAAGGAAATTGCAGGGATGTCGTGTAAGGAGTACCGCAATTCAAGACAAAACGGGGAGGGCATGGAGATATCATGAACCAGTCGGATAAGATTTATGTGGCAGGTCACAGGGGACTTGTAGGTTCTGCAATTGTGAGGAGCCTGAAAGAAAAGGGATATACGAATATTATCGGAAGAACACATAAGGAATTGAATCTCACTAGCCAGCAGGCGGTGACGGATTTTTTTGAGGCTGAGCGACCCGATATTGTGGTCCTTGCAGCTGCAAAGGTGGGTGGAATTAATGCGAACAATACAACGCCTGCAGAGTTTGCTTATGAGAATATGCAGATACAGTGCAATGTGATTAAGTGCTGTCATGATTATCAGGTAAAGAAACTTTTATTCTTGGGAAGCACGTGTATTTATCCCAAGATGGCGCCTCAGCCGATACCGGAGGATGCGCTGCTGACAGGACCGCTTGAGGAGACAAACGAGGCATATGCGATTGCAAAGATTGCAGGACTGGAAATGTGTAAATTTTATAAGAGGCAGTATGGCGATGATTTTATCAGTTGTATGCCGACAAATCTTTACGGTCCATATGACAATTATGATTTGCAAGGCTCCCACGTGATGCCCGCAATGATTCGGAAGTTTCATGATGCGATGGTAAACGGCGATAAAAGTGTTGAGCTTTGGGGAACGGGAACCCCGCTGCGTGAATTTTTGTATGTAGATGATATGGCTGACGCGTGTGTATTCCTTCTTGAAAACTACGATGGTGAACAGCATGTAAATATTGGTACAGGAAAGGAAGTGACAATCAGGGAGCTTGCAGAGTCAGTAAAACGCGTAGTGGGATATCAGGGTGAAATCGTTTGGAACAGTGAGATGCCCGACGGGACACCAAGAAAGCTTACAGATGTTACAAAACTTCATAATTTAGGTTGGACACATAAGATTGAGCTGGAGGAAGGCATACAGCTCGCATATGATTGGTTTAAGGAGAATGTTCAGGCAGCCAGATTGTAGTAATTGTAGTAACCGGACGTTTCAGGAAGGTGAGGTTGACGGGAATGGAAGATGGCCCGAGAGTGAGAGCACTAAAAAGGACTACATATTTGTTGCTTTGTGCAGGATTTCAACCGAGACAGATAGGATATCGTTATCTGCGGGAAGCAGTATGGATTTCCTATAGAAAGCCTGAAATGATTCAATCAATAACAAAGCGTTTGTACCCTGAGGTGGCAAAACGCTTTGAAACTACGGACAAGCAGGTAGAGCGAGCGATCAGAAGTGCCATTGAAACGGCATGGATGAAAGGAAATGATGATACGCTTGTGCTAATATTTGGAGATCTGTTTGCTGACAGGAGAGTCAGACCGACAAACTCTGAGATAATTAAGGTATTGACGGACAATATCTTTTGACAGGAGGATATTTGATTGGGAGCGTATTCTAAAATTTTAAGTATTATTGTTCCATGTTATAATGAGGAAGACAGCGTACCGTTGTTTTACAAGGAAGCGGTAAAACAGGAAGCTTTTTTCCATGAGAAGGGTGTGGAGCTTGAGTTTGTATTTGTAAATGACGGATCAAAGGACGGCACTGTTGCGGCAGTAAAGGCACTGCATGGGAAGGATGAGCGGGTCCACCTTGTGTCCTTTTCGAGAAACTTCGGAAAGGAAGCGGCGATTATTGCAGGACTGGAGAAAGCAAAAGGTGATTTTACCGTGCTTATGGATGCTGATTTACAGGATCCGCCGGCAATTCTTCCAGAAATGTACGGATATATTGAGGAAGGATATGATTCGGTTGCGACAAGACGTGTGAACCGGAAGGGGGAGCCGCCGATTCGCTCCTTTTTTGCAAGACGTTTTTATGGGCTGATGAGAAAGATTTCAAAGACGGAAATTGTGGATGGGGCAAGGGATTATCGGCTGATGACGCGTCAGGTAACAGATGCTATTTTATCTATGAAAGAATACAACCGTTTTTCCAAAGGGATTTTTGGATGGGTCGGATACAAAACCAAATGGCTGGAATACGAAAATGTGCAGAGAGTGGCAGGAGAAACGAAATGGTCTTTTTGGAAATTGTTTTTATATTCCCTTGACGGGATTATGGCTTTTTCTACGGCGCCGCTTTCCATTGCGTCATTCTTTGGGATTTTATTTTGTGTGATGGCATTTGTGTTTATGGCTTTTATTTTTATCAGGGCAATGATTTATGGGGATCCTGTGGCGGGCTGGCCTTCGCTGATGTGCATTATTTCTTTGATAGGCGGTGTGCAGCTTTTGTGTATCGGGATTATGGGGCAATATATGAGCAAGATGTATATGGAGGTTAAAAACAGACCAAAATATCTTGTTAAGGACGAATTTTAATGAAGAGATTTGAGGATGAAAATCTAGTAAGCATTGTTATTCCCGTGTATAATGCCGCACATTTTATTGGGGAAACAATCCAATATGTGAAAGATCAGACATATGAAAACTGGGAATTAATTTTAGTGGATGATTGTTCGACGGATAACAGCTGTGATGTAATAGAGGACAGTATCAGAGAAGACTTGAATATGCAGGGGACAAAGAGCCGGATTCGACTGATTCGCCAGGAGACAAATTGCGGCGCTGCCGGCTGCAGAAACCGGGGGGTTGCATGTGCGCGGGGAAGATACCTTTGTTTTTTGGATGCGGATGACATTTGGGAATGCAATAAGCTTGCGCGTGAGTTAGAGTTTATTGGTAAGAATAAGGGATTTGTGTTTACAGGATACGAATTTGCGGACGAAAATGGCAAAGGACTTGGGAAAATCGTACATGTGCCAGATGAAATCACATACGGTGAAGCACTGAAAAACACAACAATTTTTACTTCAACTGTGATGATTGACAGAAATATGATTGAGGATCATGATATTATGATGCCGTGTATTGCGAGTGAGGATACGGCAACATGGTGGAACATTTTAAAGAAATATGGCAAGGGATATGGACTTGATGAGTGCCTTGTGCGATACAGAAGGAGTGTGGGGACGCTTTCGTCAAACAAGCTTACGGCGATTCGGCGAATATGGAATTTATATCGGAATCATGAACGGCTTTCCGTTGTCAAAAGCCTTTATTGTATGGGATGGTGGGCAGCGCGGGCGGTTTTTAGAAGAATATAGATGTGATAGATGGAGGGCAGCCGGTGAAACGTATTGAGGCGGCAAAACGGACGGTTATTTTGCAGATGTCTTTAATCGGACTTGTATTTCAGACGGTGTTGTATGTATATGTGTGGCACCGGGTTTACAATGATATTATGCAGAGCAATATGTGGAGAAGTTTCCACAGAAAGGGCTTCTGGCTTTTGGCAGCAGTCTATTTTGTGCTGCTTTTATTTTTTACTGCTACATATGGAGGGTTAAAAATTGGTTATTTAAAACCAATGGATGTATTTTTTTCACAGGTTATTTCACTGTTTTTTACAAATGTGGTATCTTATTTTCAAATATCGCTGTTATCACTGAAGCTTGTAACGCCATATCCGCTGATTTTGATGATGCTTGGTGAGATTGTAGTGGCGGGAGTGTGGACATTTATCAGTCACAGGCTTTACAAGCAGTTTTTTCCGCCAAAACAGCTGTTATTTATTAGCGGTGAACGCCCTGTTGAGGATATTCTCAAAAAGTTTGAAACACGTAAGGACAAATATAATATTTTAAAGTGTGTTTATGAAAATGAGGGTCAGAGGGTTCTTGAAAAAGAAATTTTAAGCGGATATGACGGTGTTGTGCTTTGGGATATGAATACGGCGCTTCGCAACAAGCTTTTAAAGTTTTGTTATAGCAGGGGAGTGCGGGTGTATATTATGCCTAAGATTCCTGATATCATGGTGAAGGGGGCGGATCAGATTCATCTTTTTGATACGCCGATTCTGCTTGTCAGGGATTATGCGATGACAGTGGAGCAGCGTTTGGTAAAGCGTATGATTGATATTGCATGTGCAATGGTTCTTGTGGTGGTTACGTCGCCCATTATGCTGATTACGGCAGCTTTGATTAAGTTATATGACGGCGGACCGGTATTATATAAACAGGTGCGCTGCACACGTGATATGCGGGAGTTTCGGATTTTGAAATTCCGCAGTATGCGCAGTGACGCAGAGAAGGACGGTGTTGCGAGGCTTGCATCCAAGAATGACAGCCGTATTACACCTGTTGGAAAGTTCATTAGAAAGACGCGGATTGATGAGCTGCCGCAGCTGTTTAATATTTTAAATGGAGATATGTCGTTTATCGGACCAAGACCGGAACGTCCTGAAATTATCAAACAGTATCAGGAGGATATGCCGGAGTTTACCTTTCGGACCAAGGTAAAGTCGGGACTTGCGGGTTATGCACAGGTGTACGGGAAGTATAATACGACGCCGTATGATAAGCTAAAGCTCGATTTGTTTTATATAGAAAATTACAGTGTATGGCTTGACTTAAAGCTAATGCTTTTGACATTAAAGGTTTTATTCCAGCCTGAGAGTACAGAGGGCGTGGAGGCAAATCAGACAACCGCGATGCGTGGAATTGCAGATCAGATTAAGGATGAGGAAGGATGATTATACGACAGGGAATTGACAGTAAGGCATTACTTGTGACTTTTATCAGAGCGCTTCCGCGGCTGATAGTGATTATAGTGGCTGGTGCCGTTTTTGGCAGCGGTCTTCATTGCTTGATTACTTTTTACCGGTCAGCCAAAGCAATGTTTGTGTCGGAAACAGAGTATTACATTGATTTTGCGGACGGCAGGCTTGAGGCGAAGGATTACTATAATGACTTTACATGGAACGATGTGATTGCGACGGATTTGATTCTTGGGCGGATGATGATGGAATTAGGACCTGATTATGACAGAATGACAGTAAAGCAGATGATGAAAGCGGATATTTTGTCGGATGTGCGTTATCTCACGATTACGATAAAGGGAAGAGATGCAAATCAGGTGTCAGCCGTAAGCAATGCGTTTGAACATGCGATTTCGGAATTTGGGAAAAGCAAGGATGAATTTGACCTGATTTATAAAATTGAGGATAATGGTGTTTATCGGGAGCAGCTGGTTTGGTTTGTATGGAGAGCGGCACTGTTAGGAGCAGTGATATTTGCGGGAACAGCAGTATTTTTGATTACATTGGCTTTTGTGACAGGGGATCGTTTTTATACAAAAACAGATGTTATGAAATATCTTGGGCTGCCGGCGGTGGGGTTGTTATACAGAAGCGGAAATGAAAAAACGGGTTTACAGGAGCGCAGGCTAATAGAAGGTTTAAAAGCGCTTTTTGATAAATATAAGAAGATATACCTTTTGGACGGAACAGACGGGCGGGATGCGGAATGTTTTCTAAGGGAGCTGGTCAGTCTTGGGGCAGATGTGGATTGTGAAACAATGCTTCTCTGCGAGCAGTATCACACAGAGGAAAGCGCTGCAATTCTAGTGATTGTGCCGTTCGGGAAGGTATATAGAGAAAAAATAACGGATGAAATCAATAATGCAGTGATGCACGGCGGAACAATAGCGGGGGCAGTTCTTACAGAGTGCGATAAATCCTGGGTTGATATGTATTATGGAAAGGGCGTGAAAGCGTGAAACTGCAGGTATTAGTGTCGTCTGTCGGTGAAGATACCGTTACGCTGGCAGAGCGTATGAATTTGGAGAGCGATGCAATTATCATAAACCAAACGGATTATTTTGATTACCATGAATACAGGCACAAAAATAAAAAAATACAGTGTTTTGAATTTATGGAGCGCGGTGTGGGATTGAGCCGCAATAATGCCCTGCTGCGTGCAGAGGGTGATATTGTACTTTTTGCTGACGAGGATATTGTTTATGACGAAGGATATGAGAAAAAAGTCTTAGATGCGTTTGATGCGCATCCAGATGCTGATTTTCTGTTATTTAACATGCGGGTAGGCGAATCGCGTGCAACGTATCATACCAAAAATGTTCATCGTGTGCATATATGGAATGCGGGACGCTATCCAACCTATTCGTTTGCAGTAAGACGTGAAAAGCTTCATGCAGCAAATGTGACTTTTTCGCTTTTATTTGGAGGAGGCGCAAAATACAGTAACGGTGAAGACAGCCTTTTTTTGAGGGACTGTTTAAAATATGGGATGAAAGTGTATGCTGTGCCCATTGAGCTTGGCGCGGAGCGTGAGCGGGATTCGACATGGTTTAAGGGGTATACGGATAAGTTTTTTATAGACAGAGGGGTTCTTTACTATTTTTTATATGGTATTTTGGCATATCCTATGGCAGTGCGGTTTATTGCGGTGCATGGTAATCGGATGTGCGTGGAAATACCGAAGAAAAATGCACTTGCGCTTATGAAAAAGGGGATTCGGTCAGTGGAGGGGCTTTAAGTATGGGAAGAGCAGTCTCCGTTATATTTTATCTGTTTTTAACCTTTTTAACATGCATTATGGCTGAAAACGTGAGGCCGCTGACGGCAGGAAGCGAAACCATTGCATATGATAGAACAAAAGCAGTAAACCGGGTGTACATTGCGGGGATTTTTATGATTCTTTTTCTTGTGTCTGCGCTTCGGTTTGACATAGGGAATGACTATACGCAGTATACACTTACGGCACATGAAGCATACGTAGGCGGCTATGTAGTAACCGAAGCAGGTTTCAACGCTTTAGTGAAAATGGTCTATACGCTTTTTAACAGGGAATACTATGAGATTGTTTTTGCCCTGTTTGCATTTGTTACATTATTTCTCTTTTTGCATGTATTTGATAGGGATAGCGCAAGTTTTTCACAGAGTTTTTTTCTGTTTATGACATTAGGACTTTATTTTCAGACATTTAATACCGTGCGGTATTATTTAGCGCTTTCCGTGGCGTTGTGTTCGATGCGCTATATCCTGGAAAAAGATTACATTCGTTTTGTTTTTTGGATTGTGTGCGCCGCTTTTTTCCATAAGTCGGTGCTTTTGGTGATTCCGGTTTACTTTGCTGCGACATTTGCGTGGAACCGGTGGGTATATGCTTTGGGACTGATTGCGGGAGCGGTGTGTTTTGCAGGTCAAAGCGTTCTGCTAAAGCTGGCGTTGGCGCTTTATCCTTCATACAAGGATACGGTTTACCTTGAAGGGGGCACAAGTCTTATTAGTGTATTTCGTCTTTTTGCGGTGCTTGTATTGTATTTGTGGTTTATGCGTTATATGGGGGGCAGATTTCAGAAAGAGGAGGATTTTCGGAAGATCAGGTTTTACGGACAACTGAATTTTCTTGCATTTTTAGCAGCGACTTTTTTTTCCTTTTTGCCAGTGGTAACAAGAATTGTGTATTATTTCAGTGTATCACAACTTTTGATGATCCCGCTTATCGGCAGGAATATAGAGGATGATACCGTGAAAATGAAACTGAAGCTTAGCGTAGCGGTAATATGCATTGTTTATTTTATACTTTTTTTGCTAAATGCACATCAGCCAGGCGTAGGACTTTTGCCATACCGCACATGGCTGTTTGAGGAAGGATATCGAACTTTATATGAGTAGAAAGGGTATGGTTACTGATATGAAATTCAGTATTATTATTGTATGCCTGAATGCGGGGGAGCGTCTTCGGGAAACAGTAGAGAGTGTGTTTGCACAGCGCTATGGAGATTATGAAATTGTCATAAAGGACGGCGGTTCGTCGGACGGTTCTGTTGAGGAGCTTTCCCGGACAGTGCAGGATGCCCGTCTTTATATTTACCAGAAGAAAGACCGTGGGATTTATGATGCCATGAATCAGGCAGTAGAGCTTGCCGGAGGGGATTATTTTATTTTTATGAATGCCGGCGACAGTTTTTATGACAATGAAGTGCTCGAAAAGATATCTGATGTGATTTTAAATAGAGAAAAAACACCTGATATTATTTATGGGAATCTATATCATAAAGGGCTTTCCACAGTGATTTATGCAGCGCCTGAAATCAATGATTTCGTTTGTTACCGAAATGTGCCATGTCATCAGACTTGTTTTTATAGCCGGAGATTGTTTGTGGAGCGCGCCTACCATCCAATGTATAATGTGCGTGCGGATTACGAACATTTTCTGTGGTGCTTTTATGAAAAAAAGGCGGATATCTGCTATGCACCTGTGATTGTTGCGGCATATGAAGGCGGCGGATATTCGGAAACGAAGGAAAATAAACGGCGTTCTGCAAAGCAGCATAGGGAGATTACCATGATGTATATGGGAAAGAAAAAAGTCAGGAAGTACAAACTGATTATGCTGTTAAGTCTGGCGCCGTTGCGCACCGCGATTGCAAATAACAAATATCTGTCGGTGGGGTATAATCAGTTAAAAAGTTTATTTTACAAACAAAATGAAGCGTCAACAAAAATGGAGGATACAAAATGAAAGTATTATGGCTGTGCAATATTATGCTCCCGTTTATAGCAAAAAATCTTGGACAGAAAATTATTGTCAAGGAAGGATGGCTTTCGGGATTAGTAAATAAACTCATCCTCAACCAAAAGAAAAATAACATAACGCTCGCTATTTGTTTTCCTGCATCGGATGATTTGAATATGGTAAAAACTGACCGGTCGCTTTTTGTAAAGGATAGAGCAGATGGAATTGACTATTATATTTTTCGGGAGGATACAGTGCATCCGGAAAATTATGATGCAGGAATGGAAGAAAGTTTAGGGGCGGTGCTCAATGACTTTAAGCCGGACGTGCTTCATATATTCGGAACGGAATATCCGCACACGCTTGCCTGTGTGAAGGCATTTCATAATCCCAAACGCACGTTGATTGGAATACAGGGGCTTTGCAGTGCGATTGCCGATGTGTATATGGCAGATCTGCCACTCGCGGCACAAAAGAAAAAGACTGTTCGGGATATACTAAAAAAAGACGGGCTTTTTCAACAGCAGGAAAAGTTTAAAAAGCGCGGAGAATATGAAAAGGAGGCGCTTTCCCTTGTCGGTCATGTCACCGGGAGGACGGATTTTGACCGGGAGATGACAAAGAAGCTTGCGCCGAAGGCAAAGTACCATTTTATGAATGAAACGCTTCGGAGTGAGTTCTATGCAAATACATGGAATATTGATAAGATTGAGCAGCATTCCCTGTTTTTGAGCCAAGGAAATTATCCGATTAAGGGGCTGCATTATGTGCTTGACGTTTTGCCGGAAATTGTTGAGGAGTATGAAAATACAATGGTTTATGTGGCGGGAGATGTCATTACGGCACATGGAAGCCTGCGGGACAAAATCAGGCTGTCAGGCTATGGGAAATATTTACTTAATCAAATCAAAAAGAATAAGCTCGAGGATCATGTGAAGTTTGTGGGAAGACTTCACTCGGATAGAATATGTGCCCGATTTTTAAAAACACATATTTTTCTATGCCCGTCGGCAATCGAGAATTCACCAAATTCCGTGGGAGAAGCAATGCTGTTGGGAGTGCCTGTTGTTTCGGCGGATGTGGGCGGTGTGCACAATCTTCTGACGGACAAAAAAGACGGGCTGCTTTATCCCAAGGATAAGCCAAAGCGTTTAAAGGATGCGATTTTACAGATTTTTGAGGATGATAAGCTTGCGATGTATTTTTCTGCAAATGCACGGGCACACGCAATGCAGACACATGATCCGGACACGAATTATAACAGACTGATGGAGATTTATCATGAAATTAACAATTGTGTCTAATTATATCAATCATCATCAGATTCCGATGGCAAATGAGTTGTATCAAAAGCTTGGGGATGACTTTGCGTTTATACAGACTTCTCCTATGGAGGAGGACCGCGTAAAAATGGGGTGGGGAAGTGAGGTTGCCTATATTCCTTACTTAAAGCTTTATTATGAGGAAGAACAATACTGTGCGGACTTGATTTTACAGAGTGATGTTGTTGTTTTTGGCGGTGTCGAGGATGAAAGTTATATTAAGCCGAGGCTGCACGCGGGTAAAATTGTGATTCGTGCGAGTGAGCGGCTTTACCGGGAAGGTCAGTGGAAATCAATCTCGCCGAGAGGAAGAAAAAAGAAGTATGAGGATCATACGCAGTATGCCGATGCACCGGTATATCTTTTGTGTCATGGGGCGTATGTAGCGTCGGATTTTGAGATTGTCCATGCATATCCGAACAAGAAATTTATGTGGGGATATTTTCCGGCAGTTCATACTTACGAATTTAATGATTTGTTTTTTCGCAAGCAGCATGTGGACGCTACCGGGAAGGAACAGGTCCGCATTTTGTGGGCGGGTCGTTTTTTAAAGTTAAAGCATCCGGAATATGCCGTAAAGGCTGCACGGTTTCTGAAAAGCCAGGGGATTTCTTTTCATCTTGACATGGTGGGAGGCGGAATACTTGAGGAGCGCTTAAAACGGATGACAGCGCGTTACCAGCTAAATCAGGAAGTGACGTTTCACGGGTTTCAACCGCCGCAGAGCGTACGGGAGTATATGGAAGAGGCGGATATTTTTCTGTTTACCAGCAATTATTTAGAAGGCTGGGGAGCCGTATTAAACGAGGCGATGAACAGTGCGTGTGCGGTGGTGGCAGGACATGGTATCGGAGCCGTGCCGTTTCTTTTAAAGCATGGCGAAAACGGATTGGTATACAAAACAGGATGTTTTAAGGAATTTCGGGAAAGCGTTTTAAGACTTTGCAAAGATCAGAAGCTTCGAAAGCAGCTTGGAATGAATGCGTATAATACAATGATAAAAGAATGGAATCCCAAGACGGCGGCGGACAGGCTTTGTCGTTTTAGCGAAGGACTTTTAAAGGGAGAGGTAACACCGGAGAGGACAGGACCGCTGAGTATAGCGCCTGTTATTCATCCGAAGGAAGGCTATCGTTATACGCATAAGGGGCAGTGTAAGCAAAACAACGGGTGATATTTATGAAAAAAATAAAGAGCAGAATTTATGTCTGTCATACGTTTTACCATGTATATGTGTCAATTTTAAAAGAAATGAAGGTGCAACGGGAAACGCCGCCTTCCGAATATCAAAAGGCGGATCTTGCGCTGAGTGCAATTTCCACTGATTTTGAAAACTTGGGCGAACGCCTTGGACGTACTGGTATTTTTGACACGGTTTTTGCACTGGATGAAAAGCGCGAGGACTTTTTTCCGGAGCTTGCGAAATACCGGGCGAATTATAGCAATGTGGTAAAGCATATGGTAAACCGCATGATTTTTACCAAAAAGCTCGCAAAATATGAAATACCGTATATGGAAATCATTGATTTTAAGGCGTATGGGGATATTTATGTTTTTTGTGACAGTGATCCGATTGGGTATTATCTGAATTACCGGCATATTTATTACCATGCAGTGGAGGACGGGCTGGACTGTCTGAAAAATTTGGATGACGCATATGTGGCAAACAGTTCCCATTTTAAATTAAAGACCTGGTTTTCACGCAGAAACCTTATTTTTATCATGAACGGATGGGGAAAATACTGTTTGGATATGGAAATTAATGACAGAAGTGTTGTGCCGACGGACTGTCCGCGCTTTGTGGAAGTACCGAGAAAACCGCTGGAAGCAGCTTTGACCGCGGAACAGAAAAAGCTGATGATACAGGCTTTTATTGAGGATGCGGATGCACTGATGAATCAGTTAAAGCCTTCTTTTGAGGGCGAGGAATTTGCCTGCTTCCTGACTGAACCGCATCCTGTGGATGAGGAGGCGCGTAAGAAGGTCTGCTTGGATGTGATTGCGCAATACTGTAAAGGGTATCGGGTGTTGATCAAACCGCATCCGAGGGATTTGATTGATTATGCAAAGCTTTGCCCTGATGCAGTGGTGCTTCGGGGGCGGTTTCCCGTGGAGGTTTTGAATTTTTTTGAAGGCTTAAAAATAAAACGTGCCGTGTCCATTGTCACAACGGCGATGAACAATATGGATTTTGTGGAGGAAAAGATGAATCTTGGCGCTTCTTTTTGGGATGCGTATGAGGATCCGGAAAAACACGCATATAATAAGAAAGCAGGACTAACGCTTGCAAACGGTTAGCGGTGGCAGATTTAGAGAGGAGCATAAGTATCTAAATGCTGAAAATATTAAAAAAGATAAACATTTTAATGGATAGAAAGCAAAAGGGACAGATGGCGCGGCTGCTTGTGATGATGATTATCTCAGCAGGGCTGGAAACAGGCGCCGTGATGATGGTTATGGCGGTGGTGCAGCTGATCATCAATCCGGTGGTGTTAGAGCAGGGGGAAACGTACAAAAAAATATGTGCGCTGCTTCATTTGCAGAATACGGTGCAGTTTTCCGTGCTTGCGATTTTGTTTTTGATCGGGCTTTATGCGGCGAAAAATATCTTTGCATTTTTTCTGCAGAGAAATCTTTACCGGTTTGTGTTCAGTAATCAGTTTCAAACGGCGTCCAGCCTTATGAAAAACTTTGTACGGCGTGAGTATGAGTTTTATCTTGATGCGGAAACATCCGTGATTCAAAGAAGTATTACGGCGGACGTGAGCAATATGTATGCGTTGATTCTATCGGTATTGCAGATTGCGTCGGAAGCAATTGTGGTTGTGTTTCTGGTGGCGGCGCTTGCGATTGAGGATCCTGTGATGACCGTTGTGATTGCGGCACTTTTGGGCGTGACGCTTGTGGTAATTAAAAATATCATTAAACCGATTATGAATCGTACTGGTAAGGAAAACCAGGATTTTGGCGCATCAATGTTTGCATGGATTTCACAGACGGTACAGGGAATCAAAGAGATTAAGGTTGCGGGGCGTGAGCAGTATTTTATCGGGGAGTACTGCAAGGTCGGTGAAGGGTATGTCAAAGCGATGGAGCGGTTCAGTCTATTTAATAACACCCCGAAGCTTTTGATAGAAACCGTGTGTATTGCGGGACTTTTAGGTTATATTATGGTGCTGATTCTGATTGGAGCGGATGTGTCGTCAATGGTATCGCTTTTTGCGGCGTTTGGAATTGCGGCGATGCGCCTTTTGCCGGCGGCAAGCCGTATTAACAATCAGATGACGAGCATGGCGTTTAATGAGCCGTTTTTCTTTAATGTGAGTGATAATTTAATTGAAGAAACCGATGAGGAGCATACGGATATCTCCTATGCGGTGGTGGCAAAGGAAAAGCTTCCGGTTACAAGAGAGGTCAAACTTGCGGGCATTACCTATCATTATCCGAACTCGGACAAGCTGATTTTTGACAACGCGACGGTCAGCTTTCCGATTGGCAAGTCGATTGGAATTAAGGGCGCCAGCGGCGCGGGAAAGACGACGATTATTGATATTCTGCTTGGGTTGTTGAAGCTGCAGGGCGGCAAGGTGCTTGCGGATGATGCGGATATTCAGGAGCATTACAGGGAATGGCTTGCAAATGTGGGGTATATTCCGCAGATGATTTTCCTGCTTGACGCGGATATCCGCAAAAATGTCGCATTTGGCGTGCCGGAGGAGGAGATTGACGACGAGAAGCTTTGGCATGCCTTAAAGGAGGCGCAGCTTGATGAATTTGTAAAGACGCTTCCCGAGGGAGTGCACACGGGAATCGGTGAGCGCGGCATCCGGCTCTCGGGCGGACAGCGGCAGCGAATCGGAATTGCACGGGCGCTTTATAACGATCCGGAGGTTTTAATTTTGGACGAGGCAACTTCGGCATTGGATAATGAAACGGAGGCGGCGATTATGGAGTCCATAAACAGGCTGCACGGTAAAAAAACACTTGTTATTATTGCGCACCGGCTACAGACGATTGAGAAATGTGATATGGTGTTTGTGGTGGAAGACGGAAAAATTGTAATGGAAAGACAGGGGGATTCGCAAAGATGAAGCTTAGTATTGTAGTACCAGTCTATAATATGGCAGAAGGCAATAAGCTCCGTTTCTGTTTGGATTCTCTTGTAAACCAAACAATAGCAGATTATGAGATTATAGCGGTGGACGATGCGTCTACGGACAATTCGCTTGCCATTTTACAGGAATATGAATCGAACTATCCCTGGAAGTTTAAAGTAATCCAGTCTTATGAGAACGCGAAACAGGGCGGTGCACGGAATAAGGGAATTGAGGCAGCAAGGGGAACGTGGATTGGATTTGTCGATTCGGATGACTGGATTGCTCCTGACATGTATGAAAAGCTGATTCACAAAGCGGAACAGACTGGCGCTGACGTGGTTGGCTGTGATTACTGTATGACGGATACGCAGAGCATGAAGGTCGGGAAGCTGATGCCGAACAATACGATGGACCAGACCGGGATTTTAGATCAGGAGAAGTATAAGCTGCTTGTTATGAATCCGGGCAGCATGGTGATTAAGGTGTATTTGAAGGAGGTAATTGACCGGCACCATCTTCGTTTTCCGGAGAAAACCTTTTATGAGGATAACTGCGCATCGCCTATTTGGATGCTTCATTTTGCGCATTTTGAGAAAGTGGAGGAGCCGCTTTATTATTATTATCAGCATGATTTGTCCACGGTACATGCGATTAGTATGGAAAAATGCGAGGCAAGGCTTCTTATGGGAAAAAGGCTGATTGAGGAGGCGCGCAGATGCGGATTTTACAAGCCATACAGACAGGAGTTTGAATTTGCGTTTTCCAAGCTATACTATATGAATACGCTGTTTACTTATATGCTTGGCATGAAGAAGCCAAGACTTGATTTTCTCAAACTGATTGCAGAGGGAATGAAGCATGAATTTCCTGATTTTGAGGACAATATTTATTATCAGAGAGAATTTGACGAGGAGCAGAAGAAGCTTGCGGCAATGCATATGAAGTCACCGCTACGCTTTTTGGTTTATTTTCAATTGTTATATTTTTACCGTAATCATATTAGAAAGAAATAGCAGGGATTAAAGGGGAACATTATGCAGTTTACTTCGTTTGAATTTATAATCTTTTTTCCTATTGTTGTCCTGGTGTTTTATATTGTGCCTAAAAAGTTCAGGCAGATATGGCTTCTTTTGGCAAGCTATTATTTTTATATGGGATGGAACGCAAAGTATGCGTTCCTGATCCTGATATCCACTTTGATTACGTACACATGTGCTGTTCTTATGGAGCATGCGGGCACCGGAAGCAAAAAAAAGCGTGTGGTTGTTTTGACGGTAGGTCTTGTATTGAATCTAGGAATTTTGGCGTTTTATAAATATTTTTATTTCCTGCGTGATTCGATTGCTTCCATACTTTCGGTGTTTGGAATAAAAATGGGAGCCTCAAGATTTGATATTCTGCTCCCAGTCGGAATTTCCTTTTATACCTTTCAGGCATTGGGATATATGATTGATGTCTACAGGGGAACGGTCAAGGCGGAACGCAATTTTGTCCGGTACGCATTGTTTGTGTCGTTTTTTCCGCAGCTTGTTGCGGGACCGATTGAAAGAAGCGGACATTTACTGGGGCAGATTGAAGCGATATCACATAAGAAATCCTGGAATTTTGATAAAGTCACAAGAGGACTGCTTATGGTGCTGTGGGGTTTTTTTATGAAAATGGTTATTGCGGACAGGGCAGCAGTATTTGTCAATCAGGTATTTGATAAGTATTACGTATATCATGGTGTGGCGCTTATACTTGCGAGCATTCTTTTTGCCGTGCAGATTTACTGTGATTTTGCGAGCTATTCTGTGATTGCGCTTGGCGCTGCAAGAATTTTGGGAATTGAACTTATGGTCAATTTTGAGGCGCCGTTTTTTTCAAGAAGTATCAGTGAACTTTGGAGACGCTGGCATATATCGTTGAGCTCCTGGTTTCGGGACTATCTGTATGTACCACTTGGCGGAAACAGATGTTCGAGAGCGCGGAAATATTTTAACAATATGGTGACGTTTACAGTGAGCGGTCTTTGGCATGGCGCCAGCTGGAATTATGTTGTTTGGGGAGCAATCCAGGGGGTGTATATTGTAATTGGTGATTTGCTAAAACCGCTTAAGACAGGGTTTCAGACATATTTTCATGTGCGGATAAAAGCGTTTGGTTATCAATTTTGTCAGGGATTATGTACATTTATTCTGTTTGTGCTGTCCCTGGTGTTTTTTCGGGCGGATACAGTAAAAGACGCGTGTTATTATTTGTACAGAATGTTTACATCCTTTGATGTATGGTCCTTTTTTGATGAATCAATTTATCACTTAGGGCTTGAACGAAACGAGATGAATGTTATGTTAATCGGGATTGTGATTCTGATTCTTGTGGATGCGTATTATGCGCGGAAAAAGGCATTGTTTGATGTGCTTGTAAAAGAGCAGCCGCTTGCCGTGCAGTATGTGATTGTGGCGGTATTGCTTGTTATGGTGATTGTGTTTGGCGTGTATGGCGAGGGATATGATGCGGCTCAGTTCATCTATTTCCAATTTTAAACGGAGGATTAGTGCGTTGAAACGGACAGGCTTTTCAAAAGTTGCAGCAGTAGTGTCTTTTTTTCTGTTAATCTGTTTTGTGCTTGGAATTACAGGGAAAATCGTACGTGCAAAGTTTATTGGGGATTCTACCACGATTGTGGACGGGTTTTATGCGGAGAAGAAAAATGATATTGATGTAATCGTGATTGGGAGCAGCAACAGCTTCTGTACGGTGAATCCGCTTGTATTGTACGAGGAATACGGGATTGCGGCATATGATTTTGGCAGCTCGTCGCAGCCGATGAATATTTCCCTGCTTTATCTCAAGGAGGCGTTAAAACGACAAAAACCGAAGGTTGTGGCACTTGAGATTAATATGATGGCAGGAGACAGTATCAACAGTAAAAATGAGGCTGGACTGCGTTGGGGATATACGGACATTCCGCTTTCCGTTGATAAGCTCAAATGTATTTATCAGTCCGTTGGGGCGGTGAATGCAGAGTATTTTTCCTATGTATTTCCGGTGTTTCGCTATCATAACCGTTGGAAAGAGTTAAGCAAAATTGATTACACATATTTTTATCAGGATAAGACAAACTATACAAAGGGATATTTGGAAACGCAGTCTGTCACAGAGCAGGCAGTCCGACTGAACGACTATGAATATGAGGGCGAAGCATGGATTGGGGACGCGAATATTGTCTGTCTTGATGAGATGGCAGCATTGTGCAGAAAAAACAATGTGGAGCTGCTGCTTTTTAAGTCACCCAAAGAAAACTGGCACCAGTATGAAACAGAGGCAATCAGGACGCTGGCAGACGAGCGCGGACTTTTGTTTGTGGATTACAATGAGCTTCATCATAAGGGTGAACTTGAACTTGATCTGACGGCTGATTTTCGGGATGGAGATCATCTCAATGACTTTGGGGCAAAAAAGGTTACGAGTCATTTGGGGGCTTATCTGAAAGAGCATTTTGAGCTGCCTGACAGGAGAGCGGATTCGGAGCCGAATTCGTGGGACGAGGCTTGTGATTATAAGCGAAGGAGCGGCTGGCAGGATTTTATGGCGGCAGAAACGGCGCAGGAGTGCTTCAATCAGCTGGTTGACGATGAACATTTAGTGATTATCGTGACACGGACCGATTATGGGACAGGAAAGAAAACGAAGGTGCAGCAGTGGGTGTATCAAAACTGTAAAATGGCATTGAACGTGGAATGGGAAGACAACGGGATCCGGCATATGAGGATAGGAAAAAGTGAGCTTGTGCTGTCAAAGCTTGGCGGTGTCTGTCAGGTGCTGATTGACGGAGAGGATCAGTTCCAGGCAGGAAACAGGTGGAATATCATTGTTTATGATAAGATTGTGAAAGCTGTCACCGCAAATCTTGTTTTTGAAGAATAGTTCTTTGCGGAACAGTTTTTCGTACAGATATTTTGACGTTTTTGGAAAGATATGGTAATATTAAATTAATTATGCAGTTGAATTTAGGGAGGAACATATATGTTATTGGACAATAAAACTATTTTGATTACAGGCGGTACCGGCTCATTCGGTCATTGCTTTACAAGGTATGTGCTGGAGCATTATAATCCGAAAAAGATCATTATTTACTCGCGGGATGAGTTTAAGCAGTGGATGATGGCAAATGAGTTTGCCCAATACAAGGACAGGCTTCGTTTTTTCATCGGCGATGTGCGGGATTATGAACGTATGAAACGTGCGTTCGAGGGTGTTGATTATGTAATTCATGCGGCGGCGTTAAAGCAGGTGCCTGCGTGTGAGTATAATCCCAATGAGGCGATTAAGACCAACGTAAACGGTGCACAGAACGTGATTGACGCGGCGTTGAACATGGGGATCAAAAAGGTAGTGGCGCTTTCAACGGACAAGGCAGTTAATCCCGTGAATTTATATGGCGGCACGAAGCTGGTGTCGGATAAGCTTTTCATTGCGGCAAACGCGTATTGCGGCAATAAGGATTTGAATTTTTCGATTGTACGCTACGGAAACGTGGCGGGCAGCCGCGGTTCGGTGATTCCGTTTTTCCAGCAGCTGATTGACGAGGGGGCGAAGGAGCTGCCGATTACGGATTACCGTATGACGCGTTTTTGGATTAGTCTGACGGAAGGGGTCGAACTTGTAATTAAAGCGCTTGAGGAAGCAAAGGGCGGAGAGACATTTATCAGCAGAATCCCGTCATTTAAGGTGACAGACCTTGCAGAGGCGATGGCGCCTGGAATTAAGACGATAGAAACAGGAATCCGTCCTGGCGAGAAGCTGCATGAGGTGATGGTAACATCGGAGGATTCGATGACGACATATGAGTATGATAAGCACTTTATCATTTATCCGCAGATGTTTTGGCAGGAGTCAAAGCGTCCGAATCCGAGCGGGAAAAAGGTTGAAGAGGGATTTTATTATTCGTCAGGCAACAATACACAGTGGCTTACGGTGGAGCAGATCAGAGAGCTTTTAAAGACAGACCTTCATGATTAGAGGGTGAAAAAAGTTCCAGGCATTTATAGCAAGGGCTGTTTCGCGGAGAACTTCTAAGTTTCACATTAGATAATACGGAAAGGACAGAATGTGATATGGAAAAACCGGCGATAGAGGGCGGTACTCCCGTCAGGGACACAAAATTGTTTTATGGGCATCAGTATATTGACGATGCGGATATTGCGGCGGTGGAGGCGGTGCTTAGAAGTGATTTTCTGACGTGCGGTCCGAAGATTGCGGAGCTTGAAGAGCGTCTTTGCGCGCTTACGGGCGCGAAGTATGCGGTGGTTTGCAGCAACGGCACGGCGGCGCTTCACATTGCGGCGCTTGCGGCAGGCGTGGGAGAGGGCGACGAGCTGATTACGACGCCGATTACGTTTGCGGCGTCGGCAAACTGTGCGCTTTACTGCGGCGCGAAACCGGTATTTGCCGATATCAATCCGAGGACGTACAATATCAGTCCCGAATGTGTTGCGAAAAAGATTACGGATCAGACAAAGGCGGTGGTAGCCGTTGATTTTACGGGACAGGCGGTGGAGCTTGCGCCTTTGTTAAAATTATGTCAGGAAAAGGGGATTGTCCTGATTGAGGACGGTGCGCATTCGATTGGCACGAAATATAACGGGACGCCGGTCGGCAGCATTGCGGATATGACGACGTTCAGCTTTCACCCGGTGAAAACCGTTACGGGCGGCGAGGGCGGCGCGGTACTGACAAACCGCGAGGATTTGTACGAAAAGCTGTTATTATACCGTTCGCACGGGATTACAAAGGATACGCGCTTTTACCAGCGGAAAAGTCATGGACCGTGGTATCACGAGCAGATTGATTTGGGCTATAATTACCGGATTACGGATATGCAGTGTGCGCTGATTTTAAGCCAGCTTGACAAGCTTGCGCTTTTTGCAAAGCGGCGCCGGGAGATTGTGGAGCAGTATAATGCGGCGTTTCGCAGTATGCCGGAGCTGTTCGTGCAGGAGGAAATTGCGGAGTCGGATACGGTGCGTCATTTATATATCCTGCGCATTGTGCCGGAGCGGCTTTCGATTGACAGGAAGGGCTTTTTTGAGGCGCTCGGGGCGGAGAATATTGCCTGCAATGTGCATTATATTCCGGTTTACTGGCACCCGTATTATGAAAAGCTTGGGTATGAAAAGGGGCTTTGTCCAAATGCGGAAAAGCTTTACAATGAGATTTTGAGCTTGCCGCTCTATTATTCGCTCACGGACGGCGATGTGGCGGACGTGATTGCGGCAGTGAAAAAGATTGTTGCATATTATGCACAGCCCGTGCAAAATGTGAAAAACCATATATGAAAGTTTTTCACATTGAAATATGCCGCTAAAGCGGCGCACGGGGCGCGCGGCGAGTAGGAGAAAAGGTCATTCCCCTACTCGATTTGAATTGCGTAGGAGTACAAGGGTGATGTAGGCACCCTTGTACTTTTGGGGTTTATTGGAGGTATTTGAGATGAAAAGCATCGCAGTCATAACGGCGCGGGGAGGCAGTAAGCGCATTCCGCGTAAGAATATCAAGCCGTTTTTGGGCAGACCGATTTTGGAATACAGTATTGAGGCGGCGCTTGCGGCGGACATGTTTCATGAGGTCATGGTTTCCACGGACGATGAAGAAATTGCGGACGTGGCAAAGCGTGCGGGGGCAAAGGTTCCTTTTTTGCGCAGTGAAAAGACGGCGAACGATTTTGCGACGACGGCAGACGTGGTGGACGAAGTGTTGTGTGCGTATGAGAGCAGGGGCATGTGCTTTGACAGGGCGTGCTGTCTGTATCCAACGGCGCCGTTTGTAACGGCAAAGGCGATTCGGACGGCGATGCTTTTGCTGGACGAGGAGCAGGCGGACTGTGTGATTCCGGTTGTAAAGTTCTCATTTCCGCCGCAGCGTGGTGTGGTGATTGAGAATGGCAGGATTGTCCCGAAGTGGAAAGAGTGTATGAACATGCGTTCACAGGATTTGGAGCCGCTTTACCATGACTGCGGGCAGTTTTACTGCCTGAATGTCGCAAGTTTTCAAAAGCAGAAGGCGATATGGATGGAAAACGTCGTGCCGTTTGTGCAGGACGAGATGACAGTGCAGGATATTGATACGCCTGAGGACTGGGAGATTGCGGAGATGAAGTACCGGATTTTGTATGGAGAGAACAGGCAGCGTTGATTGGGGAATAGACCAAAATGCTTTGGCGTTTGGAAAGGTATGGTGTAGGAATGGGAACGACAATCAGCATCAATGGAAGAACAGTAGGGGACGGCGCTCCGGCGTATATTATCGCGGAGATGTCGGCAAACCACGCGGGGAGCATTGAGCGCGCCCTGGAGATGATCGGGGTAGCGAAGGAGGCGGGGGCGGACTGTGTGAAAATCCAAACCTACACGCCGGACACGATGACGATTGACTGTCATAATGAATACTTTCATATTGAGAAGGGCACTTGGGAGGGGGAGAATCTGTATTCGCTGTATCAGAAGGCGTACACCCCTTGGGAGTGGCAGGACAAGCTGCGCGACGAGGCGGCAAGGGTGGGAATTGATTTCCTTTCCACGCCGTTTGACAGGACATCGGTGGATTTTTTGGAGGAGCTCGGACTTTCGTTTTATAAAATTGCGTCGTTTGAGCTGGTGGATATTCCGTTGTTGGAGTATATTGCGTCGAAGAACAAGCCGATTATTATGTCGACCGGAATGGCGACGCTGCAGGAGATTGAGGAGGCGGTCGATGCCATTTATGCGACGGGAAACAGGCAGCTTGCGCTGATGAAGTGCTCCAGCGCGTATCCTGCAAAGAGCGAGGAAATGAACTTAACGACAATCTGTGATATGAAGAAGCGCTTTGAAATTCCAATCGGGCTTTCCGACCATTCGATGGGAAGCTTCAGCGCGGCGACAGCGGTTGCGCTCGGGGCAAATATCATTGAAAAGCATTTCTGCATCAGCCGTGCGATTCAGAATCCTGATTCGTCGTTTTCGATGGAGCCCGACGAATTTCGTGCGATGGTGGAGCAGGTGCGCGAGGTTGAGAAGGCGATGGGAACGGTAACATATGGGGTATCGGAGCAGGAGAAATCCAATGCGTGCTTTCGGCGTTCGCTGTTTGTGGTGGAGGACATCAAGGCGGGCGAGACGCTTACGCCGGAAAACATCAGGAGTATTCGCCCGGCTTACGGGTTAAAGCCAAAGCATTACAAGGAAGTGCTTGGGAAGACGGCAAAGCATGAGCTGAAACGTGGTACGCCGTTGTCTTTTGAGGATATCAAATGATGCCAGGGTCAAAAGGTCTAAGACCACATGAGCTTGCTCATAAGTGGGTGAAAGACCTTGAGACCCGCCCCGATATGAGCATAAAAGTGGGATGTATATCCCACGATATGCGAATATTGGGCAGGATTGCGGGAGTGCGCAGCACGGAACAATCCGCAGGCATCATAGTTAGGGGTATGATATGTGCTTGTCTTTGAGAAAAGTGAATCCGGAAGATGTTGATTTGTTGTATGAATGGGCAAATGATGCGGCAGTGCGGCAGAATGCGTTTCATACGGAGCCGATTCCCTATGAAAATCATGTGAAATGGTTTACAAAAACGTTGGCGGACAAGTCCGTGTATCACTATATTTTGTGTGCGGGGGAAACGCCCGTAGGACAAATACGGCTCAATGTTGCGGACGGCGAGGCGCTGATTGATTACAGTATTGATGCACGGTACCGCGGTAAAGGGTATGGGTGCAGGTTGCTGGAATTGGTAAAAAAACAGATTGTTATTGGCAAAATATCAGATGTTATTAAATTAACAGGTCAGGTCAAATATGAGAACCGCGCATCTGCGAGGGCGTTTGAGAAGTGTGGGTTTACCAAAAAGGAACTGGAAGAATATATACAATATGAATGTGATATATAAAGGAAATGCGAGGATAATAATGAAAAAAGCAGCATTGAGTATGGGAATCATCTTTTTGGTTTTGACATTTGCAGGCGGTGGGTATGTTTTTATCAAGCATGGACAAATAAACGCCGGATACGCGGTTATTCCAGGTCTTTGGACGGTGATATGTTTTGGATATTACCGAAAAAAGAAAGAGTGACCAGTCAGGAGGGAGTTGAGCGAATGCGAATCATCATTGCGACAATCAAGTCATGGAATATTGCGCGCGCGCAGGAATTGCAGAAACAGTATCAAGGAGTTCATGAGATTGTTCTTTACACGGAAAAAGAGGAATTGACGGTAAAGAACGTGCGTGATTTTAATCCTGACTACATTTTACTGCCTCATTGGTCGTATTTTATTCCCAATGAGATTACTGAAAACTGGGAGTGCGTGGTGTTCCACATGACAGACCTGCCCTATGGGCGCGGCGGCAGTCCCTTGCAGAATCTGATTGTGCGCGGTCATAAGGAAACGAAGGTATCGGCAATCAGGGTGACGGCAACGCTTGACGGCGGACCGGTCTATATGAAACGACCGCTGTCGCTTGCGGGAAGTGCGCAGGAAATTTTTGTGCGGTGTGCGGATATTATTTTTCGGGAAATGATACCTGTGTTTTTGACGGGAAAAATAACACCTGTACAACAGGAGGGAAATCCGCTTGTTTTCAAGCGCAGAAAGCCGGAGGATAGTAAGATAACATGCGATATGGAATTGGATAAGATATATGATTATATCCGAATGCTGGACGCGGAGGGGTATCCGAGGGCGTATTTGGAGTTTGGCGCGTATCGGTTGGAGTTTGAGGAGGCCAACTTGTCCGGGGACGGGCAGACGCTTTCGGCGCGTGTGGTTTTTCGGAGTCAACCCACGGAATAATTTGGGCAGGCTGTGCCGATAATTTCGTATCAAGGTACGGTTTGTGGTTTGTACAGAAATGAGAGGAAATAAAATGAAAACAGTGTTAATCGTAGCGGCGCACCCTGATGATGAAATCCTTGGCGTCGGCGCGACGGCGGCAAGGCATGCGGCACAGGGAGATGCAGTGTATGCGCTTATTTTAGGAGAGGGACAGACCTCACGCGGGACGCACAGGGAAGACGTAGAGAAGGAGGTTGTGGACGCGCTTCATCAAAATACGCTGGAGAGCGCGCAGGCAATCGGCTTTCGGGACGTGTTTTTTGCGGATTTTCCTGACAATCGGTTTGACGAAGTGGATTTGCTGGAAATTGTGAAGGCAGTGGAGGAGAAAATTCGGGAACTAAAGCCGCAGATTATTTATACGCATTATAGCGGGGATTTGAATGTGGACCATCAGTATACGGCGCGTGCGGTTCTGACGGCGACAAGACCGATTGGGGATTACTGCGTGGAGGAGCTTTATGCGTTTGAAACGCTTTCCTCGTCGGAGTGGAATTTTGACTACAGTGCGCAGCCTGCGTTTTGCCCGAATGTGTTCGTGGATATTACGAAGTACTACGCACAGAAGGAAAAAGCGATGCAAAGTTATGTTTCGGAGCTTTGCGCATTTCCACACCCAAGAAGCCTTGAGGGGATGGACGTGCTGTCCAAAACGCGTGGCATGGCGGCAGGAATGCAGCGGGCGGAGGCGTTTATGCTGATTCGCAAAACCGTAAAATAACGGATTGAGCGTTTGAATCGGCAAATATGCAGGCATTGGAGGGAACAGGAGATGTTTTTTATTCGCGCGGACGGCAATACGCAGATTGGCATGGGGCATGTGATGCGCTGTCTTTCGATTGCGGAAGCGGCTGCGGATTTGGGAGAACGGTGTAAGCCGGTCTTTCTCGCGGCAGACGATGAATGCCGCAGTCTGATAGAGGAGCGGGGCTTTCGCGTGATTGTGCTGCATACGGATTACAGGGACATGATGAGTGAGCTTTCGCAGCTTGAAAAAATGCTGCTGCGCGAACGCGACCTTTTGCTTGTGGACAGTTATCAGGCGGATAGCGCGTATTTTGCGGCGGTTTCAAAGCTGGCAGTTACCGTTTGCCTGGAGGATATGGGGACGCCGTATCCGGTGGATCTGCTGATTAATTACAATCTTTATGCGCCAAAGCTTGCGGCGCAGTACCGGATAGAAGAAAAACCGCTTAACACGCTTCTTGGCGCGGAATATGTGCCGCTGCGGCACGTATTTCAGGCGGATACCGCATATACCGTGCGGGATAGAGTGACAGACGTCATGATTACGACAGGCGGCAGTGACCCGTATTTTGCGGCGGGGGCGTTTCTAAAGGCGTTTCTTGCGGCGGAGTGTATGTTTTCCTGCGGGCATGAGAAAAATCCGATTACATGGCATATTGTGAGCGGACCGTTTAACGCGTTTGCCAAGGAACTGAAGGAACATTTCGGCGGACGGGACAATGTGGTGATTTATGAAGGGCTGAAGGATTTGAAAGCATTAATGAAACGCTGCGATGTGGTACTGACGGCGACGGGGAGTACAGTTTATGAGATTTGCGCGCTCGGCGTGCCGATGATTGCGTTTTATTTTGCCGAAAACCAAAGACAGGGCGCGCAGGAGCTTGCGCTCCTTACGGATATTGTAAATGCAGGGTGTTTTGGCGTGGACCAAAAGGCGGTGACGGATTACGCGGAAAAGGCGTTGAAACGGTGCGTTTGTGACAAGGATTACCGCGCTTTGCTGCACAGGCAGGAGCGGCGCTTAATTGACGCGAAAGGCGCAGGAAGAATTGTAAGCAGGATTTTTCAGCTGCAATGGGAAACTGAAATATCATAGATATTTCAGTTGGCAAATCGCGAAATAGCCGGAGGTATACTATGGCGGAGAAGAATGGGCGACAATTAAATTACGAGCTGCTTCGCATCTTAGCGATGCTGATGATTGTGTGCCTCCATTATCTGAGCAAGGGCGGTTTTTTGGGCGTGCCTGCGCGGGAGCAAATCAGTACGTCGGGCTATGCGGCGTGGCTGATTGAGGCATTTTGTCTTGTCGCAGTGAATGTGTATGTGCTAATCAGCGGGTATTTCGGGGGCGTTTCCGAGACAAAAGATGTGCTGAAACGTCCTTTGAAAATATGGAAACAGGCGATATTTTATTCTGTGACAATCGGTGCGGTTGCGGTTATTACAGGGATATACCGCCATGATATGCATCAGACGTTTACAGGTTTTTCTGCAGGCTTGCAGCGGCTGGACATGTATCAGATTTTTACGTATCTTTTTCCAATTGTAACGGAGCATTACTGGTTTGCCACGTCTTATATCATTCTCTGTTTTTTTATGCCGTTTTTGGACAAGGGGGCAAATGCGCTCGACCAAAAGAGCTTTGCAAAGCTTTTAGGCGGTTTTCTGTTGATTTTCAGCGTGGCAAAGACCTTGATTCCGATGCAGCTTGCCTGGGACAAGTACGGGTACGACGCGTTTTGGTTTGTGACGCTCTATCTGACAGGAGGGTATATCCGGCGGTTTGGCATTCCGGTTCTTTGCAGCAGGGCAAGGGCGCTTGCGCTTTATGCCTGCAGTGTGCTTTTGATTTTTGCGTCGTTTCTCGTTATTCGGAAGATTTTTTTTGCAACGGGAAGTCTTTCGGCGTTTATCAGTTATGCGTATACGTATAATCATCTGCTCTGCTACCTTGGCGCGGTCGGTCTGTTTATGACATTTGATGGGCGTTTTGATAAAAGGACAGGGCGGCTTGAGCGTATTCGGAAACCGATAATGCTTGTGTCGGGTGCGACGTTTGGAGTGTATTTAATCCATGAGCATGTCAATATCCGGTATATGTGGGTGGAGTGGGTTCGGTGTGCGGATTGGGTTGGTGCGCCGCTTCCCCGGTTTTTGGGACATATGGCTGTTACGGTGCTGACGGTTTATGGTGTGTGTACGCTGATTGAGCTGCTGCGCCAAAAAGCTGGTGCATTATTCATAAGGAAGAGATAAATGGGGAAAATAAGGAACAGTATCAATGGAAAAAATTGTCTGAATTATTTGCTGGCGGCAGTTTTGGCGGTCTATCCGCTGCGCCATGCGTTTACGGGCGTTGATTTGATGGACGCAGGATATGCGCTTGGAAACTACCGCTTTTTTGACGTGCTCAATCCGATGTGGAAGCTTGCGACCTATCTTGCAAATGTGACGGGGGTTGTGCTGTCAGATCTCCCCGGCGGGGGGACATGGGCAGGTATGAATGTTTACGCGGGTCTGTTAATCGGCGTTACGGCGGCAGCAGTATTTTTGTATTTGTGCGGGCGTTACGGGGGAACGTTCAAAGCGGGAGCCGCGCTGTTTTTCCTTGCGGAATTTACCGCGCTCTCGCTGTGTTGGGCGCCAAATGTGATTTTGTATCATTATCTTGGTTATCTGCTGATGACGGCTGCCGTGATGATTCTTTATGATGCGGTTATTAAGGACAGTAAACGGGGGTATCTGACAGCCGGAGCGATTCTCGGGCTGTGTATTGCCGTTCGGATGCCGAATGTTACCTATATGGCGCTGATTGTGCCGCTATGGTATTTTAGTATTTTGAAAAAAGAGAAATTTAAGAAGCTGTTCAGCCGGACGCTTTACTGCATTGCGGGATATGCGGCAGGGCTGATTGTGCCGCTTGGGTGTATCTGCATGAAATATGGACTTTCGGCGTATTTTGAGATGATTACTTCGCTTTTTGCAGTTACGGATACGGCGACCGATTATAAGCCGACAGCAATGGTCGGAGCGATGTTTGGGGATTATATGCAGTATAGCGCATGGCTGGGCATTTTTGTGGCGTATGGTATTTTGGGTGTGACTGCATTTAAGGTTGTTGGTGTTATTTTTGCGAAAAAGGAGTTTTCAGACAAAATAACAGTAGTTATAAAATCGCTATATTTATTGGGAATGGCAGTGCTTTTGCGTTTTTGCTATGGCAGAGGCATGTTCGGCTTTGATTATACGGATTTTTTCAGTATGTATAAGTGGGTGACTGTATCTCTTTTGGCTGTGATGATTGCCTGTGTGTGGACATTGTGTTCGGCAAAAATAGAAGAGGGGGCGAAGCTGTGGGCTGTCTTTTTGCTGGTAATCATATGGATTACGCCGCTTGGCAGCAATAATGGGTTATATCCGATTATGAATAATCTGTTTCTTGTTGCTCCGGTGTCTGTCTATCTGTTTGCGAAAATTTGGGGAACGCTGCGTGCTGATACGAAATTCCGGTCGGACAGGCGTTTTGCTGCGGTCAGTGTGTGCCTGATGATATTGGTGTGTACAATGGTGCAGAGTATTCTTTTTGGGTATCGGTTTCTGTTTCATGATGCAGAAGCTGCTGCGCGGCAGGAAACCATCGGCAGGCTGAACTGTAGTACGGCTGTTTCAGGGATGCGGACAACGGCAGGGAAAAAGCAGGCGATTGAGGAGCTTGACAGCTTTCTTTATGAAAGCGGACTGAATAAAAAACAAGTGATATTATATGGGGATATTCCCGCTGTTTCGTATCTTATGGATATGGAGCCTGCGGTGTTTACGACGTGGGGTGATTTGGCTTCCAACAGGCTGGAGCTGCTTGAGCGGGATTTGGAAAATCTGTACAAAAACGGCGAAACGCCTGTTGTGATTTTGGGGAAACAGGCGTTGGAAATCAGGGAGCAGAAAGGAATAGCGGACAAAAAACGTGACGCGATTCTTGCGTTTGCGGAAAAGTCGGGGTATGAGAGGGTGTATGAGAATGCGATGTTTGCGGTGTATGCATGAGTTTTCGCGGGCTGTGGATTTCCAATATTTTCCTTGCAAAATCCCGTCATAATGTGTAATATTAAGAATAGAAAAATATGGGAGAGGAGAACCACATGATTTACTTTAACGTCCCTCCGTTTACGGGAAGGGAAATCGAATATATCAAGCAATCCGTGGAAAATCAGAAAATATGTGGTGACGGTCCTTTCACACAGAAATGCAGCGAATGGATTGAACAGCAGACCGGTACGGCAAAATGCCTGCTTACGACTTCCTGCACGCATGCGACGGAGCTTGCGGCACTGCTTGCGGACGTTAAGGAGGGCGATGAGGTCATTATGCCGTCCTATACGTTTGTGTCAACCGCAGACGCATTTGTACTGCGCGGTGCGACGGCAGTCTTTGTAGACATTCGTCCCGACACCATGAATATTGACGAAAATCTGATAGAGGCTGCAATTACCCCAAACACAAAGGCAATTGCACCGGTTCATTATGCGGGTGTCGCCTGCGAGATGGACAAGATTATGGAGATTGCAAAAAAGCACAACCTCTTTGTTATTGAAGATGCCGCACAGTGCATTATGGCAACCTACAAGGGAAAAGCGCTTGGCGCGATCGGCGATTTTGGCTGTTATTCGTTCCATGAAACAAAAAACGTAAGCATGGGAGAGGGCGGCGCACTTTTAATACAAGATGAAAAATATATTACAGACGCCGAAATTATCCGCGAAAAGGGCACAAACCGTTCGCAGTATTACAGGGGACAAGTGGACAAGTACCGTTGGATGAATTATGGTTCCTCGTATCTGCCAAGCGACATGAACGCCGCGTATTTATGGGCGCAGCTGGAGCTTGCACAGGAAATCACGAATGCAAGACTTGCGCGCTGGGAACAGTACGATACGCTGCTGCAGCCGTTGAAGGAGCGGGGGCTTTTGGAGCTTCCGACCATTCCCGAAGGCTGTGTGCACAACGGACATATGTACTATGCAAAAGCGCGTGACCTGGAGGAGCGGACAAAGCTTCTTGCATTTTTAAAGGAAAACGGCATATGGAGCGTATTTCACTACGTTCCGCTTCACAGTGCGCCTGCGGGGCTGAAATTCGGCAGGTTTGCGGGGGAAGATGTATACACGACCAAAGAAAGCGAACGTATTTTCAGACTTCCGATGTTTTATGCATTAAAGGAGTCTGAGGTTGATTATATTGTTAGCAAAGTGAAGGAGTTCTATCACGTATGATGGATAGCCGCACAGGCAGGAAAGCAGGCAGAGCGTTTCTTCTGACCGCGATTCTGATCGTGTTCACCCTACTGCTTGTGGCGTTTCCTGCAATTGTATTTGATTTTTATTATGATTTGAATGACGATACGCTTATCAAAGATATCGTTTCGGGCGCATACACGGGCACGCCGAGCGGCTATAGTGTACAGCTTTTGTTTCCGCTTGCGTGGCTGATTGCCCTGTTGTACAAAGTTGTACCAGGTGTGGCATGGTATGGCTTGTTTTTGTGCGCCTGTCAGTTTGGCTCGGTAATTCTTATTGCAATTCGTCTTACCACATTGTTTCAGACCACAAAAGGTCGCATTATGGCGCTTCTTGCGGAGCTTTTTCTGTTTATGGGACTCTTTTTGCGTGAGCTTGTCATCGTACAGTACAGTGTGACGGCAGGCATGTGCATGATGTGCGCTATTTTTCTGTTTATCACCTCTGGCAACAGCAGTAAAAAAGGAAAAAATGCAATTTCCCTCTTTTTGGTCGTGTTGGCATTTCTGATTCGGACGAAAGTCTGTCTGATGCTGATGCCCTTTTTACTATATGCAGGTTTCTTTCGGTGGGGTTTAGAGGAAAAAATCTTTACAGGCGCTAATTTTAGAAAATATTTGCTGCTGCTTGGCGGCGCACTGCTTGGTATGCTTGCGGTATTTTGTTTGGACATGCTGGCATATCATGGAAATGATTGGAGCAATTTCAGGGAGTTTTTTGACGCAAGGACAAAGCTTTATGACTTTTACGATATTCCAAATTATGAGCAGAACAAGGAATTCTATGAAACGGTAGGGCTTTCCCGGGAGTCCTATGCGCTATTGGAAAACTATAATTTTGCGTTGGATGAGTCGATTGATACATGGCTTCTGAAGTCGATGGCAGAATATCAGAAGGGACAGCTGAACAATACATTTGGTTTTGTGAGCAGAAACAGTATCCGGGATGCGCTTTGGCTATATAAGGACAGGATGTTGAAGCATTTAGATGCGGCTGATTTCGCTGTTGCCGCAGCTTACGTGATTTATGTACTTTTTTGCCTGATACCGGCGGCAAAAAACAGGGAGCTTTGGAGAGCGCTTCGCAGGATTGTGCCGAAAATCGCACTGCTATTGGTTATAAGGAGTGTTTTATGGTTATATTTATATATGGCGGACAGAGTACTTACGCGCGTGACGATGCCGCTTCTGATGACGGAGCTGGCATGTATTATCAGCTTTTGGTTAAATGATATGCAAAGACTGCCTAAAACTGTCAGGCAGGAAAAAAAGGGTATGACGATAAAAACCGTGTATCTTTTGGCTGTTTTTATGCTTGCAGCCGCGTTTGCGGTGAACTTTATGCGCGTCAGTGAGGAATATGAGGCAAGGGCTGCCGCTGATAAGCGGTGGTATGCGTTTATGGACTACTGTCGCGAGAATGCAACGAATTATTATGTGATGGATGTGTATTCCGCAACCTCGTATCAGGGCGCTTCCTATTCGGAAAAGATATTTCTGGACGTGGATAATTCCTATAAAAATTATGATTATTGCGGAGGCTGGATGGCAAAAAGTCCGCTTGCGCGAAAAAAGCTTGCGGATCAGGGCTTCCGTGATATGCAGAGTGCGCTTCTTGGCAGAAAAGGCGCGTATTTTGTGGTGGCGCCTGACAGGGACATGCAGTGGATGAAAGCATATTATGCCAAACGTGGTGTCTGCATAGAGTGCAGGCGTGTCGATGAAATCCGTACGGACAGCAATGAAACGGCATTTGTGGTTTATGATATTTGGAGGGCTGACAATGAAACCGGTTGATAAGGATTTTGTGATAAAGGGAGAAACGGTATATTTAAGACCGATTACCGAGGCGGATACGCAGCTTGTGCTTGGCTGGCGCAATGCCCCGGATGTTGTAGAAAACTTTTTATACCGAAAGGAAATTACGGTGCAGGAGCATTTAAGCTGGCTTGAAAATAAAGTTTTTACAGGACAGGTACATCAGTTTGTGATTTGTGACATAGAAGATGATACGCCGATTGGATCCGTCTATCTGCAAAATTTCGACGAAGACAATCATAAGGCGGAGTGGGGCTTGTTTTTGGATGCGAATGGAACACGCAGCAAAGGCGTTGGAACACAGGTCGGAAATTTAATTCTTGATTACGCGTTTCACGATTTGAAGCTGCATAAGCTGCACTCAAGAGTGCTTGCCTACAATAAACCGTGTGTGCGTATGAACGAAAAATTGGGTTTTCGGCAGGAAGCATATTTGAGGGACGAGCTTTTGCTAAACGGAAAATATGAGGATTTAATCCTTTACGGAGCTTTAGAAGGAGACAAACGGGAATGAGCAAAATCAGCTTTGTCATACCATGCTACCGCAGTGAACATACGATTGAGGCAGTTGTGGCAGAAATTATGGATACGATGAAGGGGCTTGCGGCATACGACTATGACATTTTTCTCGTAAATGACTGCTCCCCCGATAATACATTTTCAGTAATAAGACAAATTTGTGAAAAGTATAACAACATTAAGGGAATCAGTCTTGCGAAAAATTTTGGGCAGCATGCGGCGCTGATGGCAGGACTGCGAAAGTCGGACGGGGATATTGTGGTGTGTCTTGACGATGACGGGCAGACGCCTGCGAATGAGGTGGGCAAGCTGATTGATGCGATTGAGCAGGGCAGGGACGTGGTCTATGCGAGCTACAATTCCAAGAAACATAGCGCGTTCCGCAATTTTGGCAGTCATATCAATGACATTATGACACGCATTATGTTGGGGAAACCCAAGGAGCTGCAGCTGACAAGCTATTTTGCGGCAAAACGTTTTGTCGTTGACAGTATGCTGCAGTATGAACATAGTTATCCGTATGTGATTGGTTTGGTGCTGCGTGCCACGAAAAATATTTCAAACGTGCCCGTAAACCACAGGAAACGGGAAGTCGGCAGCTCCGGTTATACTATGCGAAAGCTGCTTTCCCTTTGGTTTAACGGATTTACCGCATTTTCTATTCTTCCGCTGCGGATTGCGACGGCGACGGGGGTGTTCTTCGCGGTGGCAGGATTTCTTTACGGAATTTATACGGTGATCAAGAAGCTGGTCAATCCGGCAGTGCCGATGGGATTTAGCTCGCTAATGGCGGCTGTTGTCTTTTTCGGCGGTATGCTGATGATTATGCTTGGACTGATTGGCGAGTACATTGGGCGCATTTATATCTGCATCAACCGTTCCCCACAGTATGTGATACGTGAGGAAACAGGGGCAAAGGAAGGTGAAGACTTGTGATAAAGGATGCACTCTTTTACACAAGGGGTGACACAGAGCACATAAAAAGAAATACGGTTGTACAAATTATAATTGTGACGGTTGCCTTTATTCTGATGCTGCGTGTCTTTCCACTGGGTATCGTGCAAAATCATGAGTATTCATGTCAAAAGGCATTTAACGGTTCGGCGCGGGATGGCTTGAAGGGTGATGCATTTACAATAAATGACAAAAAGCTGCAAACGGTATATTTTTCGCAGGAACATTTATATAGCATAAGGCTATATATGGTGTGTAATGTGCCCGACAAGAGCAGACGGTCGGATTTTGTGCTGTTTCGGTTGTATGACGAGAATTTCTCATGTCTTTTTGAAGAACAATGCTGCTGCGGGGATATTGAGGATGACGGATTTGTGTCGGCAACGCCGGATTTGGACGTGGATCCGGATAAGGCATATTATTATGAAATCCTAGTTCCCGAAGACTGCGGCGGGGTATTTGAGCTGCCTGTGGCAGACAGAGGGCAGCTTGGTCAGACCGAAAACAGTACACTTTATATTGATGGAATTATCAATGACGGCGTTGCTCTGATTGCGGATTTTGATTATGCAAAACCGCTTACGGCAGTTGGAATTTTGTTATATGATTTGGTTATTATTGCAGCGGCGGTGATTTTGTATATTGCAGCGGCAATTGCACTTTATGCCTATGATAATTATTTAACAGAGTACAGGGAGTATATAATTTGGTATTTCAGAATTGCCGCAAGCGTTTTGACAGCAGGAGGGGCGTTGTTTTTGTTCGTGTTTTCGGTAATCCAAAACCGTTTTGGCGGTGGAGCGGCAGACAGAATCTTTTTTACTGTTGCAACGGTGGTCGGATCGGCATGGCTTCTGCTTGCAATATGGCTGCGTGACCGCTATCCCGTGCCGGCGAAAAAGACAAAGCTTTCTGCCGCAAGAAAGCGTTCCCTGATATGGAGAAATTATATTCAGACAGCAAGCTTTGGACTTTTATTTTATGCATTATGTCAATATGTCAATGCGGACAGGGAGTATTATCATGCTACCAATACACGCTGGATGCTGATTTTTCTGGCGATTGCGTTTCTGATGATGTACAGTGAAAAACAGCTTTTGAATATAGTAAGCGTTTTTTGGCTGATCGCATCAATTGCAGGTTCCGTGATATATTGCCGTGATTTTGAGAAGGGAACAAATGAGCATGAGCTTGCCGCGTTAACATGTGCGGTGGTGGTATTGTGGGGATTTTTGCTTTTTACGATCCTGATTACATGGTTTAAGACATTGCGCCAGGGGGGGTACCGTTTTCAAAGACCGTCTTTATTTCAGATCACATACGGCGTTCTGTGGATTGTATTTTCTGTGTTCATGGTTCTCTACCGGTTTGAAAAAACATGGGTTTACACAGCGACATTGCCCTTTGTGACAATGTTTTTCCTGCGTTTTACGCCTGCGGTAAGAAGCAGGTTTTTAAAAAATTTTACAAACGGAATACTGCTTAGCTTTGGTTTGGTGGTTCTGTTTTGTTTTATTCACAGACCACACCACTACTGGATGCTCTATCGTTACGGCGGCATTTTTCATACAGTTGCGTGTACGGGAATGTATTTGGCAGTTGTGTTTGGAGCGGCGGCGGGAAAGCTTTTTGGTATGCTTAGGGCACGGGAAAATATGTTGGTGTGCTGCCCGTTTGAGTGTTTTCTGGTGTCGGTGACCGCAGGATATATTTTTCTTACCATGTCAAGGACGGCATATCTTTCTGCGTTTGTGACGGCGGCGCTGGTGGTCACGCTTGCAGCGATTGCGTTTCATAAGCTGCCTTCTAATATATGGAGGGAGATTGGTGTTCTTTCGCTGTTGGTATTATTGAGTTTTCCCCTTGTGTTTAGCGCAGTCAGAATGGTTCCCGCCATAATCAATGAGCCGATTCGATATGACCTGGAGCATCAGGACAGGGGGTTTATGGTATACAGGGGTGACCCCATTGATTCTGACAAATATATGACGGTACCGCGCTTTTTCTCGACCTTATTTGGACGTTTCCAAAAGGAAGAAGTGATTACGGAAGAGGAAGAAGACGATGAGGAGGCATTTGGCATTGGATTGCCACAGGAACAATATCTCGCATACACCGGAGACGATTTTGCGGGATTAGATATCAGAACAGTGAAAGAAGATGATGACAGTAATAACGGGGAACAGGAAGAAGAAAATGATGTGTCGAACGGACGTTTTGATATATTTTTGGATTATGTGAAGGCGTTATCATTCGGGGGACATGAAAAGATGGCGCTTGTCAATGAGGAAGGCAAAGAACACGTGCATGCGCACAATTCCTATTTGCAGGTAGCTTATAATTTTGGTATGATAGCAGGTGTAGTATTTTTGACAATTTGTGCCATTAGTTTGTGGAGTTCTATCAGACTTGTCATGACACAGGGAGATCAATTTGGAATTTATATTGTTCCGTTTGCTCTGATTATTGTATTTGGGTTAATCAGTGTCACGGAATGGGCGTTTCACCCGTGCATTCCCGCAGGCTTTTGCTTTTTGCTGATGCAGCCGCTGCTCATTAGCGCAAAGCGTTCTTCGGGTGCGAAGGAGGAGTTATGAAAATTTTAAATCATATGAATATGCAGCTTTTACACAGGCGCATTGTGCTTGTAATTATTGACATTATGATTGCGTGTATTGCAAGCATTATGCCGCTGTGGATCCGTTTTGAATTGAAATATACGGATATTCCGGAAATCTATTTAAGTTCCGCGTGGAACTTTATGGTTGTCAACGTAGTCATCACGCTGCTGGTATTTTATCTGTTTAAGCTTTATCATAGCTTGTGGGCGTTTGCAGGCACTGCAGAGGCGCAGAATATTGTTGCGGCATGCTGTCTTTGTGCGGTGCTTAACTTCCTTGGCATGAAATTACTGTCGTATCCGATTCCGCGCAGCTACTATTTTATGTATGTGCTTGTGCTGACGGGCGCCACGACTGCTGTGCGATTTTCATACCGTATTATCAGGGGAATGAAGCATAAACACCAAAACCGTAAAAACGGTATTCGGGTGATGATTATTGGTGCGGGCGAGGCAGGACATGCCGTGATTAAGGAAATCACGAACAGTGATTTCAGCACCATGACCATCAAGTGCATTATTGACGATAATGAAACAAAGTGGGGACGCTTTATTCTTGGCGTGCGGATTGTGGGCGGTCGCGATAAAATCGTGGAATATGCAGCGCTTTACGGGATTGACGAGATTATTATCGCAATTCCGTCGGCAAACCGTGCCACTATGAAGGAGATTGTGGAAATCTGTAAGGAAACGAGCTGTAAGCTGCGGACGCTTCCGGGGATTTACCAGTTGGTAAACGGCGAGGTCAATGTCAGCAAGCTGCGTGATGTGGACGTGGAGGATTTGCTTGGACGCGATCCGATTAAGGTGGATTTGGAATCGATTTTAAACTATGTGAAAAATAAAACAATCATGGTGACGGGCGGCGGCGGGTCGATTGGAAGCGAGCTTTGCAGGCAGATTGCGGGACACAGACCGGCAAGGCTGATCATTGTCGATATTTATGAAAACAATGCTTATGAAATTCAACAGGAGTTGAAGCGAAAATATCCGAAGCTGGATTTGGTGGTACTGATTGCGTCTGTTAGAAATACGAACCGCATGAATGATCTGATGAAGACCTATCATCCGGATATCATTTACCATGCGGCGGCGCACAAGCATGTGCCGCTGATGGAGGTCAGCCCCAATGAAGCGATTAAGAATAATGTATTTGGTACATGGAAGACGGCACAGGCAGCGGCGCTGCACGGCGTGAAGAAGTTTGTACTGATTTCTACGGACAAGGCGGTGAACCCGACGAATATTATGGGTGCGAGCAAGCGGATTTGCGAGATGATTGTGCAGACCTACAACCGTCATTACGATACGGAGTTTGTGGCAGTGCGCTTTGGAAACGTGCTCGGAAGCAACGGGAGTGTGATTCCGCTCTTTAAGCAGCAGATTGCCGCGGGCGGTCCTGTGACCGTGACGCATCCGGATATTATCCGCTATTTTATGACGATTCCCGAGGCGGTTTCCCTGGTACTGCAGGCAGGCGTATATGCAAAGGGCGGAGAGATTTTCGTGCTTGACATGGGAGAGCCTGTCAAAATTCTCGATCTTGCGAAGAATTTAATCAAGCTTTCGGGCTATAAAGTGGATGAGGATATCAAAATCGAATTTACGGGACTGCGCCCTGGCGAAAAGCTCTACGAGGAGCTTCTGATGAATGAGGAGGGCATGACGGATACGGAGAATAAGCTCATCCATATCGGAAAGCCGATTGAGTTTGACGAGTCGAAGTTTTATGTGCAGCTTAATAATTTGAAGCGCGCAGTTGAGGATGAATGTGAGGACGTGCGTCCGCTGATCCAAGAGATAGTGCCGACGTATATTCCGAAAGAAAGTTTGAAAAATCAATGATTTTTCAAACGGCAAATTTGTGCGCTGCACAAATTCGCAAAGAGAGAAAGGGGTTGTACCGATGAAAAAAGAGAAAAATGAGTTGTTACAGCTGTTGGCTGGTTTGGCAATGCTTGTGGCGGGATTGTTTATCTTTTCACAAAAAGTCATGGTGTCTTCAGGATTTTTTGGATTTGGGTTTACGCTCGGAGGGATTCAATTAAGTAACGGATTAATTATGATGCCGTTTATTATCGGGATTGTGTGGATGTTTGGCTCGGGCGGAAGCCTCTTGTCAAAACTGTTTACCATTGCGTCCGTGATTATCATTATTGCGGCGGTGGTGATGACAAGCCACATTTCCTTAATGCGCATGACCTTATATGAGTGGGTTGTGATTTTGGTGCTGATTTTTGGCGGAGCGGGGCTGCTTGCAAGGCTGCTGCTTTCGGACAGAAAAAATGCGCACACAACGGACCGCATATCGGAGGGAGTTCAGCAGAAGGTTGAAAAAACAGAGGAACAGCGAAGGATTGAGGCAGTTGAGGACGAGTTGGATCGCATGAAACAGGATTTGTAATTGGTATGAAAATCTTGTATAAAACCGAATTTTGCCATATACTATAAAAATAAGAACAGTAATACAGAGAGGAGAAAATCTGGATATGTTCCAAGCGGAGAATCAATTTCGGGCATTTGAAAAGAAGGTATGGCTTTCAAGTCCGACCATGCATGGTGAGGAAATGACATATGTAAAGGAAGCGTACGATACCAACTGGATGTCCACCGTGGGCGCGAATTTAAACGAGCTGGAACGTCTTGTCTGCGAAAAGACGGGCTGCGGTTATGCGGTTGCACTCGCGTCGGGTACGGCGGCGCTGCATCTTGCCGTTAAGCTTGCGGGGGTAAAGCGGGGCGATAAGGTATTTTGCTCTGACATGACGTTTGACGCGACGGTCAATCCGGTGGTTTATGAGGGCGGCGTTCCCGTTTTTATCGATACGGAATATGATACCTGGAACATGGATCCTGCTGCATTGGAAAAGGCATTTGCACGATATCCCGATGTGCGGGTTGTTGTATTCGCACATTTGTACGGCACTCCTGCAAAAATTGATGAGATTAAGAACATCTGCGATGCACACGGTGCGGTGATTGTGGAGGACGCGGCGGAGTCGTTTGGAGCAACATATAAGGGACAGCAGACGGGGACATTCGGACAGTACAACTGCATTTCGTTTAATGGAAATAAAATTATCACGGGTTCGGCAGGCGGCATGTTTTTGACAGATGATCTGGAGGCGGCAAACAAGGTTCGCAAGTGGTCGACACAGGCAAGAGAGAATGCGCCGTGGTACCAGCATGAGGAACTTGGATACAATTACCGGATGAGCAACGTGATTGCGGGGATTGTGCGCGGACAGATGGCGCATCTTGCGGAGCATATTGCGGGGAAGAAGGCGATTTATGAGCGTTACAAGGAGGGTTTTAAAGACCTTCCCGTTTCCATGAACCCGTTTGATGCGCAAAACTCGGAGCCGAATTTTTGGCTTTCCTGTATGCTGATTGACGCGGACGCCATGTGTAACCAGGTGCGCAGTGAGTGTGAGGTTTTGTATCAGCCGGAGCGCGGCAAGAGCTGCCCGACGGAAATTCTTGACACGCTGATGAAATACAATGCGGAAGGGCGCCCGATTTGGAAGCCGATGCATATGCAGCCGATTTACCGCATGAACGGCTTCGTTACAAGAGAGGGCGACGGCAGGGCAAAGACGAACGCCTACATCAGCGGTGGCAGTGACGGCAAAGACGGCAGACCGCTTGATGTTGGCATGGACATCTTCCACAGAGGCTTGTGCCTGCCCTCCGATAATAAGATGACCAAAGCGGAGCAGGAACTTGTGATTGCGATGGTGCGGGAGTGTTTTGCGTGACTGTTTTCGCATGTCATGAGGTGGCAGTATGGTGGTTGAAATAGAATATTATAAAGGCGATACTTTGCTGTATGGGGCAAATGTTTCTTTTGCGGAATTTGTGGAGCAGATTGATACCATAGAAAAGCTTTATGATAGTGTGGAAGATAATTTTGCTGCGTTGCTATGCAGGGTATACCATTGGAATATCGTCAGAGGAGAACTGAAACCGCAATATGTCTATGACAGGGATATTAAAAAATGTATCAATCTTCAATGAGCAAGAGAAAAATTATACGGAGGAGTGCAAATGGGAAAGAACAGATTTGAAAAGGTATACTCACAGGGAACCGTAAACGTAACGGAAATTTGGGTAGATAAGGAAACAGGTGTAAACTATTTATACCATGTCAGTGGTTATGCAGGCGGAATGACACCATTGCTTGACCAGGAGGGAAAACCCGTTATCTCTCCGCAGACTTCGCATATATCATAGAATGGAAGGTAAATATGGCACGAAAAGAACAATCGAAAGAGAGATCTGTTTCCGAACCGGTATAAAAACCTAAGCGCATCGGTATCGCCGAGGGAATATTTCAGGTTTCTGATGATTTTGCCGCATGGGACGAAGAGATTATAGAGATGTTTGGAGAAAATGATACGGAGACCTTACACATATAGAATGAATTAAGAACAAGAAGGAAAACCTTTACAACATATAAAAATAAAGATATAATCATATCATAAAAATGATATGGAGGACGCGGATATGATAATTAAAGCATCAGCAGCTTTGCGCAATGATTACACATCAATTTCAAATATGGCAAAAGAAACAAAAGAACCAATCTATATAACGAAAAATGGTGAGGGTGATTTGGTTCTGATGAGTATAGAAGCCTTTGAAAAACGTGAGCAGATTCTACAGCTTCGTGCAAAGGTGCTTCAAGCAGAACAAGAGCGTTTGGACGGAGCCGAGTCAATTAGCGTTTCAGAAGCAAGAAGACGGTTAAGGGAGAGAGTAGATGGAGTGTA